>CAZSHS010000046.1:0-32315 GCA_964606665.1 uncultured Candidatus Obscuribacterales bacterium | reverse complement strand
CTGTAGGGTTTAAGAGAATCAAGGATAACTAACGTTCTGTAATCGAAGTCCGGTTTTGTCTTTCACAACATCACATGTCATAGAAATAGGATAATGAGTGTCATTCAGAGTGCCATGGTAGTGCAGATACCCTCTTACTTTTACAATAATTAAGGGACTTGGTGTTTTGGTCAAGCTCTCCGCACTTTCTTCAACCAGGCACTGTTTGGAAAAGAGCGGATTACTCCAAAAAATGTCGTTTATATAGTTTTGCGCCTTTGGCTTCATCCAACTTTTGGCGCGGTTATGGCTGCACTTTTGAGTGGCAGGATTCGAGTCGAAGGCGTCTTGATTTACAAATAAGACGAAATCTCTGGCAAGCGCAGGATCGATGTTGGGATCGTTTGGATCGAAGGTATTCACGGAGCTTTGTTTCTGCAAGGGGGCATGCGGGTTCATCTGCGACGCGAGTGAATTGACGAGTGTGCCCATGGACAAGCCATAGGTAAAAGCCGCTAGTAGCACCATCGAGCCAGCACTGCCTAACGTGGATAAAAGTCCGATCTTCGTTGTCACTAACATAGAAAGTCCTCCCCGATATTTCCATCTTACACAAGAATTGCTTTCATTAGTGATCCCACCAGTGACCTATTTTCTGAATATCGATAGATTATTGGTGTAGCGCTTGAGCGACTTCGTAAAAAAGTAGACAAAGCTGATGCGATCAGTTTGAAAATGCTCAACTTGGTTGAGAGAATGGACCATGCTAAGAATAGTTCGATATAGTTCTAACCTTTCATCGCTGCAGAGAAATCGTATGCATCACAGACTATTTCATGCAGATAAGGCAATTAGGCATTTCGCATTTAGTTTATTGAGTTTTGGAGTATTCTTTCTCTTTTCTGACAATGGCTTTTATTTTCAGGGAATTCCTTTCTTACTTCTTGCAGTTGCTTATATAGTCTGGCAGTTAATTAGTCAGTCGAGAAAATGCTCCTGTTCAAAACGAGTAATCTTTTCTTCTTTACCTATCAATAAAAGTTCTCCAAAAGTATTGTTGCTTCTTCTTCCTCCAATTTTGATTGCAATGTTCGCTTCTTTTTTCTTCAACTTTTCATATGGCTATTCATTCATATTCAGTGGAATTTGGTTATATGCTTGGTCAGGAAAAATTCAAGAATGGTCGAGTCCGAAACAAATTGGTAATCCAAAAGAACTAGAGAGCCGCGACCTCAAAGATTTATCGATCGAATCAGCAAATGATTTGATTAGTTATCACCTTCAAATGCGCAACTTTGAGAAGGCAGACGCTTTGTCGCGACAACTGGTGCAAAAGCTAGATGAGTCGCAATAATAGTTTGGGGTGTTAGATTCGCATCGCCCGATACAGCATGTACGACAGAAGACCAGCACGTAAAGACCATAAAATAGTCCTGATCCAATTGCTCGATAAAAGTAATTTGTGCACACCCTCATCGAAGCCATTGGTGCATAATTTTTCGTGACAAGGAATGGAACCAAATGCGGTGCATATCCAAATTCCCAGAACTAAAATGAAAGCTATCCAGCACAAAATGCTGTCTTCTTTCTTGACCAAAAAAACTAGCATAACTGCAGTGATGAGTTCAATCACCATCGGTGCTGCTACAACCAATGAAGTGAGATGTCTGTGTGCTTGCACATATTGCATGAAAACATCTTTGCCGGTGCTTGCAAAAAGTGGATAGTGCACAATTTGGACAAACCAAATAATGCCGGTCATTAACCAGGCACACGCCGCACTCAATATCAAAAGTAGATTAAACACTCAACTAGTTTATAGGGACTATCTGAACAGGCGATGAACCTGTGCTTTATAGATGCCTGTGATGGGCACCTTCGAGCTTGTTTAAAAAATGATGAAAACGATTGACTTCTTAAAAATTTTTGATAAAAAAGAAATTGGAAGGTCACAGTTTCCTTCCTGAGTAAAAGTCAGTTTTTCAGCATAGTGGAGGATTGATTTAAATTCGAAAAATGAAATCTGAAATATCCGATTAACGGCTCGTGACGCCGAACAAAACAAAGGGGCAGTTTCAAATTTTGGACTGCCCCTGAATTAAATACTCAAATGGTTTTCCTAGTCATTTCTTTTTTTTAAAGGGGTGAATTGTAATGCGTGACATGACTTGGATTAAACAATATATTTCTGCTGGAAACGAGTCCACGCCAGTATATAAATTAGAAAAACTGGCGAGGCACGAAGATGCAAAAATAAGAATTAGAGTAGCCGAAAATCGAGGGACACCCGAGTTTTTGCTTCGATACCTAGCTGTCGATCAAGAGCCTGAAGTGCGACTGGCTGTAGCATCAAATCCGGCTTGTCCCAAAAGCGTTCTCAAGCAATTAGCTAGCGACCCAAATCCTACAGTGAGATATGGATTGGCAGAAGATCCTAACCTGCCTCAGAATCTTTTACTAATGCTTGCTGAGGATGAAAATAACTATGTGAATTTTAGGGCGCTGAAAACTCTTGAGAGTCTAAATTCGAGGAAATTTAGGCAACCTATTGATATATTTCGGGCTGACTCCAAAAGGCTGTACGCATAAACTGCGTACAGCCTCATTTTTGCGCTCTTAAATTAATTTGTCTGGATAGTTAAAGCTTTTCCCCTGCGTCCGTTTTCGGGACCTTTTGGAGCGCTTATTGTAAGAACTCCGTTCTTCAGCTTGGCCTCTGCTTTCTCACTATCTATGCGACAAGGAAAAGTAATTGTTCTTTTAAACGATTTATACCTTTTTTCCTTTTCTTCTTTTTTTTCGCCTTCGATAAATAGCTCATCATCAGTGATATTTACTTTTAAATCGCTGGGGTCTAAGCCGGGCACTTCAACTGAAACTTTTACGCTGTTTTCGTTTACATTTGATTCAATTCTTGGGCCAGATATTTCCTCTAGCTGAATGAAAGGAAATTTGCTGTCGAAATCCGATGATAGCATGTCGAATATCGAGCGAGCCTGAACTGGGGAAGAAACGCTCAGACTCATCGAGATGGAGAGCATTAGCAATGTCTTACTGATACTATTCATAGTGTTACCTCCTCTAAAAGAAATGCGCGGTTTTCAATGAAAATTTAGATCGGCTTGCATCGAGTGGTTAATTTGCTAACCATTCCTTTATTTTTTTCAAAAGCTATAAAAATTTTGTTAACGATTTTGGGTCTGTCTGCGGGTCTTGGATAAATTGTATTAGGACTCGCTCGAGTATGAGCGCATTGGATTGATCAAATAAGGAGGCAAAATCGATGTTGTTCCAAGAACTTGTTTCACCATCATTTTTTGATTCGCGCCAAATGAATGTTCTGCAAAATAGACTTAATAACTTGCTGTCGAGTGTTGCAGCACGCGATACTGAATTTCCACTTTTGAATACTTATATATCTGAAGACAAAGCACTTGTCGTCGCGGAAATTCCAGGTATAGAACTAGAAGATATCGACCTTCAAGTCGTCAATAAAACACTGACAATTAATACTCAACGCAACAAGCTAGATGTTGCAGAGGGCACACACTGGTACAGACGTGAGCGTGCTTATGGACAATTTAGCCGCGCAATCGAATTGCCCTTTGCAATTGACGTAGATAATGTCCAGGCAAGCTGCACTCAAGGGGTTCTAAAGATTGAACTGCCTCGTGCCCAAGCTGATCTTCCTAAGAAGATCTCGATTCAATCTGCTTAATTTTCAGGAGGTTTTTAATATGAATAATGCTGTTTTAGAACGCAAAAATGACGAGCTAAAAACTTGCGAGCCTCAAGTAAATGCAAGAGTATTTGTGCCGCAAGCCGATGTGTTTGAATCGGGAGACAAGATTTTTGTGGTGGCAGATATGCCAGGTGTGTGCGAAGAATCTTTGGATATTGTTTTGGAAAAAAATGTCCTCACCATTGAAGGTAAAACTCTCACTCCAGAAATTGAAGACATGAAGCTTGTGCATTGCGAGATTCCGCCGGGAAATTATCGCCGAGTGTTTATGCTTTCAGAAGAAATAGACCAAGATGCAATTGAGGCCACCATTAAGAATGGTGTATTGAAGCTTATTCTGCCAAAACCAGCTAAAGCAAAGGCGCGCAAAATAAATGTCGTAGCCCAATAAACTCTTTACCTGTTTCCCCCCCGCAAAGAGCCCTGGATATTTTTCAGGGCTCTTAAAACTTTGCTTTGAGCGGTGTATTATATGGCTTGCAGTCAAGGAGTTCGAACATGCAAGAACCAGATAAAAGCCAAGAGCAAAACCAGAAGGCGCCAAGAAACTTGAACATCTGGACTCGTCTTGGGATGGCGCTTGTCGGTATGGTTTTTGTCATGATCGGCATTGGGCAGATGAGCAAGGGCTATGCCGAGATGAAGGCTGCTGACAATCCAGGTGCCAGCGAAATTACTGACACGGTTAAAAAATCGCTTGCCGAGAGTAAATCATTCAAGGACCCCAAAGGCAATTTGTCTTTTGAATATCCTGCCAGTTGGACAGTGGCTGATGATATCACTGACGAAACACCTTTTCGCGCTAATGCGCTCGACAATCTAATTGATTTTAGAATCAGTAAAGAAGCCATTCCCGAGGGGATGAATGCCCAAAGTTATATTGAAGCAATGGATAAAGTTGTCGGTGCAGAAAAAAGAATTCACGACCTGACTAAAATATCCGAAGAGAAATTTAGCGCAAACGGAAACGAAGGCATCAAGCGAATTCAGACACTTAAGCATGGCGATACGCCTGTTTTAATTAAACAAGTATTTGTAGTTATGGTGAATAAAAACAATGCTTACTGCTCAGTTGGCACTACTACCGAGAAGCTATTCCCAGACGTAGAGCCTGTTTTCACCAAGGTCTATAACAGCTACAAATTCGAGTAATTAAATGCCTAATCCAAACGACAAAGAAAGCAAACAGCCAAATATTTTTAGCAAGAGATTAAAAATTGGAGTATTAATTATTGGTGTGATCTTTGTCTTTCAGGGCTTGAGCCAGGTATATAAGGGTCTTTCGAGCGGCAAAGAAACAAAGCCTTCAACTACTTCAACAAGTGAAATTGCACCAAGTTCTGGAGCGGATTATTCAGCAGTTGGTCCAAAATTCAAAGATCCAAATGGCACGCTTTCTTTGAATTATCCGGCTACCTGGAAGGTTGCAACAGATGCTAGGCCAAATAATCCGTTTCAAGCTAGCGCCGAAGGCGGAGTGGTAGATTTTCGCATCAGTAAAGAACCGCTTGGGCAGGACATTACGCCCAAACAATATGTTGAAGCAATGGACAAGATTTTTAAGACCGATCCTAAAGTCCAAACTATAGACAAGCTAGGCGAAGAAGTGGTCACTATCAATGGAAACGAATGCATTAAGCGCACTCATACCATGATGCTTGCAAACAAAGCTATACTGATCAAACAAATGTTTTTAGTTTTAGTGAAAGATCGCGTTGCATACTGTGCCGTTGCAACCACTCCTGTAGACATTTTCGAAAAGACAAAACCGACTTTCGACCAAGTCTACCAAACAGTCAGATTCGAGTAATTAGACTAAGTAAGCCTATTGCTCTTCAGTGAGGGGAGCTGTTGAAGTTACTTCGCTTGAAGAGACATCAGATTTGGTTTGAGCTTCAGATGAGCTCAAATCTTTTTGATTAGTGACCAGGTATTGACCGTCCATTGTTTTTGAAATCTCTAGTTTCAAAGCAAGTGGCGATGGGTCTTTGCCTGGTGATGTGACCGAACCTCTAACTTCGACATCGTATGAGCTTGAGCTTGTGGCTTCTTTACTCACTTTTTCGATGACGACTTGTTGACCTTCAGGCAAATTAGACAGAGTGCGTTTGGAGAGTGGGAATTTAGTTTCCTGCCAGTGGCGCTCCATCAATTCTGGTTCCATCACAGCCATTGCTTTGACTTGTGAAACTCTATATGAGGATGGATTAAAGTCGAGCAAATTGGTGACGAAATTGCGCGAGAATGTCTCTACTGGATCTGGGGCATTTAGCAAAGCCGCTGCCTGAGCTGCTTCTTTCTCTTTCTTGGCTTTTGATGGCGTGAATAGAGCTACTGCACCAATTGCGATACCAACTACTGCAACGAGTGCCACGCCTCCAATTGCAAGTTGACGTTTTTTGATATTTGAGAAATAGTCGAGAATGGCTTCAGCATTGTATGTAGTGCGCACTCTTTGATTGCTTCCGCCGCGACGCACTCTATATGGCGTACGCATTTCGTCGATAGTCGGAGCCGTATTGGATGAGCTTGCATAGGTATCAAGCTCTGGTTGAGTTGAATAAGGTGATTGCAAACCGGCTATTCCAGCATAAGGCGTTGCATCGGGACGATCGGCATAGCCGTAAGTTGGAGCTTGGGCGATTCTGTCGCTTGTTTCTCTTAGATGATTGGGGACCTGGATTTGTTCTTGAGCGTCTGGAGCTTGAAAAAGAATATTGGAGAGTTTTTTGCTCTCGTCCATGGTCATCAAAATATTGCTTGTGGGCGGTGTGCCAATTTGACGTTTGACTGACAAAGACAGCCTTTCTTTTTCAGGCACGTCTTTTACGACAATTAGAAAACCAGATTGGGTTTCGACAACGCGTGTGCTTGTTATTGGCGAGCGTGCCACCACATCTTGAGATGCGAAGATATCGCCTGTGGGGTCACCGTTGAATGGTGTTAATGATGATGCGCTTTCATCGGAATAACTCACGATTTTTTCTCCAAGCTTTGTGTGTTCAAGTCAAGACCGTAAGTATATACCACCTCTTGATAAATTACAGGAAAGGGATTTAAAGCAGAAACCAGCCGTTTTATTCACGGCTGGTTTTGCTTTTAGCTTTTCTTAGTCCTACTTAATTAGGAGAAGCTGAGGTATTCGCGCAGTCTGCTCGATCTACCTGGTTGTCTCAGTTTGCGCAGTGCTTTGAATTCAATCTGGCGCACACGCTCACGAGTTACGTTGAACAGTTGTCCGACTTCTTCCAGTGTGCGTTGTCTGCCATCGTCCAGACCAAACCTTAAACGCAGTACATCACGCTCGCGAGGTGTCAGTTCATTCAGCATGCGTGCCAGGTCTTGGCGCAGCAGTTCGTGAGTGACTGTTGTTTCGGGACGATCTGTTTCTGCGTCTTCGATGAAATCGCCCAAGCGTGAATCTTCTTCTTTGCCGATAGGTGTTTCCAGCGAAATTGGTTCTTTGGCTGCTTTGATGATTTCATGCAGCTTAACGATTGATACATCCATAGATGAAGCAAGTTCTTGCTCGGTCGGCTTGCGATTGAGTTCTTGAGCCAGTTGGCGAGTGACTTTTTTCAGTTTGTTGATGGTCTCAACCATGTGTACAGGAACACGAATGGTTCTTGACTTGTCAGCCAGTGCGCGTGTAATCGCTTGTCTAATCCACCATGTTGCATAGGTAGAGAATTTATATCCACGCTCGTGATCGAATTTTTCTGAAGCTCTAATTAGACCCAGGTTACCTTCTTGAATTAGGTCAAGGAAGGAAAGTCCGCGTCCAATGTACTTCTTAGCGATAGACACAACCAAGCGCAGGTTGGCTTGTACCAGTTTGCGTTTGGCAATCATGTCGCCTTGCAGGATACGGCGGGCAAGTTCGATTTCTTCGTCGGGCTTGAGTAGTTGAATACGACCTATTTCTCTCAGATACAGACGTACCGAATCTTCAGTGGCAATTTCCCTTGTGGAGGGTAACTCAACCGGCTCGTCGTCGTCGTCAGAGTTTGAGTCATCTTCGTCAATAATTGTGAACTGGTCGTCGTCCATCAAATCGAGTTCTTCCATCTCGGTTCTTTTGGCGATATTGTCGTCTTCTACCAGCATTCCATTTACTACACGCTCACGGCTGGGTGATTTCGCTTTGGTCATTTAGCAACGCCTCTCCATTTGGGTATTTTCACAAAATTGTCACGCAAATTAGGCCAGGGCTTAAAAGCACTTGGGCTCAATGTTTCTGCGTACATATATTTGGTTTTGAAAAGATGGGTCGAAAGCGGCCTTTGTTTTTTATATTTCGTCCCTTTGAATTTGGGACCTGTTTAAAGCGCCGTGCTAACGGAAAATCCATGTAAAACCATCATAGGTGCGTTTCTTGTAATCAAGAGGGATCTAAATACTTCCATAATATTTGCATTAACCGGCTATAAGAAATATTTGTTTCAGCCGCTTGTATGGACGATCTCTGAGATCACGAAGAAACGTATTACTCATGCAAATTCGGTAAAACTTGCAGGGCAAATACACCTCTAAAATTCAGTATAAGTGCGTTTTTGAATTTGTCACTACAACATCTTGAATGATTAACGCATTTATATCTACGATTTGTTTTTTGCTCGATCATGTTCGCGCAAAACCCTGATTTCATCACGTATTTCCGCGGCCTTTTCAAAATCTAAGTTCTTAGCGTAAGTCTTCATTTTCTCTTCTAATTTCGCAATAATCTTCTTGATATCTAGCTTGGAGTTAGACTTTGAGTTGCCAAGAGGAAAGTTCGATTCTTTTACTTTGAATACTTCTTCTGCAAGACTATCGTCTTCTTCGCCTCGAAGCGCATACAGGAGCGTGTTTGTGGCTTCTTTGACAATTGTGGTTGGAACAATATTGTGTTCCTTATTATATGTAGTTTGAATTTCGCGTCTTCTGTCAGTCTCTTCAATTGCGCCTTTCATCGAATCAGTCATTTTGTCTGCATACATAATTACGCGACCGGCTGAGTTTCTGGCGGCTCGACCAATTGTTTGAATAAGCGAGCGTTGAGCGCGTAAGAAGCCCTCCTTGTCGGCTTCCATGATGGCAACAAGACTTACTTCTGGTAAGTCTAGACCTTCTCTAAGTAAGTTGACACCAACTAAAACGTCGAATTTGCCTTGTCTCAATTCTTGCAATAGCTCGACTCTCTCTAGCGCTTTGATTTCGCTGTGCAGCCAGCGTACTTTGATACCAATTTCTTGCAAGTATTCAGTCAAGTCTTCTGCCATGCGTTTTGTAAGTGTAGTGATTAACACGCGCTCACCGGCACTGGCTCTAATTTTTATCTCTTTAATTAGATCGTCTATCTGACCTTCGATTGGTCTTACATCAATATTGGGATCGATTAAGCCAGTTGGTCGGATAATTTGCTCGACTACCTTTTCGCTCTGTGCAAGCTCGTAATCGCCTGGTGTCGCCGAGACATAAATTGTTTTGCCGATGCGTTGATTGAATTCTTCAAATGTAAGTGGTCGATTGTCGCGAGCGCAAGGCAATCTGAAGCCGTAGTCTATTAGTGTGTCTTTTCGTGAGCGGTCACCGGCAAACATGCCGCGTATTTGTGGAAGTGATACATGTGACTCGTCTACAAAAGTAAGAAATCCGTTTTGCCCGAATTTGCGTACAAAGTAGTCTAAAAGAGTCTGTGGAGGAGTACCTGGCAAGCGGTTTTCCATGATGCGCGAATAATTTTCGATGCCATTGCAATGTCCTACTTCTTTGAGCATTTCGATATCGAATCTGGTGCGCTGTTTTAGTCGTTGCGCTTCGAGTAGTTTTCCTTGCTCCATAAGTTCTGCAGTTCGATCTTCTAATTCGGCTTCAATAGAGGCAACAGCGCGCTCGATTTCTTCTTCGTCGGCAACATAGTGTTTGGCTGGATAAATTTTTATTTTTTCGGGGAGTTCTTCCACCTCACCTGTAGTCGGATTTGTGACGGCAATGCGCTCGATTGTTTCATCGAAAAATTCTAGGCGTATCACTCGTTTTTCATATGGCGGAAATACTTCAAGAACGTCTCCGCGTGAGCGAAAGCGAGCGCGCTCCATGGCAAGGTCGTTGCGCTCATAATAAATTTGTACCAGTTGGCGCATAAACTGCCGCTGATCAATTTTGTCGCCCACACCCACTTCAAGTGCGCGAGACAAATAACGCTCAGGCACTCCAAGACCATAGATGCAACTGACCGATGCCACCACAACAACATCTGGACGCTCCCAGAGAGAGCGTGTGGTTGAGTGGCGTAGTCTGTCTATTTCGTCATTGATACGTGCTTCTTTTTCGATAAATGTATCCGACGATGGAATATACGATTCGGGTTGATAGTAGTCGTAATAACTGATGAAATATTCGACTGCGTTTTCAGGAAAAAACGACTGCATCTCACTGCACAATTGTGCTGCAAGAGTTTTGTTGTGAGCAAGAATCAAAGCAGGCATCTGTGTTTCTTGAATCACATGCGCCATAGTCATAGTTTTGCCTGAGCCAGTGACACCAAGCAAAGTTTGAAACTGTAGATTTTCGACCACACCACGCGATAGTTCGGCTATTGCCTTGGGCTGGTCGCCATCGGGCGTGAATGGGGCGTGAACTTTAAACGGAGGCATTTAACCTGAAGACGGCTTATCTTCGCTTGTTGTGGAAGAAGCGACTACTGGCGAATGTGAGCTTTGTGCGTTGGCTTCAGCCGTAGCTTTCGCTTTCTCTTTCTCTTCAATTTCGCGATCTGCTTCTTTTACCTGGGTTGTAATTTCTGTTTGTGCATCGGTGAGCGATTTTTTGAAATTGCCAATGCCTTGTCCAAGCGCTTTTCCAAGCTCAGGCAATTTTTTTGGTCCAAACAATAAAAGTCCGACTCCAAATACTATAGCGATTTCGATTGGGCTTGAAAGCATTACTAGTTTCTCCTGTGCTCTTTCATATTAACACATTACTTCTCGTCAAATTCCGCTGGCCAGTCCCATTCCTCGTCTCTCAAATTACTATCGCGCGACACTTCTTTCACAATTTTGGTTTTGGCCGTACGGGTAGATCCAGTTGCAGTCGAGGTCGCAGCCGTAGTTTGTTCGGGTGGTTTTGCCACGGCACTTTCTGACTTAGTCTGAGGAATTTGTTTCATGGTGCCTAATATTCGCGCTTCGTTGAGATAAGCTCGAATTACTTTGCCTAAAGGCGTCTTAAAATTGTTAGCAGCGGCTCTATCTGCCATCTCAGAAATAAAAGCTTCCATGAAAACGTGGTCTGAGATAAGACCTTCGGGCTCCAAATGAGTTTCGATTTTGTCTGATTCAAGAGCCGCGTTTGGCTTGTTATTGATGAAATTACCTTCGTTCATGTCGGCGATGAAACCGGCATAAGTGGGGTCAGGATTGAGTCTTAACCATTTTGGCTTGGCGCTCAAAAAGAGATTGTAAAGATAGATGATATTGGGATGGTCTATCTGCTGCTCGTTTAAGTCTACTTTGCTTGCATAAATTCCAATCAAAGTGTTGGGAAAGCTTTTCACCACTGAATCTATGTATAGAGAGCCATCGCGCTCGGTGAAATATTCTTCTACTTCATGCAATCTTGCAATTGTCTTTGGCCAGCGATCTTCGGGCACTTTTTTCGGTTCTTCAATTTTTGGTTTGGCAGGCTCTTTGCCTGTTAATTTGCTTAGACCAAGCATCATTTTGCCTTTGGCCGGCTCTGGTTGCTTAATTGCAGGAGTTTCCACTTTAGGCTCGGGTAGTGGTGCAAACAATTTTAAACGAACAATTGCACTGACCACTTCGGGTGCATAGTACTGCTTGTGCACGTTTGGAGAGGTTGCATATGGAATTGGGAATTCTATTTCTTCTTCCCATGTGCCATTTTCATTGTCATCAAAAAAGAGTACGCCTCTAGGTGTCGTCATCTTTTGTTTTTCACGCACCAAACTGTTGCGGTAAACACCGTCCTGATAGCGTAGTTTGGAGAAATCTATCCAGATGCGTCCGGTGGCGGCACTGCCGTGTTTGTAGTAAGGATTGGCGACCAATTCTCTTTTAGTGCCCATGATTGAGGGAAAGAATAGTGCTCCGACTTGGGGTTCGCTAAAGGCAAGCCATTTCAATTTTGATTGAATTTGCTCAAGATCTTTGGCAAATTTGGACAAAGTGACAAGGGTTATATTGCCGCCTTCGTACCAGGAAAGAATGCCTACATTTTTGGTATCGACTTTCTTTGGAACCAAATCTGCAAGCATTTTGCCGTTAATATCTGGTTTTTGTGAGCATGAGAAAAGTAGAACTTCTTTGAAGACTTTTTGCGAGTCAACACCCCGCTCGTCCCAGGAGCCGTCTGTGTGAAACTCTTTAAGACCACCGCCAGGAAAAGCAAAGCGCACTTCGCAAAAACCTACTTGGGTGGTGTGAGATGAGATGGAGAGTCCGGAGGCTCGTTTGTTGCCAGGTACAATCATGGCCACAGGCGCGCCACGGTCGTAGCGAGTCATAGTCGGATACATGATATTGACTGCTATTTTGCCCTTTTCGCCCTGGATATAAGTGCTGACTGAATCTTCAGTAGACATAGGCATCACTTTGACACTTTCAGGTGGCAGGTCGCCACCTAGAGCGCTAAGGGCTTTGTGATTCAAGCCTGAAACAAACAAGAGAACGAGTGCTATCAAAGATGAATTGATGCAAATGTTGATTCTGAGCCGCTTGTGACTGTATTTCATAGCCGTAATGTTATCAGCATTGATTAAATAGCTGTTCTTACTTAGAAAAATAGAACTATATTCACGATTAATCTATTGACAACCATGGTCTATTAGACCGACAGTTAGAGATGTATCGCCTTGGGAAAAAAGTATTTACATAAACCTTTTTTGCTTCGCCGGAGCGTTGTCATTTTATGATCGCATCGAAAGTGCTCAGAAACTATTACATAGCCACTTTCCTTCTAGGTATTGTGATGCTTTTGCCAATGGCTGTAGGTTTGAAGACAAACGACGTAGGAATGAAGGGCGCATATGCAGTCATTTTATGTTTTAACGTACTTTGTTTTCTTCTGCTTCCGCTAATAATGGACTGGACTGAGCGTGTTTATTTCAAAGCGCGTTTTCTTGCTCTGGAAGAAGTGGCAGAGAAAAGTCCCCAATTAGCCAAAGCGGTGAGCGAGCAGTGTGAGCAATTGTCATTGAACAGCGTCAAATTTGCCGTTGTAGAAGTTGCAGCCGGTGATTCGGAGCATGAATTTGCACAAGAAAAACAATTATCATCCTATGGATTGTGGCGTACCAATCCAAGAGTGGTTCTGACTAATAGGCTGCTCGACCCCAGTAATCTGAATGCCGCTCCAAGTGTGCTTGCCGAATTGAATAGATTTTCGAAGAACAATTCAATTCCTGTATTTATTGCATTTGCTGCCATGCAGAGTATTTTGCTTTATTTAGTCAAAACGTTTGTATTTTAGACTAGTGGTCTTCTTCGAACATAACTGATTCAAATATTTCAAAGCGCGCGTTTTTGCGCCAGGCGTCTGCTTTCAGTCCCGCTTTAAGCGCCAGTTGATTGAGGGTTTCTTCTGACGTCCAACCATATTCGGTGGCAACATGTGGCAGAAAAACAGACTGTCTGCCCTGACAATGCAAAAGAATGCCATGCTTGCCAATTTCTATTTCTTTATATGAACTGACTGAAACAGGCTTTGTGAGCACCGAAATTTCCATTCTTATTTTTGCAAGCTCGTTTTTATGCACTGGTAGAAAACGATGATCTTTAGAGCAAGCACCAATGGCGTTGTCTATTACAGCTTGATAAAGTGGCATCATAGGCATGATGTAGCCGATGCATCCACGCAAGTCTTCAGTATCAGGTGCGGGATCTTTTAAAAACAGAGTAACAAAAACACCCATATTTTTTTTGATATTGTCGCTAAGAATTAAATCTTTAGGTAATTGATCTAGATTAGGCTTTTTGTTTGTGTCACAAAAAAATTCTGCCGCGAAACGAGCCAGGCGAAGAAGCGTTTTTTTATCAGAATCAGTAAGAACAAGGCTTTCATCGTTTTGAAATGAAATGGCAAGATAAGAAACTGAATTCATTTCATCGAAAGAATTTAGAGAATCGCGCGATGTTTCATAATGCAATAATTCGCCTTTGCTGTTTTGAGGCAAAATCGCAAGCAACAAACAAATTGGATTGAAACCACATATAGTGCATGAAGTTTCTTTTTCAAATTGGATGAATTCTTTTAAGTCAAGTTTTTCAATTGATGAAAATGCTCTGGTGTCAAGCGTTTTGATATTGGCTGATATGTCGTCGTAAAATGGAACATAATCGTAGCGTGGACCAAAATGAGTAAAGTCAGAGCTTACAACAAAGAAATCTCCAGGTTGCAAAACATCAGAAATTTGTTTTGAACATTCGCGAATGTGAAATTCGTCTTTGAAGCTACCCACCACCAGTGGTATCATTGGAATTTCACCCAGAATATGGCGAATATATGCCGTCTGTAATTCAAGCGAATGCTCTCTTTCATGAATATTGTCATCAATTTGAAAGTCATTTGCTGAAGATAAAAATTCAATTGTTTTTCGCTCCAGCGGAATATCTCCAAGCGGAGTTTGATAAGCAGCAAACGAGCAAAGCGCTATTCCTTGCAAATTAACATAATGACTCGGACCTAAAAGAAAAAGACGTTTGATATCGTTTTTTTTAAGAGCCATCTTACTGAAAGAGTAGGCAGCCGTTTTGCCCGAATACATAAAACCTGCGTGCGGTGAAATGACGGCTTGCAAATGCATGCTATCGATCGCATTCAAATGACTGGCGCTATCACTTCTTGCCTGTGCCAGATAGGCTTCAATCTCTAAGCTAAGTGCTTGCGGGTCGTTTTTGTACCAGGTGCCAGCAAAGCGGGGTACGCGCTTGGCGTTGCCTCTTGTTTTTTTGCTTTTGTTGAAAAAAGTCATTCTTTAGCTGGTGCGCTTTCAGTCGTTGGTTTTATCACTTCCATTCGACTTTTGACCGTTCTTCGGCTGTCACCATGAGGGTCTGCGTAAGAGTCCATATCTAAAATCACTAGACACTTATCTCCAGAGCCAGACGGCAAAGATTCAAGTGGCTGAGCTTTTAGAAAAGCTTCGTTTGCTGCTTGCTCGGCGGCTTCATTTTTGGGAGAAGATGATAGTTCGACATTGTCTACAGTACCGTTTGCAGCTACTGTCGCCTTAATAACGACATGATTGGTGCCATCTGCCAGATACCAGTGCTTGTCCATTTTTTCTCTCAGTCTATCCAGGTAGGCTCCAGCCAAAGAGCTGTTAAAGCTTGATGGGCTTGAAGATCGGGATTTAGTCGTTTTGACAGGCGAATTTTTAGAAGGTTTGACAGTAGATTGAGCATTTTGTTTGGCCATGATGGGATTGTTGCAAAGGAAAAATGCTATACACACACATAATCCAATTGATAAACGAAAATCTGCTGGCATATAAAAGGTATCTCCCGAATCTAATTTTAGTTCCGAATTTTAAGTATAAGTAGCGATTTAAACAGAGTAGGCCATTAGTAATACCTAAAGTGAAAAATTAATATATTGGTTCTAAGTGTCATACCTCAGATTCACTGACAAAGCTTCCATTGTACTAAGATTAGAATTAGGGATTATCGACTTTGAGGTTGTTAGTTCGATGACTACTGATGAAACCGAACGCAACGAAATCAATATTTTCATTGTCGATGACCACGAAATAGTTAGAACTGGCTTGAAGCTTTTACTTACGCAATGGCCCGACTTGAAAGTAGTTGGTGAGGCTTCTAACGGTCAAGAAGTATTAGACTTGGCTGAGGTTAAAAGTGCCGACATTGTTTTGATGGATGTAGCAATGCCTGTAATGGATGGTATTGAAGCGACTCACAAGTTTTTAGCTAAACAGAAGAATTGCAAAGTAATTATGCTCACCTCCAAGGGCGATGAAAGTACTATTCTTGCTGCTTTGTCGTCAGGCGCAAGTGGTTACTGCCTGAAAGACGTGACACCACAACGTCTTTATAGCGGCATGCAATGCGTACTGAAAGGCGATTTGTGGTTAGATTCAGAAATTGCTTCTGTAATCATTCGCAGTTTTCCAAAAAATGCAAACAAAATGCCAGAATCTTCAGTTGTGACTGTATCAGAACCCCCGGCAGAAAATTTGATCTTACCAAAACCAAAAGCGATCACACCTGTACCAGGCAAAGGAAATTTGAGACTTCAAAGTGCAGAGTATTTGTCATCGAGAGAACTCGAAGTTCTTGCATTAATCGTCGATGGCTTGTCTAATCAAGCGATTGCGGACAAACTTGTAATTAGTATAGATACAGTCAAAACACATATTCGGCACATTATGGAAAAGATGTCTGTCAGTGACCGAACACAAGCTGCCATCAAAGCGATTCGTAATAATTTAGTCGAATAATAGGCTTGAATTCTAGCACTTTCATTGGTATTGCATCTGATACCGGCGCCAGCTTTGTGATCATATTTGGCAGATTCAGGTGCTTATGTTATAAATGAGAATGGTCTATTCAAAGCTGGTCTGGCGTTAACAGTTTTTTGGGAATTCTTTTTTCCCTGTATATTTTTGGGACAAATTTAATAGTGAAGCGACTTCTCTTAATTGAAGATAGCAAGCTGGACGCAATGGAAGCTCAGGCAGCCATTGAGTCCAAGTCGCCTGGTGAATTTCAGTTTATCGTTTGTCAGACTATTGAAGAGGCTTTGCAAAAACTCGAAAGTGAAACTTTTGATGTAATCAGTCTTGACCTCAATTTACCAGATGCCGAGCGGCTGACCGGTCTAATTCGCCTGCAAGAACATGCTCGCCATACTCCTTTGGTCGTGATGACTGGGCAAAATGAACCTGCTCTAGCACTTGAGGCAATCATTCTTGGTGCCCAAGACTTTGTAGTCAAAGGAGTTTCCAATTATGGTGATTTACTTGCTCGCGTTTTAAATCATGCAATAGAGCGTAAGAAATTGAACAATCTTTCTTTGCAGGCACTTGAAATTGAGCATAGAGCCTTAAATGATGTTCTTAGACAGTCACAATTTGTTGAAGTTTCTGATAGGTTGAATTCCAAACTGCTGCGCGATGAATTTGTCGCCGCTCTTGCGTACGATGTGAAAAATCCACTGGTTGGCGAGCAGCAGGTATTGACCGGTATTTTATCGGGTGCCAAAAACGTTTTGCCACCCTTATTTTATGATTCTCTTTTGTCCCTGCGCAGGAGCAATCAGTCGTTACTTTTGACTTTATCTAATTTGATTGATGTTTATAGTATCGAGGCGGGCGACCGCGAGTTTATTTTTGAAAATGTCAATTTGATTCAAACCATTGATGAGGTCATAGAAAACTTCAAATACTTTATTGAAAGTGCCGGGATAACCATTGCAAAACATGATTTTCCAGAATCTTTCTTGGTCAAATTGGATATTAGTGCTTTTGTGCGCATTTTTTCTAATCTTTTGCACAACGCCTGCAAGTTCGGCAAAAAGGGCTCTATAGTCAATTTATATCTGGTAAGTGATTCAGAAAAATTTCAGTTTGAAGTTGAAAGTATTGGCGCTGTAATTAGAGAAGAAAATAAATCAATTTTGTTCAAACGATTTAAACGCAGCTTTTCAGGACAAGAGTATTTGCCCAGTTCGGGCCTTGGTTTATACCTTTGCAAAAGACTGGTAGAAGGTCACAAAGGCACTATCGAATGTTTAAGTACTGGCGATACTACTAAACTAATAATTAGTCTGCCTATAATTTCTGGTGATACTTAATTTAGTACCACTCCATCAAGAAATGTTTTTAATTCGCCCATTGATTTAAAACGAAGATTTTTATTTTTATTCAGAGCTTTCATCACAAGACCCTGGCAGAATACGCTCAAGAGCGAACCAGGCTCAGTGTCACCGATGTGAGGACATTCTTCGTTCATGTGTTTGTACATAACTTCTATGACCGATTTTCCAACAATTGGAGGAAGTCCAACCAAACATTCATACATGAGACATCCCATCGAATAAATATCGGATCTGTAATCAAGCTCGTCGCCTCGACACTGCTCAGGGCTCATGTAAAGCGGGCTGCCGAAAACTTGACCCATTTCGGTTGCGACAACATTGTTATTAACAAGTGGTTTGCACAGTTTCACTGTGCCAAAATCGGCGATTTTTACAACCATATCTGGTTTGCCGAAATTAGAAACCAAAATATTATTGGGTTTTAAATCTCGGTGGATGACGCCTTGGTCGTGCGCAAATTGCAGTCCTTCGCATATTTGTTGAAAGATAGGTAATGCTTGTTCGAATTTTAAAAATCCACATTCATCAATAATTTTGCTCAGTGAAACAGCTTCAAAATAATCCATAATCATGAAAGCCGCGCCGTTTGAAGTGATACCAAAATCAGTGATAGTTGTGATGTTTGGATGTTTTAGTTTACACAATGCTTGTGCTTCAAGCGAAAATCGTTGCATTAACTGAATTTCTTGCATATGGCTTGCGTGCAATATTTTTATTGCCACCAAATTTTTCATGAATCTGTGTCGCGCTTTGTAGACTGCACCTCCTGCGCCAGCTCCAAGTAGAGATAATATTTCATAGCGGTCGGCAAAAATGGAGCCAATTAATTCATTTGGTTTGGTAATGCCTCCACATTCAGTGCATCTACTGCCGTTAGAAGTCTGAGGAGTGTTGCATGATACGCATATGCGAGCCAATTCGTGCTCGCCTGAAAATTTCTTTGCATGTGGTCCTGAATCTGAATTTGATTTGCCTTGAGCGATTCTATGTAAAACCTGAGTCATGTATGAGTAAACATCCATTTCGCTCATATTGTAGTTGGCTGCTATTTCTTGGACCGAGGCTCCTTCCATAATTAAGTTCAAAATCTCAAGCTCGTTTTCTGGCAGTATCGAATACCTTTTTGTTTCAGCGAATTGTTTGGAGTTCACCAGTCTAAAAGCTTTTAGTGCTAGCTCGTCAGCCAGCCATTTGCCGCCACTTGCCACTGTTTGGATGGCAGCGTAAACATTATCTACGGCAGAATCTTTGACGCAATAACCGTCTGCGCCTGCTTTAAACGCAGCCATAATTGTGTTTTCGTCAGTGTGGCTACTTAAAATCAAGACTTTGGAATCGGATAGTTTTTTTATTTGATTAGTGGCACTTATGCCGTCTATGCCGGGCAGACCTACGTCCATGATAATTACATCTGGCTTTAATCTGGCCGCTTTATCTAGAGCGTCTGTCCCACTTGCCGCTTCTCCTATGACTTGCAGATTTGGGTAGCCTTGCAATGAGAGCTTCAACCCCAATCTGACCACCTCATGATCTTCAGCTATTAATAGCTTTATTGTATTTGTAGTAGCAGCTTCTGTAGTAAGACAGTTGGTCATATTAAGTCACCGCTTGAATTTGAGTGTAACTGGGGTTTGCTATTACAGTCATATCCAATCTGGCGCAATATAGCTATTACACGCAAGGTGGATTAAAAGCTCCCACCGCAAGTGTGATAGAGCTTTAGTCAGTCTTTTGGCTAATCATTTTGTGTGGGTCTAAGAGGGTATTCAATTCTGTTTCTGAAAGATTAGTGTCTTGTCTGGCAATCTCTTTAATAGACTTGCCAGTTGTATACGCTTTGTGGGCAATTTGGGCTGAGGCATCATAGCCGATTGCAGGTACTAGTGCAGTGCAAAGTGAAAGTCCTCTCTCCACCATTTCTGGGCCTTTAGTCGTTGCCTTTAGACCCTTAATGCACCGCTTTGAAAAGTTGAGAATGGCCGAAGCTAGTATATTTATAGATTGAAGTAAATTGTATGCCGCAACCGGCTGCATTACGTTTAGCTCGAAGTTGCCCGACTGCGAGGCTATATTAATAGTAGTATCGTTGCCAACCACTTGAGCGCAGACCATTGCAAGAGATTCGGCAATTACAGGGTTCACTTTGCCTGGCATAATTGACGAGCCTGGTTGCACTTCGGGCAGTTCGATTTCGCCAAAACCGGCACGCGGACCGCATCCCATAAATCGAATATCGTTTGCTATTTTAAGCAGACTCAAGGCGATGGTTTTTAAAACTCCCGACGTGTCGACAATTTCATCAATAGTACTTTGAGCTTGAAAATGATTCGTCGTTTCTTTTAAATCTATCTTTAGTTCTTTGCTGAGAAGCTCAATTACATTTTTAGCAAAATGTGGCTTGGTGTTAATCCCGGTACCAACTGCAGTACCACCAAGCGCCAGACTTGCAAGGCGCGATTTGACGTATTGTAGACGCTCAAGGGCGCTCTCTACTTGCCCCTTATAACCTATAAATTCCTGTCCGAGCAAAATTGGCGTGGCGTCTTGCAAATGAGTGCGACCGGTTTTAATTATGCCCATGAATTCTTTTGATTTTGAATCAAGGGCAGCTTCAAGATTTTGCAATGCGGGCTCAAGCTTCTCTTTGATGTCACAAAGGGCAGCTAAATGAATGGCGGTGGGGATGGCGTCGTTTGATGACATGCCTTGATTTACATGATCATTTGGATGAATGAGTGAGCGATTCGCCTCACCGCCTGCCTGTCCGGTCAATATTTCAATGGCACGGTTAGCAATCACTTCGTTAGCGTTCATGTTAGTGGATGTGCCTGAGCCAGTTTGAAAGATGTCGACTACAAACTGGTCGTCGAATTTTCCATTTGCTGCCTCAAGGCTGGCTTCTTGAATGGCTTTGGATTTTGTCCAATCTAAGAGTCCGTCTTTTTCATTGACCATTGCTGCGTAGTATTTAATAAGACAAAGACATCGAATAAATGAGCGAGGAAAACGAAGGTCACTAATGGGAAAATTTAAAACGGCGCGTTTGGTGCTGGCACCATAGTAAGCGTCGTCTGGGACCTCCATTTCGCCCATGGAGTCTCTTTCTTTACGCATCAAAAAGTCCTTCGCGCATTGCTTTTACGGCTGCCTGAGTGCGATCTGATACACGCAATTTTTCCATGATGTGGCGCATGTGTGTTTTTATTGTTTCTACACTCAAAACAAGTTTTTCAGCAATTTCTTGATTGGTCAGACCATCTGTCACAAGCCGCAAGACATCAAGCTCACGACTTGAAAGTGATTCGATATCTTTTTTGCCTTCTTTTGTGTCTTGACTTTTAATGGCTGATGCATCGAGTGCTTTTAAATTGCTCAAAGAAGCACTAGGCAACTTGCGGGCGATAAGAGGATCGAGCCAGGCCGCTCCTTCATACACAGAGCGCACAGCAAAACATAATTGCTCGCCTGAAGTTTCTTTCAAACAATATCCATCTGCACCTGCTGCAAGGGCGGCAAAAATATGGCGGTCGTCGCGGTGCGAAGTGAGCATGACTACTTTTATGTTTTCGTTTTTGCTTTTTACTTTGCGAGTAGTTTCTACCCCGTCCATAAAAGGAAGTCCAATGTCCATTACAACAACATCGGGCTTTTGTGTTTCAAGCTTTTCAAGGGCATCTAAACCGTCTATGGCAACGCCAATAACTTCTATGTTTGAAAGGCCTGGCACCTGTTTTTCAAGTACAACTTTGAGTCCGACCCGGACTATTTCTTGATCGTCGACGATTAAGACCGATATTGACATGCTCGCCTTGTTTGTAGAATTTAGGTAGAGTGTGCCAATTATTCACAACTTGAAGGAATTAGGCAACTCGGTCCCAAATTTAGCTGTTTAGCCAGCGTCTTTCCGTACAAAACGGGTACCTGCCCTTTGCATACTTTGCAATTAGCTTTGGTTTGCTCCATCAATTTTATTTTGACTCGCTCAAACACGCTGTATAAAGATGTTGCTTCAGGCAGATTGGTCAATTCTTTGGCCATAATTTGGAAGAATGCTCCTGAAGTTGTGGGTTGATTTTCTTTGCTAGATAAAACAAGAACTAAATTTTTGCTCTTCTCAATTGTTGATTCTGTTTTTTTATCCACAATTAAGTTGTAAGTGCCAAACCAACAATCGTCGGCTCCAATTGCTTCAACTGCACCTGCAAAAGGACCTTCTATAAAAAGAATGGTATTTTTTGCTTTCAGTTTTTTTACACTATCTAAAATTTGCTCAAGTCGAATGGCAGACTTATCTAGATTTTCTGGCTCAGTATCATAAGGAAGCAAATAAACTGCTTTCTTGTGGTCGCTTGGAAAACAAGGCAGGGAGAGGAAAATAAATACACTATCCTGTTGGTGGACATTTTGAGCTAGCCATCCAGGTCCCAGTTTGGACATGATTTCGTTTTTGGTTGCAAGCTCATCGTCTAGTGTGCAAAATTTTTGCGAGCTAACCAAGTCGCGCCAGACCGTGGCAAGGTGGCTTGCAGAGCGAAGTGGATAATGCTCTGCATTGAGATTTGTTTGTTTAAATTTGCTTGTGCTGCAAGCAAGAAAAAAATTTTCTGCACTGTAAGCATCGCTTGAAATGCATGCAAGCACAGATGCTAAAACGAAAGCCAGGCAAAAAGCCGATTTCCTTTTATTTTGCATCCTTCAAAATTTTCTTGATGCCGTTTTGAACACTAGTCTCGCCTGAAAATCCAACACTATACGAAACCACTTCACCTTCGTCATTCAAGAATACAATTGTGGGAACTGGACTTACTTCGTACTGGTCTACTATCTGATCGTTTTTAGGATCGTCTACGTCTACTTTCATGAAATTGAGTTCTTTAGCGTGTTCTTGTTTGTATTTGACCAAAACGTCGTCGAGCTTCTTGCAAGGCGCGGCCCATGCGGCATAGAAGTTAATAACGGTTGGTTTAGCTGCCTCACCGGCTCCGCGCTCACGAGCAAATCCAAATAGAGAGGCAAGCATTCTGGTATCAAAACCCATGCGTGGTTTTACATGGTCACCACCCATGGCAAGTAATTCGTCGTTGGCCTTTTTAGCAAACTGTGAGCCTTTGCCATAGCGAATAGCTAAACGAAAATGTTTTCTGGCGTGAGCGAAATCTTTAGTCTTGATGAAGCTTTTGCCCATCAGATAATGACACTCACCGTCATTTGGTTTGGCTTCAATTTGCTTTGAAAAATATTTGAGTGCTTCGCCATATTTTTGAGCTTGCATCAAAGATTTGCCTTGAGCAATATTGGCGCTAGAAGCAGGCGGCGACGGCAATTGAGTTTGTGTTTTTGCGTGGCTTTCAAGATTCAGAGTAGAAGCGCAAGTCAAGGCGCTGGCACCCAAAACGATAGCTATATTGCTAGCCATTTTTATTGTCATCTAGTTACAGACCTTCCTCTTTTTTAGTTTGATGGCTTAATTGCTGCAAGCCGCTCATGTGAGATTGAATCCAAGATACAACTGTATCGATATCCTTTTGTTTAAACTGAGCTTCTTCAAAAATTAGGTGTTCTGCATCAGGAATTAAGACGATTTTTTTGTCTTTGGTGGCCAATCGGTTAAACAGGTCAATAGTGCCTGTTGGGCGAACTAGTTTGTCGTTGCTTCCTTGCACAATTAATACAGGCTTATCTTTGATAGTTGGCGCAATTTTTTTGTTGCCTTTCATGAAGCTGTCGAATTGATACAGCTCTTTGGCGGTCAAACTCATCTTTGAAAGTGGGTCGTTAATCCATGCTTTGCGAAGCTCTTTATTTTCAGTAGCTTGATTGACCACGTCTTCGCCAACATTAATAGGCTGGTTTGGGTCTTTGAGCAAATGCATGGCCACAAGCAAAGTGGCTTTGGTTTGCTTAAACCTATCTGCTGCGGGAACAGAGCTAATTAGCCCATCTATTAGTTCGGGGAAGAGTGCGGTGGCACGAAGTGCAATAGCCCCACCCATTGATTCACCCAGAATAAATACTGGCAAATCTTTGTTTGCACGGCGAATGACTTTGAGAGTTTTTTTGATGTCTTGCATACAGGCGTCAAAATCAACTCTCTGGCGACCTTTTGCTTCCATCCAGGAACCAAAACCTCTCACATCTATTGCATACACCGCAAAGCCATGTTTACTCAGTGCCTGCCCAAAAGACTCATAAGTGCCATTGTGCAGTCCAAGACCGTGCACGCAAAGCACAACAGCTTTTGGAGGCGAATTTTCGTCGATCCAAGCAAGACAGGGGGCGTTGCCTCTTGCTGCGCCAGGAGCAGAAGGAGTTTTGTTAGCTGTATCAGTTGAAGGGCTTTGAGCCGGACTGGTTTCTAAACCAATACAGGCAAGAGGCATCTGGACTTGTTGAAGTGCCAGAGTGAAGAAAACACCGATTGTTGAAAGTAGTCTTGCCTTCGAGTTTTGCATCATTTTGATAATAACCCTTTGCAACCAGGAATTATACTATAGTGATTCTCGAGACAAATTTGTTCGAATTAGTATTTGACCGCTACGGGAGCCCTTTGCACCATATATGGTATTACCACCTGCATTCGTTTTAGTTCGCCCTGAGTTCGAAGGGAACATAGGTTCGGTCGCTCGGGTGATGAAAAATTTTGGCTTCACAGATCTTCGTCTGGTAAATCCAAACCAAAATCATCGCGGCGCCGAAGCTCGCATGATGGCTTGCGATGCGGCGGACGTACTTAAAAACGCTAAATTATTTTCCAGTCTTGAAGAAGCAGTGGAAGACGCAAATATAGTTCTTGCCACCTCGTCTGGACGCTATCGCAGTCGTGATCTTGACGATTTGCAAGATGCACTGCCAAAGCTCGATTTATGCTTAGAAAATAATAAGCTGGCGGTTGTTTTGGGTAATGAGCGAAACGGTCTGCTTGATAACGAGCTTGCCGTTTGTTCGATGAAAGTGCGAATTGAATCAAGCCAAATGTATCCAGCTCTAAATCTGGCCAGTGCTGCTGGCATTCTGGCTTACCAGATCAGTCTTCTTATGGGCAAAGAACACAAGCAAAGTCAGGAAGTGCCAAAAGATACCGTCTTGCCACAACCAGGTGAAGTGGATGAATTTTTTGTTCTGATGGACCAGGTGCTTGGACTTGCCAATTTTTCAAGGGCTTATAACAAAGAAAAAATTTCGCTTGAATTGCGTCAGGTTTATCAGAGGATGAATCCAACCAAGCGCGAGAATAACCTCATGAAAGCAGCGCTTTTGAAAATCAGCAAATCATTAACGGACCATGCTCAAGTGGAAGACAAGAGGAGAAACCGATTTTAAAATGCGCTACTATTTGCGAGCATATAGCTATAAGGGACTAGTCTTTCATGACCATTAATCGCAAGAGCACTTGTCAATCATTTTTGAGCTTTTGTCTTTCGGGCTCGCTAGCCTTGGCATCTGTCTCCATCCTGGTTCAATTGTCGGGTTGCGGCGGTCCTAAAGAGCAAAAGGAAACTGAGACTTCGCCTCAAGACACAGCATTCGAGAAAGATTTCCTTGAAGGCAAGCCCGATGTGAAGGCGGTTTTCCCTGAGGCTGAATTTGCCAAAGCGAAAGAATTGCGCACCAAGAAATTACCTGATTCAGCAGCCAAACTTTTATTGAGTAAATTGGACGACGCTAAAGCTTCAGCTCGTGGTACCACTGAGCTTGGCAAATATCTAGTTCGTCTAAACAACGTTCTTTTTGACTCAGGCAGAGATGATGAATCGATCAAGTATGGTGAAGTGGCATCCAAACTTTTCTATGCTCAACCACTTGAAAAACGTCCATTACCAGCTTGGTTCGTTAATATCCATTCTTATTTGGCTCAAGCATACGATCGCAAAAGAAATTATGCTGCAGCAGAGCGTCAGTATCTCAAGGCAATCCAGATGACTGGTAATGCAACCAAAGCCGAAGTGTCCGACGCTTGGACCAAACTTTTGTATGACAGATTAGCCTTTTGCTATGAGTCAGAAGGTAAGAAAGACAAAGCAGAACAAGTACGCAAAGAGAAGAAAGCAAAAGGCCTCTAATATTTGGAATGGTCAGATCTCTTAATTGATAAAGATCTTTGGAAAAAGCTGAGAAAAATAATCATCAGTCTTTTTGTAATTTTCAATTTTACGCTTATATACCTTTGTCTTGAACGAAATAATTTGCTTGCAGCGAGGCTGCTCAAGCCGTTCTGGAATTATTTTTTGTTTTTTGGACTAGAGCAGGATTATAGTGTTTTTGCTCCAAGTCCAATTCAAGCCAATGTCAATTTTGTCGCCACTATTACTTATAAGGATGGCGTTTGCAAACTATATAACTTCCAGCGCTTGGATCGCGTAAATCTGGTCAACAAGCTTACCCAAGAGCGCTGGCGTAAATTTTTGGATGACAATCTAGGTTCGGATCGTTACCCATTTTTATACAAAGACATTGCTAAATTTGTGGCTCGCAAAAATAACGATTTTAAAGACAATCCTCCAGCGGCTGTCTGTATCTATCGCTATACGGCTATTGTTCCGCCGCCAGAGTTGAAACGAAATAATCCAGGTGTTTACTCGATCAAGCCACTCATTGCTTATGAAGTAAAAGCGGAGGATTTGCGATGAGCTTTGCGCGAATTTCTCAATTGTGGGATGAATTCTGGTTCTCAGAAGTATCGCCAAAATGTCTTGCACTTTTTCGAATCTTTTTTGGATTGCTATTACTTCAATTTTCGTTGTTTCTAGTGCCGGATTTATTCACATGGTATGGACCAAAAGCAATAATTTCAGCCAGTTCAATCGCTGAGGCTAATCCAACAGTAGTTTTAGATTTGCTCAATATGGCTCCGCAAAGCAACGAGTGGATGCTTTGTATTTTTGGAATTTTTGTTCTTGCTTCAGTATCTTTGACACTAGGATTTTGCAGCCGTTTTTCTTGTGCAGTGTGTTTTATGATGCTTACAAGTTTTTATCACCACAATCCTTATTTACTAAATAGCGGTGACTCGCTCATGCGCTTGATGTCTTTTTGGCTCATTTTTTGCGACTCAGGAGCTATGTGGTCCATTGATGAGCGACTGGCAAAAAGAAAAACAAATTACAAACCAAAAGAAAAAATTGCAGGTTGGGGTGTTCGTTGCCTGCAATTACAATTGGTAGTTGTATATTTTCATGCTTTTGTAACTAAGTCTCCAGGCTGGGTTTGGGCAAATGGTTCGGCTGTGTACTTTGCCTCTAGGCTAGAAAATCTCACTCGTTTTCCTTTTCCTTTAGATCCGAATATCGAATGGATCAGCTCAGCGTGGACCTGGGGAGCTTTATTTATAGAATTTAGTTTATTCACTTTTATATGGATAAAAGAGCTTCGTTATTACGTTTTGGCCTTAGCCATGTGTTTGCACTTGAGTATTGACTGGACCATGAATATACCCCAGTTCGAATGGCTAATGATGGCTTCGCTAATTTTGTTTGTTTATCCAAACGATCTGAGTCAATTTCTAAATTGGCTAAAGGCGAAGTATTTAGTCATGAGCAAAAAGAGCTTCGCGCCGGGCAGCGGTTAAATTATCGCTTGAGATTTTCAATTGGGAAGAATTACTTGTGTTTGATTTGAGAATTTTTTCTGCTTGAGCAAAACTAGCGATGCTTTTAGTCAACATCTGTCTTCGTTGCTCGATATTTTCTTGTGTGCCCGATTGCAAAAACTGAGTTACGGCAAGATTATTTTGGATTATGCCGGCTAGTTTTTCATACTCAACCTGGTCTATTTCGTTTTTAGTCAGCGCCTTTTTTAATTCTTCTTCGCTTTGAGCAGCAATTTGAGCTGCTCGATCAAAATCGTTCATGTATTGTTTGCCCATCATGAGCAGACATTGAGCGCGCACTCTATCGCCACAAGATAGCAAGGAGGATGTGGCCAGGGTTTTATCCATACTGTCTAAAACTTTTTTGCTTTCATCTATTTCTTTTTCGCCTAGAAAATATGTGAGCAATTCGATTTGTTTGCCAAGGACCTCGTTGTCCGAGAATCCTGCTTCAATTAAAACGTCTAACGATTTTTTGAGCGCTGCTTTTTTTTGGATGCGATCGATTCTCTCTTGCTCCAATTTGTTGACGTTTAGCCCGGTCCACGAATTGAGATACACATAAGTGCAAGCCCAGGCGATGAACGAATAACAAATCAAGCGAATTATCAGAAGTTCTCTTGTGCTCTTGTGGCTTTTCATGGGTTTAAAATACTTTCTGGGAAGCACATATAATTACATATAAAAGGATAGAGCAATTAATACCTTATATAAAGATGGCAGCAAGCCAAGGAGCTTCAAAATAATGCGCAAGCACAACTCGCACCAATTGATAAGAACTTTGCCGGCGGCACTATTGGCTTTTGGACTTGGACTGGGACTTTTAATTGCTCCTCAACAAGCCTTTGCGGCAAAGACGATAGATGCCGAGCTTGCAGCCTCCCTTGAAAAAGGCTACAAAGACCTAACCAAGGGTGATTTTAATGGGGCTGTTTCGACATTAAGCGCCGCGGTCAAAAATGATCCTGACAGTATTACCGCCAGACGCTATCTGGCCTATGCTCTGGTCAAATCGGGTAATTCGCTTGGTGCAATCGACCAGCTCAATGCCATAACTAAACTGGTGAAGCCTACTTATTTTGAGTGGTGTACTTATGGTGAAGCCTATCTGAAGGCTAATGCACTGGACCAGGCGGCAAGCTGCTACAAAGCAGCAATCTCACTGGCGCCCAAAGCCGACTATGCTAAAAGCGGCTTGATTCGCGTGAGCATGCAAGGCAAAAAATATGAAGAAGCGATGAATCTTGCCAAAGATTGTATGAAAGAAGCTCCAAATCCCGAAATTTACGAATACTACAAGAAACTTTACTCAGGAGTTTTGGCTGCTAGCGCCGCGCCACAAATTGGCGGACCGGTACAGGGCGCCACTGTAGCGACTGGCACGCCTACTAATGTCACAAACTCGAATCAGGCTCCTGGAACAATGTCTGCAGACTCTATGCTTAAGCGAATTTCCTCGCAACAAGGGCGCCCGGTTGTAAATAATCCAGGTGGCTAATTTTAGATTGAAATTTTTAGAAGTCAAGCGCTCGGATTCGTGAACAGTTCTTAAAGAACGAAGTTTGGTAAAATTGACACCCTAAAAATCGACGTGCTAAGATTATAAAAAGATTAATACCTTTTGGGAGAGCCCCGTTGGACCATTTTGCCAACCGGCGGATTTTATTGGCTCCAATAAGGGTATGTCCGGTAAAATACTTACTATAAGCAAACAATTGCATACTAATTTTTTTGACTGAAGCGTAGGGTAATAAGGGCACTGCTAGCTATATTTGCGGGTTATTAAAAGTATGAGAGCTAAGAGCGGTTTAAATGGCACATTCCGGCGCCGATCAAAAGGTGCAATGGCTGCCGAATATGTAGCGACTTTATATTTATTGTTCATGTTTTTGTTTTTTCCGATTTTAAATCTGTCTTGCGTCGGATTGAATGCTTTCTTCCTTTGGTTTGCGTGTAATGCGGGTGCATCGATGGCGGCGAAGTCTCCGTGCTTCAACCGCTTAATTTATGTTCCGGCAAGCCCTCCTGGAACTCCATATCCAGGGGCTTATGACACGGCTCGCGCTCGTGCTACCCAAATAAAAAATATGTTTCCTGGGGTGCAGTGGACGGTGGCGCCCACTAATCCTAAGGTGGAGATAATCATGGAGCCAATTGATCCGGCTTCGGGACTCCCCACTTTTAAAAAGACTGGACCTTCACCACTTTCTGGTGGTGACCCAGCTCCAGATCCGGATACTTATTCCATGCTTGTGCGCGTAACGATTGTCGGCGACTGCTCACCACTTATCCCAGTGCCATGGTTTGACGTGCCAGGGCTGAGTAAGCCGATGACAATATTAGTTACGTCGCAAGCCCAATTTGAAAACCCTCCGGGGTTACGCTTCTAGGAATCCTAATATAATGTGCATGCTGGTAGTCCACGGCTGGAGGAAAATTTGACGATGTTGCAGTCAAGGAAAATAAGGGACCAGAAAGGAGCGGCCATAACAGGTCTGGTCATAGCATTGATGTTTTTCATGCTAATTGCCGGATTGTTCGCCTTTGACGCTAGCCGCGTTCAAATGGCGCAACGTGAGCTGACCGCTACTTGTGACGCATCTGCGCTGGCCGGTACCGCCATGCTTACAAGCTACGATGTTAGTGACGACCCTGGTTATACAAAACTAGCGAACGCACAACAAAACGCAGCCGCTTATGCGTACAACATGTTTCAAATGGGCAATGTGTTAGGGAAGTACTTGCAAGGACATTGCACGCCGGTTTCGACACTATCTGCTCTAGGTACTTCTACAGAAGGTAACTGTAATATTGTTCTGGGTCTGGTAGATCCCAAGAACAGTTTCGCTACAGTTGATTTTAACCCGCCAAACAACGCTAACGGGAGAGCCATTGCGGTATTTGCCGGTTATGGATATCACCCGATTTTTATTTCATTTTTTGGAGTGGGCAACGTTGGTATCACGGCTAGTTCTATCGGTGGCTTGCCTCAGGTAGATACAGTGCTTGTGTTCGACTACTCGGGTTCGATGGATGACCTCACTAAGGTCACACTGGTCAAACGCTGGTGGAATGCAATGCCAGTCAATGGTTTCACCGGAGCTGATTCTTTGAATTGGACTGTTGATGCAGCTACTATTAACCCAATCATTGGACCTACTCTCACTCTCCCTTCGCAAGTTAATTTGAACTTCAAAGTTCCCGGACTTATTGAAGCGACTTATCCCGGAGCCAATGCAGCTCAGCTAAACAAAGGCTGCATACAGTACGATGAAGCTCCTCACCCATCAGGCAACCAATCACTGCAAAACTATGTGGGTCTTGATTTGACCAACTTTTTGCAAGGAACATCACTCAACTGTTTGCCTCCTCAAAACTTGGCGAACTCTGAGTTGGGTACTACTCAAACTGGTGATCAAATAATTGTATTCAAACAATTTTTGCGCCACCACTTCAATAGCAACGACTACGCATCGCCACCCGGTAACTGTCCTGCATTTATTGCAGGTGGTGGTTCCTATGTGTCTGTAGTTGGCGATACCACCGCATATGGTGAGCACATGTACAACGGTGCAGCACCGAGCACTTTGTCTACTCCTCCACAAAATGCCTTCATCACTGGTGGCAGCCTCACCTCTGCCATGCACTATCCAAGTTACAGCGGAAGAAGTGGCAGATCGGGTGCGACTAACTGGAGAAACATCTATACAGATCTTGTGGTCAACATCAAAAACGTTGCTAAATATCCACCCACCCAACCTGCGTTTGGTGATGATGTTTTCAACGGATGTACAGCCACATTTCCAGCTTCTGAAGATGATCCAGATATTCGCAGCAGAACATATACATTCCCAAATCTAGCTGTGCTGGTGGAAGCATCGAGAGGAAATCTTGATTCGAACGCTAACAGAAATGGAACTGGGTTGCACCGCGGTTATGTCTTAAATGCTGGCTCATTTGCTGGCACCAACACTTATCGCGGCCCAAACACTGATATGACACCACAAACTGGTTATCAGAAGGCTTATCAGCGTATGGCCATGTGGTACTCGCAACCGATCGCTACCTCTTTGGACGGAGCTGACCAAGGTTTCTTCCAGAAATTAGGTGCACTTTGCGATTGCCGTTTTGGATTCGTCGGATTCTCTGATTCAGATCCTTTCCAAGGAACAATTCCAAATATCAACAGTGTGGCTACACCGCATTCTGGTATCTGGGGTGGTGCACAAGGTACTGCTTCTTACTGTGGTAAGAATAGCTACTACTACGACGTCAACTTCCAACAGGCTGCTACCTTAGGCAGACTCGTATGGGACGGAAGACATTCAAGTAATAGTGGTGGCTCAGGTACGCTCACGCGAAGTCATGAGAACAACGATACGCAAGCGCCCAGTGGCTTGCCTGGATTCAGGATACCTAGGACGCCATTGAATACTGGTATATCTCAGACCCAGTCGCTCAATATCGTCACTAAGGGTTCGACTTCCTCAACTGCTATACCATGGTCAGATCCAAACTCTGGAGATGGCTTGTATAACGGACGTCCACAATCAGGGACTATGTGTTACGAGGCTATGGAGACGGCACGCCGTCACTTCCAGAACGCTTTGTACGATGGTCTATCACGAGCAGGTTCGAAACGTTCGATCGTATTCTTTACGGATGGCATTCCGTCAGGTGGAGTTTCTTCAACTGAAGCTACTCAAACTCAAACGGTTGCCGACCAGTGTAAGAATGATGGAGTCGCTATATATAGTATCGGTCTTAACATGACTGGCAACCCCAGCTTGACCGCTGACCAAAATACCTTCTTGGGTAACGGGTCTGGTGGACTATCTGGACGTGCTAAAAACGGTGGACGATACTTTGAATGCGGATCTGTCGATGAGGTTAAACAAGCGTTCTCGGCTATCGCCCGACGTTTGACCCAATCTCAGAGATAAGCGAAATATGTTCGGGTTTGCCTAGTCGCAAATTCACATTCATTTCACGTAAATTGCCTACATTTGATAATGTAGGCAATTTATTTTTAAGGAGGCTACGAAGGTCCTGTGAACAATCAATCTCCGATCTCTAGAAGACAACGAGCCAAAAAAGGGCTTGTGTCAAGACTCAGAGGTATCACGGCCATCGAATTGGCAGCCGTAGTATCGATTTTAATCGTCATCTGCG
>CAZSHS010000045.1:35851-36372 GCA_964606665.1 uncultured Candidatus Obscuribacterales bacterium | reverse complement strand
GGTCGGCTTTCGCTTGCCTTTTTTTAGATCGTAAACCGATATCGGTTTACGTTTTAGTTTTGACCGTTAAAACACTGAAAACTCGGATTTTACAGAAAACAGCTTTTTTATCTCAACAAAAGCCATCCAGGTCATTTTGACTGTTGTTGTCTTTGTATTGATTTTGAAATTCCCATCAGCAAATCAAATAGTAGAACTGCTTTGGTGATGTTTGAAGAGCGAGGGAATTGAACTAAATTTGGATGAGATACGCTCAAACCAGATTGAATGTCGCTAAGAGCCTGATCAACTTCATCTAAAATACGAACAGTTATCGGTTAGTACGCCGAAGTGGTATCCGATCCACTTTTCACATCATTCTTTATCCAAATCCGCAATCTCGCCATCTGCAATAACGTAGCCCTTTTCTTTAGCCTTCTCAAGATCTTTTTTAGCCTCGTCTTTTCGATTCAACTTTTTTAGAATCGCCGCGCGCTCACTGTAGCCCCTGCATGCCAATCCCTTTTCGAGATACTTGTTGT
>CAZSHS010000045.1:22333-35841 GCA_964606665.1 uncultured Candidatus Obscuribacterales bacterium | reverse complement strand
GCTTCCAGCGCTTCGTCCAATTTACCTTCAGCTTTTAAAATTCTTCCCTCATGTCTGAAATACTCGCGATCTTTAGGATCAAGCTGCTGAGCTAATTTAAGCTGTTGGCGGGCATCTTCAAACTGGTTCAATACTATGTATGCTATAGCTCCATTTATAAAAGCAGTTATCTCATTTATTTTTTTCTTCTTCGCCTCAGCATAAAGCGAAATTGCTTTCTTTGCGTGAGGTTCAGCCTGGTCTATATGTCCAGTAATTTTTTCAAGCCAGGAATAATCAGAGTAAGCATTCATTCCGCAATCGTTTGATGCAATCGCTCGCTTAAAAAAGTCTTCTGCTTCTGAATCCTTTCCAATTTCAAAAAGAAAGTATCCGCAATTACCCAAAAATTTGGGATCTAGTGGATTCTTAGCCACTGATTTTTTACTCAGGTTAGCAGCATCGTTGAAAAGACCTAATCGGTTGGCTAAAATTGCAGCGTCATAACTATCAATACCATCTAGCTTGCATTTCATCAAAGTATCAAAATCTTTTTTAGCATCATCAAATCTATCGAGTTGTAGAAGAATATTTGCGCGTAAAAAATACAGAGCAGGAAAATTGCGAGCTGTATCAATCTTGATTGCTTCATTAACATTTTCGAGAGCTTTGGAATATTTTTTCAGATTGTTATACGAATTTGCTTTGCACAGATAAACAGGAAACGCCCCTTTATCAGCGACGAAATGAGGTTTTGGATTCGTTTTAAATAAAGCTTCTGATTTATCAAAGTAATCAATCGCTTTTTGATCCTCTCCCAACGCGCTATAACACTCAGCTGCAATTTTGTAAAAAACAGGCTCGTTTGGATAGTATTTCAACAAAAATTCTTGAATTTTAAGAACACTTTTCGAATCGTGAGCTGCCCGGTAGGATTTAGCTTTCGCTAGATACATATCTGTTGTTGCTTTATCGAGTGTTGCTGGTTTTGTTTTGACACTTGGACTGGCAAAACAAAGCTCTGAACTATTCATTTCAAGTAATATCAGGCTAAAGGCAAATAGAAATGGTTTATGCATGTATCTCCTAGGCTTTGCTAAAATCAACCAAAATTTAAATCGTTACATACCCAATGACTAAACGAATTCAAACCAAAGTGAAAATATCAAAGTTTCTTAGCCATCTCAATTCTTTGCAGAGTCCAAGTATATTCATTGCTACTTGTGCCATGCGCTTTTTCGATTAGAGGAAGCGCTTTATTGAAATATTCGAGTGCCTTTGCTTTGTCTCGGCGCAAACTATAATGGTCGCCAAAAGACAATAAAGACCAGGCATATTCAGTGTCTTGTGGGCCTTTAGATTTGAGAAAAAGAGCGCAAGCTTGCTCGTGCACGTCGCGTGCTTTATCCCATTCTCCGGCCAAATCATAACAGCGTGCCAGATTCAGTGTGTCGTTTGCAATTTCGCTGTGCGATTCGCCTCGCACGAATTTATTGAATTGAAGAGCCAATTTCATTTGCTCTGCAGCTTTGTGACCTTTCTCGCGAGCCTGAGCACAACTGCCTCTTCGCATATCTGCTTCGCCACTGTAAAAAAGGTCTTGCGCCTGCCTGTCGTAATTCATCCAGAGTAAAGAGGCACCAAGTCCTGCAACCAACAAAAAACCTAACAAGCAAACAGCAATAATTCCAAGACGCTTATCGCCACTACCGTCTTGAATGATTCGCCTACTTATATCGTCATCTTTTTTCAATCGGGACACTCTGCATTATCTTTGAGCAAATCAGAAAAAATCAGTTTGCAACTTTCTTTAGTACAGCGCGATATCTGCATCTTGCCACCTTTCAATGCTTCTTTTATTTTGTGACAACTAACAATTTGATCGTGAATCACAATGGCAATGCGTTTGCCTATATTATTGCCTGTCAGATCATCTAGTTCTTTCGCCTGTGTATCTGCAAACTGCAAATACACTTTTGGTTTATTGTCTGTCGTATACCCCTCGACTGGCTTTTGATCAAGCTTGAAGGGGATAAAGCTTTTCTCGTCGACAACCACAAACTCGGCTGGGTCGCGCTCGCTTTCTTCTAAAAAACGACCATCATCGACGATCATTTTTTCACCTGCCACGATAGGCTCTATTTTAGATTTCGCTCTATCTGCTCTTAATACTAAATAGATTCCATTTTTTGAGTTATTGGAGCCTTCTGATTCAAGTGCCACAACCTGTAATTGCCCGCTGAAGAAGACGGCACAAGCTGTCGTGATTATTACTACAATTTGAAGTTTGGCACGCATTTTAAAATAATAGCAAATCTGGCAAAAGTATAAATCGCCTACCGTGCCTAGTTACCGGAAAATCGCAAAACCAAACCCTCCTTACAAGTCCTAAAAACGTTTTATTGACTGAAGTACAAGGCATAAGGCCAGGACATATCTTCCTTGGGGGGAGCGACTGAATGCAATTTTCTAAGAAAAGAATAGCATCGTGTCTAGCCGCGTTATTCACTGTTTTGTCTTGCAACCTACAGGCGCAGGCAGGAGAGAAGAAATTCTTCGGCGACAACTACGATACTGATTTCACTCAAGTTACACACTACGACTGCGACGAGCCTTATGATTCGAATCTCGAACCACTCGTAAAAAAAGATTTGTTCAGCTATATCCAGCCATGGAGCGGATATTGCAACAAAAGTGACAGACCTGAAGACGAAGCAAAACGTCTTCCCTGCCAGACTTCCAATATCAAGCCCAGTTTGAAATATGCTGGAGTAGAAGTCATCGGTAACAAATGGATGCGCCTAGCATGCGAACACGCACTCAAGAGCGTGCAAAATGGTGGCGGACCTTTCAGCACAGTTATTGTACAAGTCGATGACGAATCCAAAAAGGCTATCCGTTATTGGATCTCGCACAATGCTGTTGTGATGTGGAAAGACCCCACAGCTCACGGTGAAGTGACAGCAATTCGCCAAGCGTGCAAAGAGTTGAACGTAATCAATTTGGGTCGCATAGAAGAAAGCGATCCCAATTTGAAACTGTCTCAACCTGGTGCCACTTCGCACTGCGAATTGTACACATCGGCTGAGCCTTGCCCCATGTGCTACTGCGCAACTCGTTGGGCTCGGATAGATAAAATCTTTTTCTCTGCCACCGTATATGATGCTGCCACTCAAGGCGTAAACTTCTCAGATGAGCCGATTTATGCCGAGATGTCACTCAATTATGCAGACAGAAAGAAAATGGGTTCATATTGCTTCCAGTGCACACTGGACAATTCGCTCGATGCGTTCAATCATTACAAACGCAGCGCAGCCGGCAAATACTAAGTACAAAGTTACTTAACTTTAAAAGGCGGATCTCGAAGGAGCTCCGCTTTTTTCATTCAAAATAGATTTCTCTGCTTCTTTTGATGCGGGCTTAGATTTTTCTTCCTTTTTCTGTTCTTCTGATGACTTGATTTCAGCCGGCTCAGAAAAAGACTGAGTAACTGCATCAGAAGCCGTCTTGATCCATTTTGAATTGTTCAAAATTTTGACTTTAGAGTTATCAGGAAGCGCAACAGTGTAAGAATTACCCTTTACATGAATCTCGTGGACCTTGCCTATGCGCCATTTAGCTCCTTCTGCTTTTTGAGCCATGTTTATGTCACACTCGACATTTTCGCCCAGCTTGAGCCAGCTCAAATTTTCAGCAGCAGAGGCTACCCACAAAGGCGACAGCGCGATAAAAGTCGTCATAAGTAATGGAAGCAACTTGTTCATTGAATTCTCGCTCTAGAGGGTCGTAACAGTCAACACTTGTGGCGGGGTCGCATCGGGCGGGTAAAAGAATCGAAACTCAACCAGGCGGCGCCCCATCGGCTTAAGTTTTAGTTTGACTAGATCCTGACTCTCCTGCCCTTTCTTTAGCACAAGATGCGTAAAGGTAGTCTGGGCCGAGCCGCTGTCGTCTTTGTATTTGAGCTGAACGGTGCCTCTGAAAAACACGTTTGAAGCTGGTGGTTCCAGGTAGGTAAGGCTTTGAGATTTTTGATTATTTTTGAGCGGATTCTGGAATTTAACTGTTATTTCTTTTGGGTCCTGCGAATCGTTATACAAAGGAAGGGTCAAATCGTACTCAACGCCATAATTACCGTGTGCCTGGTATGCAGTATCTGGATAGCGAACCACCAGTGGTGCGCTCTGAACTTGTTGGGTACCAAAAGTACCGCCCTCTAAACTAGATATTGGATATGAAAAACTTTCTCCACTTGCAGCGATGCGAAGTTTCGGCACATCTGTGGCATTGTCACTTAGCATTACTTTCCAGGTCGAGCCGCGTTGCACGCCCGCCACGCGTCCATAAATGAGTTTGCCTGCTCCTGGGGCGGACGGCTCCTTATCACGCGGTCCAGCCAAGTTTCCTTCATTTAAAATGCGCACGCATTCTTCTAACAATGGCGCATCTTCACTTCCTGCTTCGTTTTCTTTGGCATAGAGCGCAATCGTTGCCAGATAAACAGGTCCTTTGCTCTTTAGATTCATAAGACTTGAGCGCCCGTTTAAACAAGGCGATAATTTTCTTACTGGTATAGGCAAATTGAATAAGATTTTTGTCTCAAGCGGTTTTAAGGTAATAGATTTAGTGAATTCGTAATTACGTTTGCCAAACAAATAATCGTCTGTTATTCGATCACCTGGACCTGCAAAAATCAGTCCCTCTGGATTGTCTTCCAAGGCGGGAAGCACTTTGAATGGGGCATCAGGCTGACTCAAGTAACTTGCTCCAGACAAGATTTTGACTGTATTCTTTTGCTTTGCATCTGGGTTATGAATCAATGCCACTATATGTAGTGTTCTTGGTCTTTCACCCTCTTCAGCTTTATTTATATGATGAGAGAAAAGCATGAAATTGCCTTCCAGAGGCAAATTAAGATGAGCAGCCGGATTGGCTTTACCGCTTTTTGGAAAAGTAGATAAAAGAATTCCTTCCTGTCTTACAATTTCAGGACTATTGCTATTTACAAATAGTCTATTGTCGAGGGAACCAGATAAAGGACGAATATCGCTTTGGCGCTTAATTTCAATCGACTTAATCTCAGTGGACTCTTGAGATTGAGCTTTAGTAGAAAGAAAGATCAAACACAATGAAGCAAACAGCGCGCCAATTCTATTTCTTTTGAGCATTTTCCCTGTATTCCTCAACTGGACGCAATTGTTCTGTTAGCCCAATAACAGATGGATTCATGCGCACTTCCAATTTGCAATCGCGCTTCCACATTAGTTTGAAAAAGCGATGGAATCCTTCATCGCCATAGACTGTTACTAAGGGACAATCGCGCACGTTTACGTACTGCAAAGTTTTGGTTTTGGCTAGTTTAATCAACTGTTTGTCGGTAAGATTGGACTCTTCCAGGTTTAAACTAACTAAAGGCAATCTGGTAATTGCATCAATAAGTTTGTCATCTATATACTTGCTCTTACGCAAGCACATTTCAAAGGGATGCAAGATGGCACCCAATGCTTCTACATCTTTATAGCAGCCAGGATAGGCTTGAAAAGTGAGTTGTGCAAGTGATTTATTCTTAGCAATTATCTCAAAATGCTTCCTTGTAAGCGGTACACCTGCCAAATTAAGCTGATAGATTTGGGCATTGCTTAATGCTTGCAAACTGGCTGGAGATATTTTTTTAGTTCCGGTCAAAATTACTTCTTTGACTATGGGCATTTTAGCGATTTTGACACCAACATTTTCACTCACTGAAGTGTTGAGAAGACTGAGTGACCATATTTTTTTCGACTGCAAATAGTCAACTGACTTATCTGTTATTTGCTTAGAAGCCAACTCGACTTTTCCAATCTTGGGAAGAGTCGCAATCAGTTCAGCCGCATGGTCAGTCAACAAATCAGAACCCAAGATCAGTTGTTCGAGATTCTTTTTCTGAGCTAAAATCTCAACTCCTTTGTCAGTCAAATTTGGCGAGCTTAGGCTAATTTGAATTAGTGTTTTAACTGGAAGAAAATACTTAAGACTGTCGTCATTCAGAGTCACTCGCTCTAGTTGAATCTGCTCAATTTTAGTATTAGCAAGATACTTGAGTCCAGGACCTTTTAAAAGCATGCAATCTTTGAAAATAACGCCGCGCAAGTTTGGATATTTTTCCAGTTCTTGTTTTATTTCATAATCGATAGTGAATTTTTTAAAGGCCAAACCTTGACCACCGCCGAAAATTGGATAAAGCGCGGTGGGTTTTGAATCCACTGCTTTCTTAAATGTTTCCTTTTTAGCCATGATAATGTCATCAACTTGATCTTCAGACATATTCAATCTCTTTTCGATTCGTACTCTGACGCGATCTTGTCTGTCAAACAAAAATTTAATTGCACAAAAAATAACAAATCCAACCAGTCCAACACAGCCCAGTACGATTAAAAGTGACTTTAGTTTTGTCTTTGGAATATAAGTTTGCAAGAAATTGGCAGACGGCTTTTCAAGCACCTTTTGAGCAATTTCTGCCTGTATTGATTTCAGCTCGTCGCTTATTTCATTTGCAGTTTGAGGTCTTTGCTCAGGCAATTTTGCAAGACATCTATTTATTAAGTCGACTAAACGCTCAGGAAATTCAGCATGTTCAATCACATCTGAAATTAGCGGCGGTGCTTTGCCTCTGTGGAGCGAAATGGTCTCAAGGGCTGACTTTCCCTTAAGCGGGACAATACCAGTGAGAGTTTCAAACATCAAACAACCAAAACTATAAATATCTGATCTCAAATCAATATCAAGAGCAGAAGCCTGCTCTGGACTCATGTACAACGGACTACCGATGATGGCACTTGTGCTTGTCAGTTTTTGCGAAACCTGGTCTAATTTCGCCACACCAAAGTCGAGAATTTTGGCTTCCTGCCCGCCTTTATCTGGATTATCGGCAAGCATAATATTGGATGGTTTAAGATCACGGTGGACAATATTATTTGCGTGCGCTAATTGCAAGCCGCTACAAATTTGAATAAATATTTCTATTGCTTTGTTTACTGGTAGATGAGATTCTTTCTTAATTAAATCAGCAAGGGTAATACCCTGCACAAATTCCATCACCATATAAGGCTCGCCATCAGCCGTTTGACCAAAGTTATAAACACGAGCAATGTTTTTGTGATTCAATTTGCCAGCAGCTACAGCTTCGCGTTGCAAACGAGCAGCCGTGGTATCAATATCATTTTTATGCAAAAGTTTAATCGCAACATCAATTGCAAGATGCGGATCGTGCGCGCGCAAAACTTGCCCCATGCCACCAGAGCCAATAACTTCTTTGACCACATAGCGGTCTGCGATAGTCTCAGGCAAGGTATTCATTTTTTGAAATCCTCCGCCAGTTGTTTGCTATCGATATTGAGTTTAGGCGGTTCCTTGTGCCAAAGTTCTTTGAATTTTTTCTTCATGAGCTGTTCGCCAGCTTCTGTGATATTGGGACATTTTTCAATTTTGATTGACTCTAGACTGCGCATGTTAGCAAGCATGATAAGTTGACTATTAGTCAGGTTCGAGTCACCCAAGTGTAATTCTTTAATAGTTTGCGATTTGACCAGGTTACGCACTTTGCCATCTGTCAGAATCTCTCCTTCGAGCGATAAATTTATCAAACTGGCAAAATTTACTAAATTTGCATACCCTGCGTCAGTAAGCTGAGTCTTGCCTAGCACAAGGCGAAAAACGGTTTTGTTTTTGCTAAGAATACTTAAAATCTGATCTGTCACGGGACTGGCTTTCAAATTAAGTTCTAGCAATACTCGGCTGGCGATAACTTTGGCGCTCTTCACACTTATAGGCTTACCATTTCCAATTTCAATTCTCTGCAACATTGGAAAAACCGAAAGTTTTTCACCGATATTACTTGAAAGATTTTTTGATACTAAAGTAAGACAATTCAAAGTTCCGGCAGACGGATAAAGATATTCAATAGTTTTATCTGTAAGCTTGTTAGATCTAGTTACGAAACTAACGAGTTTCTTTAATTGAGCGACTCCGGATAAATCTTCGTCAGTCACTCCTTCCAAAACCAATGCCAGCTCCATGAGTGTGGGCAACTGTCCAAAATAAACTTTGCCATGACTGTAGACATTATCGGTGCCATCCTCCATTCCTTCTGCAGCAATGGAAAGACCAGACAGTTGCGGCATTTCCTTTATTTTATTTAGACCTGTCCATTCCATTCGGGTAGGAGCGGGACAAAAACGTCTCAACTTTTTAAGACGCGAGACGTACGCACATTCTTGAGCCGTCAAATCTTTAGTACGAATTTCTAAATATTCCAGGCTTTTTATATTGCATGCGTATTTGAGCAAATTTGTGTTTTCTGGCTTGATCTTGATTTTGAGCCATCGAAGATTTTTCTTGTCTTTGACATAGTTGATACCAACGCCGGTGATTTCAGAATCCCAGATGTCCAGTGCTTCAAAATCTAACGGCGCAACGCGTTTAAACTCTTCATCCCCAACCAATTCTTTTACTCTGCAGTATTTCATCTTAATCAGTGGATGTATATAAATCTCATTGGGCGAAAATCCTGCACCATCTTCATCAACATTTTTTAAAAGATCAATCTGTGCTTTTGTTATAGATTTTTCTCGCAGTTCATCGGTTTTCTGTCCTGCTTTTTTCTGAGCATCTTTGGTCAAAACGAAAGACAGCAGACCAATCAAAACTATGACCACTAAGGCCACAAGACCAGTAATAATTGGGTTGATACCTAATTTATCAAAGATAGTATCGGTTTTTGATAAATATCTAATTTCTTCTTGAACTTCGCTATTGGAAGATTGCTCCGCAGGCTCAAGCACCAAAAGTATTTCTGCTACTTGCTGAGGGCGATTGGATGGTACTTTTTGCAAGCACTTATCAATGATGTCGTCCATCGCCTTTGGGACATCGCTATCAGCACCAAGTATTTCCGATACCAACGGTGGTGCATTATTTCTGTGCATAGACACTGTTTCTAAAACTGTTTTACCTTGAAAAGGTGGACTGCCAGTGAGCGTTTCAAATAACAAACAACCAAGACTATAAATATCCGAGCGATGATCCGCATCTATGCCTTCTGCCAATTCTGGACTCATATAGGCAGGACTGCCAACTATGCTTCCCGCAGCAGTTATCTCGCCTGAATGGGATTCTACTTTCGCCACTCCAAAATCGAGCAATTTGACATTCACTGGTCCTTGAATGCCCTTTACAGGTCTTGCTAAAAATATATTGGATGGTTTTAAATCTCTATGTACAATTCCCTGATGATGCGCATGCAAAATAGCTTCACAGAGTTGGACAAAAATGGGTAGTGCTTCAGAATAAGTTAAATGCCCTTTATATCTAATCAGATCCGCAAGTGTCTGACCTTTAAAATACTCCATCACCATATATGGTGACTCGTCTTCGGTCTGACCAAAGTCGTATACTTTTCCTATGTGCACATGGTTTAACCTACCTGCAAGCATGGCTTCGCGCTGCAAACGTGCCACTTCTTTCTCGCTTGCCTCTTTGTGCAGCATTTTGATAGCTACATCAATTCCTAGATTGGGATCATAACCAAGCAGCACCACACCCATGCCACCAGATCCGATTATGCCTTTAATCTGGTAACGCTCTGCGATTTTATCTGGAATTTGTCTTTCCAACCAAACCTCGTTTTTGGGATTATTCAGCCAATTGCTCACTCGCTTTAGCCATAGCCGTGACTCCTGTTATTCCCCCAAAGCTCATGCTCTCAACCGCCGAAGAGGGGACAATTACAGTAGATGTGCCGCCTGCTTTCATCACTTCATAAAGCATGTTCATACCGCGCAAATGCACTGCCATTGGGTTTTGCTCGTAAACTTTACCAGCATCAGCGAAACGCTTGGCAATATTCAATTCGCTATCGCCTAGGAGCATTCGAGCCTGTCCTTCACGCTCAGCCTGAGCCACCCGACTCATGGCATCCTGCAAATTGTCTGGAATTTTAATGTCACGCATTTGGACCGATTCGACCTTCACTCCCCAGGGCTCAGTTTGAGCATCAAGCACTTGGGTCATTGTTCTATCCAGCCCAGCTCGATCAGACAAAACTTGGCTGAGATCGTTTCGACCAATCATGTCACGAAGAGCAGTTTGAGCTGCCATTATCACGGCCGAATCATAATTTGCCACTTGCAAAACGGCCAGTTTGGGATCGACCACACGCCAGTAAACAACAGTATCGACGTTAACTGGTACATTGTCTCGTGTAAGCGTTTGCTCTGCTGAAATCGAATTAGTCATAGTGCGCAAATCAATTGTGACCGGAGTCACTTCAATTAATGGTAGCAAGAGAAAAATACCAGGTCCACGCACCCCGGCGAATCGCCCCAGGCGCAGCACCACTTTGCGCTCCCACTCGCTACAAATGCGCAAACAAAATACGCAGAATAGGACTATAAATAGACCACCCATAAAAATGAAACCGATGAACAAGCCTTCCATTTAATCTTTCTCCTCTTCTTTGTATTTAACTCGCCAATCTTTTTTGCCATTTTTAAAATTTTCGGCTTCCTGAATATCGCGTGCTAGCACTGTGGCACGATGAATCGGGCACTCCTTTTGATGCATGCTCATATAAAGTTTTTGAAAAGCTTCAATGCCCTCTGATGTGATACCAGGACAGCCGTCTAGATTGAGGTATTGCAATTTCGAAAGACTTGCAAGCATCATCAGTTGATTGTCAGTAATATTGGTATGAGCCAATTGAAGTGAGTGCAAATTTTTTAGTTGCGATAATTTTTTCACTATTGCATCATTTATGTTGAGATAATCGATAAAGTCAAAACTCCCAAGTGGCGGACTTTTAAGCGCAGCCAGTCCTTTGATCGTAATTGGTGCAGCTTCTATATGAAGAGAAGAAATACGCTTCATGCCTGCAATTTCTATAAGATGATCGTCTGAAATCAAAGTGCCTTTTAAATTTAAAATGCCTATATTAGTTTTGCTTAGCGCCTTTGCGCTTGCAATTGAGAAATAGCGCTGATTCGAAATAGATAAACCATTAAGGTTTTTACCAGGCTTAAGTTTGAGCGCAAAATCAGGCGAAAATTTGCACCGATCAAAATTAGCGCTGTTGAGCATTTTAAAATCTTTGAGAAAGGTTAAAGCTTGATCTGTGACCCGCGGAGAGCTTATTGTCAAAGCCTGCAACTTGGGCAAAAATTTCAAATTGGCCACCCCCTGGTCACTCAAATTGTTGGAACCGATTCCAACTGAGGTCAAAGAGGGAAGCGTACGCAAATAAAGAGCGGTATCATCGTCTAAGCGGTCGCCATCTAGTTGCAAACTTTTTAAATGAGTGAGATTTTTTAATCCCATAAGCCCGTCTGAAGTAACGAGTGGACAGCCCAGGCGCAGAGACTGTAAATTAGATAATTTGCTAATTTCTAAAAGACCTTTATTTGTAAGCAATGTGTTCTTGCAATAAAGTGTCTTGAGCGTTTTTATTTTAGTAATATAACGAACAGTATTATCGTTTAATTCCAGTCCTCGCAACTGCAAAGACTCAAGTGGCAAAGTACTAATTGCCTGCAATTGCTCAGGAGTGACATTGATATTGCCAAAATCAATGCTTTTCTGTTTTTTGTCTATACGATCGAGATCAGCATCATCAAGAGCGGCATTAAATTTAAGAGTTGAATCACCATCATTCGTTATATTGCGGCGCGATGATATGCCATACATTAAGTCAGCTCCGCGCTCACCTCCTAAGCCCGTGTTGCTTATTTGTTTGTTGTTTGCATTAGAAAATGCCTCATCTGCTCTTTTATGATCTTGAGATCTGATTGAAGCAGCAATCATCACACAAGCAAATGCCACAAGCGTCAAAGTAAACGTTGAAACCATGGCTACAACTGCAGGACTATGCCCCATAAAAGTTTTGCTTTCAATTCGTTGCACCTCAGGCAGTGACTCTTCAATTTGTATTTTGGGCTCAGGTTTGGCTTTTAATTTATCAAGTAATTCACTGCAATTTTGAGGTCTTGCAACGGACGATTTGCTCAAGCAGCTATCTATTAAGTTGACGAGTTCTTTTGGAATTGCTAGCTCTGGCACTATATCGGATACAAGTGGTGGCGCTTTTGTTTTGTGCATTGAGATAGTTTCAAATGCAGTGCTGCCCCGATATGGAGGCTGTCCAGTTAATGTTTCAAACATCAAACAGCCAAATGAATAAATGTCAGAGCGTGCGTCAGCATCAAGACCCATTGCTTGCTCTGGACTCATATAAGTAGGACTACCTAAAAGTGCTCCGGTGCTCGTTAATTCCTGATTATAGACTTCTATTTTGGCCACTCCAAAGTCTAGCAATTTAACTTGCTTGTCTTTGGCATTTAGATTTGCCACCATAATATTTGAAGGTTTTAAATCACGATGAATTATTTTATGCGCATGAGCAGCAGACAAACCTTGCAATATCTGCTCGAAAATATCTTCAGCCTCATCAATGGCAATACTTCCACGCTCGCCAATTAGCTCTGCCAGACTTTTTCCAGAAACATACTCCATCACCATATATGGTGAACCTTCATCTGTTTGACCAAAATCAAACACTTTGGCAATATTTGGATGATTCAATTTGCCTGCAGCCACCGCCTCACGCTGCAATCTTGCAGCAGTGATACCAGTTGGGTCAGAAGCAAGCACTTTTACTGCTACATCAATGTTTAAAACCGGGTCGTGAGCCAGATATACGATACCCATTCCACCCTGACCCAGCCTCTCGATAATTTGGTATCGATTGGCAAAAATCTGCGGAATATTATCACTTATCATTTATTATTTGGTTTGAATCGTACCTACCAGTGCACAACTCTGATTCCGTTTTTTCAAAAAGGTTTTGCTGAAAGTCTCAACCCCTTTAAAAGTTAATTTGGGACACCCATCAATGTTTATTTTTTCGAGCGTCTTACTGTCAGCCAGACGCAGTAATTGCTCATCTTCTAAGTAAGTAGCGCTCAAATCGAGGCTCTTCACTTTCAATTCCAAAATGGCATCTATCATGTCGTCGGTGATATTGTTGTCGCGCAGACTCAAATACACAAGCTTATTCAGCTTTTTCAGGTGTCTTAAATCGATAGCTTGTACGCGCGTAGACTCAAGTGAAAGACCTTCGATTCTGCTTTGCGAAGAAAAATGTCTCAAACTATTTTTTTCGATTTTTATGCCTTTTGCCACAAGCATGGTAAGCGGTAATCCAGAAATCACTCGCCAGCTTTGATCAGACAATTCTTTGGTTCCGCTCAAATCGAGCGATTCCAATTTGCCAAACACTTTAAGATAGGTGCCGGCGTCTTTACTTATAGATGTTTCCATAAGCGACAAAAGAGTCAACTTATTCATATGACGCATGTAAGTAAAAATTTCATCTGTCGCTTTTGGCGCATATAATTCAAGACTAATAAGGTTAGGGAAGTCTTCTAAAACTTCAAGGCCTTTATCTGTAATGACGATACCACCAAGCATAAGCCGTCTGATTTTTTTGAGCACATTCAGTT
>CAZSHS010000045.1:8273-22323 GCA_964606665.1 uncultured Candidatus Obscuribacterales bacterium | reverse complement strand
CATCTGAGACAAAAGGAGAGCTGAATGATAGCTGTTCTAAATTTTTAAATCGAATAATGTTATTGACATTCAAATCATTGATTCGAGAATTAGTTACGTTGAGTCCAACGAGATTAACGTCTTTTAGATAACCAAGCCCCGAGCCATCAATCATACAATTGCCCACTTCGAGCTTGTCGAATTTTTGACCTTTTAATTCTTTTAAATCAGAGTCAATAACTCCGCGCCCGATTTTATAAATCAATCCTTTTTGGACACTAGTCTGAAATTTAACGGGCAGTACCGGCTCTGTAAAAGTTAATTTGTAATCTTCTTCTTTAGTTGGCTGGACAAGAGGCTTTACTGACGTTTTATTGTCAGATAGACCCAATACATAATAAACCAAACCAAGTCCAAGTATTCCTGAAACTGCGATTAATCCCGAAAGCAGAAACAATGATTTTTTGCTCGCGTCTGGCCTCTCACCAGATTGCAGAGAAACAATGTTGGTGTTTGTTCTATCTAACTCAGCTTCTGTAACCGAAAAGCTTTTCTGCTCTAAGGCGTGATAAATCTCAATAACTTCAGTCAAATTTTGTGGTCTGTCTTCAGGACGTTTTTGCAAACATTTCTCTACTAAATCAGCTATTGCAGCAGGAAATTCATCGCTCAGTCGCGGTGGTGGTGCGCTAGAGTGCATCTTTAGTGTTTCTAGTACAGTTGCACCCTGAAAAGGCGTTTCGCCAGTCAACACTTCGTACATCAAACAACCTAAACTATAAATATCCGCTCGCAAGTCGCTTGGGTCGCGACGCGCTTGCTCAGGGCTTACATACAGCGGACTTCCAATTAAATCGCGAGTAGTAGTAAGTGATTGGTCGAGATTTTCAAATTTGGCTACACCAAAGTCAAAAATTTTAACCTGTCCGCGCGATACAAACACGTTGGCTGGTTTTAAGTCTCGATGAACAATACCTAAGTTATGAGCAAAATTAAGCCCTTCGCACAATTGAATAAATATGGGCAATGCTTCGGCTAAAGGCAGTGAGCCTCTTTGTTTTAAAAGCAAGTCTAGACTTTTGCCGTGCAATAATTCCATCACCATATACGGTGAGCCGTCTTCGGTCTGACCAAAATCGAAAACACGAGCAATATTTAGATGATTGAGTTTACCTGCAGCCATAGCTTCGCGCTGCAAACGCACTGCAGTCATACCAGATTCGTCATAGTTCAATATTTTTATGGCTATATCCAAATCTAAGTGCGGATCGTAAGCGCGCACAACCATTCCAGTACCACCGGTGCCAATGACATGCCTTACTTCATATCGATCGGCAATTTTTTCAGGAATTTTATTGGACATCGCTCAATCTCTATCCTAGTGCCAGTCCGCCAGTAGAGGTTTCCTTGTACTTGTGATTCATATCAAGCCCAGTCTGTTTCATCACACTGAGCACTTTATCCAAACTTACTAAATGCTGACCATCAGACGCTAGCGACAACGCGGCTGCGTTTAGCGCTTTGACTGCGCCCATGGCATTGCGCTCTATGCATGGCACTTGCACAAGACCCATAATAGGGTCACAAGTCATTCCAAGATGGTGCTCGATTCCGATTTCGGCTGCTTGCTCAATTTGATTAATGTTGCCACCAAGCATGGCTACAGCACCACCTGCAGCCATGGCGCAGGATGTTCCCACTTCACCCTGGCAGCCAACTTCAGCACCACTAATGGAGGCATGAACTTTCACCAGAGCACCTATAACAGAAGCCACTATTAAGCCATTTTGCAAAGTAGTATCATCCAGATTCTGTCGTTCTTTAAGAGTGCGCCATACCGCTGGAATCAGTCCAGATGAGCCATTGGTGGGTGCAGTGACTACGCGCCCACCGGCAGCATTTTCTTCGTTTACCGCCATGGCATAAACAGACGGTCGCAAATCATGCTCAGACCATGCAGGTGTCTTGCCTACCTGAAGATCACTATAAAGTTTTTTAGCCCTGCGCCTTACATTCAGCCCACCAGGCAAAATACCATCTGTTTCTAATCCAGCTTCGATACAGTTAGTCATTGTCTTCCAAATTTCAGAAAGCTCGCTACGCAATTTTTCTTCTGTTAGTCCAAGCACTTCTTGATTGGCTATTACTAAGTCCCAGGGCGTCAAACCGGCTCTCATTACTTGCTCGATAAATTCCTGAGCTGTTTCATAGGGATAAGGCAAGTCGATTACTTTTAGTTCGGCTTCGGCACGCTCACCAAGGCGTTCTACGAATCCCCCACCAACGGAGATCCAAATTTCTTCTAAGGCAATTTTGTCGTCTTCATACAAACAAAATCGCATAGTATTGGGATGTGGCAACTTATTGTCGCCATCTTCATTCTTAAGTGTCCAGCCACCAAATATGATATCCAAAGATGGTTTAAAAGCACAAAAGCCTCTACCACCCTCGACACCGCCTACTTCAAATCCGCCTTTGAATTCAAGCAATTCTTTTGCACCCCAGATCTCTTTGACCGGAGTAAGTCTAGGATGATAGCCCAAAATACCGGCACACAAAGCGCCATCTGTAGCGTGTCCCTTTCCTGTGGCAGAAAGACTGCCAAGCAACTCGACTGCAAGTTTGAACTGGCCGCCTTTGCCTATAATAGATTCGATTCGTTTGCTAAATTCAAGCGCTGCTACCATCGGTCCAACTGTGTGCGAACTCGATGGTCCCACGCCAATCTTGAACATTTCTAATGGGCCAATATGATCGGCGCGAAGAAGAATCATTTTTTCTCCTCGTCTTTATTATTTTTCTTGTCAGCCATCACTAGACTAATATTGGAGTAAGGCATCTCGATACCAGCCTGGTCTAATCTTCGTTTGAGACGTCGATTGAATTCGCGTCCGACTCGCCACTGTTTTATAGGCTTGGTTTTTGTGCGAGCTTTCAAAACGATAGCGTTATTTTCAAACTGGTCGATGCCCATTATTTCTATTGGCTCCAGCATATCTTCACCATATTCTGGATCGACTCTCAATTCTTCATCAATTTCTTTAACCATCTCAATTACTTTATCTACGTCTGTGACATAGGGCAAAGCAATTTTTAAAACATAACGCGAGAAATTTTTAGTCATGTTTGTGACCATTTTAATTTCGCCGCACGGAATATAATGCACGTTTCCATTCTCGTCGCGTAGGGTCACAAGACGCAGTGTCATTGCTTCTACAAAGCCCGATTTATCTGCAATTTGAATAACGTCGCCGACTCGAATCTGATCTTCCCAAAAGATGTAAAATCCAGATATAAAATCGCGCACTATACTCTGCGCACCAAAACCAAGCGCCACACCAACAACACCAGCACCAGCAAGTATTGGTCCGATGTCAATTCCAAGTTCTTTCAAAACCAGCACAATTGCAAGAGCAATAGTCACTGCCACAAGGAAATACACCACCATGTGACTGAGAGTGTTTGCTCGCTTTCTGATTTCAGAATTCTCGTCGCCTGCCATAAAAATGGAAACCAGACGCTTAGAAGACATATTGATGCCGGCAATTGCAATCAAAGCCAAAATTAAAACTAGCAAGATTTTGCCTTCGCCACTTAGTGAAAATCCACCATCGTCAATTTCTTCAACCGTGACTTGACGCTTGCGAGTGGGCTGTTTTTTAATCAGCCCTGACTCCCAACCTTTGTTTGACGAAGTCGAGTTATCTGAATCTGAGTTATCTTTGTTTGATTTACTTTTTGATTCGGGTTTGTTATCGCTTTTAGATCTGCCCTGCGCGCCACTTGTATTATCTGAATTAGTATCGGCGATAGAATTATCTTCATCGCTTACAGTCGGCTCGCGGGTCGACGTAGTTGTGGTCGCATTGGTATTGGCGTCTGTCTGTGTGATTGGTGTTTCAGTTTCGGCTTCTTTATTCGCGCTTGCATCGACATCGGCTTTTTCAGTGTCATGATGTGCCTCGACTTTTGAGTCGTGTTTTTTGCTTTTGGAATCAACAACTTCTAAAGAATTCAATTCAGACGAAACAGGCTCTTTTTCCTTGGTGGCAGGCTGAGCAAAAGCAGACACGCCAACCAAAAGAGTCATACATAAGGCTAAAAGAAAATGTTTCATTTCATTTTTACCTCATCGTTTGGTGCATTAAGTGTATCGTCTTCTCGCTCATTTAATCCCAAAAACTTAGAGCGTGATTTTATCCAGTCTTCCAAATCATCCATATAAGTAAACACAACCGGCACCACAATTAGGGTCAGAATAGTGGAAGTTAATAGCCCTCCAATAACCGCCACAGCCATCGGTGCGCGCGCCTCAGAACCAGCTCCCATACGCAGAGCAATGGGAAACATACCTGCCACCATCGCTACTGTGGTCATAAGAATGGGACGCATACGTGTTTCGCCCGCCATAATAATAGACTGAAAGCGCGGCACACCTGTGCTTCGTATACTCAAACAATATTCGACTAATAGAATGGCGTTCTTAGTGACAAGACCCATGAGCATCACAATACCAATAAGGGCATAAAATCCAAGCGAATCGCCCATGATAATGAGCGCAATAAGTGCACCACCAAGGGCGAGAGGCAGTGACATCATGATAGTTAGGGGGTGCAAGAAGCCACCAAATAACAAAACTAATACAGCGTAAATGAGCATGACGCCAGTAACCAATGCCATTCCAAAACCGGTGAAAATATCTTTTTGAATTTCTTCATCACCAGCAGGAATAGATTTTATCCCGCTTGGCATTTCTTTATAGGTTTGCGATTCTCGAATTTTCTTTAGCGCGTTACCAAGTGGCGTACCCTCATCGAGACTGGCATCAATAGTTACCTGAGGATATCTGTCATATCTGTCGATTTGTGCTTCTCCAGAACGAAACTCAACTCTTGCCACACTGGCAAGAGGAACTAGCTTTCCATCGGAGCGGAGGATTTTTAAATTCTGAATTGTATTTATGTTTTCTCTGTATTTTGGATCTAGCTGAACACGAATACTTATTTGCCTGTCAGGCAAATTGAATTTGGGCAAGTTCCAGTCAATATCTCCAAGCGTGGCGATTTGTGCCGTTCTTGCAATAGCATCAACTGATACTCCTTGCTCTGAGGCGCGATTAGTTTCAGGAAACACTTGTATCTCGGGACGCTCTAATGCGGCACTGGAAATAACATCGGCAAGACCCGGAATGCTTCGCATGTTATCAGCTAACTTGGTGGCATATTGCTTTAAAAGCTGAGAGTCTTCACCGACCAATATAATTTTTAATTTGCCCGTAATACCACCACGAGCAAGAAAGCTCAAACGTGGACCTGCGACTGTAGCCAGCTTGTCGCGAACAGCGTCTTCGAATTCAACTTGTGATTTCTTTCTTTGATTTCGCGGCTTCAAACTTATGTATAACTTGCCTGAGTTAACAGCGCCACCAGCAGCAACACCATGGCGTCCACCAGCTTCGGCAGCGATTCCGATTTGACAAAATACATTCTTAACCTCTGGTTCTTTGCGCAAAATCTCGGTCAGCTTCTGAGCCACTTCTACTGTCGATGCAAGTGGTGTGCCAGGCGGCATGTCAAAGCTCATCATCGTTTCGCCACGGTCGATATTGCCCATAACCGAAGTCGGCATCAATTTAAATAAGACCAGACTAACGGCAAAGAAAGCGACGCCTAAAAGAATGGTTTTAATTCTATGTTTTAGGGCCCAGCGCAGCGTATCGTCGTAAAAGGACATCATGCGACTCTTGTCGTGGTGCTCTTTAATTGGCTTGAGCATATAAGCTGCCATCAAAGGTGTGAGCATACGCGCCACAAGTAGTGAGAAGAACACCGCCGTTGCCACAGTCAAACCAAACTGCCACAAGAATTTGCCAGGGATTCCGCCCATAAATGCAACCGGAACAAAAACCACAATAATAGTCATAGTGGTTGCGACTACTGCTAATCCAATTTCGTCCGCCGCATCAAAAGCTGCTTTGAATGGACTTTTACCAAATGCCATGTGACGTACTATGTTTTCGATTTCTACAATGGCATCGTCGACTAGCACACCGATAACCAGCGCCAGTCCCAAGAGAGACATATTATTCATGGTGAAGCCGCAAAGCTTCATCACAAGAAAAGTTGGGATCAAAGAAAGCGGCATCGCAAGCGACGATATCACTGCCGAGCGCCAATCTTTCAAAAAGAGCCAGACTACAAATACAGCAAGTCCACCACCGATAAGCAAACTGTCGATGGCTGCATGATATGACATGTGCACAAAATCTGTCTGAGTACGGATTTTTTTAATTTCAACATCTGGTGGTAATTGTTTGCGCAAAAGCTCTAATCGCTTATCCAGGCCTTCTTCTACCTGAACCATGTTGGCGCCGTTGCTTCGCACCACAGAGAATGCAATAACTGGCTTGTTATCAAACAAAGCCATTTGTCGCGGCTCGGAAGTGCCGTCTGTGACAGTGCCAAGAGTGTCTAGACGTGCCCATCGCTGTCCAGGCAAATTAATTCTAGTGGCTGCAAGCGATTCTGAAGTAAGCGCACTACCAAGCGTTCTAACCGCTTCTTCTTGCGATCCGATCTCTCCACGACCACCAGGTTTGTTTACGTTTGAAGATTTGAGCTGCATGTTCACAGTATCGGCAGTGATACCAAGCGCTTCTAATCTTGCTGGATTTAAATTGACTCGAATCTCACGATCCACGCCGCCTGCACGCTGGACCTGACCTACGCCTTTCACTCCAAGCAAGGCTCTAGAGATTGTGTTATCCGTGAGCCAACTTAGTTCCTCGGCACCACGTTTGGACGACGAAACCGAATAAGTTACGAAAGGCCCGCCGACGAAATCCAGACGTTGCACCATGGGCTCATCTACGTCTAGAGGCAACTGGGTGCGAATCTTAGAAATTTCATTTCGGACATCATTTACGGCGCGATCAACATCGGTCTCTAATTCAAACTCAACAGTGGTAGCAGAAGTACCTTCATTCACTGTCGAATAAATATGCTTGACGTTGCCTATACCTGCAACTGCGTCTTCGATTTTGCGCGTCACTTGCGACTCAAGCTCGGGTGGTGCCGCACCAGACTGCGTGACTGTGACAGAAACTATTGGGATATCTATGTTTGGTGTTTCGTCAATTCCAAGCCCGACAAAACAAATGACGCCTGCAATCATAAGCGCCAAGAAAAATACAAGCACCGGTATCGGATTCTTAATCGACCAGGCTGAAATGTAGCGCAGATTCATTGTTACTTGCTTTGTTTATTCTCGGACAGGCGAACGGGATCGTTGTCTTTAAGGAAGCCACCACCCACGGTTACCACTTGCTCGTTTTCTTTCAAGCCAGACTCTATGGCAATGTATTGCTCAGTCCGCTCACCAGTGACAATAGGTCTCTGATAAACGCGATTGTCTTGATACACAAACACAACCGAGCGACCATCGCGACTAAGTACTGCTGTTGAGGGAACCGCTAAAACCCTCACAGCGCCAAGATTTACTTTGCCCGACACAAAAGTTCCGGGTAACCATTTTTTGTAAATATCAAACGGAATATCTATACGACAGGTTGCAAGTCTGGTCTGCTGGTCGATCATAGGGCTTATTTCACGCACAGTACCTTCCACTTCTTCAGTATCTTGGGTGGCGTTGCTAACAAACTTAACTTTCTGACCAATTTTGATTTTATCCAAATCTGGCTCAGGTAGTTGCGCCCGCACTTCCAATCGGTTGTCGCGCACCATCTGAAAACAATCTTCGTTTTGAATGACAGTGTCACCAATATGAATCATGCGCTTGACTATATAGCCATCACTCGGAGCCTTGATGCGCGTTTGATTCAAGAGCGCCTGGGTGTGTTTGACGTCAGCCGATTCAGCAGCGACGTTAGCTTTGGCTATATCGATATCTTCTTTGCGTCCGCCTTCGTTAGCCATTTTCATGTTTTCGATTGCCTGGTTTTGCGAAAAAATGGCAGCTTGCAAACGCTGCTCGTTATTCGCCAACTCGGCCTCTTTGGCTTTCTGGATACTTTCTTTGTTTTCGAGATCTTGCTGGCTCACTGCGCCAACTTTGCCAAGCTCTCTGTATCTGTTAGTGGTGCTGCGCGCATAATCGAGATCGGCTTTAACCCGCGCTATATTGGCTTCTTCTTGCTTGACCACCGCTTTTGTCTCTTCCACTCTAGCCTTGAGACGCTGAATATCCATTGAGCGATTAGGCTGAATAGCAATAGTCAATGAGCCTTGGGCTCTGGCTAATTCGGCTTTTTGCTGAAGCAACTGCGCTTCGAGCACACTAGAATTTAAAGTGGCAAGTACTTGTCCTTTTTTAACGAAATGTCCTTCGTCCACATTAACCGATTCGACTCGAAGACCGCTTGCTTCGCATCCAATAGTCAAAGGGTCCCAAGCCCACACTGTGCCTGCAATTTGCAAATGCTTTTCGACTTGGCGATACTCGACAGGTGCACAGGCAACAGTCAAGACTGCCTGTGACGAGGTGGAGGGCGCCTGAGGCTTAAACTGTTTGAACAGACGAAAACCAACAGGAATAACGATCAATAGAAAAATGACTATGCCAGACACTTTGGCAATCCTACTTGACGACCAACCTTGACTTGCGCCCGTCGACTTCAGTCCCTGAGAGTCGTGAGTGAAATCGCCTTCTTTTTCTATAGTCTGTTTCATTAAGCTTTAAAGATTCCCGATGTATGTAAGTATAACTCAGAAAGGCGCCGTTTTCAGTTGCAAAACGAGCGCACGTGTAGTTATATTAGGTCCCTTGCAAACGCCTTTACTCAGGAGTGCTTGCCATGCTCACTTTGACTAAACCTGGAATAGAGGAATACGCTCTTTCCAAAACAGAAAAGCAAAACAATTTGCTTAAACAACTAATGGCTGAGACCCATGCCAGCATGGAATATCCGCAAATGCTCACAGGTCCTGTTGAAGGTCAACTCCTGAAACTAATGGTCCTGACAAGCAAAGCAAAGACTGTGCTTGAAATCGGCACATTCACTGGTTACTCCGCACTTTCGATGGCTCAAGCGCTGCCTCGCGGAGGCAAGCTTTACACCATGGACTTAAATCCTGTTTCGCTTGCAGTTGCCCGCCGCTACTTCGATTTGAGCGAAGACGGCTCCAAAATCGAAATAGTGGAAGGCGACGCCCTCACTAATCTGAAAAAACTAGACGGTCCCTTTGACCTCGTTTTCATCGACGCCGACAAAGGCAATTACAAAAACTATTACGAAGCAGTCCTGCCCAAAGTGCCATCAGGCGGCATTATTTTAGTAGATAACGTCTTGTGGAGCGGGCAAGTACTCGACCCCAAAACCGACGACGACAAAGCAATCGCCGAATTCAACGACCATGTTGCACAAGACTCGCGAGTAGAGAAAGTTCTACTCACTGTTCGCGATGGCGTTTATTTCATCCGCAAAATCTAAAATCTAAGGACAAAGAACAATGACTACCTGCGCAAACTTGGAAAAACTCTCAGTCAAAGAAGCAATGAAAGCCGAACACATCGGCAAAAAAGTGAAACTGCACGGCTGGGTCCGCACAAGGCGCGACTCAAAAGCCGGGTTTTCCTTTTTCGAATTAAACGACGGCTCAAGTATGAAGAGCGTGCAAGTCCTTGCACCAAACGACTTGAGCAATTATGAAAGCGAGTTGCTTCACGCAGGCATTGGTTGCAGCATCGAAGTCGAAGGCGAAATTGTTGAATCTCCTGGCAAAGGTCAAGCAACCGAAGTAAAAGCCACTTCTATAAAAGTGCTTGGTAGCTGCGATCCTGCTAGTTATCCACTGCAAAAGAAAGGGACTTCATTTGAATTCCTGCGCACAATTGCTCACTTGCGTCCACGCACAAATTCATTTGGGGCAGTGGCTCGTGTGCGAAACGAAATTTGCAAGTCAATTCATAATTTCTTTCAAGAGCGCGGCTTTATCTATGTCCATACACCCATCATCACAGGCAGTGACTGCGAAGGTGCTGGTCAAATGTTCAAAGTCACCACACTTGATTTAAACAAGCCACCACTAAAAGAAGGCACCAAATCTGGTGAAATAAACTTTGAAGAAGATTTCTTCGGCAAAGCTACAAATTTAACAGTTAGCGGTCAATTGTCCGGCGAATGTTATGCCACAGCTCTAACTAACATTTATACTTTTGGACCAACTTTCAGAGCCGAAAACTCCAACACCTCACGCCACCTAGCTGAGTTCTGGATGGTCGAGCCCGAAATGTCTTTCTGCAACTTAGAAGGCAACATGGAAGTGGCAGAAGCTTTCTTAAAACATATATTCAGAGATGTGCTCAACAACTGCGAAGACGACATGAAATTCTTTGCCGAGCGCATCGACAAAACAGTGCTCGACACTTTGACACACATTGTCAATTCTGACTTCGTGCGCCTTTCTTATACTGAAGCAGTGGATAAATTACTCAAGTCTGGACAAAAATTCGAATTTCCAGTTGAGTGGGGAATTGATTTGCAGTCAGAACACGAGCGCTATTTGACCGAACAAGTATTCAAAAAACCAGTAATAGTTTACGACTATCCACGCGGCATCAAAGCCTTTTACATGAAACTGAACGAAGACGAAAAAACCGTGCGCGCCATGGATGTTTTAGTACCAGGCGTCGGCGAAATTATCGGTGGATCTCAGCGTGAAGAAAGACTTGAAGTGCTTGAGACTCGCATGAAAGAAAGTGGATTGAATCCAGAAGAATACTGGTGGTACTTAGACTTGCGTCGTTATGGAACAGTGCCTCACTCAGGCTTTGGTCTTGGACTTGAGCGCACTGTTCAATTTGTGACAGGAATGGCGAACATAAGAGACGTAATTCCGTTTCCCAGAACGCCTAAGAGCGCTGAGTTCTAATATTTGAAGTTGGATGCAAGAATCCAAAAAATCAAATAGAAAAGCATTGTCAGACCACCGCCAAGTAAATGACTCATTACAGAGTTTGGCTTATATTCGCCTTGCAACTCTGCGTTTTCTTTTATGTAGTGATAAGTTTGAATTTCATACTTTCCAAGCAGAATATCCATATTTTTGCGTCCCTTGGGTTTTCACCCTGTAATTGTTGATGAGTATGTTCTACACTTGGCAGTTAAGAAGGGGTTAAGAACGATGAGTGAAGGTAATTCGACAGCACGATGGGCGATGGGAATCGCAATAGTAAGCGCCATCATGGCGTTTGCCTCGTTTCTTTCGCGTCCCGAGCCCAAAGGGGCAATGAGCAGCCAACTAAATGAAGCCAGCAAAATGAAGATTCACGGCGAAGGCACTTTGAATGTTGGATATATAGGTACTCCACCATTTGTAATGGTGAATGCCAAAGCTACAACAGAAAACGAAATGCTCGGTGGCATGTCAGTGGATTTACTTAACGAGATTGCGCATCGCGCCAACCCCAACATCAAATTAAAATGGATACCAACCACTAAAGACAGTTTGGCTCAGGATCTTCTAATCGGCAAAATTGATATGGTGGCAGATCCTATTTATATAGATATAAATCGCAGCAGCAGTTGTGGATTCACAAGCCCGCTTTGTTATTTTGGAACCGCGCAGGCGGTGATGCGCGCAAACGATAATCGAGTCGAAGACTTTGACGATTTAAATAAACCCGAACTGAAAATTTCTATAGAGCCAGGATCGCCTAGCGCCGATTTTGCCAAAAGTCATTTGGATAAACCAAAATTTGTTGAAGTAAAACCAAGTGATTCTTCAAATGCAGCGCAAACTCAAGTGGACGACGTAGCTCAGGGACGCGTTGATCTAGCTTTGCTTGAAGGTTATCCTGCAGTCGAGCAAGCTTCAAAGCAAAATGGCAAAGTAAAAGTCTTGTGGATTGAGTCGCCACCATCTCTGGTGCCTGGTGGATTTGCCACCAGACTGGACGATCATTACTTACGTGGATTTTTAAACACATGTCTTTCTGACTTGGAAGCTGAGGGATTTGTTTCTGAACTAGAAGCGCAATGGCAATCTATTGCTTATTACAAGACTGCTAACATGGTGCCTGGAAGTGGCATATCCAGACTCTTTCAAGAACCTGCCGCCAGTGCTCCCGCTAAAGCTCCTGCAAGTTTGAAGAAATAATCTAACAGCAATTTGAAGGTGTCTTTTTTGGTCCGGTGGTAAAAGTAAGGTGTTCTTCCCTTGGACCTCACGTTTTTAATGTTTGAGAATGCAAAGAAAAGTGCCGAAGAATTTTTTATTAGTAACTATCGCAGTCTCGATCACTCTAACAGCGACTACTCATTTGGCAAACGCTGAAACAGATACGAATAGGGCATCCTGTTCAAAAGCGAATAAGCTTCTAGATAAATTTCAAAACAAGGAAGCGCTAAAACTTTTAAACGAGATCATTCAAAAAGAGCCAACAAATGCAGAAGCATTTGCTATCCGATGTAAAGCATACGCTCAGCTTGGTGAGTTTGATAAATCGTTGGCTGATGGAAACAAATCAATTGCTTTGAATCCAAAATTGCCACTTGCTTTTCTCAATCGCGCAGATGTTTTTGACTTCAAAAATCAAATTAACGAGGCAATAACGGATTGCAACAAGGCCATTTCGCTTGACTCGAAATTTGAACTTGCTTATCTTTTGAGAGCCTTTCTTTTTCTGAAACAACAAAATTATCAAAAAGCAATTCTAGACTGCAATGCGGCAATTGATTTAAATCCTAAAAGTGCAAAGGCATATTCTTTCAAAGGCAATGCGTACCACCATTTAAAACAAGATGAAGAAGCTCTTTTAAATTTAGGAACTGCAATTGAATTGGGCTCGCCGCAAATCAAATCACAGGCACGTCTTGAACGTGGTCACATACTATTCCATCAAAATAAATTTCAGGATGCCATAAACGACTATGACGAAGCAGTTAGACTCAACATTCAGCCCTTGAGTGCGCACAAAATGCGTTCGGATGTATTTCGAAAAATTGGTGACTACCCAAAGCATATTGAAGACCTGAGTGTAGCACTGCAAATTAAACCTAATAACTTAAATGACATTGAAAGTCGTGCAAACGCGCATTTAAAACTGGGTGAGATACGTCAAGCAATTTATGACTTCAGTACTGAAATCGCAATAGACCCTTCGCACAAACATGTTTTAGCTGAAATTGCAGCAGCCTACGATGAAATAGGTCTGCCTTTACGAGCTGTGCAATTTAGAACAAAATACTTAAAACACGAATCAAAGGATTTTTACGAATTCCTTAAACGCGCCAACAATTATGAAGCCCTAGGCAAATTCGAACTCGCTCGCGAAGACCGCTCCAAAGCGTTTAAGCTCTCAAACGAAACTGAGATAAAACCATACTATCTCTGCTATCCGTTTATCGATTTAAAAAATCTATTCATCGAGCCCGTTGAAAAAATAATCGATAAACAGTTGAAGAAAAATCCAATCGTTTTACCACTGCGATATTCTCACGATGGACAGAAGAAAGGTCATTTTGGTATTCCTGTAAAAATAAACGGACATACTCTGACTCTAATGATTGACACTGGATGCGGTCATTCCGACATCTGGAATGATAGCTGTTCCAAAATAGGTGTAGTCAACTCCAGCGAATTAAAATCAAACTACGCTAACGGCACCCCTTACGCTTTTGGGTTCTTCAGAGCAAAAGATTTTCAAATCGGAGATCTAATTTTGAACAACGTCGGATTAGGAATAAACGAAGGTCTTCCTGGACATCCGGTATTTGGAGGATTTCTTGGTGGCAACATAATGGAAAAGTTTGCAGTAACAATCGATTTTGCAAACAGCAATGTAATTTTCGCTCCATCGTTTTCACTTACTCCGGGACATTCGTACATTATTTTGCCTATGCGAACGCACAACCATCGACCTTACTGCAACATAACACTTGACGGAAAAGTTACACGCTCAGCTCTGTTAGACACCGGCTGCCCCTTCAGCATGGCACCGGATAGTTTAGTCAGACCCCTTCTCAAAAGAAAATTGAGTTTCAACGATAGAATCCAAGGACCCTGGCTTGGCTTACTGAGTAGCGAGAAGGTTCAATTGCAAACTGTTGCTC
>CAZSHS010000045.1:4063-8263 GCA_964606665.1 uncultured Candidatus Obscuribacterales bacterium | reverse complement strand
CCTGCCTTCGACGTCTTTCCCAGTCACCAAGCACCTAAAGCAGCAGCAGATCTCATAATCGGAAATGATTTTCTCAGCACTTTTAAAACAGTAACATTCGACTATTATGGAAAGCGAGTAATCTTCGAGCCGAAAGACTAGATTGCTTTTGTCTTTACAGCATGGGGAGTATCATATCAATAAGATTTTTGAGGAAGGGTTCTATGGGCGCAGATGAGTACCAAAAGCAAATTGACGCCGTGCTGGCGCTTTCCGGTCCCAGGCGGTACGACCATTTCATCAAGGTCGTTGCCGAGCGCGAGGAACTTTGGGGCTTGTACAACGACGGCTGGGTGCTTGCGGGAACCGACGATGACGACAGAGCTGTTTTTCCTATCTGGCCAGAAAAAGTTTATGCCGAATTGTGCATTGATAAAGGCTTTAACGATAACAAAGCAAAAGCGCTCAACTTGTTCGAATTCATGGAAGAAATAATGCCAGAACTGCATGAGGATGGAATTTTGCCATGCGTCTTTTTCTTACCATCGGACAAAGGCGTGATTCCGACAATGGATCAGTTGCTTGAAGATCTGAAAGCGGAATTGCAACGGATTTGAATTTACTTCCGACGTTTTTTCACCGAAGCTTTTTTCACTGAATTTCCGGCTTCCCAATACGCCACCAAATAATCAATAAATTCTCCCTGACTACATTCGATTTCTTCTGCAGCATTTGCAATCACTTTTTTTGTATGCTCTTTAACCCGCAGAGAAATAGGTTGAAGAGATTTAGAAGGTCTGCCGGGAAAAGCGTAACTAGCAAGACGCCCCTCTAAATATTCAACGTAAGTGTCATCCACATGATGAACAAAATGCTCCCACGCCTCCTTCTGCGTTGGTGCCGCGCCGATGCAATTTGGCAAGAGTGTTGATTCAAAAACAAAACATCCATCTTCCTTACTTAACACTGCGGTTTTTTTTATAGCAGACTTATTCATCCGGGCTCCATTTCAATGCGATTACCTCCACGATAATATATGCAATCGCTTTTAACAATAACTGCAAGCAGTTATTATTAAGGCTAAATAACATCTATTTTAATCGTTATGTTTTCGGAAGTCGGCTATTTTACAGCTTAAACAGGCAAGGTCTTGTCTGTTTATTCTCACTCATTCGCCAATTTCCTCACCACGCTCGACAAGCCATCAGTGACACGAGCGAGACAATCGTAATTTACTTTATCCATGGTATCGTCTTTGGTGTGATAGTGCGGATAGCGATATAAAGCCGTGTCTGTCACCATGATGCCTGGATATCCAACACGCCAAAAGCTTAGTTGATCTGAAAAGTCGACGCCGGTCATGTCGGGCGGTGCGGCTAAAGTTTGGGTGGGAAATTTCGATGCTTCAATAAACGAAGACGCGCATTTAGTCAGCATCTCGCGCGAATCCATTTTGCCAATGAATGTCAGAAAGTTTCCGGTCTTGGGATAAAGCATGGCAAGTGCAGCCACCGGAAATTTCTGCGAGTCTGGCGCGTCGGTGTAATATCCGATAGTTTCTAGCGAGAGCATCGCAACGATGTTGTCACCACGGTCTTTGCATTCTTTTGCGTAAACATAACTGCCCATGTCGTTACTGCGAAAGAAGGGTGGTTCTTCATTAGTGAATGCAACAAAGCGAACAGTGCGCGCGAACTTCTCTTTGGACAAGGCTTTTGCAATTTCGATCATCGCAGCGACTCCAGAGCCGTTATCGTTTGCGGCAGGGCAATCGCTCTCACCGTCGTAATGCGCGCCGATCACAATAATTTCCGATGCTTTGCTTGTCCCTTTGCACTCGACAATTATATTGGACGTACTTTGTGTGGCGTGAGTCGAGCCCCACAATCCATCGTTGAAATAACCGCTTACAGAAAATGTCTGGCGCGAAGGTCTGTAACCCCCGGTGCTAAAGCATTCTTCGATATAAACGGCAGCTCGCTCCAAACCTCCGGGACATTTAGTCAGGCTGCGCGCGCCGATGTCTTTGGACAAAACTTTTATATGACCACGCAATCTGTCCGCCAGAAGCTTCTGTTCGGGCGTAAGGGGTGCGGCTGCTCCGCTGTATGCTGGCAGACTCCAGAAAGCAAACATTCCTCCTACCAGAGCCGTTAGAACACCGAGACTTATTGCCAGTTTCTTTTTGATGTTTTGCATAATCACTATTTAGCTTTCGGCTTTCCTTTCACAGTATTGTCTACCAACCCAGCTAAGAATTTAGCAAGCGGAACAATATCTTGCATGACACTTGCCGCTTCCAAAGCGTCAATATATTTGGCTCGAAGTTCAACTGGAATCACAGTCCACGGATAGCCTCCAGACGCCAGCATCAAATTCATCAAGAACCTTCCCATTCTTCCGTTGCCATCCATGTACGGATGAATGTAGACAAAGACAAAATGTCCGAGCACAATCTTGACGGCAGGCTCGTCTTCGATTTGGAGCAACTCAAAAAAAGTCGGCATAGCTTCGCGGACTATCTCTGCTTTTGGCGGCAAGTATTTAGAGTGTCGGATGAAGACCTGGTCGTTTCGATAGCCAGCTAAATCCGACGGCTTCAACAAGCCGACAGCAACACTGGGAGAAAAAAGTTCGCGATACCATTCTGTGTGATCGCGGTCAGCAACATCACCTGCATTCTCACCACTCAAGACTTTTTTTACGCTGTCCCGTACCGCTTGATACGCCAACCAATAGCCGCGCGCAGCGAGTGCATCTCGAAGCGCTTTGTCATCCGCCTTTGCGTCTGGGCTCCAATTTCCTTTTTTTACTTTGTCGATTAATTCATGACTCACCTTGTAGCCTTCGATAGACAACGAATGGTAGGCATCCGTAAGATAAATATCTTGCACTTGCTTAAGATAAGCAGATTTGGTCATCGGCTTTTCGGTGGCGACTTTGAAATTCTTCAAAATGGGCGCACGCATTTGCTCCCACATTAATTTCAACCGGTTGGGATAGGGCGAGCGATGCGTTTTCGCAAGAATAATTTGAGGAGAGGAGGTGAATGGATCTTCTTCTCTGCAATCGAAACCTGCTGCGTTCATCGATTTCAAAATTTCATCTGCGATTCTGCTTCGACCAATATTGCGAAATGCACCCGCCAAACGTCCGGCGATGATAGTATGACCGCCGTCCAAAAGTTTTGAAAGCAACTCAGAAGAATCTAAAATGGCTGAAAGAGCAGCTCTAACATCCATCGAGTTATTTTGAATAAAGTTGGGCGAACAGGCTATGAGGGCATCAGGTAGGCTGAACACATTCAAATTGTCGACTTTCACCAGACCCGATGTTGGCATGGAAGCATTCACATCGAGGATGAACGACTGCTCGGGTAGCGCAGTTATGTTGTTCTTTCCCTTGCCAGACCGAACTATTAATTGCTTTGGCACAATACGATTTCCCACGTGCAGACATAACGATTGCTCGGGCGATAAACACCAGTCGTTGCCGAAGCGCTCCTGCAAATAGTCTGAACAAAATGTCCAGTATGACGCGTACCAGGAAGTGCTTTCACCCTCCGGATCACCTGGTCTTGCAGGGACATACCAACCCTTCATTATTTCCTTCAAAAACCCGTTTTCGACTAAACGCTCTCGATGAGTTCTGGAGATGTCGCTACTTCGAATAGCCACACGACCGCCGTCTTGAATTTGCTTCAAAACCTCTAAAGACAGCGCCAGCTTTTCACTTGGATTAGTCATACTCGAAATCGCACCGGACTATTACTAGTTTATCGTGTTGTACCATTACTAGTTTATCATGTTGTACGGTTATTAGTTTATTGTGTTGTGCGATTACTAGTTTATTGCGCTTTAATCACTATACGTCAAAGTCTAACGCCATCAGTGCCTTTCTTTTTCTTCCACTTATAAATTTCATCGTTAGCACCAGCTTCATTTGCAACCGAAGCTAACTCATCCATAAGATTTTCTCGTTTGATATCTTCCTTTTCCATGAAGGCAAGCAAGTCAGCGAGCTTCACGCGCCGGTGATCATTATTCCCGCGCCGGCATCGTCAAATCAATCGCCCTGAACACATGATCTTTTGCGATAGGCTGCAGGACCGTTGAGCCCGCAATAAAACTCTCATCCAAAATCGCAGTTACTGAGCATTTACCTTTTTCGAAGTGTTTTTTGGCAATATCCTCAGGTTTAACCCTGTCACCAGGCTTCAGG
>CAZSHS010000045.1:0-4053 GCA_964606665.1 uncultured Candidatus Obscuribacterales bacterium | reverse complement strand
ATCTCCACTCACACAGATAGTCACCGTCTTCGTGTTGACGAATGATTGTGACTTTGTCACCAGGCTTCAAGTCACGCGTAGCAACAAAGGCATCTTCATCCCCATCTTTGCCAACTACAGCTAAATCAAAAGAATGCAATTTTTGCATATCATTAACGCCATATTTAATTACGTGATTACGTATGAGCCTGATATCGACGACGCAATTTTTGACATCCTTCTCATAGATCGGATGCGCTACGACGTCGGCGGGCTTTAGTCGCTCGCCTTCGGGGATTTCGCGAGTCATCTTGTAGATGAACTTTTCGGGCATTCTGACTTTGGTATCAACAGCGTGTGAACAAAATCCATTCGACTTTGAGTCATGTTTTTTCAATCGCTCAATCTCATTATTCAAGATTTCTTCTCGACTCAAACCCAGGTCCTGGATGGTGAGAGGCTGGTCTGGTTCCATCGCTCCGACAGTGCGTTTTCCGATAACATCCGCTTTGCAGAGAAACGTTTCTGCTCGTGCCTCATCTGCAGGAATTTCAGTTTCATACACATCTTGCTCAGTAATAACTTGACCATTAGCGATAGGTCTATCTGTATTAACTTCTTGCGAAACCTTAATGCCTGCTTCGCTCAAAGCAGTTCTTAGCTTTTCATCATCAGCCGATGACATGGCGATCAAATAAACACATCCAGCGATTACTAGAAGCACCAATGCAATAGCAATTAATGGTTTGTTGCGCATTTTCACTCTCGGTACCCCAAAACGACCAAAACACAAGGTCCGCCATAAATAACATCAATACCCGCATCCTGAGCCTTTTTCACTGCAAGACCCGATTCAGCACCAGGTTGCATCCAGATACTAGTGATACCATGTTCGATGGCATTATCCACAATTCTTTCCGTTCTTGTCGGTGGAGTAATTATAGAAATAGATTTGACAGGCTCAGGCAATGATGCCAGATTGGGATAGGCAGTTTGCCCCAGAACTTCAGTAACATTTGGATTAATCGGAATAGCACGACGTTTGTTTTGCAAATAACACTTGAGCACTTTGTAGCCGTATTTGTTTTCGTCCTGGCTTGCGCCGAGTACTGCAAATACATCCGCGGCTAAAAATCGGTCGATTTTGTCGTTCAAGGTTTCCATTTCAGTCTCCATCTTCACTTATTTCGCTTTAGCCAGCAACGGTAACTCACTGACAATAACATCCCACGGGACGCTCAAGAGCTGCTCCTTGGTTTGTACAATCAATCCTATATCAATTAGCTCTTTAGCATCAGTATGAACGTTCTTATAATCTCGATGCAACTCTGTGGCCAACTTGCGAATACTCAAAGGACCAGACTCCCTCAAAAACTGAAGCAGCTCCAGGCGCTTGGTTGAGAGGTATTTGAATAAAAAATGTAACCGACAATTTTGTCGAAAACGCATTAATCAGCGGGACCAAAACCACAAACGATGTGCTGACTATTAAATTTATAGACTCCGCACTTTCTGGTGGAAGCAAGAGCATTTCTTATACTGTTCAAGCAGGCGACACTCTCACCACTATTGCCACCGGGATTAAAACAGCCATTAATGCAGACTCGGCGCTCTCGACTGCGGGGATAACTTCCACCTCGGCTGGAACGGTCGTGACAATACGATCAACTTCTCCCAATGCCACCACATACAGCCAATCGGTAAATACTGGTGCCACCGAAACGATAACGCTTTCTGTAAATCAAAACGCAAATATAACCGCAAAAATGCTCCATGGCTTACTCGAAGTTCAAAATGAATTCGACATCTCAGTGCTCATTAGCTCATCCTCGCCGTTTGAGCAAGAAATCAGCATTCTTATCCAACACTTCAAATTCGACGCAAGGATTCTTCGCTCGCACAGCAATATGGCAGGTCTTCTATCCACATGCGATCTGGTTATCGGCGCAGGTGGCTCCAGCTCATGGGAGCGCTGTTGCCTGGGTGTGCCAGCACTACAAATAATTCTAGCTGACAATCAAAAAGACGTTACAGAAAACCTGGCGCGTGTAGGAGCTATTCAATCTATAGGACTTCCACGTGAATTCAGTCCTGAAATAATAACTAAAGCTGTCGACTCGTTACTAGCAAACAGCCGTACCCTAACGCTTATGAGAAAAGCGGCTCTTAATGTTTGCGATGGACTTGGCTCCAAAAGAATTGCTGATTGCGCAGAATCCATAAGATCTTAAATATACTTCGAGCGCTCTTGAAAAGAGCAGCATATAATTTCAGGCATGTTATTCACAAGTTTGCAATACTTGCTTTTCCTACCGCTTACAGTCTTTTTGTTCTGGATTCTGCCCAAGCGAACCCGACTCGCCATGCTTTTGCTAGCCAGCTACTTGTTTTACATGAGCTGGATCCCTACATTTGTATTTTTGATTTTCGGCATGTCCGTATTCAACTGGTTCTTTGGAAATGTCCTCTATAACTCGCAGCAGGAACACAAAAAGACTCTGTTGGCTTTGGGACTTTCAGTAAACCTGCTTTGCCTGACAATATTTAAATATGCTAATTTTTTCATTGACTCAATAGACTCGTTTTTGAAATATTTTTCAGGAAAAACGATTGGTTTCGCTCCGGAGATCATTCTGCCGCTAGCAATATCGTTCTTCACATTCGAATTCATTCACTATTTGTTCGAAATTTATCGAGGCAAGAAGCCAATCGATTCTTTCATTCTTTTTGCTCTCTTCGCAGCGTTCTTCCCAACTCAAATAGCAGGGCCGATCAAGCGTTTTCCCGATTTTGAAAAACAAATGAAAGAGCACAAGCCATTCCAACTGAAATACGTGGATGAAGGTGTGCCTCTTATTATTATTGGATTTGCCAAAAAGATTTTATTAGCCGACACGTTAGCTCAATTCGTAAACATGGGATATACAATCCCAGCTGCTTTTGGAGCACCCGAATTATGGCTGTTTGCCTATGCCTTTGCGTTCCAGATTTATTTCGATTTTTCAGCTTATACAGATATCGCCCGTGGTTCAGCAAGATTATTTGGATACGATATTCCTATTAACTTTAATTTGCCATACATTGCCAATAACATGGCAAATTTCTGGCATCGCTGGCACATTTCACTTTCCACTTGGCTGAGAGACTATTTGTTCATTCCTTTGGGCGGCTCAAGAGGAAGTCACTTAATAACGAATAGAAATCTTCTCCTTACCATGACTCTTGGCGGATTATGGCATGGAGCATCTTGGAATTTTGTAGTTTGGGGAGTGTTTCACGGATTAGCGCTAATAATACATCGCGAATTTGCTTTCTTAAAAGAAAGAGTGATCCCTCTCAAGACCGCTGTAGAAAGCAAATTGGGCAACTTGCTTTCTATGTTTTTGACATTTCATGCAGTATGCATTGGCTGGGTGTTCTTTAGAGTTCAAGAAATTGGCACAGCTTTCACCATCGTCAAGAAAATGCTTCTGTTCAACCCCATTTTTGCTGGAGCCGAAGCTCAATCACATCAGTTTCTAGTTTTGCAAAATCATCTACCAGTGGTTGTAATAGTATCAATCATACTTCTTGCATTGCTTTTATTGACCAATATTCCACTGAGTGTTTTAAATGAAAAAAACTCATTTCGCAGAATGCCTGCACCTTTAGTCGGCATTTTCTGCACGATCTTGATACTTGCAATGATAATATTCTTGCCCGACGAAACTCAACCTTTCATTTATTTTCAATTTTAGTGAGATGTCTCAATGAGTAAAGTCCGGCAAAAATTGAAAGAACATCAGCCCCTATCTCTTTCAGAAAAAAAAGAGGAATACAATCTCTCATTTCTTCTAAAGTCAAATTTGGCTTGGCTTCTAATTGCACTTCTTACAGTTGAAGCCATTTTACACTGGTGTCATCCGCTAAGAATGGTACAAGTCCAAGGAACCATGCTCAAAGAACATGACATCATTGGAGGTAGAGTCAACAGAATTCTGCAAAAACCACATCGAAAAAACTCGATTATTGTTGGTGACTCGACCGCTGATGGAATCTGCTACTATGCCGATCTAAAAACTCAAAATTTGAAGT
>CAZSHS010000044.1:20998-37516 GCA_964606665.1 uncultured Candidatus Obscuribacterales bacterium | reverse complement strand
AGTCTTAAGGAGGAATCTTAAAAGGAATTGTTGGTCACATTTTTGTTGCCTATAACGCCACTAATTTCCGCCACTGAAAAGGCTTGCCCAGCCTGCCTTTCAAAATGGGATCGTTAGAAAAGTGTGCCATATTTACTATTTGCTGACAGGCTCAAGGTCTTGCGATAACTATCCCAATCACGTCTTGCTAGTATTAAATTTGCACATAATATCTCACAAGCCACCTCTGAAACACTGATGCAGCAAGGGTTTCAAAACGACTTTTTATTAACTCTATAGGCAAGCAAAAGAACTCTTAGTCACCAAATCGAGGATAGTTTTGATTTGGCAAAATCTTCGGCTTTTCGTTGTTTGATTGAATTAGAAAATACAGAAAGTTCGCGCAGAAAAGCGCGAAAACAACGAATATGAGCATGGATCTAATTTGTTTCTTGTCGATATTCACGTTTTATCGCCTTGGCACTCATTGCTTTTTGACGCTAGTATCCGATGCGCGCGCCTTAAGCATTGTCTTATTAACGTTCTCCAGTATTTCTTTCATGGCAGTGGTGTCGTCGAGGCGAATGCACTCGTCGTAAATCTTCTTAGCCTCTGTGTCTTTTCCAGCACCAACATAGGCACCATATACCAGAAGCACCATTGAAGGAAATGGATCAAAGCCCTTGGCAAATTCGGTATCTGGCCTTGGCTTCATCATGGACTGGGCAGTCTTGTGATACGCCTGAATCTTTTCGATTGGTTTTGGATAGAGATATTTGGCAGCGTCGTCGTAACGTTTACCTGCAAATAGTGGATATTCAAGTAAAGGACCCAATGATTCAAAAGTTTGGCGCTCTTTGGCATCGACTTTTGCTTTGTCGAACCACGCAAGGGTGCGCTCGTTATCGTCGAGCATCATGTTAAGCGAGAGCCAGTCTGAGCGGTTATTCTCTTTCTCGGCAACGTCTCTGAGAACAAGCCATTTGCTTTTTGCTTCAGGAAAGCGCTTCACCAGTGCATTCACTTGAAGAGGAACAACCTTTTGTCTCAATTCGCCCATGATAGGATCTTCATTGCGCAAGTTGGTCCAGAGCCAAAAATATTCATCTTGCGCTTCGGCATATTTTTTAGACTTCATAAGCTCGAACGCTTTTCCGATGCGATCCCAGGGCCCACCATCGGCAGCATTGGAAGTCTCTTCTTTAACTTGCTCGGCGTTTTTTCCGCTCTTGGCATTACTTAACCATTGCAATAATTCTTCTGGGCTTTGATAACCAGATTCGCGAGTAAATTCTTTGCCACCACCCTCTGGCTTGAACAAAACCAAAGTTGGCATCGAGTCAACGTTGAGCGCAGAAGTCGTCTCTGCGTCTTTGTCTACATCAATTTGCACAGCGATAGCATTTTGCTTGACCCACTCGGTGATTTTTGGATCAACCCATGTGGTGCTATCCATCTTTTTGCATGGCGGGCACCATGTTGCCATAAAATCGACAATGAGAATCTTGCCTTCTTTCTGCGCTTGTTCTTTGGCTTGTTTAAATGTCAGCTTGGAGAAAGCCTCCGATTCTGCAAGTGCCGCAAGATTAAAGGAGAACGCAACTGCTATCGAGAGTGCGCTTAGTTGATACCATTTTTTAGCTGACATTTTTTATGACCTCGGTGCGGGAACGCGATGTTTGCATGCTACTTCTAATAATTTTCGAACGCCTGGACGCTTCACGTCGCTTGCAGACTTGATTTTTACGTGGCGAAATAATTTTCCGGTGCCTTCAAGCAATTTATCTGGATCGGGAAGTTCGGCACCATAATTGAATCCAAGATTGACATATGTTTTGTTCGGCTGAATCCAGCAAAAATGTTCGGTCATCTTTCTCGGTCCGGTGCCATAACCAATAACTTTCTGTTGAACCCAAGGCACTTCGACAGTTTGAGGCAACACATCGAAGATGAGCTTTCTGACGCCTTTTGCAAGTTGTTGAACTTCTGGATCGAAATTAGACTGAATCTCGTCAAACTCTGGAGAAGGTTTCATGTCCTTACTTATCCTTGTTTTTATCGTCCCAGATTTTTGGTTCCCATAGCTCGACTTTGTTTCCATCAGGATCCATGACCCAGAGGAATTTGCCGTTCTCATGCGACTCTGGACCTTTTTCAATTTTAGTGTTATTCGCCTTGAGCTGTGCGATCAGACTATCCATATTGTCGATACGATAGTTGATCATAAAGCTAGACTTGCTTGGCTCGAAATGATCGGTCTTCGAGTCATGTACGTGCCACGCAGTGCCACCGCCATCTTCGGCAGTGTCTTCTTTCCACCGGAGAATAGCACCACCCCATGGCTCAAGCTTCATGCCTAAATTCTTCTCGTACCAGTCTGCAAGCGCTTTGGGATCGCCTTTGGCCTTGAAGAATACGCCACCAATGCCAGTTACTTTTGCCATGGGCTTTTCTCCTTCTGCATAGGCAGACTGATATGTGAAATTTAAAATTGCAACGCTTAAGGCGAAGGCTACAATTGGTAAGGGTTTCCGGGTTTTGAACTCTACTTTGAGCATGCTGGGCACCGGTACAGAGATAATTTATTCCAGCAATTTTACCCTCTTGAAAAGTGAAATCCCAGGTCGTTTTGTGTGACTTCATGCCTGTAGTCAAACATGCGTTTGAGCTTTTGCCTTACGAAAAAATCGCCAAACGGAATCAAAAAATCGAAAGGCAATTCGTACTCGATTTTGTCCGTTAACAAACAACCTTCTGCATTGCTTTCAAACTCGTGGCGGTGCTTCCAATACTTAAATGGTCCTTTAACCTGGAAGTCGGTAAAACCCTTGCCCGGCTCCACATCGCAATGCTCTGCAAGCCATTTAATTTTTAATGGACCAGATCCAATAAGCAGTTCTACGCGCAGACCATTTTTGATTTCTGCATCGACTGGATGGATGCTTACCTCATCCCAGGGAGGCGTGAGGAGCTTGAAAGCGCCTGGTCGCATATGCCAGTCATAAACAGCTTGGGCGCTATGAGGTAACTGTGTTTGCTTGATGAAAAGCTGCTTCATGGATTAATTATGGGCTGAAAAGATGAACAGACCATGAACGGGACTGAGATAATGAGGCCATGTCAAACCATCAACATCATCAACACGATCATCATACTCACGAGCACAAGCACGAAGAACACTCATTTAAAAACGTCGAAGAATATGTAGCTCGTTTCGATGCACCAGATCGCGACGAATGGCAGAAGCCCGATGAGGTCTTCGATTTTATAGGTCTGAAATGCGGGGACAAAATTATCGACTTTGGCGCTGGGACTGGTTATTTCTCTGTGCGAGCCTCTGAGCGTGTCGGTAAAGGCATTGTCTATGCCATTGATTCCGAGCCAGAGATGCTCAATTATCTCGCCAAAAGAATCCAAAACTCTGAGTTGTCTAATGTCGAAATTATTTTAGTCGAACATGACGAAATCGAGCTTCCCGAGCCAGTAGACATCATATTGCTAGTAAACGTTTATCACCATATAAACGATAGGGTTGCAAAATTCAGTGGTGTCAAACAATGGTTGCGTGATGGTGGCAAAATTGTGGTGATTGAGGCAAGAGCAGGAACACCAATCGAGCCGCCCGCACATTTTCTGATGACCGAAGAGCAGGTGGCATCAGAGTTTGCAGAGGCTGGTTATAAGCTTGTTAGTGCATCGAAGATTTTGCCGTATCAATCGTTGCAGATATTTGGAGCACAGTAGCTCTAGTTATTAACTCTAGATTGAAGCACCATTGCTAGTGCCACAGCAATGCCCCAGAGAGCAGCAAACACCGCAGACAAAATCCTGTTTGTTTGCGATTTTGTAAACACGGCTAACATAAGGAAAACCACGGTAATTGCCGTTAACACGCCGGTTCTAATCTCATTATTAAACATGTTAGCGATTAAGCTCAGAGGAAAAGAGAAAAACGCAGCAATGACAGCAGGCGTTTTGGCTGCTTCAATTAACTCTTCTTTGCTAAATCCTTTGGGCATGTCAGAATTGTACCCGAAATTCACGCCATTATAAAAACAACCCCTGGCACACGTTCCAGGGGTTGCAAATCACTGTATTGTAGTGATTTAAAGATTTGCTTTTGCGAGATCGGCATGAGAAGCTATATCCAGCTAATCACATGACGGGGTGGGCGTCAAGAGATAGATGAAATCTATTCTTACCCACATTTTTATTGAAGATTAGTTGTGGCGTAACTGACCAGAGTGTTTGTAAATTGGAATACAACCTCGGGGTTGAATATCGATCCACATAATCCAAACGACAGTGCAAGACACAATGAGATCCAGTAATCCAATTGTTATACAAAACCACTTCTTCGATTTGTGTGCTTTGATCACTGCCCAAACTGATAATGCTGGAGTACAGATAGCTAGAAAAGCTATCACGCTTACGTACAAACTTGCTGGAACCAGGTTTATAAGAGTAAGTATGAGAAACAGTGCAACTAGACCAAGCAACAGGTAAGAACCCATCTTGAAAGGCTTCTTGAATTGCCCAAACATAAGCAAAATGACAATGGTCTTTAAAGATAGAATCGTTGCAAAAACTAATTGAAATCCCCAAGCGAAAGACCCAAGAGACATTCTGCAAGCGTAGCCAGTAATTTGGTGCATTAATCGACTCCCGACTCTTCTTACTTCGCCATGGTGAGTTCGATGCAGTCTAGTCCCATTAACGCCTCCACTTATTTTTCGTGGCGCGTTTTATTTTCGTGGCCAGTTTATTTGATGCATCTAATTCCAAAGCTAGAGACGAAGCCTCAAAAGCGTTTTGATAACGATTCTGACGATACCAACAATCACTAATTAAGGCGAAATTTTCAGAGTTGGGATCTGCACGCAATGCGGATATAAATAATTTTTCTGCTTGCGGCAATTTACCTTTCTTAAGCAGATTGTTTGCTTTTGTGGTTAGAGTTTCACCGTCTATCACCACAGTTGTTCGCCCTTCTGGTAGTCCTCTTATCTCGATTGAATCAGCGCCATTTATTCTCATTTCTCGATAACCAACTATTCCGCCAAAAGTTGCGTTCTTAACATCTCCTTGATACTCGACAACCCCCGACATCAGATCAAGATTAACCAAAGAAGGATATTTTGAAGCGATTAACTGTCTAAGTTTGAGGTCAGCATCGGAAATTTTGTACATCTTGCGCGATTTGTTTTCGCGACTAATTTCGTCAAACAGTTTTGCCGCTCTTGTTTTTAATTCTGACGCAGCAATAGTGTCGCCAAGTGACCGTGCCTTATTTAGCAGAATTTCGGCTAATCGAGTTTTCAGTTCGCAATAGTCTGCAGAATCACTGGATTTCAAATGCTCAAGTTTTTGTACGGCAAGTTCGTAGAGTGATTGATCAGAGCCAATCTGTGCGAGACATTTCACTATAGGACGTGAGTGATTTATATAGGTATCGCCAATGGTGCCAATTGCCTGTCGTAGATTTCTCTCTGCCTGAGACAAATTACCTTGCTGCAATGAGGCCTCGGTGCCTAATAAATATAAAGAGTAAAGAAGTGAATTTTTAAAAGTATCTCCAACCGCCCACTTAGAAGCAATTAGTTCGAAGTTTGCAAATTCTGACTGAGCTTCTGTAAATTCATTTGAATTAGCATTGGCAATTATCAGTTCTGCAATGCTTTGAGTTTTTGAGGATAGTTCGAATAGAAGCTTGATTTCAGCATTTGGAACGTTTATATGATTGCTATCAGAAGTTGACAAAAAGCAATTTTTCCAAAGCGTCTTATTCTTCGGTAGAGTTTTCAATGGCAAAGCACGCTGCAATGATTCCGAATTGATACCAGTCGTTGTTTTAAATTCGTTTCTAATATCAATTAGTTTTTCTATTTTGGCTACATCTCTTTCTGCATAGGTCCGCCTTGGAAGAAGTGCTTCATCTCGGATTCTACGAAAATTTTCGTTTGCACAAAATGGCTCAGATATCCGCGCAACCTTTTCCCAGCGACTTGAGTAATCTAGACCATCAAAGTAATTTAATTGATTCACCAGATTTCTGATACTAGAATCAAGTTCAATTCCAGAGTCGTAGGGTTTGAAATTTTCAATAGCTTTATCTACGTATTGTTTGGCTTCGTCCAACTGCCCTAGCGACTCCGCAGTGTCAGCCATACTAAGCAAGTCTCTAATGTAATTTTGCGATTTTGATTGAGATTCAAGCTTAGAAAGTATCAATACATAAGTAGAATTAGCGATAGAATTCTCAAATCCTCTTGTTCGAATCTGCCTTCTTTCACCATTTTCTTCATTGATGCGTTCCATTAATCTTTTTGTTTTGTCTGCCTGCTCCTTGAGCCTATCTTGATAAGATTTTTGAGGAAAGTTTGTTCTAGCATTCCCACAAGTGGTTCTTTCAATATCATTTGGATCAAATACTACTGGTTGCGAAAGTTTTTTTGAGTTCAAAAAAGTCACTTTGTCTAAACAACTTTGTGCAGCTACGGCCATTTGGTCTCCATAGAATAACGCAGCAGCTTTTTTATACGAGCTGAGAGCTAAAAGCGTCTTACCTTGCCTTTCTTGTGCGACTGCTAGCAAATAAGAAAAGTAAGGCTTGTAGACTCGTAATTGATCTTCGCTAATCAATGATAATGTCGACTCTGCGCGATCATTTTTGCCAAGCTCGGCAAACAACAAAGCTACATTGAAGATATTTTGAGGGTCGACAGGTTTCTGAATGATTACTTGATTGAGATCTTCAATAGCCTTTGCAACGAGCCCAACTTTGATAAACATTCTTGCTCGATAAATCAACCAATTTGAGCTGATGATGGAAAACTTGCGACGGTCGAAAATCTCATTGAAAATATCTATGGACTTGGTCAGCTCTGCTATAGCTTCGGGATATTGATTTTTGGCTGCAAATTCGTCGGCTCTTTTTGCTTCGGTAGGTCCTGGCAGATAAGGGTCTTGTGAGCCATCGCCATATTTTTGTTTGTATTCGGAAAGTCGTACTGAAGACTCTGGAAAAACAAGCAATTTAAATTCTGGTGTGTCTACAACGCGTTTGTCGAGGAAAGCATAAGACGTTGGAGACAGAGACAGCGACGGATTAATAGAGTCGGCACCATATGCAACGGGCACAGCTTGAAGCAGAAGCTGTATAACCACTATTTTTGACCAGATTTCATTTTTCACGCGGGAGCGACCTGGCTAAATAAACAACCCCTGACATTATATCAGGGGTTGTTTTAGCAGGATGCGCGACTAATTAAGGCGCAAACTCACTATTCGTCTTTGAATTGTCCTGCGCAATCGTATCGTTCGGATTGACTCCCGCTGCGGCAAAGACATTGCCTACAGCTTCGAATTTCTTCTGTTGCAAATACTCTTTCGAAAGCAAAATTCCTTTTGGTGTGAGCTGCGGATAGCCTTCGGAAACTTTAGTCATCCACTCTCTAAACGAAAGCAAAAGCTGCGGAGAGAATTGTCCTTCTTCGTAAATGAGATGCTCGGCATCGGCATCGACAATCAAAGTTTTGCGTTGCGTAGCAAGCAGTTTGAAGAGCGCACCAGTTTCGATTGGAGGACTGATGGTATCTTTCATTCCTTGCACGAAAAGCACAGGCATGTTCGTAATCTGATTTGCGGTTTCGGGTAATTTCTTGGTGAACATCAAGAATTTCATTGACTCGACCACTGTAAATCTCTGGCGGCGCGTCTCTACGTTGGCTAGATGTTTTCTGAGTGTTTTATCTTTCGTCACTCTTTTGAAAACGGCATTGACAGCCATTCCTTTGTGTCTAGAGCGCAACACTGTCATGTCGAGAATCTGATACATCGCGATTTTCTTCATGCCGTTGACTTTCCAAGTCGGCGCCGAGCAAACAATCCCGTCGATAGACGTGGGGAAGCGTGCAGCAAGCATCATGGCAAACAATCCACCAGTGGACTCGCCCAGTACAAAAACCGGAATGCCGCCGTTTTCTTTCTTAATTTCCTGAGCAGTGTTGCTCACCTGCTCGATGGTGCGGTTGAAATCTAATGTTTCTTGCTTGCCATCCACGACAGAGTTTGCAAATCCTGTGACTTCTACTGCGCGGACCAAAACGCCATGCGGAGCCATTTGGTCGGTCAAAGCCTTGTAGGCGGTTGCGTTCTGGGTGAGTCCAGGTATGCAAATGACGGCAGCGGTGATTTTTTGTGCGTTTGGCGCTGCGGGCAAAGTTTGTCCCACAGGTACAGCTTTTATGCTCATTGCGGCTTGCTCGACCTGCGCAAAGACAGGGGCGCTCATAGTAAAAAGAAGAGAAACCAAGCAAGAAACGGCGATCTTAGTCATTTAGTGGCTCATTAGGTCGTCAGATACTATTCTAAGCTAAATGTGGGCAAAACTCCCTTCTAATTCTGTTTTTCCCTTGCAATGTCCTGAATAACCTCTTGCCAATCATGCTTGTCGTTAGGGCTCTTTTCTTGAATCCTGAGTTGGGGGCTCAGCTTTAGCTTCGATATAGTTTGAGTCGATGCGCTGGCGAAATTGTTCCAAAATTTCTGGTTTTGAATGATTTTTCTTTGCAAGCTGAATTAAACAGTCTTTTTGAGCCCTGACTAAAGCTAGCTCAATTTCGATTCGTTCAATTTTATCTTCGTTACTTTGGCTATCGTCCAAGAGTAAGACTAGTTCTTCTAACTCTGCTTTTTTCTCGTCTAGTATTTGAATCTTTTCTTTGCTTTCCTTTCTGCTCAACTGTCCTGTCTTGCCAGCTTCTTTTAGCTTCTTTTTCTGGTTCTCTAATTTTTCGATTTCTTGTTGTAGTTGAATCGCTTTTGATACATTATTTGCCGTGACTTTCATCCAGCGAACTAGTGGTTCAATAGTCAAGCCTTGCACCAGAAGCGTGAACAATGCTACTCCAAAAGTTGTAACTACAAGCATCTCGCGCTCGGGAAAATTAGCTGGCAAACTGAGCGCCATTGCCATGCACAAAGAGCCTCTGAGCCCTCCCCAAATGAGCAAATGTCGCCATCTCATTGGAATTGGATTTTGCTTGTCTTGGGCAAAAGTGCTCAATGTATAAATCACAATGGCTCTTGCAATTAAAATCGAAACTATGCCAACTAAAATGAAAGGCGCATACTTAACCAGGAGCGTATATTTGATTTGCATTCCTATCAAAAGAAATACCAATGATTCTGCAATGAATGCGGCATACTCCCAAAAAGCATCCACAGCCAATCGAGTGGTTGCAGACATACTCTTTCTACTGCCAAAATTCCCCATAGTAAAACCAGCCACCAAAACTGATATTACAGATGATACCGACAATTGTTCGGCTAAAATATACGAGCCGTAGGCAACCAGGACGGTAAGTGTTGTTTCCAGAAGGTGGTCATCAAAAAATTCGGTTAACTTTGAAGCCAAAAAGCCAACCAAGGTTCCAACCAAAAAGCCACCAAATGTGATTAAAACAAAATCCAATCCAATTTTTGTCCAAGACAAATCACCACCAACAATGATTGATGCCAACAGCACTCGAAAGAGAGCGACAGCAGTTCCGTCATTGAGCAAGCTTTCGCCTTCAAGAATTGTATGAAGTCTGCGATCAACTTTTAGTCTTTTAAATAGCGCCAAAACCGATATTGGATCGGTCGCTGAAATCATGGCACCAAAAAGTAATCCCACCTTGAGATCAATTCCTGTTGCGTAGTGAAGTATCATTCCGACTACGGCTGTTGAAATTAAAACGCCTACTGTAGCAAGAAGAGTTACAGGTCTCAGACTGACTTTAAGCCAATCTATTTTGAGATTCCAAGACGCTTCAAAAAGAAGTGCAGGTAAGAATATAAGAAGAATCAGTTCGGGAGTCATTGTCACTACTGGCAAGCAGTGAAAAATGCCAATGAATAAGCCAACTATGACCAGAGCAATAGAATAAGGTAACCTTATCCATTTAGTTACGATCGCAACGGCTGAAGCCAGAAACAGCATAGTGAAAAGCAGATAGAAATTTAGGTTCGATGCATCTTCCACCTTATCGGTCCCCTTTGGCAGGCGCCCTTTATCTTTGCACAAGTATATAATAGGTCCAAGCAACTTATTTCGAGAGAAAGAAATTGACCCAGATATCGAGACTATCAAGCGCATTCTTTTCGATATTAGCCGTAACTTTCACGCTGAAAGCACCTGCTGTATATGCAGGCGATAAGCTTTTCACCGGTGCTGGCGGCAATGCATTCATGGAGGAAACCTTTTCCACTCCCGAAGTCGAGCAAACCGCTGCGAAGTATATGTACGGAGCTTATGCAAGCATTTATCACGCCAAGTACTCCCAGGCAGAACAATGGATACGCATGGGGCAATATAAAGCGGCTGCAGAAGTACTCAGGTCTAGAGAAGATGCAAACTATTTGCTTACTTTGCTCAACGCTGAGGCTACAAGACAAAAGCACGCTCAGGTTTTAAAAACTTCGTGCGAATTTCAAATATTGAACGCGGTTATGCAGTCTCAAGAAGTTGAATTGGAAATGTTGAAGCGAGTCGCTTTGAACAATCCAAGTTACGCATCTATGGCGGCGCTTAAAAGTAGAATCAAAGCAATTGAATTGGAGTTGTCGATTGACCCATGGGAAGTGCCTCCAGATGTGGTGCAGTCTGGTGGCAAGAAAAATGACTTGACCAAGTGGAGAGTCGACAAGTTTCCGCTTAAAGTTTTCATCCCGACAGATGCTGCCTGCGCAAAAATAAAAGGATACAAGACTGGCGATGCTCAGTTGCTGCGCTCCGCTTTTGATGCTTGGCAAAAACTGAGTGGTGGCAGAACGAAATTTGTATATACAACGCAACCTGGCAGTGCCGATATAACCTGCGGTTGGGTTAGTGAACAGAAGTTGTTGACACTTCCAGACGCAGTCGGCGTCTGCTGGCAACATAGCGACTCGAAGAAGTTTATGCGTTTTGCCGAAATAAAAGTATTGACATTTTCTGAAAATATCTTTGGACATTCTGGAGCAGATAATCAGTTTCGCAAAAATGCTTTGACAGAAGTTTGTCTTCACGAAATTGGCCATGCATTAGGACTGAATCACAGCACTAGTGAAAATGACATAATGACTTACCATGTACACGCAAAGCCCCTGGTTGCACCTACTACTCGTGATGTTTCGACTTTGAATACTTTGTACACGACTAACATTAATGAATTGATAACCGCTGCTTTGGAATCAGTTTGGAGCGATAAATATGATGCGGCAACTACTTCTTTAGATAAAATCATGGCAATCGTTCCAAAAGACCAGCAGACTCGCGAAACTGTCTGTCTTTTGCATGTGAAGATGGCAAAAATCTTGATGTCGAGAAGCGAGTACGCAAAAGCGATCACGCATTTGTCTAAGTCAAAGTACTTATTGAACGGCGGCGAATCCAAGAAAATCAAAGACCTTATTTTAAAAAGCTTGATGTACTGTTATGTCAAAACTGGAAATAATAAGGCTGCCGAAGAACTTGATAAACAGTGCCAGATTCTAGCTAAGCCGGTACAAAATAGCGCATCGTTTTTAGACCAATATGGACTGAAACCAGAAGCTGTTCCATTCTATGATAAAGCGCTTGCAGACTCGCCAAATGATATAGCAATTCGCGAGAAGTTTTGCTATCTGCTCGTTACTTTGGCAAAGGACGAGCTAAAAGAGAATCACGATGAGGTTGCAATTGATTTGCTCCTGAAAGCAAAATCGATGCTCGTAAAAGGCATGTCTACGCAATCAATCCAAAAGGTTATGGATGCTTTGAAACACGCTTACTTGTATGGACAAAGATACCAGGAAGCTGATAATGTCTGGAAAGACGTAGGTGACATTCTTCCTAAGGTGGAGAACAAGTCTGATGTACCAAAAACTCCAGAACAAGACATCGCAAATTTAGTGGCTGCCGCAATGGCGAAGCGCCCTTCAGATTTCTCGAATCCTGGAACAAAAAAGGTTCAGCTTGAAAAAATAAAACTGGCATATGAGCATTATGTAAACTCACTCAGGCAATGTGCAGTTGCTAAAAGAGTAAAAGACGTACCCGGATGGGCAATGAGATTTGTAGTTCTAGCCAAACAATATGACCGACCTAATGCGCAAGATCCGCTGGGATTAATGTATAAGTGCAGGCACAATTTAATTGATCTTACTGACGAAGGCGCAGTTATCTCGATTGAAATAAGTTTGCCTTTCAATGCGTCTGAAAAGTGAGTTTCTTCCCGTCAATCTAACCGATTAACATTGCGATGAAAGCGAGTCACTACTTCAGGATCTGGAAAAATCCTGACTTTAGCTTCGTCTTTGCCAGCGTATTCAATTTGGTTTAGCAAGTAGCGAATACTCTCTAATCGAGCCAGTTTTTTATTATTCGATTTGACAATAATCCAGGGACTAAAAGAAGTATGCGTCTTGCTGAACATAAGCTCTTTAAAATGCGTATAGTCATTCCACAAATCTTGCGCTTTCTCGTCAATCGGACTCAGTTTCCACTGTTTAAGAGGATTGATTCGTCTTGAAGCGAAGCGTTTAAGCTGCTCTTCTTTAGAAATTGAAAACCAAAATTTGACGATAAGTATTCCATCTTCGTAAAGCATGTGCTCGTATTCGGGAACCTGTTGCAAGAATCGGTCGTATTCTTTCTCTGAGCAAAACTTGTTCACGGGCTCAACAACGGCTCGATTGTACCAACTGCGGTCGAAGAAGACTATTTCGCCAGCGTTTGGCAATTGCTTACTATAGCGTTGAAAATACCACTGGCCTTTTTCTTCTTCGCTTGGTTTGGGTAGTGCCACCACGCGAATGTGTCTTGGGTTGAGGTGCTCGGTAAATCGTCGAATGGTGCCACCTTTGCCTGCAGCGTCTCGTCCTTCAAAAATAATGGCGATGCGCTTACCTTTTTCCTGAACCCAGCGTTGCAGTTTTACTAGTTCGATTTGCAACGCCACCAGTTCTTCTTCGTACTTAAGCGTACCTATAACATCGCCCAGCTTCACGCGGCGGGAACGCAAAAGTTCGGTCAGCCCGCGGTTAGTGTTGACTCTTGCCAGGTCGTCATGACTGAGCGGATTTTCGGCGTCTTTAATGGAGACTTTCTTGAATGCAGGAAGTCTTTTTTCCTGATAAGTTTGATTGTCTGCCAAGTTATGAGCCACAGTCTGCTCAAGAGTGGACATTTCAACCAGCATAGAAGACTCATTCTGGTCCACCATTTCAGACTTGCTTTTGTCACCGTTTTGAGAACCTGTTTTCTTTGGTTGCATTTCATACCGCCGCGTATTATTAGTCTATTGAACTAATAAAGCAGACTGTTATGCGATAAACATGGTTCTAAATGGCGATTCAGGCTCCGCCAAAAGGATGATTTCTAAAAATGAATCTCAACCTCGCGACCCCAGCGAGATTTGTACTCTTTATTGAAACTGTCAGTCATGTCAACACCTATGATTACACAGTCGTGAAAATTCAAATATTTTAGAGTTGGATGCTCTAAAAGACCATTCAAGTTTTCTTGCGTAAAATCGCTTTTGACAAATTCGAGATGAGTCAGGTTCTTAGCTTTGCAGATATCGGCGATTGTTTTCTGGCTAATCTTTCTCATGTTGTACAGGTTGAGGCTGTGCAACATTTTGTTTTGCGCAAGATCGGCGAAATGCTCGCCTTCGAATACGATATTACTAAAAGTCAAAGTCGTATAATTGTAGTTGCTGGTAATCGCTTTGAACTGATCTGTATTTAGCTTTGTATTTAAAATATGTAGAGATTTTACCGTGGTGGCAGCAAGTGATTTAAGTGATTCGACTTCTAACACTGGTGGCTCTTCTATTGAAAGCGTTTTAAGCTCAGGAAAATTCTTAAGCACCACAGACAAATCGCCTCGAATCGACATTTTGTCCAAAGAAAGCGTGAGCAATAAGTCTAGTCTTCCTAAGTGCTTAAGGCAATTCACGGTCATTTTGCTTCCACGCAAATGCAAGAATGAAATATTATCGAGATTCTTGAATTCTGCAACTCCTGCATCCGTGAGATTCTCTGAGCCTATCTCAAGTGCAGTGAAATGTCGCAAATCGGACATTGGCTTTATGCCTGCATCTGTCAATGCGTCTGAATACAAAGAAACGGAACGCAACCTTTTCATTTCAGATAGATAGTGGGTATTTGCGTCACTTACTCTAGTCAACTCAAGCGATAGTACCTCAATGCCCGAATCTAAAATGTACTGAAATCCGCTTCCAGTAATTGGTGCTCCGTCCATGCATAGTCTTGCAATTCGTTTTCCCTTCAAGACTTTCATGTCTTCATCGGTCACGTCTGGAACGGCTCGCAGCCTGGTATCTCTGGATTGATCTCCGTCTGGATAGAAAAGATTGATTGGATTTTTGTTATCGCCAAAAAAAACTTCGTCAACTCCTTCGAATGCGCATTTGTTCGACCTCGTTTCTGGAATTGTCCTGCGCGATAAGACATCTTTGACGATAAATCCCAACCCTGTCGCCACTAATGCTCCGACTAATACTGACGATAGAACGATTGTTCTCTTTTTTCTTTTTTCTCTAAGCTCTGCATCGGCGTCATGCGCGGGAGCAGAAGTCTCTTTAGGGTTAAGCACTTCTTGTTGAATAGATTCAAGTCTGCTCAATACTTCGCTTGCATTCTGAGGGCGAAGTGCAGGATCTTTTGCAAGACAGTCTTTTAGCAGTGCCACTAATTGCGGTGGATAATCTCCATATTCGGATAGTAGCGGTGCCTCTGCATTTTTGTGCAGCGCCAGTGTCTCTATAACAGAATCGCCCTTAAGAGGCGGCTTTCCGGTGAGCATTTCGAATAGCATGCAACCAAAGCTATAAATGTCAGAAACGGCACCCGCCTCTTCACCTTTGATTTGCTCAGGACTCATGTAGAGCGGACTGCCGACGATGGCACCAGCTTCGGTGAGGTCGCCTTTTCTTGTATCCAAGCTTGCCACGCCAAAATCTAAGAGTTTGGTGAAAATGGTATCGTTGTTAGCGTCTAGTAAAAGAACGTTGGCTGGCTTTAGATCACGATGAATAATGCCATTTTTGTGAGCATATGAAAGTGCCCCGCAAATTTGAATTGCAATTTCAAGTGACGATTCTAAATCTAGCGCGCCACCATTTTTGATTTGCGATGCGAGGTCATGACCCTCTAAGTATTCCATCACCATATATGGTGAGCCATCTTGTGTCTGACCGAAATTATCGATACGACAAATATGGGGGTGATTTAATTTGCCTGCAGCGATGGCTTCGCGTTGGAGCCTTGCGGCGGTGGTTCCGTCAGAATTGTGCTGGAGCACTTTGACAGCGACGGTCTTACTTAAAATTGGGTCAATGGCTCTATAAACAGTGCCGACACCGCCTGAACCGATTGTATCGATTATTTGGTAGCGGTCTGCGAGTTTTTCTGGCTGCTGGGGCATAAATTAGTTCGCTTTGCTGAAATCGTACATTTTATAAGAAATATTTGCTTTCACCGGGTTTCGATACACCCGATATTTCAAGAAAAGCCTGATACGAATTTGCATCAGATTCAATTATAAAATCATCAAAAACGCCAACGTTAACATATTTGTCTCCTGGGGGCACAAGCGCAAAAGTGACGTATAAACTGCAATCGTCAAGTACATCAATACTATGAATTTGCTTGAATTGAAAGTACTTCCGAATCTCTGTAATGTTCCAGCTTCTGGCTATAACACCGCTTTTGCTTACTCGAGCTGCAATTAATTCATCATCATCATCATCATCAAATAGCAATGTCATAAGCTTTTGCCTCTAGGCTCTTCGCCTGTGCGCAGAAATTCTTTGAATTTTTCTTGAGCTTTTGGAAAATAAACTTTTTCACCAAGCGACTTTATACCAGCTTTTTCAAGCATCAATTTTGCCTGATCGCTATTCAGGCTAAGCAGATATTTTGCTGATTCCTTTTGAAAGAATCCTCTTAATTCAATTTCTACAAATTCGCTTTGAGTGTATTCGACAGATAAAACGCAATCAGTTTCTAGATAGTATAAAAGTTCTTCTACTTTCCAAATCGCTTCCGGTGGTCTTGGTTTTTTAAAACTCTTGTGCTGACCAGGTTGAGATAACCCAGAAATTTCCAAGAAATGAAGATATGAAGAAGCCGATGGTTCAACGATAAAGCAATCAATAATCGGAACATTATTGTACTTTGGACTTACTGGCACTGGAGTGAACGATACATATAAACTTCTGTCTTCAAGCATTTCGATGTCAGAGATCTGTTCGCTGTCAGTAAACTTTTGAATTCTTGCAAAATCCCAATTCCTAGCGGACTTAGCAGTGCTACTAGTTCTTGCCATATGATTTGAGTCGAATTCAGAGTTCATATAATTTCCTCAACACTCTTTCTTAACCAATTTCTTTTTTCGAGAAAATTAAATAAATGTTTGAATGAGTTTTTCAATTCTACATCGATTAATGGATGTGGACCACCACCATGAGCAATGGCATAAAGGTCGGTTATCGATTGTTCAAATCC
>CAZSHS010000044.1:0-20988 GCA_964606665.1 uncultured Candidatus Obscuribacterales bacterium | reverse complement strand
ACCTCAAGATATTTTTTAAAAGTTTTAACCATTCTTTTGTCTGTTAATTTCTTCAACATCTCTTCGAGAACATTCTTTTCGCTTATGTACATAAATTTCAGATCTTTCCAGACATATAATTCTCTAAGCATTTGTCCAACTTCATGTCTTAGAATTCCTTCAACGGAATAAATATCTGCGCTAGTTATAATTGTTTTCTCCAGGTTATCTAAATACTTACTCGGTACTACAGTTGTGCATTTCCGAAGGTTGTTTTTCCGATCGAAAGTTACTCCAGGTAAGTTTTCGCATAGAATATGCTCAGCATCAGTTAGTTCAGCAGACATCTTCGCTTCCTTTTTGAACACACTTTCCAATGTCTCCGGAAAAAAGAATTTGTGTTCTCGAATGTAGAGAGCCATCAGATCATCAAATGGTAAATCGAGAACAGCTTTCTTGCATCGCATGTGGTGCTCAGTATTTTCTGCGGCTTTGTCGATCATTTTAGAGATCATTTTCTCTCTGGCAATAGCTTCTTCAAGCTCGCGCAATTCTTTTGGCGTCAAAAGTTTTTCTGGCAGCAATTTGTCTTGAGCGCTTTTGATGATTTTACGAATGCCGTCTTTAAATCCGTCACCACCTTCGCCGCCCATCATCACTAAAAACTGTTCGTCAAAGGGCATGCCCGCCGGAGCCAAGACCCGGCGAGGTCCGGTTTGGACCAACTCAAAAACCGATTCTTCCAAAAGCTTGTGAAACTCAGGAGAAGTAATTACCTCTTTCGCGACACTGAACACAGAGCGAATGCGCTCGACACCCAATTGCCCCGCGCGGTCGCTCGCAGATGACACCAACACCTGCAAGATGTTGTCGACGGCTTTCTCATTTGCGATTTCGTTCTTAAGTCCTTTCGAGAACAAATGCGGGAACTCGATCGCCGCATCGACACTCAAGAAGTCGAACATCGCATTGCCGATCACACGACCCTGTTCGCGCTTTGACATTTGTGAATATCGGTCCGAAGCCTGACTCAACTTTTCGCCAAGATGCGGAACCTCGTTATAGAGCCACGAGCCAACGGCGCACCCTGCGGTTAAGACCAATTCCAGGTCGTATCCGATGTCGCACGCCTTGAGCATCATCATGAGTGCAGTGCCGTCGGTCACGCCTGTCCAGCCTGCCCGGGCAAGCGCTTTGACATTTTCTTTGGCTTCGTTCAACCCTTCGCCAATGCCGATGAATTTCTCGCGCTCGTCCTCGACAAATTGACTTAGCGCCTGCTCGTCGCTCAGGAACTCGACCGCTCTACTAGCGGCGTTTCCTGCAAAGTCAGCCAAGCGCTCTGGATGGAAAGTGTTAGTGTCCGCAGGCGTCATGTCCGGTGAGGAATCGATAATGGTCGCCGAAAGACTAAATGTGTGCGTGATAGCTGGCAGCTTGTCGCAAGCCGCATCTGAAGTCTGGGGCAACAACTCTTTGGCTCGAAGGGAGCGCGCCAGGTCCTGCGCCAACTGATACATGTCGGACTTTTCCTGTCCAGCGGGCAGAGTGCGGGCGAAACGTTTGAGCTCGACCACAGGCTCGAGGGCGGGGTTATTGGTCGCCTCCATCTCTAGTGCCTTAAGCTCGATGAACGAAGGCGGGGCGTCGGAGGTGGCAAGCGCACGGACCCTGCCGTCAGCGTCTAAATCGACCAGCATCAAAGGCTCGTAATCGACCTTCGAGCCGGAGGTTAGAGCTTTCAATGAAGTGTCAGAAAGAGTGATGTCGTCCTTGTGAGCGGCTTCGTGGGCTTGATCCTGTTCGGAGCGAGTGGAAATAAGCGCATCAACGCTTGTGTTTTCGAGGCTTTGCGTGCGCTCGAAAGATTCCAACTTGCGATTGAGTTTTTGCTCGTCGTGGGACATATATCGATTATTCCCGAAGGCTCAACGAGTACATCGGTTGACTGAAGCCAGACCAGCCGAGTTGCAGTGACATAGCATACCTAATTCGATATATTTAGCCTCGATATATACCTAATAAGATATTTTTTCTTGCCAATTATACCTTATGCGGTATAATGCAAATATGAATAACAGTCTATCACTTAAGGCCTTAGTCGACCAATTGGCTAATTATCGCAAGGAGCAGTCTCTGACACAGGCTGAACTAGCCTCACTCATGAATCTGCCTCAAAGTTATGTGGCAAAAATTGAAAGCGGAAAAACAGATCTGAGAACTACAAAGCTCATTGAGATTGCGCGAGTGTTGGGACTTGAAGTCATGTTGATTCCCAAAGATCATTTATATCTCGTCAATCAAGTTCTAACAGAGGACGATATAGAGCTTGAAAAACAACAGAAGCGTACTTCGATGTACGAGCCGGATGAACTTGAAGATGAATAAGCCAGTTTCCATCGTGCGCAGGAAAAATCGTCCAAAGGTTCTCAATGTATACATTAGTGATGTATTGGCTGGAAGGCTAACTTGGATAGAGGGAGATCATCATTCGTTCGAACCGGATTTTAATTACGATTGGATTCATGGTCATCCTATCTTGTCTCTTTCAATGAAAGGACCGGATGGTGATATAGATCATTCGGAAATTCAAACTCGAACTCAAGTGCCACCATTCTTTTCAAACCTACTTCCCGAGGGGCACTTGAGAGGCTACCTTGCAGCTCGGGCGGGAGTAAAACCGCAAAGAGAATTTGCGTTATTGGATGCTTTAAAAGACGATCTTCCAGGAGCGTTGCGATTAGAGCCAACTGATGAAGTTACAATAAAAAAGAGTTCGAGTTTAATAGCGCGCGACTCTATAAAAACAGACACAGATGAAGCTTTGCGCTTTTCACTTGCAGGAGTGCAACTTAAATTTTCAGCTATACAAGAAGCCGCAGGCAAATTGACTATACCGGCACACGGCGTAGGTGGATCTTACATCGTCAAGCTGCCTTCGCTTAGGTACAAAAACGTTCCGGAAAATGAATTTTCAATGATGGAATTAGCCAAGCGCGTGGGGATTGAAACTGCAGATGTAGAGTTGAGAGACACCTTATCCATTAAAAAACTTCCCGAAGACATTCCAGAAAATTTCGGACAGAGTCTTGTTATAAAACGATTTGATAGAGATGGTGATAAGCGCATTCATATCGAAGATTTTGCGCAAATATTTAAAATCTATCCAAGAGATAAGTACAAAAAAGTTAGTTATGGTGGCATAGCCAATGTGCTCTTCAGAGAAGGAGGCAACGAGCAGCTAGTAGAATTCATTAGGCGGCTCACTTTCTCAATTCTTATAGGCAATGCTGACATGCATTTGAAGAACTGGTCAGTCATCTATCGCGAGCCCCAAAAGGCAACTCTGTCCCCTGCTTATGATTTTGTCTCAACAATCTTGTACTTACCTGATTACAAGCTGGGATTAAGTCTAGGTGGCGAAAAAGACATGCACAAAATTGAAGAAGCTAACTTCAGAAGCATGGCCGCAAAGATGCTATTGCCGGAGAAGTTAGTGGTGGCAACAATGCGCGAAATGAAAGAAAGATTTATGGAAGAATGGGCAAAGTCAAAGAAAGAACGATTGCTAAGCAATGAGCTGATTAAAACAATCGACGAGCATTTAAGAAAAGTGCAAATTTAAGCGGCTTCCATTATTGATTAGGACCAAATCGTTCGACATGTTGGCTGCCGTCGCGCCCAAAATAAATTGCCTGCATGCCAGTAATGAACACCTCGTAATGAGTACAGCCAGCGCTCATGATTCGGTTGAGAAATTCTCGATAGTTAATTTGTCCTTGCTGAATATCAATAATGGCTGATTTAACAGCGCCGCCATCGAATTCTCTGGCTACAGGAGGTCCATCAAAGTCTACTGTTTCACTGTGAGTTTGATCGTTGTCGCCAAAATATGTCTTGCGCTTGCCTATGAGATCGGCGATGTATCGCTCGGTTCCGACGGCTTTTAGTTTTTGCACCACTTCGGGGAACGTGATATTTCCTGCAAGAGAACGGTCTGTGCATTCTTTGAGGATTGTATTATTCACTTTATTATCTCCTTATTCCAGGCGGTCTTTGCCGCGCGTTGTAATGTTCCAGTCGTTTGCATCTAGAAGCTGATTTATGATTTTCATCAAGTCGCTTTTCTGCTTGGCGGTCAGTGAGCTGAAAAAGGCATCATCGTTTTCGTCGGCGAGCCTCGCAAGCTTTGGTACGAGCTTTTTTCCCGCAGAGCTGACAGACAAACTGACTGAGCGTCTGTTGTCGCCCTCGTTGCGAATGATCAACCCCTTTTGAACTAATCGCTCCACCATTCGTGATAACGAACTTTTGTCCACGCCGACTGCTTCGGCGGCTTCGTTTAGACTCAAGTCTTGTTTGTCATAGAGAACTCGCAGCACCACCCACTGCGCTACCGTAACATCTTCGGCTTCAAGCCTTGCGGCAAAGCTCTGCGACACGAAATTGGATAGGCACCGCAAGTGGTATCCGATGTGGTCTTCTAAATGACTGGGCTTTTTGTCGCTCATGCCATAATGATAGTTGCATATGCAACTATTGTCAATGCAAGCACTTGGCTTCTGTTAAGCTGTATGCAATCAAATGCCACCCAAACTCTGGAGAAATAACCATACCGAAAGACGCGGTGTATTCAACATCGATGGCGGTGTTCGTCTGGTCACGGTATGGATGCGGTCGGATCTGTATGAAAAAATGCATACGTGTGACAGTTGCAGCAGAGAAGGCATAATCTACGCTGGGCATCCCGAAGTGGTGCTTAAGTGGACCGGGACGCAATTCGGATGATATTGTTGCCGAGTTCTGTGCGGTAGTAGGCAGCGAGCCAATTCTACAATTTATTAAATACGCAGGTCCTAACATGTATGTTGACAGAAATCCTAAAACACAGATGAAATGGGCAGCCAACAATTTAGACGATATCGCTCGAATGTTTAACAGTCGACTATATAAGCTTAAACGTGAAGAGCGTTTTTATGCCGTTGATACTGGTGATGATATCGGTATATTTTTGCTACTGACACCAGCTGTGAAGCGCGAGTTGAATAGAGTGGTTACTTTTCGGAGGCTTCAGTAGTTTTGCTGTCTTTTTTAGGATTCTTACTGAGTTCATTCAGTTCAGTTACTACGGATCGGAAAGGTCTTTCTTTGGTGTAATAGTTTTTACAGTAATTCTCAAAAATCATAAAACCTCCTACCTCAATCAAAATGCAGATTAGCCCACATGCAAGGACGATTGAAGTTATGGATGTCCTTTTACTTATGGTCATCGAGAGCCTTCAAAAAAGTTCTTCCAACTTTGTACCAGTTAGAGTTTCAATTTCAGTTCGATAATCCTGCAAGTCTTTTTGCGCCTTGTCACGTTCGAGCTGGTCTGTTCGTAACGCTTCAGAGTACTCTCTCTTAAGTGTAGGATTAGAGCTGACTTTTGCAATATCTTCAAAATGCTCTAAGAATGAATTTGTGCGTCTCACCGCACTAACCCGCAATGGATATTCCTGACTGAGTTCATAAGCATGGAGAGACGCATTTCGGATGATTTTCATAAACGGTCTTAGAGCTTCCCTGGAAATTTTGGATTTCTTATTCTTTTGAAGTGTCTCCATGAATGCATGTAAATCACTCAGAAAGAATTGTTGGTGAAAGCTCAAAGACGGAATATCATTGACTCTCACTGAATATGGATTTTGTTGCGCGATCGTGTCTTCCATTATTATTTTGCCGAATTTTTTAAATAGCTCGCTTTGAAGTTTGGATGCATCCATTCCAGGTAGAAATTTCGATAGCTCACTCTTGATTTCACCTGAATTCAAGAATGCACTTTCCCATACCTTGTTTGTGTTGAGGTGATATTTATCTGAAGCATTTAAAAGATATAGCGATGGTTCATTGCCAAGCCCAGGTTCAGCGCAAAGTCCTGGTACTGCGAAAATGATTATTCCAGATAAAGTGAGACTAAATGCGAATTCTAATTTCATAGAGCTATTCATGCGTCAGAATAAGCGCTTCGATTGCCTTGTTTCCCGGATCAATATCCGTCGCAGTATCGAGAACTTGCTTTGCTTCGGATTTCTTGTTCTGTTCGATATAAAGCTTGGCTAAATCAATGTGAGCATTTAAAAAGTTCGGGTTGATCTTGAGAGTTTTTTTCAAATATTCCTCAGCCTTGGAAAAGTTTCCTTCGTCTTTGTAAATTGAACTTAAATACAAGTACGGGTCGAGAAAGTGAGGCTGCATCGCGATGCAATCTTCGCACAACTGCTTGTCGGGATTGCCACCATAACATCTTCTCTTGCTTTCCAGAAGTGATTGATATCTCATCAAGACTTCATTGGCAACCTCTCTATCAGGCAAGGACAGCATTTTGATTCTGTATATTTGTTCAAGAAGCGTTGGATCTGGTTTGCAGGCAATGGCTTTTTTCAAGTAATAGAAGCATGTGTTAATCGAGCCAATTTCATGACACGTGCGGGCTAGCTCGAAATATGCTTTGGCATCCAAATCTTTTGCCGCCATCGGCGGTGTCGGCAGCTCAGTGCTACAAGGCATAATGGGATGAATTGTTGCCACTTCATCTAAAACCTTTTTCGCTTCTTCTGGCTTGTTCATTCTCAAAAGAAGCTTTGCCTTTGCCCGGGGAGCAGCCAAAGACGTGTCAGGATATTTCTCCATCGCTACAGTGAGGATGCTTTCTATTTCATTTAGTCTTCCTGCGCGAAGCAAATAATTTGCGTAAGAAGCTCCGCCAACACACTTCCAATTTGCTTTTGTAATGTCATTTTTCATCAAGTCTTTGTATAGAGCTTCACAGCGATTGTCCATTTTCTCCGCATAGAATCTAAGCAGTTTGTATTTCGCTCTACCCAGTCTTACAAGTAGGGCCTCCGTTCCTGCAAACCGTCTGTCTTGAGAGGCAGAGTAATCCAAAGGTGTTTTGAGCAAGATAACCGAATCCTCTCGCATCTTCACCAATTGCTTTAGATCCGTCTCCAAATTTTCAACATCATAGCGCGCTATTTTTGTGTCTAAAATTTTTTCAAATAATTCGGCTCGTTCAAAGAGTAGACGAGCACGAATAATTGGCGGCTTGTTTTTGCTATGTCCTAGATCGTTTTCAATTGTTTCCAGTTTCTGCATCATTTCAGGATAGGTCTGTGCAAAAGCGACATTATCTGGCATTACTTGATCAAACATTGAAAGGTTTTCCAACCACAGTGTTTGAGCGGTATCATATGCCTTGAGTGCTATAAGAACGTCGATAGCTGTTTCTGCTTGAGTTAATCCAAGAGTGTAGTGCGTCTTTCTAAGTTTAGTTCCATCAAACGAACCGATACAGGCTTGTTCTAAGACGTCTTCTTTGGCGCCTTGAATATTTCCTGCTCCAAGCCTGGCTTGACCTCGTTTCAAGTGTGTCGACCAATCATGACCAGACATATATCCGCTAGATTGTAACGGCTTTTCCAGTGAGGAGGTAAAGTCTTGATCGGCTTGAGACCAGTTTTTCAACTTCAGGTAAAGCTTACCGCGCGCTTGATAATTTTCTGGGAATTGAGGTGCTAATTCTATTGCTTTGGTGTAGTCTCGAATAGCATCATCAATTCTGTTAAGTGCAGAATTAAACCATGCTCGCTGTTCGTAAAGCTCTCGTTTGTCCGGCAGCTGTTTTATAGCCAAATCACATGCTGAAAGATTTTTCTCCAATACCTCCGGATCGATAACAGGCCATGGTGTGTAGCAAATAATTTTGCTTCTTTGTGCAGTCGATTTTTGTTTGGCACGAAATGCGTCAAAATGATCAAGGCTATGCTGACCCATAGATTCAGAAGTACCAACCACCGCAAGTCCATCCGAAAATTTTCGGGCATCAACGTAATTTGGTCTGATTACCTCCTTTTGATTGGAGTCGATATATCCATATCGCTCACCCATTGCAACCATTCTCAAGCCGTCACTCTCGTACTGAATATTTGTGTAGATTGGCTCCTTTACCCATTCTCCGCTCTTTGTGATAAGTCCAAATTTCAGATCGGGATAAAAGAAATCGTCTACTTTTAAAGCATGGTAACCTGCTTCCTTTGCTGACTCCTGAAGATATGGGACTGCCGTGTTTTGCACCTCATACAGCATCACTCGTGAATTGGTTCTATTACCGACGTCAATTGCGCAAGCAGCAGTACCATTCCTGAAACCATCTGCTACTAAATAAAATTTGGGAGGTATCTTGTACTCTCCAGATTTATCGATGAAGCCCCATTTGCCATATTCTCTTACCGCAGCCAAGCCCTCACTAAAATCTTCACCACCGGAAAACTTTGGCTCGATTACAAACTTGCCGGTCTTGTCTATGTAACCGCGTTGTTTATCGACGGTGACTGCAGCCATACCTTCATGGAAATCTCTGGCATGGTCGAAAACAGGTTTGATGACCTGCTCTCCCTTGGAGTTTATGAATCCCCATTTTTCATCAAGCTCAAATCGACACAACCCTTCTTTCATATCATAGATTTCGTCGAGCGCAGGAAAAAGAGTGATATTGCCCTTAGTGTCACAAAGTCCTCTATCGCAATGATCTCGCTCGGTATTTATAATTTGGTATGGGCTTTCGTTTTTACGCGCTTTGCGTTCTCTCTTTTCGTTTTTTTTATATGCAATCGCATATCCGTCAATACCAAAGTCGCCAATCGCAAAAACTTCTTCCTTACTAAAAGATTTTATTGTTTTGCCAGACTTATCGATTAACGTGATAGGTCCGACAGGCTCTCCAGCCCAACGAAGTTGCGGTCCTTCTCCCTTCCTGGGTTCGACTGGTTCTTCAACAACCGCAATCTCGCAATTGAACGGATGCGCCCGAGCGTATTTAGGCTCAATAACGACTTTGCCACTTGTGTCCACATAACCAAACTTGCCAAATTTCGAAGTGCACACAGCAAGACCATTCGAAAATGAGTCTGCTAAATAGACTTCGGCTGAGTAGCCTTGCACTCTTCCCTGTTTATTGATTAATACAGCTTTTTGATGCAGGACATCATATTTAGAGATAATTTCGAGTTGCTTATGTAAATAACTGCTTTCCTTCACTCTGGTAACTTTAGGTTTGCGCTCGGCTGAAGCAGCTGTCTGGGCAAGCAAAAAGGTTGCTACCAAAGTTAGACATAAAGCGTATCTGGATTTCATTTGATTGAGTCGCATAGTTAATTTGACAGGATAACCTTTAATAAAGACCTTACCTACACGGTTATCCGCATTCTGAATAAAGACTATGACCTGGTTAGCAATTTGCAGTTGGAAAACGGAATTAGGACTACTTAGAGTGTTCCGAGTCACTAGATTTCTCGGCGTCCTTCGAAAGTCTATTTAGCTGGTTCACAACAGTTTCAAATTTGTGATGTTCAATCCAGTAATTGCCCATAGAGCAAGCAACAAACATAAGTAACACAGTTATGATGCAGGTTAAACCCAGAAAGAAGAAACCCCGCTTTTAAAAGTACTTCTTCTGTTCATCGCTATGTTCACTATCGTCTTCGGTCATGGCTAAGCCTTATCGATGCTCCCCATCCTCAATCTTATCAGTAAGTCTTCTAGCTCTTTTCTAGCGCTTGGCTCTTCCGGCAAGCTGCTGCGTTCGCTTTCTGATTTGAGCAGTTCGAGGAGGCGTTCGAATTCGAGGTGATACATCGCCAGCTCGTCGCGACCTATTTCCTGTTTCTCTTTCGTTGTCCGCTTCAGATGAATAAGTGGGTCGATATAAGGCAGTGCGAAGTCTTTATTGAGAGTTTCAAGATTGGCTTCAATCAAGCCAGTGCGCATCAAATGAATGCCGGTGAGTAGCACGCGAAAAACATAGAGCAAGGGTTTGGCTAGAAGCTTCTCGTTCTTTTCGAACAGACGCCATTGATTTTCAGCAAAACCAGAATAGTGGTGCACGTGGTGGCGCGTGATGAAGCGCGTGCTGATGTCCAGCAGTTCTTCGTGCTCTTTGCTTGTATGAATAATTAGCGGTGAATACAACTGCTCCATGACATAGCCGTTGTTCTTGAGCATGAGGCTGAAGAATTTTTTGATGTCGTGTGTGACAAGATCAAGCTCGATGGATTTGTCTTGTCGTGCAATCTCGACTGTTTCGTCATCGACCGAAAAGCCAATCACTTTGGTGACCGGCAAGACATGCGCTCCTCGAAGGTCCCAATCGGAATCGGGCGATGGGAAGCCATAGAGATGCGCGCCACTGATGGTGGCAAATATAAGCGGATATTCGTGCAATGATACCGCGTCATAAAGTTCGGTTGGTTAATTCATGGTGCCATGCCAATAGTTATTTCGGTATTATTTTGTTCGAATCTGTTTAATATAGTATAATTTAGTGCAAAATAGTAGTAATTAGTGCCAAATGTTATCGATTAGTACTAATTAGTACCATATAGTACCAATTAGTATCAGCTAAATAGAATCAGACAGGTTTAGAACTTTGGATGAGTTCGTAAAGACACAAGCGATATTTCAAGACGTAGCAGTACCATCTGGCACCAAGCTGGTAGGGCTAAGCGCTCTCGTTCAAAAATTTTCAGTCCAGGCGCCTTTGAGAAATCCCTCGTGTTTGATGCTTGCTCAGATAAAAGGGCACTCAAAACAACAAGGAATTTGGAAGATATTCGATGCTCAGTACGAGCCGGAAGACACCCTGGCAGGTCATCTTAACTTTGCAATGAAACACGACAAAGTAGATTTGTTGATTCTCAAAAAAATATTTGAAAAGCTATCAGTGAAGGATGTCACTGCCTTCATCAAAACAACTCCGCGAGGAATTTTTACTCGAAGAGTTTGGTTCCTGTATGAGTTTTTAACCGAAAAAACATTGCCTTTGAAAGATTTGCCAACGATAGTAAAAACAGTGGACCTATTGGATCCCAAACAGTACATAGTCGCAGGACGAGGCACTCTATCTAAAAGGCATCGAATCAAAAATAATCTTCTTGGAGATAATCGATTTTGCCCTGTAGTCCAAAGAACAGCAGAGATAGCCGCTTTCATTGATAAAGACTTGGCGAATCAGGCAAGAGTAGCGATAGGTCGAGTGAGCAGTTCGCTGATTGCTCGTGCTGCAAGTTTTTTGCTTTTGGCAGACAGCAAGGCAAGTTTCGAGATTGAGGGCGAGCGACCGCCACGAAACAGATTAGAGCGTTGGGCGCGGGCAGTTAAACAATCAGGGAAAAATCCTCTTTCAACAGAAGAGCTGTTAAGACTGCATGCAATCTTAATTGAGGATAATCGGTTTATTCAACCGGGACTGAGAACAGACAGTGTATTCTTGGGTGAAAGAACCTGGGACAATGACCCGATCCCTGAATTTATTGGCGCTCGGGCCGAGGATGTTGAGCGTCTGATTTTGGCAATTATCGAAAATAACAATCACATGAAAGATGCCGAAATTGATCCCGTGATTCAGGCAGCATGCATAGCTTTTGGATTTGTTTACGTTCATCCTTTCGCAGATGGAAATGGAAGGTTGCACAGATGTTTGATTCATCACATCCTTAGCGACCGGAATTTTTCCCCACCTGGAATGCTGTTTCCAGTCTCGTCTGTAATGTTGCGATGGATAGGAGAATATAGAAATACCTTACAAGACCATTCTTCTAAATTGATGGATTACATCGATTGGAGCCCTACCGACACAGGCAATGTTTCTGTCAATAACGAAACGATTGACTTATACCGATTTGTTGACTTTACTCATGCCGCAGAATTTCTTTATAAGTGCGTTGAGCAAACCATTGAAAAAGATTTGCCTCGTGAAATTGATTACTTGACCCGCCGAGATAAAGCACTGAAAAATATCATGGAGACTGTTGAGATGCCCGATAGCCTAGCTGAACAATTTATTCTTTTTGCCTTGCAGAATAAATTCAAGCTATCTAAAGGTCGCAAAAATATTTTTAAAGCCCTGACTGACAATGAGATAGCAAATCTCGAAGAAATTGTTTTAAACTCGTTTAGTGATTTTGATCTTTAGACAACACAAGACGCACCAGATGCATAACTTGTTTCCACTTGAGACTACCGGGTTGGTGGACGATTAAGATTCGCTTTCAGTCGTTGACACCGAGATCGGTAAAGAGATAATGACCGTTTACCTTAGTGAAAACGTAAATTATCTCTCCACAGAATCCGCTATAGCCTTCCTTGCTGTCACCAACAATTTTTTGCTTGATAAGGCACTTGCGAACTTTTGGAGTGAAAATCTTACTGATTTGAGGCAACAATTGCGTTTTGTCGAGATTCTTATCTTGATAGTAAAATGGTGTCTTTGTCAGAGAGACAATTTTCTGCTGGTCATTTTTTTGCAGAGCTTGCTTAAACTCGAGCCAGAAAGAGTCAAATTCTTTGTCTGCGGCGTGCACTGGCAAGGTTAAAAGAATTAAGCAAGAAAGCAAAGCGGTGATAAGTTTTGAGCGCATAGATATTCCTTAGCCTATCGATTTCGACAAACATTATATCCCGGCGAAGCGGTTCCGCGCACGATAGATTTCGGTTCAGTTTTTGCGCTTTGTGCGACATAATGATGTAATTTATAAACAATGTATACTAACACCGTTGAACGTGAGGTTACTATGAACAATCGAACTGTACTTCTGGGTGCGCTCATTTCCATTTCTTTCTCTCTAAATGCATTGTCTGTGCTGGCTTACGGCGTGGGTGATGTCATCGAGGTTCAACCTTCGATGATGAATGATCCTTCCATGGGGTATTGGTATCGAGCCACAGTGAAGGCTATCACGCCGGACGGTAGGCTCAAGGTGCTCGCGGATGACGGCACAGAGTACTTGATCTCCCAAGATCCACCAAAGTGGATTCGAGCTGCCGCATCAGGTTCCTCCGTCATCGGACCAGGTGCTACCGGCTCAGCGTCCGCTGGGACAAGTCGTACTACTCACAGCGGCAGCGGCAATGGCGGAGGCGGAATTCCTGTTTCGGGGAATTTTACCGTAGGAGCTCCTGCTGGAACGACTGCAAGCGCAACCAGACATAATCCCAGCGCCACCACATCCAGTGCGCCGCGCACAACTTCGGTGCAAACAAGTTCGCCTCCTGCATCCACGTCCGGTACTCGAGCTGCTAAAGGGGCTCCGCCAAACGGCGAATATAACTGCATGAAAATCTCAAGTGGACAGTTGATCCACTTAGGTACGCTCGAAATTCGGAACGGCACCTATCGGGGCTTGGACAAGACCGGCGGCTTTGCGCCCATGAACATTAACGGAGCCGGAAACATTACTTGGTCGCAAGGATTTCGTGGCATGCCTGACGGTTGGCAACTTAAAGAGAGCCGCTACGTAGGTGGAGACAGCATGGGGCGCCCCTTGATTCAGATTTATTACCGAAGTAAATCCGGTTGGAACGAAATGATGGATGCGTTGAAAGAGAACTAAATTATCAAACTAGTTCTCGCTGCCCGACCATTTAAAATTCGCCGGGTATGGTTGAACTGCAAATTTGATTTCTTTTGGCACGGTGGGATCGACTGAGCGCGCTTTTTGAATTGTCGATTCAACTTGCATCGGCTTGCCTAATTGATAGAAGAGCGAAGCTTTGCCTACGTAGAACTGAGCGCGATTGGGTTCGAGGCTGATTGCGGTATTGTAATCGCGGAAAGAATCGGTTGGGCGCATCATCTTTTGATAAACTTTTGCGCGTTGATAATAATATGCAGAATTGGTCGAGTCGCCGCGAATCTGCTCATTCAAGCTGGCTAAAGATGCTTTGATATCAGGACCATGATATTCATCGGCACCAGGGAAGATACCACCTGGATAGCGAGGAGTCGTCACCTTTTGTTCGTCGCGGATTTTAACTTCGCTGATGATACTTGGTTCTTGAAGCGGCTCGTTGTACGATGCAATAGTTGAAGGGTCTGCTGTAAATCCGTTTGGATACAAAGCGTTCATCGCTTCTTTGTAGGAGCGTACACAGGCATCATTGCTATGATTGACTTGTGCGTTATTTGCGATTGCGGAATTTGTCGCGCCCTGGTTTTTGAAATATGCAACTGCTAGATGGCGATTGAGTTCTATAGCCTTTTTGTAGTCTTCGACGCAGGCTGCTTCATCGCCTGTTCGACCGTTTACAGTGCCGCGCCATATGTATGCACGAGAACTATTTGGCGAGATCTCGATAGACCTGGTAAAGTCTTTCTTCGCTTCGGAAAAGTTGTTTTGTTTGTAATAGCATTCGCCTCTGCGCAAGTAAGCGAGTCCGTTCTGTCCGTTCACGCCAATTGCTTCTGAGAGCGCGTTGATGGCACCATTCAAATCGCCGCTCTTCATGCTCTTTGAGCCACGAAGGTAGATTTTGCCAAACTCTTCGTTCGCGCTGACCGATGGAGATGCTGACAAAGCGAGTGCAAATGCTAAGGCAGCACGTATCAATTTTGACGACAAAATCATTTACTTCCTCCGATAGTTCTTATTCTCTCAATGATAATCTCTTCTCGCGCTTGACTAGCCAGGTCAGGAGGAAGATGAGTGTTCCTTCTTCGCATGTCTAATGCCTTAGCCGTTTAGCAAGAAGTTCCGCTGCGATTTTCTTTTCCCGTGCTCGACCATCGCGGATGGCATCGACTAAACTCAATATCTCATAAAGCCAAGGGTCGTTTTTAATAGCTTCCGGGACTGAACTGAACAATGGTTCTACGCTGTAGCCTCGAACAGCACCAAGTGGGCTAGGCCAAACAGGAGGCAAATCGTCTTCTGAGATGATTATTTCATTTAATGGGGCAGCAGCGAAGCTTGTAGGAATTCCTCTGGTAACTGAACCGCGTTCTGTTGGAAACGCGTATTTAATTCCGTGCACTAGAAACTCCAATAGTTGCTGCATTCTAGGGCGTTTGCGTTTGGCGTCAAATAATTGGGCACGTTCTGCTCTGTTCAAAGCATTGTGAACTTCTCCTACGCTCATGGACAACTCGGATGCTAGCATTCGGTAAGACCAGTCCTCTTTCAAGCTGGTAATTTTGAGTAATACTAGGATGTCTTGGGGTTTTAGTTGCATAATGTTTACTGTTCATGAACAATGAACATAAATAATATACCACTCTTTCGATAACTTAGACAAGCCGCGATTTCATTTACTGTAACCTCCTTTTAGCGGGGGATACGACAAACGAAAATGTAAAACTTGAAGGATTTACCACCATCCCCTTCCAGCAACGAAGTTCACTTGCTCCCATGTCCTCTCGCCGTTTCGAATAGATAGAAGCAAAGGACGCATCAGATGCATAACGTGTTTCTACTTGAGACTACCGGTGGTGGCGCTCAGCAAGATGCTCTTCACAAACGCTATTCTTGAACTCAACATGGAAAATTGAAACACAGTAAAAACCCCAACGAAATTATTGGCGTCAACCGGCATAATTTTGAATATGAAAGGTTTACTCAAGCGACATTTATACTGCCTTTTAGCGATAGGGTTAGTCTTATCATTGGTAAAGCCTTCAGTCTCCTGCGATATTTTCGGTATCTACAAAGAATTCGGAGATGACCACGGCTTGATTGATATGAAAGGCCGCGAACTGATTCCTACTTTGTTTCCAGCTATTTGGTACCGTGGACATGGTCTTTTTGAAGTCTATCAAAGGTCGCCAAAGAATCTATATTCATGTATACCTGAAAGGCTTTTGATTAACAGAAACAAGGTGAAATTAAAAGTTTTGGTACCACCAAAATCTGTATTTCGTGAGGTACTTTGGCTCGGAAAGAAAGGAGCAGATCCAACTTTTGTGCCAGACAAGATTCCAGATGATGCATTGATAAAGTTCTGCTCCAACGGAAATTATGGAATAGGCGACAGCAAAGGTAATATTTTGCTACCCGCTGAGTATTACTTCATTGCCGGTGTCCGTGAGTCAAAAGTAATCGTCCAGCATAAGGATGGCAGGCAGCAAATATTTGACGTAGCCACAAGACAGCTAACAGAAATTAATTGCGGCGGGAAAATAAGCGTCAGTAACATGTGTTTCAATGACGGACTTGTACCATTTGAGCAAGATAAACTCCATGGCTATGTCGACACGATGGGTAAAGTGGCAATACCAGCAAGCTTCCATTGGTGCTTTACATTCAACCGTGGTTTGGCTTTAGTAAAGGTTTTGTCTGAAGATAGAAAAACAGCGCATGGAAAAATTATTGACAGAAAAGGAAACATAGTCTCTCCACGCGAATTGTCTCTCTCTGAATTCTATGGTGACTATGCAGTAGCTTCTACTGGCACGGGAAAATTAGGTCTAGTGAATCGGAAGTTTCAATTTGTCTTGCCCCCGGAATACACGCTGCTGTCCCCCGTTTTGTCTGAATACTATTGCTTGGATGACATCTGGAACCGAAATAACTATCCGCCGCTTTTTTATCATGCACAAAAGAGCGAATGTGATCCAATCGTGGCTATTTCGCCTAAAGGTGAAACACTTTTTGTCATTCCGAAGGGCGCTAACAAGAACGGGCTGCCCACAGTGTTTAATGGTGTCTTGACTTACAAGATATGGAACTACCCAAATTTACCCGAAACTGTCTATTTGAATTTAAAAGGCGAACAGGTGCCTGAGCCATTTCATAACTTATCTTCCGAAACTACTCGATATAGACAAATTGCACCTGGCATAGTTTTAAAAACAATAGAGAAGTCCAAGTATCTTTTTCTTGAGGAATTGGAAAAGCATAGCTGTGTCAGACGCAGGTGAAGGCACCGCTCAATCCAAGCTGCTCAGGTCATATGGCAACTTTTTCTGATTGTACGATCGACCGCAAATATCTTTGCAAATTAGCTCCTTGCGCAATCTCAATTCAGCCAATTTGAAAATATTCAAATGCTGAGTATAAAACTTGATCAGGGTATTTAAAGAACTAAGTGTGGCTCGGCTTCCCTCTCCCATATAAACTGCATTTCGGCGAAAAAATTCATTGAGCGAGTGCTCTGCGCTCGAGTCGATTTCATCGGATCTTGTATGGGGGTCGACAGGTGCGCCAACAAGCCCAGACTCAGAAACATATTTCGGCCATTTTGGAACAATAACAGCAATTCTTTCCGCCTCTCCGTCACGCAAGTTATCTCTTAACCAACTTGCATAGCTGCAGCGAATTTCGGCAGACTTATTGACTTGATTGCCATAATTCCATTCGGAAATTTGGCAGCCTTCTGAAAGAAGCTCCCCCTGCCGATTTATATTCTTAGATAAGCCTTCAAGATGAGCTAGTCGCATCAGTATCTGAATACGTTGCGGGTTCTTTTTACCCTGCCATTTTCTCTGTAACTGTTCATACCGCAAAAGAATTTGCTGGGCTTCCAAAACTTTTTCGGAAGATTCTAAATGATGAACAATTTTAAATAATTGAATTGCAAATGCTCCGGCAGATTCAGACCAGCATTTCCTGCTTAATTCGCCACTCTCGCTGTCTTCTAAATTGAAAGCGATATCGATTCGAGATTTTGCCTTCTCGGTCTTATTCCACTTTAGATAAACGTCGGCAAGAATGAGATTCAACAAAGAAGCATAATTTCTTTCGTCGACATCACTAGTTTTAATTGAGGAAATAACACTTTTCAGAACATTTTCAGCGGTTTCGAACTGTTTTTGTTTGCAAGCGGCACTGACAAAATCGGCCACGCAAGAAGTATGATGCACCATCAGTGATGACAATGCCGAAAAATGCGTAAATTCTGGTTGCTGGGAAGAGCGCAATATAAGTTCGGTAGTTTCATTCATTCTCTCTGCACTGGCATTGTAAGTGATGGCATTCACACGATATTGATTCATTTCGTTGGGGTTCATACCCAGTGGCGTGTTTATAACAGAGTCCATCTGCAGAGCTGCTTGCGCGTATTTTCCTCTTCGATTTAAATAGCTTGCGATTTTGGATTTGAGTCGACAAAGTTCGAATGTTTGCAATTTTTGCGAATCGGCATATTCAACCACCGGTCGATAATTTGTGTAGTCGAATTCGTTACTCACAGGAGAAATCTCTGCGGCTTCGACCAGAGCTACAACGTCATCACGTTTGACATTTTTTCTCTTCTTCAATATTTTAAGACGCTTCAAAGGTCTGATTATAGTCTCTCTGCGTCCTAAAGTTATTTTTGCCAGAGTACTTTGAGCTTCCGCATCACGCCCATATTCGCTTTGAATTTGAGCTATCCTAATATAAAGTGTTCTTGATTCTGATTCGCGATTGGCTATCTGGATCTCGGCTGCTTTTTTCAGCAAATTTAAAACGGCATCGACAGTGTTATTCTCGCAAAGCGGATCAGATAACTGAACCAACCTGTAACGAAATGCCGAGTTAAGTCTTTTACCAGGCTTTAAAACGGAGTCCATTATTTTGAGTGCATTTTTTTTATCACCATTTAAAGTATGTAGAAGCGCCAAATCTGCCAATCTGATTTGAGTCCTAAACTCATCATCCGGACATGTCTCCATAATTCGCTGCAAAATGCGAATACCTCTGGCAGGTTCTTGGTTAAAACCATACGCTAAAGCAAGAATTCGCAGGTTTTCGCTCATTGGAAAACCCAGCGAGTTGCGGAAACTGCTCCACAACTTTTCGTCTTTAATTCCCAATTCGTCCGAAAGCAGTGACTGTTCTCCCAAAAGAAAGCTTCGAGTAAATGTCATGTCAGTTGCTGAAACAAACGGACTTAGACTGTTTAAAATATAAAGCGCTTCCTTCTTGCGACCAAGCTTGATATTTATTTTTGCCAGATTGATGAGGCGGCATATTTCATCTGCCTGGTGTTGTGTGCGCCGACTCTCTTTTGCAATAATTTCTTCCACAATTTTGTCTGCGCAAGCAAAGTCCTTCCTCGTAAGTGAAATATAGGCCTGATGCGTTTGATACCAGGGCTGATGCACCACCGTAGACTTAGGAAGGACGCCAATGCCCGACAAATTAGAAAGCATATTTTTTAGATCATTTGGACAAGGGCTGAAAACTTGATTGATGCGCCACAACGATTCGGAGTCGAATGATTTTTTGTACAGTTCATCTGCTTGCAACAGATATTTCTTAGCCTGCTCCAGATTGCGCTCGCTCGCACTGAATTTTGCCAATGCCACCAGAGCCTTGATTTCACTCTGGCGCCTGTCCAATGAAATAGAAGTCGTTTCTTTGTTCGTCTCAGTTTTCGCCACTAGCATTTTGTAAGCACTCATTGCTTCGGCAAATCTACCGGTCTTATATTTGGTATCAGCCAGGTTTTCCAGATAAGAAATAGTATCGGAATAAAAGACACAATCACTGCATGCTTTAAGATTACTGAAAATGGTATCTGATTCTTTGATGCGACCGGATTCGCTCAGGTATTTGGCAATGTTTATGATAGATTGCAAGTTTTTGCCATCGTGAAACTGGTCCTTTTTAGATTCTTCAATTACAAACTGAATGCAAGAATCCGAATCATCGAACATTCCCATTTCGTCGAAGCTAGCTATCGTCGTCACCATGTCTTGCATGATCAATTCTGGATTCTCAGGATGAATAAAGGAACGTTTTACGAAAGAGTTTTTCAGTATCGCACCAGCGAAAAAATTCAAGCCTTCTTGCCTGCATCTGGTAGCAATAAAAGGCGGTGCATAATAATTGAAATAAGAGCGGTCGAAGTAATCGTCCACTTGCATCTGTAATCCGCGCAACATGTCCGGATTTAATTGTTTTACTTCAACATCCCATTTGCTTAGCTCGTTGTTTTTAGGAGTCAAAACAGTAAGTTCGATATTTTGACCTTTATGCTTGTCGATGAGTTGTTGTAACTTCTCCAGATTTGCCGACTTAACCGATTGTTTTGCGATTTTTACTACGCGCAGCGGCTTATGTACGAACATTCCATGCGATTCATCTTTTTGATTCTTTATTCCAATGCCACTTCCGTCTTCAAATCGACATAACTCCAGCTTGAAATTCGTGTAATTCGGTCGTGCTTTTTCGGTGCTCGCCAATGTCGCGATGGGCGAGGTCACCAGCATGAGCGATAATGCAAAAGCAAGAGCCTTCTTCATTTTGATTTTTGCTCAGACTTATCAGTCTTAGTGGAACTCTGCTTTTGTTGCTCGATAATTTTGCGCACCCGCTCAAGTACTGCCTTTTTATTCAACTCGGCATTTTGTAGCAACAGTTTTTCTTTCGGTAGGTTTTTTAAGACCGCTATCGCTTTATCATATTGGTATAACGATGCAGTAAATCGCTCGGCGCTTTTGTAATAGTTAGCCAAGTCGAGATAACTACGGGCTCCTTCCACAGAAAGCAATTTATTCCTTTGCTTGTACTCGTCAATTTTGGCGACTAGCTTCTTTTCTACATTCAAATAGTATTCGTTTTGTGCGGTACCCTTCTTGCATGAATCAGACGAATCAACGAGCGGGTAAACATTGGGTGTAAAAAATGCTCTTCCTGCACCTCTGTCTTGTGCCGGACTTGCTGAAACGCTGAGACCAAATAAGGCGAAGAAAGTAGCGACTGCTCGAATTATTCTGGGTGTTTCGTTTGTGATGATGCGTCCGCTTTTATCTTTGAAATAGTTGATGCAGAGATTTTCCTTATTTTGATTTTGCAGAAATTCAATAGCTTCTTTGTTTGACATGGCGGAGACGTTATAAACATTCAACTCGCACTTGTTGCAAAAACGCTCTCGCTCATCTCCTATCATTTCGTCCCAGTCAACATTACAAGGCGACGATATCTCCAGGTCCAGTGATTCTTTTTTGCGTTTATTGCAAGGTTGCATACTACTCAAGCTCCTACATTGAGTATATCTTTCTTCCTGGGCTCTTCAATACGTGAGATTCTCAATGAAACCGAATACTTAGACAAAAATGCACGGAAAACACGGTGAGCCGCGACGACCAGCCTTCATTGATCCACCACCATCCCCTTCCTACATCGAATCAAATAATCATTCGCCCACACATAGTCGGGACGGTCGGGGAGTTTGGTGCTTTCGAATGCATCGTCGAATTGTTTGTGCAGAGCC
>CAZSHS010000043.1:0-37586 GCA_964606665.1 uncultured Candidatus Obscuribacterales bacterium | reverse complement strand
AAAGAAAACAACGATAAATATATTGAAGGCAGAGCAATACTTGTTGCCTGAGCCATTTGAGCCATTTGAGCCATTTGAGCCATTTGAGCCATTTGAGCTGCTTGAATTATTAAACTAGCGACCTTTGAGTTTGGGCGTTTCAATAACTGGCTTGAAGAATGTAGTTCTGATGCCAGCAAATACACGGCAGTTGACTCCGGTGAAACCGGGGTAACCTGAAGCGCCTAAAGCGCCTGGAACGAAAGGAACGTTTCCAGCACCCATGTTGAAGATTTCTTGTGCCCGGATGAATGTCTGTAGCCATGGGAATTTTCGACTGACTTGACGCGATAATTCGTGCTCTAGAATGATTATTTGAGTATCAGGACCTTGGCGTATCTTCTGGCTACCAAAGTTAGATGCAAGAGTAAAGTTATTCAATAAGGCCCAGCCGCCGCGTCTGTAAATGTGACCTAGTGTATAGAAGATGTCACCTTCCTGGAATCGTGCTGTCATCTCTCTGAATCGCAGTTGACCAAAGACCGAAGCGAAAATCACTTGTCCGTTCGCAAAACCTTTTTGATAGGTGATAGAGGGGAGATAGTCATTGAAAAATGAGCCGGGAAATTTATCCAGAGTGGCAAACAATCCTCGTCCTTGAAGTCCTAATATCAAGGTACCGCGGTTTTTAGGTAAGTTTACGTTGCGGTTGATACCAAATCCAATTGAGTGGAAATTTCTGTTTAGAAGCGGACTGAATGATGTGTATTGGTCACGCAAGAAAAAGTAGTTCGAATAAATTTGAGTATTCTTGGCGATTTCGTATCCCACGGTCGTATTTGGAAAAATACGATAAATCATGTCAGAAGACTCTTTGGGGCTTGTTTGAAAAACGTTTGTTTCAAGACGCAAAGAATTTTCTATTACAGATGAGAAAAACATTTTGGAAGGCAATCTATACAGCAAGTGCATGTTTGCGTTGTTGAAGTTGTTGAAAGCGGGAGTTCGACGTGGAATATTGGTCGGCACCAAATCGACTTGCTGGTTTTCATTGGTAACATCTGTTGGAACTGATTGAGCCAAATTAATCGGCTCCATCGAGTTCGAATCTGAATTGGAATCTGAATTGGAATCTGAATTGGAATTTGAGTTTGATTCAGAAATCTGAGAGCCTTCGTCGCCCTGAGAAATTGGTATCAGTTCTGATTTGGAGTTGGGAACTGCGCGTGTTGGCTCGGGATAAGCAAGTTTAAGATTAGTCGGTGTCGATAAGGTGGTATCAGAATTTGCGAATTGCTCGGACGAGATTGTGTCGGTTGGTGTTTGCGATAGATTTGACGTAGTGCCAAATGTGGTGGCAGAGGCAAGTTTGAGGGGAGCCGATTTGAGGGGAGCCGATTTGAAGGGAACCGATTGGATTGAAGCCGATTCGCGTGGAGCAACTTCTGTTTGATGAGGGAGTTCACGATGTAGGTCACAGTAGACTGAGCTTGTGATTTCAGGTGGTGAATCCACGCCTTGAGCAAGAGCCGGACTTGATGTCAGCGTGATTAACCAAATTGCTAGTAAGTTTTTTGCCGTCCATAAAATTGGACGGAGCTCGAAGCTCATTATCGACACTCTAAAAACGCGCGTTTTTCCCTTAATACTCAAGGATTATAAGTGCATGACTACCAGATTCAAAGATACTGGAGATAATATTCATAGAAATAAATGAGACGGCCTTTTAGTTATTATTAGCCTACTGAAATAAAGTTTGAGAAGAAACAGCAGGAAACAGTAGAAAAGTGGAAGATCCAAAAGCTTTGCCAGATGAACCATCCATTCGTGTGGTTCTCTTGCCGCGCGATACTAACAGTCAGGGAACTATATTCGGTGGGATTATACTCAGCTATATCGACCTTGCCGGCGCAGTGGAAGTAGGCAAAACCACCAGACAAAAGGTGGTTACTGTTGGAATCAAAGAGGTTTCTTTCAAAGCACCTGTGTTTGTGGGCGAGGTGGTTAGCTTTTACACAACCACTACTCGAGTAGGCAAGACTTCTGTGACCGTTCATGTTGATGTTGAAGTCTGGCGCCAGCAAGAATCAATTCATGTCACAGAAGCAGAGCTCACATTTGTTTGTGTGGATGAAAACGGCAATCCTACTCCTGTGGTTCAGTCATCAAAGCGAATTAATCGAAGCAAAAACAAGTCAAGATGAAGCTCCTGACTATATACTAAGAAGTTATGGAACGCATTAGGCTCTATCTTGGAACTGCCTGCGGCAAGTCGACTGCTACTTTTGGCTTGCTCATGAGGGCGCTTAGCACGGGCAAGAGTGTCACTTTAGTCTTTTTCGATAAAAGAGAAGAGAACTCGAGCGAGGGGCGTGCCATGCAGTTGCTTGCATCACATGCGGGTGAAAAAGCAGGTGAAAATGAATTTGGTAAACTGAACATTCATTACACTGGCGTCAATCGCATTGGCACCGGACCTGGTGGCAGCTTTAGATTGTACAGTGCACCAAACGGAATCTTGCCCGAAGATAAAATGGCTGCTCAGGAGGGTCTCGACTTCATCGCAGAAGCTCTCAAGCGCGGTGATGGTATCGTCATTGGTGACGAACTTTTGGACGTCGCACGCGTCGGTCTCGTCGAATGGGACAAAGTTAAAGAAGCATTTGCTCACAGAAATGATCCGACCGTTCTTGTTTTGACTGGTCGAAAAGCGCCTGATTGGCTGATGGCTGAAGCGACCACGATATCTGTGACCACTCAGCTTAAGCATCATGGCCGCGCTATTGAAGGCATGGACTGCTAGAAGTACTTGAGCTAAATTAGCTTTTAGTCTTCTTCTTTATTCGAATCGCTAGCACTGTTACTGGTACTGGAGCTTGCTGCGGCGGTATCTTTCTTTATAACCGAGCTTGCATCAGCAGTTTCGTTCGACTTGCTTTTGTCTTTGTTTATCTCTGACTTTACGACTTCAATTGCTTTGTTGAGCTGAACGTCTTTTCCATCAGTTGGAGATTTGTCGAACTCTTTGTAACTAAGATCGATCCACCAGGGTCCTTTGCCAGCTTCGTAGTCTTTGTCTTTCAAGACCACTTTGTAGTCGGGTTGGATACCGTGTTTGTGAATGTCAGTGTCGTTTGGTGTTAGATATCTGGCAATTGTGATGTTGATACCAGATCCATCGTCAAGCCTGTTGATAGCCTGTACTAGGCCCTTACCAAAAGTCTTCTGTCCAACTAGTTTCGCTCTACCGTTATCGTGCAGTGCACCGCTCAAAATCTCAGAAGCACTTGCGCTGCCTTTGTTTATGAGCACAACCATTGGTTGATTGTTGATTGGAGAGTTGGAGGAGAAAGTTGAGTTCTTGTAATTATCAGAGTCAATGACGCTCACAATGACGCCTTTCTTCAAGAACATGTTGGCTATTTCAATTGCGTTTGTAAGCAGACCGCCTGGGTTGTTTCTCAGGTCGAGAATGAGACCGTCTGTGTTTTCCACTCGCTTGAGTGCTTCTTTCATTTCTTTATTGGCTTTGGATGAAATAAAGCTATCAAGGCGTATATAGCCAATATTGCCAGGCAAAATCTCGGCGTTTGCAACTGCTCGTATTGGAATTTCGTCACGCATTAAGTCCACTTTCTTCTTCTTGCCAGAAGCCATGAAGGAGATATTAACTTGAGTGCCTTTTTCGCCGCGAATACGCTTCACTACCTGGTCAAGCGACTCTCCATTTACAGGTTTGTCGTCAACGTGTGTTATTTCCCAGCCTGGCCTTACGCCTGCTCTGTATGCTGGCGTGTTTTCGATTGGGGCGATAACTACCACTTTGTGGTTTTTGTTCATTCCCAATTGCATGCCGACGCCAAACAAGTGCGCTTCGATTTGCGATTTTTCTTCGTCAAATGCTTCTTTGTCTAGAAAACGAGTGTAGGGGTCTCCCAAGCTGAAAAGCATTGTTTCGATAGCTTTGTGCGATTCATCAGGAGTTTTTAACTTGCCGTTGTATTTGTTTTTCCAGCGGTCCCAATCCTGGTCGCCGAATTTGGGATCATAATAAGTGTCTTTGATGAGCTTCCAGGCCCTGAAATAAAGCACCTGCGGCAAAACAGCCGTGCGCTTGGCTTGAGCCAACATGATTGAATTTTTCTTGTCACCGCCATCAGCCACGAGTAAGTAAGGATGGTCGGAATTTCTTTCCTGGGCAATAATCCAGTTTTGAACACCCAGAAATAAAAGACAGCTAGCGAGTGGAATTGCGATGCGTGCCTTCGTGAATGATTTCCAGCTTGACAAGTTAAATGACCTCAGACAATTTTAGATGGGAAGCTTATACATTGTAATTGTGCCAACATATGCCTAATAATTACCAGACTTTGTTCGATACTTAGCAGGAAAAAGACATTACTTTCGATCAAGTAGACGTCTAAGTTTTATTTTACCTGAATTGATAACTGCTTGCTGGTGCCATAATTCAAGAGCCTGTTAGTGGTGTTCTGGTGTGCCAAGCGAGGCATTGTCAGGAACCTTAAAAAAATGCCGTTTTAGACTGGGCTTCGCTCACCTAAAATCAGATGCAGGAGCAATTAATACGTGAGTATCGAACTTAAAGAACGCGAAGAGACGGGACTTTCTTCCCGAAAAGAGAGTGAAGCCGTCTTTAGCGATGCTTCATCGCTATCCTTAACAGGTCGACTCAAGGCATTGAAGAATCGACTCAATTTTTCAAGCCAAACCAAAACTAGGCTCAAGCTGCTTATATCGGTAGGACTTTTCCTTTCACTCTTCCTTTTTGGTAAGGTCGATTTGAGCAAAGCCTGGCATGCCGCTTTGAGCGCGCATAAAGGCTACATACTTGCAGCTACAGTATTGTTCTTGCTCAGTCCTATTTTGAACGCCTATCGCTGGCAGATTTTGGCTAACGCAGTTGGGCTCTTTGCGCCACTGTCCAAAATTACTCAGTATGTCTATGTCGGACTATTTTTCAATTTATTCTTGCCATCCACAGTGGGCGGCGATTTTAGTCGCAGCTATTATCTTTCCAAAGGCACGGGAAAACACTTACACGCCCTCACTTCGGTCTTGGTAGATAGAGCAAGCGGGCTAGCTGTACTTTTATTATTTGCTTCGATGGGTCTTTTATTTGGTCCGGGCGGTGATCAATTGCCTATCCAGTTAAAACTGCCCATTTTCTTTGCCACGTTTGGAATCTATTTCGTGGTTCCTTTTATGCCTCAAATGGCGCTTAAATTCTTGGGACCGCAAAACTGGTTGTCTAAGAAATTGAACGAAGGAACAGCCAAGGTCTTCTGGCAGGACAAAGGGCTTATTTTCACTACCATTCTTCAATCGGTCATTATTCAAGTCATTATCGTCTTGTGTCATCTAGCCGTAGGGCTTGCTCTTGGTATAAATGTTCCGCTTTGGTATTACTTTGTCTTTTATCCATCGGTGGCGGTGCTTGGATTTGTTACTCCGAGCATAAACGGAATAGGCGTGCGCGAATGGGCATACACCTATTTCTTGACTCTCATGGCTGTAGACAAGGATACTGCCCTTACGTTTGCGTTAATCTGGCTTGGACTGACCACTTTGAGTAGTCTTGTTGGTGGACTGGTTTATGTGGCTGGAAAATTCCGCAATGTTCAAAGCGAAGTAGAACAACTGGCAAATACGCAAAAAGCGGAAACTATTTAATTTGGCATGGTCCGCTTTACTGCAAGACGAATATATAAAAGCAGTGAACGATATCGCTGTAGGGGCATCCAAACGCATATTTTTGGTCGGCGGACATCTGCGTGACCAGGTACTAAAAAAGGGTAATACCACATTTGGTTCTAGTTCTAAGTCAAACTATTTAGATTACGATTTTGCTTTTATAAGTGAAACTGAAAAAGGGGCGATTAAATTTGCAGAGCTTGTCAGTGAAAAATTAAATGGTGTTTTCGTTTTACTTGATGAGAAGAACGATACTGCCAGGGTAGTTTTAAACAGTGATTCGCCAAACCCGGTTAATTTAGATTTTGCCGCATGTGTTGGCGGTGGTATCGAATCTGATGTCATGCGTCGGGACTTTTCAGTCAATGCTCTTGCTTGGGATCCACTAGATCCAGAAAATCTAATTGATAAAGTGCATGCAATGAACGACATCGAGAATGGTGTGATTAGAGCGCTTAGCCAGGCTAATCTTATAGAGGATCCACTTCGGATTTTACGAGCGTACAGATTTAGTGCCGCCCTTTCTTTTTCTATAGATAAAACAACCCAAGACTGGCTAGCTCAAAATGCTCAGCTATTAAGTGGTGTGGCCGGAGAGCGCATAAGCACTGAGCTCTTTGCTTTATTTAGTCATTCAAATACATTTGTGCATTTGCAGGCAATGGCTAATAACAGAGTTTTAGATGCTGTTTTTCCAGAACTCGCAGCCACAAGAGTGGTGACCGCCAATGCTTATCACCACTTAGGCTTGATGGAGCATAGTTTGGAAGCGGTTCGACAAATGGAACTTTTTTATGAAAGCGCCTGTGATCAACTAAAAGCTTCATGCAATCAAATAATTGGTCACAAACTCAATAGGTTGGCGGTCACTAAACTTGCTACTTTATTGCACGACATAGGCAAGCCAGCCACCTGGCAAATAACACCCGAGGGGCGTCATACATTTTATGCGCATGATTCGCTTGGTGCCAAAATGTCTGACGAAACTGCAGCTCGCTTGAAGTGGTCCAAGTCGGTCAGTCGCTTTATAAATAGATTGATCAAATGGCACTTAAGACCGGGGGCCCTATTTCATGCTGGTGAGCCCACTCAAAAGGCGGTGCACAGATTTTATCGACAAGTGGCAACCGATGTGCCAGAGCTTATTCTGCTAGCGTATGGCGACCTTGGTGCCACCAGAGGGCAAGGATTGGTGGAAGAAGCACGAGCTCGCTTAGAGACTCGTTTTAACGAGCTATTAAATGGATATTTTATCTATATAGAAGAACAGGCAAGAACGCCGCGATTCCTTACTGGTGCTGATGTGATGGAGCTTTTGCAAATAACACCTGGACCTATGGTCGGTGAGTTGTTGGAGGCTCTTGATGAAGCACAAACACTTAAAATCGTAAATTCCAGAAAAGAGGCAGAGCGCTTTGCTAAGGACCATTTTTTAAAGCAAAGTCAATAGTCAAGGTGTAGCGTAGAACACCATGACAACTACATTTAAGGATTAAAATGTTTAGCTGCGGGCATAAGAATTGAGGGGAAACTCAAAGCGTTCCTAACCGAACTTCTATAGACCACTCCCCGTTTCCAAGAGATTGCATAGCTTATGCACCATCCTGCTAGAACAGGATGTGAAATAGCTGTGTCGGTCGTTTGGATTGTGGAAACCAACGACTCCTATATTCTGTTTGTCCTGAGGGCACGAAAATGATTAATTCCAAAGCCGACAAGTTAGCCAACTACACTGTTATCGCTCGGCTCGATGATGCCATTCCTCTTAACACTCCTGAGTGGGTCACCACTGAGCGCTTGCTCAATCAAGTCAGTGAGTTTGTCCCGATGTCTATGCTCAACACTCTAACTGAAGCTATAATCGCTTACGCTGATGATCAAGCTCGCCGCGGATACTTGCTTGGACAAGATGATCTGGTGCGTGAATTGAAAACAAAAGCAGCTAAAATCGCTTAGCTCTTTGATCTGGTATCAGTTTTAGTGATACCACATATAGTTCGAGTTTCGAGTTCTAGTTTTAGTTTACGTAATTAAGTGGATTTTTGGGAATGCCTTGCTCACGCACTTCAAAGTGCAGGTGAGGACCGGTCGAGAAGCCGGTAGTACCCTCGTAGCCGATGGTATCACCTTTAGAGACATTATTTCCTTTCGCCACAGCAATTTGAGCAAGGTGAGCATAAAGTGTGGACATGCCATTACCATGGCTCACAATCACCACTTTGCCATAACCACCATACCAACCGGTGTACAGAACGTGCCCGCTATCGGCAGAGCGAATAGGTGAGCGCCTGGGTCCTGCAATATCTACGCCGGTGTGAAATTTTCTGCTTCTGAAAATAGGATGTTTACGCCATCCAAAAGGCGATGTAATCTTTGCACGTAGTGGCATTGCCATCGTGCCTGTGCCCTTTGTTACTGGACCGCCACTACTTGATGAGCTTGAACTTTCCATGGCGAGGATTTGTTTTTCAAGCGATTTAGATTGACGAGCAAGGTCTGCTTCTGCTTGTTCGAAAAATGCACGCTGGTTGGCCAGTTTTTCTGCAATTTCTTCTTGCGAATCTTTCAAACGCGCCATCTCTAGAGCTTTTTTGCCAATCTGGTCGACCAAATTGTCCAAATCACTCTTTTGTTTGCCTAATCTATTTTTGTTTTCTTCCAGAGCGCGTGCTTTTTGACGATAGACCTCGGTCAAATTGCGATCCATCTCAGTTACTCGCTCGTTGTAATAAAGTCGGTCTATAAGAGATTGAAGTGAGTCTGCCTGAAAGATCATGTCGAGGAAATTCATCCTGTGACCTTGATAAATCTCTTTCAAGCGTTGAGATGTTGCAGCCATGTGCCCTGAGACGGTCACTTTGGCATTGTTCAAATGCTGAGTGGTCTGACTGATAGCAGCAACCGTGTGCTCGACTTTGATTTTCTTTTGCTCAAGCGAATGCTCGGTATTTTTCAACGCATGCTTGATGGTATTGAGTTTGACGAAAGCAATTTTTTCTTTGCGCCGTGCTTCTGCCAATTTTTTGTGCAACTCATTGCGTTTTTCTTCAATTTGTTTGGCTTTTGCTTTTATGTCAGTCTTGGTTGGAGTGGCTGCATAAACAGCGGTGGCATCCAGAACAGGGCTTGCCTGCAGGATAATGGAGAGCGCCAGTGCTTTTAAGAAGGTTTTTTGATTCAGAGCCATATAATTTTCTGTCTCAACTGCTTTGCAAGTTTAGCATTGAGCCAAGCAAGCTGCTTAAGGAGTAGTTAAGGCTGTATATATGAAACTTATATAATAAGTGCCATTCATTGTTCAACTACTGTACTTTTAAATCATGAACCCGGGCGAAAACAGCGTTTTAACCGTCTTAAAGGGCGGACTCATAGTATCGTGTCAGGCAAGTAAAGGCGAGCCTTTGTGTCAGCCTCAAATCATAGGCGCCTTGTGCCAATCGGCATTATCCGGCGGGGCACGAGCTTTGCGCCTTGAGGGGCTGGAAAATGTTTCATATGTTAGAAAACTTACAAAACTTTCAAAAATACCGATTATCGGTATAACTAAGACAGAAAATCTGACTAAAGATCAGATGCTCGACCAGGTATACATAACCTCTACCCTGAAAGAAGCGGTGAGCGTAGCTCGCGCTGGTGCCGATATTGTTGCCCTTGATGCCACTGCTCGTCCGCGTCCAGACAAGTTGAGTTTGGCTCAAACAATAGAAAATATTCACAAAGAAACCAATGCCCTGGTATGGGCAGATACAGCCACTATAGAAGAAGCGCGCCAGGCACAAGAATCTGGTTGCGATATCGTCTCCACTACTTTATATGGATACACCCGCGACACTGTTTTACCTCCTGAGGCTGAGCCCAGCTTTGAATTTTTGGAGCAATGTATAAAGGAGTTGAAGATTCCAGTCATTCTTGAAGGTCGAGTTTGGCATCCAGAACAAGTTGAGCGTGCCATCAAACTTGGTGCACATGCTGTGGTGGTTGGATCTGCAATAACCAGACCCCATCTAATTACTGAGCGCTTTGTCAAAGCGACTCATATTAACTAATCATGGATTTTCAAGTCGCTTATTGGCTCTATTTGCTCGTCTTTCTTTCTTCGTGCGGAATTGTCTTTGGTCTATTCATGCCCATTACTTATTCATGGGCTCCTATCTTGCACTGGATGGCAATTTTATTTTTAGCAATAGCAGGCATAAAAGTTGGGCCGGCCTGGCTTTTCATTTTACTTGGCTATGGACTTGCCGCGCTAAGAATCTTGCAGTCTCGCAGTTTTTCCACTGGTCTTCAAGGTAGTATCAATTCACTCAACGCCGAGCGATTGCACGAGCTCAGCAAAAAAGCAAAAGATATTTATTGGGGCAAAAGCGGAGAATTCTGGCAAGACATGGCAGAAGCTCTTGCTTTGTTTATCGAATTCAAAGAAGAACCGGCGAACAAACTAATCGACAAATGGCAAGCGCAAGTCGATTCTCTGCCAAATGAAATAAGGCATTTACCAGCCAATTATCGACTAATTGGAAATGCGCTTATGCGCAAATGGCAAAAAATCGTAGAAATATACGAGTCAGATTTATTGAAAGAAGAATTGAACGCTCAAGAGCAGACAATTGAATCTAAGAAAAAAAAGAAACGTCGTGTCAGTCCCTCTATTTTATTGCCGACCGCAAGAGCTTATGCAGAACTTGGCGAATTCGAAAAAGCGCACAAGTGTATCGTTGAAGCAAAGCTCGATGAAACACAATATCCACTAACATATATTGGACAATCGATACTCCCATTCTTTGCGCTTATTGGTGCACGCAATGAGACTGAACATATTCTAGAAATTCTAGAACAAAACAAGCGTACTTTTCCCGAGAGTCTGATCAATTACTGGCGTGGACAGTCGCATCTTTCGGTGGGTAACACACAGACTGCAATCAAATTTTTTGAAGAATCTAAAGCACAAAATCCTTCTAAAGAATTTTGTCTTCGTGTGGACCGTCAGATTGAACGCGCCCGTAATAAAACAGGCGAACTTATTAGTTTTCATCCAGACAAAGACAAACAAGTAAATGAAATCTGGAATATTTTCGTGCAAGCAGATTTTGTTCTTGCTGTGGTAAATCCAGATAATAAATCAAAAGCTGTGCTTGCGCTTTTTGCTATAAATACTTTGCTTTATTGTTTGACCGACGCATATCGTCTGCCTGCTTTTCAGCAAAATTTTCAAACAGCCTTTTCAGTAGTGGTGGACACCACCAACTGGGTATTTTTGAATTTTGCACTCTTTTCCAAAGAAGCTCTGGCTGGTCAATACTATCGTTTTTTTACTTATTCTTTTTTGCATTCTTCATTCACACACTATTTTCTAAATATGTTCATGCTTTTCTGGTTCGGCAGGCTAGCGCAGAATATTTTTGGCACCGCCAGATTTTTAGCTATATATATTGTTGGTGGAGTGTTGAGTGGAATAGCACAAGCTCTATTGACTCCAGATTTAATTACTGTTGGCGCATCTGGAAGTCTTATGGCTGCCTTTGGCGCGGTGTTAGCTGGAATTTTTCGTTTAAAAGACAGGCTGCCAGAACAAGTCTGGAGATACCAAATGGTAGTTTTGCTTGGACTTGCTTTTACTCAACTTGCGCTTGTGGACCTGGCTTTCAATTATGTAGCGCCAAAAGCATTTCCAAACATGGCACCCCATATAGCTAATTTTGCGCATCTAGGAGGATTTGTCGCCGGTGTTCTTTTTGGACTACTGGTATCGCCGGTACCACCAAAAGTGACAGACAAATTTGTCGAAGAAAAAAAGACTATGAACGATCCCAATTTATTTGCGTAAGCGACCGGACTTGACGATACTAATGACAATCAGTCCCATAGTTAAGAAAAATATGAAAGTATAGATCTTGGTTGTGCTAACAAAATTAGAGAACAAGTACTGCTTATTGTTCTCTGTTCGTCTGTAAGCTTGCTCAGAGCTGGACTCCATCGGCACGGGACCGGCTTGGCTGGCTGCCTGACTGAGAGAATTTAGTTTGTCTGTGACACTATTAGAAAAACGATTCACAGAAGAAGAGTCTCTTTCATCTGTTATTACTGGTGCATCAAAACCTTTTTTGGCTGAGTCAGCGGATAGTTTTGCATCTGTATTTTGACGAAAACGGTCGTTGCTCAAACTTCCAAGAACACCTTGACTAAAGCCTCCACCTGCACCAGCTTGAGCCTTGCGTCTGGAGCGGACCACAGGATAATCGGGCGGAGCAGCCGCTGGAGATGAAGACGGAGCGCACTCTTTTAGCTCGCGTGCGCTTGAGTATTCCTGGTCTTTTGCTCTTTGCTTAGGATTATTTGTAGCCTGCATAATGGGTCCAATCGCAGTTACAATATGTAGATTTTGAGCTGGTTTTTGAATCATATTTTGGCAGATATCCGATTTTTCGTTTTTACCGCCTGTTACTTCTTCACAGATTGTTTCTTCGCAAACTGTCGTTTCTTCCAAGTCTGCATCAGGATGCACGACGAAGCTCGTCACTGGGCTTACGAAGTGATAGTTGCGGCATAAATAAAGCGTCGGATTTTGATATCCATATAAGGCGAAGTTAGCCATGGTCGCACTGTATGCACGAAGAATGTTCAAGTCTTCACTTGCATTTTTATCTTCTTTGAATTCGTGATACGAAGTTTGTTCGGTCTTTTGCAGTGTTGTCCAGAAATGTTCCAAGTCGGCTTTTGGATGTCCGGTTGAAGCTATTTCTTTTGTGCCATCAGCACTTTGTTCGAAATCCATGCTTTCAAGTAACTTGTTCGAACCAGGAACCACTTGATAGTCGTAAATGGGTTTTCTGAGATTCGAGTCTTTCAGTTCGCGTATGATATTGCTTAGGTAAAGTGCGCTGTTCGAGTCGCAAATTGGCTGTGGTCCGTGAATCCAGAGAATTGCAGATGCGCGCGAAACCTTGAACAAACATTTGTTCATACTGTCTGCCAGTGTTGGCGAATTGTCCTGTCCACCTATGCACTTGGTGACTGAAAGGTCTTTGATTGCGTTTTCTTTGGTTTGGTATCTGGTTTCACCGTCAAGAACCTTAACAATATGGACATCGTTTACAGGTAGAGATTTGAGACCTTCTGCGACTTCGCTCATAAATGGTTGCATTTTGACTGAACCATCTACGACGATGTACAAAGTGTCTGGTTTGAAATTGACTTGTTGGAATGCTTGCGTTGTTTTTGAAGAAGAGTCAAACTCGACTAGATTGTTTTCTATATCGAATTTAGTGGCGCAATCGAGTTTGATTTTGTTCTCGTTTTTAAAAGCAAAATTGCGCTCGCCAAATATCGGAAGAACAAGTTGCGCTTTGTTTTTCTCAAATGACTGTAGTGGTGTCACTATATGCAAGACAATTTTGGTGACCTGACCACGCACCACAGGATAGCACTGGACAAGAACGGTCGAGGGGCCATGCATACTGACTAGAAGAGGATCTTTTTTGTTGTTATAGACAGCGTTTACATAAGTGCTTCGAGCTTGAGACCTTTCGTCTATTTGCGCTTCTTTTTTCTTGCCATCAAGCCAAATAGTAGCTCCACTTACACAAGCACCTGGTGGCAATTTTATTTGTGCTCGTGCTTCCCTTGGTACATAAGAAACATTGTCAAAAGTACATGTCCAGTCGAGTGAAGCATATCCTGCTTGCACGTCGACTTTGCCTGAAATAGATGAATCAGATGTGGACAAGCCACGTGCAAAACCGCTAACTACGCTTCCTGCAATATCTGTATCTATGTCGAATTCGTCGTCTGCGTTTTTGTTGAGCGCATTTGCCTCGCGCATAGCCCCAGTGTGTTTGAGCGTAGACCTGAATGAAGAAGGGATTGGAACTTCATTGAAAGTCTGACCTGTGACCAGATAAAATATTTCGCGAGCATTGTCTACTGAGATTGGATGTGCGTCTTCATAGATAGAACCTAGAATATCGGTTGCTCTGCCGGAGCGCTCATAACAGGCACGAAGCATGACTTCTCTACTTCCAAAGAATCTGAGCCAGTTGACTGCATCCTGGTTATAGCGTTGAGTCATTTGCGGTGATGAAAAATCTGGACCGAGTGCTTTAGACAAATAAATTCGGGTGAGTGTGGAGGGTGCCTCTATACTCAGTACCATTATTAGTATGACTATATGACCAAAATGTTTTAACTGGTCACCATCAAAAAAGGCTTTCTGACGGGCACCAAGTAAGGTGATAACATGTCCGGCATTGAATAGTGGTGCCACCGAAAGTAGGGGAGCATAAAGCAAAGGATGGAATACTAACAGAAATGCCATTTCGGAATGGTTGATAAAAGTAGTACCGATTGCAGGCAATTTAGTGGCGAACATCAAGCTGTACAAAATAGCCATGCCCATGGAAAAGCCACTCATTAAGGACGTTATGGCATAAAGACTGACGAGATTTATTCTCACCGCCAGATATACAATTAGATTACTAATCGGAATAAACGAGAAAAGTAAAACATGCCAGACGCTGGGAAATGGGTCGAACAAAATTCCAGCCATGGTGTGAGTGGTTACTTCGAAAATCAAAGCAATAGTGGGAAGAATGACGCCAAAAATTAAAAAGCCCAGACCAGGTTTTTTAATTGGTTTTTTTGCTCGCTCATCAAAGACACCAATGCCAATTCTATTTGAGATTTCAGCAAAGCTATTCTCAAAACGGCTGCGTTGAATTTTGCGATCTTTAGTCAGCATAGAAGACCTACTTGGGTCAGTAATCCACTTATTCCCATATACTGATACTAAAGCTCTACATTTAAATTTTTAAGAGTGTTTTCCCTGAATGTGGGAATATACTGGCCAACTTAAACGTTAATTGAGGCAATGATGGAAATATTTTTGGGACTGGCCATACTGGCAGGTTTCACTCTTTTGAGAGGGCTTCGTTTCGTAAACGAATACGACCGCCTGGTCATTTTCCGTCTGGGCAAGATCACCGGTATCAGAGGACCTGGAGCACAAATCGTCATTCCCTTGCTTGAGCGTTCGCAAAAGGTCGATACGCGTGTCATTACTATGCCTATTCCAGTGCAGGAGGCGATTTCGCGCGATAACGTCACTTTGCGGGTGGCTGCAGTTTGTTTCTATCAAATAGTTGATCCGGTAAAATCTGTCTCTAAAGTTGAAGATGCAGTACAGGCTACCGGTCAAGTCGCTCAAACCACACTTCGAACCATAGTTGGTCAGTACGATCTAGACGAAATTTTGAGCGACCGCGACAAAGTGAATCAAAAGTTGAGCGCCATTATTGACCGACAAACTGAAGCCTGGGGCATCAAAGTGACTTCAGTCGAAGTGAAAGATGTCGAAATTCCAAACAATATGCAGCGTGCTATGGCTAAACAAGCTGAAGCGGAGCGAGAGCGCCGAGCTAAAGTAGTGGCGGCGGAAGGTGAGGTTCAGGCCGCTCACAAATTGCGGGAAGCGGCCGAAATAATTTCATCACAGTCTGGAGCCTTGCAATTAAGACAATTGCAGACAATGGTCGAAATTGCCACCGAAGCCAAAAGCACTCTCTTGTTGCCTATGCCAATGGAATTTCTAGTCGACAAATTATCTGGTGTGCTAAGTGGTGAAGAAAGCCTGGAAAGTTTAAGTGGCGAATCTGCTAAAGCAAAAACAATAGACGTCAGGTCTAAAGAAACAACCTAGTATTGATTTTCGCAACCTAGTATTTGTATTTGCCTTCTTTTATAAGGGCGAAGCTTGGCTCTAAAATTCTTTTGGCGTCAAATTTTTTGTGGATGCGATTGGCCAAAAAGTAAGTCATAGGACTTCTGCCGGGATTGCACTTTTGGTCCAAAATAAGATGGGTTAAAATCGATAAACCGATGCTCATACGCATTGGCTTGCGCTGCTCGCCTCTAAATAAGAAGAAAAATAATGCAAGCAATTCGAATGAATGGAGAGGCAAGTAAAGCTTCCCGCTATATTTTTCATGTTCTGATTCGTTGAATTTTTCCCAGTTAGGCTTCATCCCGTGAGCTTTGACATAGTCGACCAGGTGATCGAGATCTATTAGCCAACCAGCAAAAAAGGCAGCAAAGGCGGACTTCTTGCATCGATAGCGCCAATAACTCAAACCGCCAATTCCGGCGGAAGTTATTATGTGTCCTAAGGTGCGCATGTTTTTGGGATTCCTTCTAGTAAGATATTAGGATCATCTAATGTATACCCATGCTATCTCATTTTCGCTATTCATGCTGAACTTTTGTCTGCGAAAGTATAAAATTGCATGCGTAACAACAACGGTTACTCTTCCAACAAACAGGAGTGGCCGTGATTTGATCGCTTGAGGTTTTTTCGATGTCACATTTCAATCTTCGCTCTTCCCGCTTTGCTCGACTATTGGCGCTAAGTCTGGCTGTTTTTAGTCAAGTTGCTTTACCGCAAATATCATCTGCTCAGAGTGCGAACCCTCAAGCTGTCAGCATGTACAACCTTGGATTGAATGCGTTTAAGCAGGGCACGCCTGAGTCGGCAATTATTTTCTTTCGTCGAGCGCTGGTTCTTGACCCAAACTTAGCTGATGCTCAATACAATCTGGGTGTTTTGTACCAGAGCCAACGTCGTCACAAAGAAGCTCTTCCTTGCTTTCAAGAAGTCTTGCGCTTGAAGCCGACTGACCCGGATGCTCATTTTCAGATGGGAAGATCCCTTTTGGAATCAGGAAAGCCGCAGGAAGCAAAAGAGCAATTTTTAACTATTGCTCCAAATAGCCGCGACTTTGCCGAAGCACAAAGACTTAGTGTTGTTTGCGACCAGAAAATGATTAATATGCAAACTCAGGCAGGTGCGCAGACTTTTCCAGCCCAATATCAACCTCAAGCTCAGTATCAGCCTCAAGCTCAATATCAGCCCCAAGCTCAGTATCAGCCCCAAGCTCAATATCAGCCCGCTCCCCAAAATCAGTCGCCTTATCAACCAGTCGCTCAAAGCCAACCTGTTATTCAGCAAATTTCACAGCCAGTTGCAGTAGCTCAACCGATATCGCAACCAGCTCAACAGATGGGTCGCGAATTGGTGGCATCCAATAATATAAGTTCGACTGATCAGTCAGGAAGCGCCCTTGAAGTAACACCTCAAGCAACCAAGCCCGCTCCCATTTTGGCAAACGCCACAGTAAGAGTTATCGCCACAGGTTTTAATGCACCGTCTGGATTGACCTTTGATAAATTCGGTAATTTATATGTAGCCAATTTTGGTGCTAACACAATAGACAAAATAGGTCGTGATGGAACCCGCTCCACCTTTAGCACCGGCGGCTATTTGCGCGGTCCCATTGGTCTTGTGTCGGACGACACAGGCAATATATATGTAGCTAATTACAAGGGCGGCACTATCGTCAGAATTACGCCTGCTGGTATTGCGTCAGTAATTGCCACAGGATTTAGAAGTCCCTATTACTTGACCTTGGATAAAAGCGGCAATTTGTTTGTGAGCCAGCAAGAAGATAATTCGATTATTCGAGTTTCGCTGCCTCAAGCTGTTCAGGCAACCAGCCAAAAGTAAAAAGTAAGAAGTAAGAAGTAAATCTATGGCTGAACTTAAAAGAGGAAGTTTTACACCTTTTCGCGAAGCACTCCAGATGTGGACTGCACGAAACGCCATTATCGGCTATCACAAACTCACTCATGGCATAGAAATTCTTGGCAGAGAAAACGTGCCTGAAGGTCCTTGTATCGTGGTCGGAAATCATATTTCAGACTTTGATCCACCACTTTTGTGTGCCGCTACAGATAAGAAGATGGCGTTTCTCTCTAAGAAAGAACTCTTTGCGGAAAAAGCATGGTTTGGCTGGTTGATAGAAGTTTTCGGCGCTATTCCTATTGATAGAGCAAAACCCGAGAAGTCGACTATTAAAACCATCCGTAAACTACTCAAAGAAGGCTGGTCGCTTGGGATGTTTATCGAAGGCACGCGCTCGCGTAACATAGGTCAAATGGGAGCGCCTCATACAGGTACTGCGTACTTTGCTAAATCGAATAATGTACCCATAGTTCCAGTTGGAATTTTAAATACCCAGAAGAATGGTGGAAAAGTGATTTGTCGCATCGGCAAGCCGATACAACCTTCTGACGATTTAGAGAAAACTACCTGGCAAGTTATGGAATCTCTTGCTGAACTTACAGGGCACAAGTTACCCGAACGCAAGCTGGCTGGGCAATAATTCAGGCGAGTGGTGATTATACGAATGCTTTGGGAAAACCACCAATTGGTTTTCAGGTGGCAAATTAATAGACTAATTACATCGAAAGCAATTCGATGCCCGAAACTCCCCCCGTTAATAATAAATCCAGCATTCCTATCAACAAGCGTAAGTGAGGCCCCCAATGAGTATGTTTAGAAATCCAGCCGACGAAGATACCCTCTGCCAAGTCCTCAAAGCCTATGTCGAAGAATGGGGTCCAGAGAATGTAATCGTTTCAGTTCCCAAACAATGGATGGAATATAGCGCAAGCAATCTGGGTCGCGTAAGACTCGAGTTCTCTACTCAAGATACAGTGTCTATCCGTGTTGAGTATGATTTCGTCCGTCTCAATTATGATGTTGCACTAGCTGCAGCTTAAGTATAAAAAGTTTCAAAAGTTTTTTAGTCACGGCAATCACAACAAGGAAAGGGCTTTCAAAAGCCCTTTTTTGTTTTGTTACTATGTCTTACATGAGAGGCGATTGGAAAATTCGCATTCCATCATCCGTGACAAGACTTTTTGTTAATCCAGATGCCGATATGCAGCAAGAGAGCACGTCTGAAACTCTAGACTTCATGTGCAATCCACGAAAGCAAAAAAGTCAAACACTGTAAATGTGTTATTCGAAGTTGAAAAATCCGGGTTGGTAAATATCGAAATGTCGTTCGATTACAATGTTACTATCGAGAAAAAAGGCAAGCCATGAATTTTCAGGCGGCTTGTTTTCTGTACTGTTCAAGCATTGCTGTGCACTGTCTTGCCTGCAATTGTTTGTCTGCAAGCGCACAAGACAACTGATGAATGCCTTCAAGCGATGCTGGTTTTACTACATTCAATTCGCGACACACTTCTAGCATGCTCATGTGTTCGCTGACGCAAACTTCAGCGCAGAATAGCCAGTCATCTAGGTTTAGATTGCCAGAGCCAAGCAGAAAGTTGCCGAAAATGCGCTCTTGAGTATTCATTTCCATGTGCGAGTTGACTATGGCATCGATATTTTTTAGGTCATCTTGTTTGATAGAACGTTCGATGAGTGAGACTACATGCACGAAATCAATGCGGCCATTTTGCACTGCAATTAAAGATTCAAGCATGGCTTTGAGTAGATTTTGATTGCAAAGATTTCTAGAAATTAGCACCCATCCAACTGTAACCCCTGTGGCAAGCGCTTCTTGTCTTGCTTTGAGTAAAACGCGAGCAGGTAAAACTTTCGCTTGTTCTAGCAAAATAACTAATGGATTCTTTTTGAAAGGTGCTTGAGGATTGAGATCTAGTTCGCACAGTGCAGACTCTAGGTCCATATAATTTTTGCTTGCATAAGCAATGGCGGTAGCAGCAAAACCTCTATATATCAAATTACTTGATACCAGTTGGCTGGCTTGACGAGCCAGTTTCAAATCTAAATTAGAGAGCATGCCGGTCATGGTCAATACATCAAATGGATCTACGCCGTGAATCAAAGCGATTTCAAATGCTTCTTTGATAATTTCTTTGTTCAGGATACCGCTTGCTCGCAAAAGCCAGGAAATGAGTGATTCGTGATCAGAAAGTCTTGGCAGTCTTGCCACTTCGGGATTGAAAACAACTAGTTTTCGCTTTTCTTCAAGCATTTCGACGAACGGGACAGCGTCAATTACTGCATCGGCACTGAATATCTGATTGAAAAATAGTTGGGTATTAAGACTGGATTGAATTTGACTATTCATAAAAACGCACCAACGGGGGGATTGAAGCTTGTATCCAGTTTGGCGTTTTAGCACAAGCGGGTCAATCTTGGTTTGCGTAGAACTACGAAGCCTAATCGTTTTTTTAATCTAGAACCAGTTCATGGTATGTACTGGCTGGCGTGATTTGTGATCGATCCAAACCAGTCTGTGCTTAAGCTTAGGCCATTCCATGTTGAAATAAAGACGTTTATGGTTATAAGTGTTAGGCTCGATAGTGAAGCTGATTTCTGAGTCGAAACCACCTCCACTAGATAAAGAGTCGCGATTTCCATTTGAGTCTTCTAAGAATAAGTCTATGGAGTAAAAACGCTTAGCTGTTTCGTTGTTAATGGCGACATCCATTTTCATCAGTTTGCTGCCAACGCCGTCGTTTACCTTTTTGACCGATTCTATGTCGATTTTAAGTCCAGCAATTGCGGGTGGAGCCTTCTTGGGCGTCGGTTCTACTGTCATAGGCATGAGCAGGTCTGTGTCTATGCGCAGGTTTAAGTCATCACCTGGCTCAAGTGTTGCTTTAGGGCCTTTGCGCATGATGGCAAATCCGGTGGCTAGTAGAGCACCAGCGGCGGCACCACCGGCGATGTTATAACCGTGCATAGAAATAGTTGATGATAATCCACAAATTTGATAGGCAAAAATTGCTCCAAGAACTGCACCGCCAGCGGTGTGGGCTGCAATTATTCCAAATCCTTTCGCTTTTGATTTCAGGGTCGAGGGCTTAAAGTTATCTGCCTCGGCTGTAAATGAAAATTTTCTGCCATCCGGCAGTTCAAGCGTTTTGAAGGCAATTTCGTAAAAGGTTTCTCGACCAACTCTTCGTTGTCCGTGTACTTTTGAAACCAGACCATACAAAGTGGTGCCTTCAGGAATTACGCGGTTGTTTTCAATAAAAATGTCTTCAGTTGTTTTGGCTGTAATTTTTTGACCTTCGCGGGCCGGGTGCAACAAGCCTTCCATGTCCCGATCGGCCAGGCGCATACCCATTGTGGGTACCAGGGCCAATTTCAATTTGAGCGGAGTGCCTTTGGGCACGCAATAAGTGACGCTGCCTTGTAGTAACTTTTTACTTTCTGCTCCGGTGGCTTCGCCGCTCTGGTCGGATTGGGCCGTCTGGGGCGATTGTCCAGTCTGTCCAGCAGGTTCCCCTGAATCAGTTGCTAGTTGTGCTTCCTGGGCTTGAAGGGTAGGTGGATCTTCAAGCAGGTTGTCTGGAATCTCGACTTCTTGAGCATACAGGCGCCCTGTTGGCAGCACTAGTGACTGCACAAGCATGAGGGTTAAAAGTAGAGTGGACAGTTTTCTGTTTTTCATAGCTAGAATTATCGTTTATTGGGGTCTTGAATACCTTAAGCAAGGTCAATTTAGTAAAGTCTTGAGATAAAGATAGGTGTTGTAAATAGCTAAATTAGATGCTTGAAGGGAATATGGTTAAAAATATGGCGACCATCTTAAAATAAGGCAATTTATGGTTAATTCGCAATCCCCAATAACCCAGGCTCACCCCTCTAGAAATCCAAACGACCGCACTTTGACCATGGAACCTGCCCTGGAGCAGGAAACCAACAAAGTTTCAATTATCAAATACAGCGAAGATTTGCTGGTCGAACTAAACGATTTGATAAAAACGAAGCGACTTCTGGACGCTGTCTTGGTTGACGCCTCAATGGTCGGCTTTTTATTTCCAAGCGAAGTTTTGCTTGAGTGCTCTAAACTTGTGCCTCAATTGATTGATGTGGGTGGTGCTTTAATTTTTCTTGCTCAAGATGGAGCGGTAGCAGTGATTCGAGAATCGCTTAGTGCCCCACCTCAGCTTAGAATTTTTTCTAATTATCGAGAGTTGTTCGACCTGTCGACCAATATAAGACATTACGTGAGACTGGCTGTAGGCAAGGATACCGAGTTTGGTTCAGACCGCACCGACCTGGCTCAACAAGTGCTTATGTCAATTACTCCAGTGCTTACAGACAAGGGACTGGACCGCAAAACAGCCATAGAGGTATCGAGCAAACACAATTTGGTACTAGGTTTAATCGATAATTATTCATCGCTTGCTTCTTTAGTCGAGCGCTGTAAAGACAGGCTCGATGAGGAGCAAGTGCTTGAAACGTTGAAAGATTTGGAAAAAGAAAAATCTATTTATCCGATGTTTTCCAAAGTGGCGTTTTTGGTTGAGTCTTTCAAGACCCAAGGCTCTTTTTCGATTCAAGAATATTTTTTGCGCTGTCAGATTCTCACTCAAGGCCAAATTGATGCTCTTTTACTTGAACTTCAAGGCACGCCAAAGCGTGAGCGCATGACCTTAGGAGCGCTTGCGGTCAAGAAAGAAATGATCAATTCGCGTCAGCTAGAAGTGGCAATTCAGGACCAGACATTTTATGGACCATCTGAATCAAACGACAAAGTGAAAGGTGCAGCGGCTGGAACAGCAGAAGAGAAGCGCGTTCAGTCTCTTGTGGGACATTTAGGTTCGACCGACCCCATGAGTTTGCTCCAGAATATGGCAACCAATCGAGATACTGGCATACTCTCTGTCGAGAACAGGGATTTGCAATTTAAATGCTATTTTGAAGCGGGTAAAGCAGTCAATGCACGCATTGGAAAAATGCACGGCAACGACGCGGTGGTGGAATTCGCTTCGGCTTGGCGTCAAGGCATTTTCGTTTTTATGAAACGCGAGCTTTCAGAAGATCTAACTAAAGACACATGCAAACTAACAAGAGCGCTCGAAAAGCTTTTGCTGGATGCGGCTCTAGCTCAAGACAACACAGATGTGGTTTGGAAAAAACTACCGGGCGGAATTGATTCTGTGCTTGAAAAAGTGGAGGCTAGAAAGGACAAAATAGAAGGCCAGCCCCTAATAGATCCCAAAGAGAAGAAGCCACTTTCCGCCAAAGAGATGGATTTGTGCAGACGTATCTGGAATTCGCTAGATGGTTTGACACCGCTTCATAGGGTTATTCGAAGCCTGCAAGATGTGACCACTTCTGATGTGGCTTATTGCGTTGGAATTTTATGGGACTATCAACTAGTTAAAGTGCCGGAAGGTGACCTGGCAACCCCGCTTGATAAATTCCAACTTTTGATTTCAATGGTAAAAGAACAAATTGGCTCGGATAGATCCAATGCATTTTTGAGACTGAGTTTTAGAGATACACTTGGCTATTCGTCTGGCGCTCGAGTGTTTATTTTGAGCAATAAAGGTGAAGTGGGAATTGATATGGTGGCAATCAGACGTCACAGCTCGTCTTTGACTACTGTTTTGCAGGATCTTGAAAACTGGCAAGTTAAGTATATCGAGTACATTTCAGCCGAGCTTGACAAGCAGACCTTACTCACTATTATTCACAATATTCATGACAAGGGCGCAGCTAAGTAGTAGATCCGCCCTTGGATTTAGTGCTTAAATTATGTCAGGCATAGTTTGAGCGGATGTAATTGTCATGCGATTTTTCCAGGGTTCACTAATATTGTTGGCTTGCACTATCACTTTAAGTGCGAGCGTTTGCAATGCTCAGGAAAAAATTCCTGGTGAGCGAGTCAATCAAGAATTTGTTTGCGCACCATACATAAAACTGGCTGTTGCAGCCAATCCCAATACGGCACCCTCAGTGCTTGCTAAACTATCCAAAGATACTTGCGATGAAGTTCGCAAAGCGGTGGCGTTAAATCCCAGTTGTCCTGACGAAGTAAGACCGGCTCTGGCTGAAGATATTAATCAGGTGGTGGTAGAAGCGCTTCTTTCAAATAGCACGGCGCTAAAAAATGAAGTGCTTATCAAACTATCCGAATCAAGCGAGCCTAAAATACTTGAAAGTCTTGCGGCAAATCCACTGACACCAGGGCCTGTGCTCAATAAATTGGCTCATGGCAAAATTCAGACTGAGTATTTATTATTGAGTTTGGCTAAAAATAAGAGCACCACCCCTGAGGTCACCAACCGGCTTGTGAAAGTGGGTGACCGGCTGGTACGCACTTTACTTGCTCGCCAGCCAAGGCTTTCTGAGCAAGCTTATCAAGAATTGTCTGACGATGGCGACCTTGGTGTGCGTGCTATGGTGGCAAGCAATGCCGCTACACCTTCTCGCTTTCTCGATAATCTAGCCAAAGACTTGCACGCTACAGTGAGAGTGAGTGTTGCTGCCAACCCCAATTCGTGGGAAGGAACTTTGGGCAAACTAGTATCAGACAAGCGCTGGGAAGTGCGCATGGAAGCTGCTCGCAATACTAAAACCTCAAAAGATTCACTTAAGATACTAGCAGTTGATAAAAATGACAAAGTGCGCTGGGCTGTGGCTACTAATAGCTCTGCACCAGATGCGGTACTACTCATCCTGGCTCAAGATACAAACGAAATGGTGCGCAACGCTACGTCTGCAAATGCCAACGCTACAGCTCCAGTTCTGGCTAAATTGGCTGAGCGCGCAGTCAAGGGTGGACCTGAAAACCTGGCTTTGGCACAGATACTTGCTGTGCGTGGGGATATTAGCGCTGATGCCATGAAGGCTTTGAGCAAACATGAATCACCTTTAGTTCGCTCGGCTCTTTGCGCCAATGCATCATTAAGTCAAGAATTGGCTCTTGCTCTTGCCTCTGACGAAAATTCTATTGTTAGAGCTTCGCTTGCATCAAGCAAACAAGTGGCTCAAAGTGAAGTTTCAAAAATACTGGCCGAAGATAAAAATGAAATGGTGCGCATTGCATTGGCCGCAAACAAAGTAGTGCCACAGAGCTGTTTGCAAAGTATGGCTCGTGACACAAGCTCTAGTGTCGTTCGTGCCGTTGCCGGTAACACAGCATGCTCGCTTGAAACTGTCGAGCTACTTATTTCATCTGGTGATCCAATGGTTCATCGCCTTATCTTACTGCGCGGAGCACCGGGTGCTAAACACCCAAGCGATGTGGTATTAACCAAAATGTTCAGCAATGCCAACACCCTAACACGCGCTTATATCGCATCTCTGTCTAGTGTGCCTCAATCTATTTTGAACGATTTAGCAAATGACAAGGATTCGGCTTTGCGCGCTGTGGTTGCGGGCAATGTCAATTTGCCCGATTCGTCACTAGCTGTTTTATCTAAAGATCCAAGCCCTCTTGTGCGTGCCACACTAGCTGCAAATGGTGCATGTGGCGCTTCGACTTTACAATCACTTTCTCAAGATGCAGATGAGCAAGTGTTGATGGCAGTGGCAGCTAACAGAAAAACACCATCAGATGTTTTAGCAAAATTGGCCAAAGATATACGACCTGAGATTAGATACGCCGTGGCTTCTAATGCCAGTGCTCCATCTAGTGTGCTTGATCAATTGTCGGGCGATTCGACCATTTGGCTCAATACTTTCAACAAGTAAACTAAAAGTTAGTCAACACAGGAAGCAAAATGAAAGACGCAGTAATCGTAGATGCAATTCGCACTCCAATTGGACGCTACGCAGGCTCACTAAAAGATATTCGACCAGATGACTTGGCGGCATTGGTAATTAAAGAGATAGTGAAGCGAAATGATTTAGATCCTGATTTAATTGAAGACGTTTTACTTGGGTGCGCCAATCAAGCTGGTGAAGACAATAGAAACGTTGCACGTATGGCTGTTTTGCTTGCGGGATTGCCTGTGAGCGTTGGTGGTGGCACTGTCAATCGTTTGTGCGGTTCTGGATTGATGGCTTGCAATGATGCGGCAAGAGCAATACAAACAAATTCTGGTGATGTGTATTTGGCTGGTGGCGTAGAGTCGATGACGCGCTCTCCATTTGTCATGGGTAAACCTGAATCTGCATTTCCGCGCGGTGAAATGCGCATGTTTGATACTACTCTGGGATGGCGTTTTACAAACGAAAAATTGGCTCAAGCTTATTACCCTTTTTCGATGGGTGAGACTGCCGAAAATGTAGCCGAGAAGTACAAAATCTCAAGAGAAGCACAAGACGAATTTGCTTTGCAAAGCCAACATAAATATCAAGCTGCTAAAGATAAAATCAGCGAGGAAATAGTGGCAGTGCAAGTTCCAGGCAAAAAGCCAAAAGCACCACCTGAAACTTTTGCCATGGACGAACATCCGCGTGCTGATACAAAAATTGAAGATTTGACTAAGCTTAAACCTGCTTTTAGAGAGGGTGGGACAGTTACTGCTGGCAATTCATCTGGTATCAATGATGGTGCTGCCTGTTTGTTGCTTGCATCAAGTGAAGCGGCACAAAAATTAGGCAAGAAACCTCGCGCGCGCATAGTGTCATCAGCGGTGGCAGGTTGCGATCCGGCGATCATGGGCATCGGTCCAGTTGAGGCTACTTTCAAGGCGCTCAAGCGAGCATCACTTTCAATTAAAGACATTGATTTATTCGAACTTAATGAGGCCTTTGCGGCACAAGTGCTTGCTTGTGTCAAAGAACTCGAAGTGCCTATGGACAAATTGAACGTAAATGGCGGCTCAATCGCCCTTGGTCATCCACTGGGAGCATCGGGTGCTCGAATTCTTACCACTTTGCTTTATGAGATGGAACGGCGCAAAAGTCGATATGGGCTTGCCACGATGTGTATAGGGGTGGGACAGGGCGTAGCTACTATTATTGAGCGGCTAGATTAAGCAATGTCTGATAACGCTCATTTTTTATAATTGTATTTTCTTAGCCAGGGCATGTAGTTACTGGTAATACTCCTACTTGGAAGTTTAATGGAGAGCCAAAAATTCACTTTCCTTCAGTTTTCGGACGTACGCCTGGATTTGCCGCAAAATCAGGGTCTTCTTTCGTACAGTTCGACCCAGCGATTGGAGCGATACACTGACTTAATTGAGTCTTTTATCAATGCTTTGCGTGTAGCGCAAGACAAGCAGGTGGACGCTGTTTTCCTGCCGGGCGGACTCTTTAATCTCAAAACTATCAGGTCGCAAACAATCGAGCTTTTACTCGATGCAATAGCCGAAATCAGCCCCGTACCTGTAGTCATCACTGCCGGGTCGCTAGATCCTTATCAGGACGACTCTCCATATAATTCAGACTTTTTAAAAGTGTATGGAATCAAGCCCTGGCCTGAAAATGTGCACGTTTTTACAAGTAGCGAGTTTGAAGCGGTTAAACTTCCAAACCGGCCCGATGTCACTGTTGTGGGCATGTCTCACGTTGGAACTAAGCCTAACTACGAGCAAGTTTTGAGCAAGCCACTGCCCAAAGACGAATCCAGTCTTTTTAATATTCTTGTTTTTTCAGGTGCGCTCGAGTCCTATCAGGGACCGATTTATCCTCAACTGGCCGGACCTAACAAACCAGCTCCTTTCACCGAAGAACAGCTCGAGAGCCAGGATTTCGACTATGCTGCCGTCGGCGGATATCCAGACTTGCTTGCAATTTATGCTTCTAATCAGCGCGTACTTGGCGCATATTCGGGGTGTCTGAGCAGCTCCACTTTTGAAGAGCTTGGACCAAAAGTGGCGATACTGGGACAAATAACATACGATCCTGAGCGCGGCAAAGAGATTTTGCTTGAGCCAATTGAAGTGTCTTCTTTCAGGTTGGTCTACCTAGCAGTCGATATAACAGGTCTTGATGTCGATGCTATAAAAGAAGAAATCAACTATTGCATGCAAGAACAAGACGTTCGTCCTGACCACGACATAGTGGCACTTAGCTTAGAGGGTTCGTTTGCTCCTGAAGCAGACCCGCTTGCGGTGATTAAAGACATTGAGTCAGATTTTTATAGACTGATATTCGTTAATCGCACAAGGCCAAATTATTTGTCGCAAGAGTTTGATCCAAGGACTACCGAAGCTCGGTATGTTGAGCGCATGTTGCAACGCTTGCAAGAAGCCGAGCGCAAGATGGCAGAGTTGTCAGGGCGCGATAGTTTGACTGGATTACCTGGTGCTTTTATTTCGGCTAAAACTGTTGAAGATGCACTTTATTACGGGCTCGATGCACTCAAGCAAAAGCGAGTTACTATCCGCCATGTCGATTGAGAATTAAACTATGAAAATTACTCGAATTGACTTTGAAGGATTTGGTGCCCTGACAAACAGGACAATAGATTTTGATGCAGATAAACTCAATCTGGTAGTGGAAGCAAACGAATTTGGAAAATCGACTATGGTCGAGGCCACCTGGGCTATTTTGTATGGGCTTCCAGAAAAAGAAACTTTCAAGCCATGGAAACAAGACGCTTCTTTTAGTGCCAGCATGGATATTGAAATTGGCGAGAAAAAGTTGCGTATTATTCGCGATTTTGATTCTGAATCAGTACAAGTCTTAGATTTGAATTTTGGTCTGCGCGATGTGACACCACAGTATCTTGGTAATGAAAACGAAGACCAAGTAGGATACAAATTACTTGGAATGAATCGCGATACTTTTCGCAATACGTGTCTTGTAGGACAGAGACATCTTGAAATAAATCACATGACCGACTCTACTGCGGTCGCTGCGGAAATTCAGGGCATCGCCGACTCATCATCGCCTGATACCAAAGTCAGCGCCGGTCTTCAAACTATAAGTCAGACTTTAAGCCGCTTTATGCATGGCAATAGACTATGTCACATAAATGAACTTTTGCGCGAGCTAGAAGGACAGCGAAGCGACTTGATGAAGCGTATGCGTTCAATGGATGCAGAGCGCGGACAGTGTCGTGAATGGTTTTCTGACATTCAAGCAATTGATGAAAAACTAAGTTTGCCGGCCTCATCGCAAAACCAAGAAATAATCGAAGAAGAAGATTTATCTCAAGTCTCATCTACAGAAGAAAGTGCCGAAGCCGCAGCACTGCGAGAAGAATTAAAGCTCATTGAAACTGCTATTCAAAAATTGCGCAATCAAGAGCAGAAGAAGCAAGCTTTACTAGAAGCTGCAAATATTAATACCGAAGATGCACCAATTACCCAAGAGCAGATGGATTTTCTCATGCGTCTGTGGGAGAAGCAGCAAGCCATCGTCAATGATATCAATTTGTTGCACGAATATATGGAGCCTCATCAGGCTGAAATTGCTGCACGCGAAAGCGAAGTAATGGACCGTTACAACGACTACAAGGGTCTTGATCAATTTACCAATTCTGAAGCGCAGACAATTTCTACGTACGCTGTCAATTTGTTCAATCTTGTCAAACAGATGGACGAAATGAAAGCAAAGAACCCTGAGTTTGCAACCTTGGTCAATAACGGCGCCGGAACCGGCGAATATGAATCTGCCAAAGCTAAAATAAATCTATTTGAAGGTCTAACTCCAGAAGAAGTAGAAGAAGCAAAAAGTTATGCATCACTTTTGGTGGCATTTAAGGAGCAAGCGTCCGAGACTGCTCGCAAACTGAGTGAGAGCAAAAGCAAGTCTTCTGAACTGAATAACGACCGCAATAAAGCGCGTATTTTTAATATTGCAAGAGTGGCTGGACTGTTATTTGTTTCTATCTTAATGCTCGCTGCACCATCGATTCTCTCTGCTGTTAAGGTGGCTTTGCCTCAACCAGTAGTGGCTGGAAGTCTGATTCTGGGCTTGTTGACCATGCTTATTAGTTTCTTCTTTCTTGGTAGGGTTTTGAACACCACCTATTTTAAGCAAGAGGAACACGACAGTCTTGGACAAGATGTGCAGAAGCTTGAGATTGCAATGTCTAAAGGCGAGGAGAAAGTCGCAAACTTAGAAAACAAAATAGCGGCGCTAGCTAACAAATGTGGAATGCCCGACAAAAAGCAGTTTGTTGCTAAATTGCAACAGCAAGCTGCTCCCCAATCGCAAAAAGAGACTGACGAAGAACAGCTACGTCAGCTATTTTTAACCAAGCAGCAAAACTGCAAACGACTTCAAAGTGATCTTGCTTATTTCTTCAACAAAGCGGGTCTTGCCACAATGGAGATTGAGCCACAATCTGCTATTGCGTTGTCTGAAAATATAAACGATTTTAGAAAAGATATTGCTGAATTGCAGGAGCGCAGGTCATCTATGTATGATCATGAGGAGCGCATGCATCACATGGAAGAAGATCTGTCTTTGACCGAGGCAAACATAGTAGAGTTTTTAGAGCAGAATGGACTGGCTTGCCAAGGCAGTTTTGAAGTGGCAAAAAATCAAGTTTCTTCATTAATAAATTACTTTGAAAACAGAAACTCGCCTCATCCAGACCTGGCTGAAATCGACGCAGGCTATGGCGATGAGAGTGCCAGGCACAATACTCAGCAGGAACTTATTGAGCGTCATATAGCGGCGAGTACAAAATTAGAAGCTCATTTGGCTCGTGAAAACTCCGCACCAAAACCAAAAGTTCAAAATGTAACTCCAACAGTTGAATTGATGTCTGCCAAAGAAGTAGAAGAGTTACGTCAAAAGAAGGAAGATTTGATTGTAAAAATCAGAACGACTCTGAAAAGTCGCGACGAGTTATACTTGGACACACTTGAAGAATTGAATCGAGTAGACCATGAAATAGTTATTTCAAAGCGTGCGAAACTGGCTCTAGAATTAGCTTATGAAATGCTCAAGCAATCATCGCATGAAACTTATGCAGACTGGTCAGTTCAGCTCAATAAAATATCAACTGAGCTATTGCAGCAATTGAGCGGTGAAATAGAGATGCTTGAATTTTCGAAAGACTTGCATCTAAAAGTAAAACTGAGAAATCATCAGAATATTTTTGAATCTAAAGATATCATCACAAAGTTATCCACTGGTACTAAAGAGCAAATTCACTGGATGGCCAGATTGATTATTTCGCGCTTCCTGTCTAGCTTAGAGCCATTGCCGATATTTCTTGATGAACCATTCAGCGAAGCGGACGATGCACGATTTATGGGCATTATGTCATTTTTAATCGATTCAATTTTGCCAAACAATCAAGTAGTTATTTTCAGTTGCCACCAGCAGCGCCACCACTGGCTCAAACAGCAATTGGATGCTGCCCACCAAGAAAAGTTAGCGTTCAAGCATTAAAAACCAGAGTCGCCCTGGTGCACGTTGCCTTTTCCTGACCCCGGACCGGGTGAAGTGGGACCTTCTTCCTCTTCTTGTGTTTTGCGCATGTAAGGCGAGGGTTTGGCACGTTGTGGTGCCAATTCGCTTGGTTTGATCATTTGCTCAAGTTTTATGATCCTATTGCGCAACTGTTGTATGCGAGTGTCGTTTGGTTTTCTTTCAGTTAAATATTTAATTGCTTCTTTGTACTCTTTGATTGCTGCTGAATAGTGCTTTTCAGACTCAAGCATCATGCCTAAATTTATATGAGTTTCTGGGTTGGTGTGATCGTAATCGAGCGACCGGTGCCAATTGTCCAGAGCTCCTTGATGGTCACCAATAGCCAGAGCACAAACTCCCATGTCGCTATAAATTCGATCGAGCGGTTCGTTTTTAAGAGGCTGATCTGTTTTAAGTAACTCGTTGAATTCACGCAGAGACTCAAGCCATTTCTTTTGCTTCATTTTGCATTCGGCTAAATGCATCCAGGCAGACGTCCATTTCCAGGGCTTCTCACCAAGTGCTGAATGGAAGTAAGCTTCTGCAGTTTGGAATTCTTTTTTGTTTTCGGCAATTAGACCCTCAAGATAATATTGCTTCTCGTAAGGCGCTCCTGCCATGCGCGCACCACCGACAGCTTCTTCTGCTTCTTCGAATCGCTCATTGCGCAAGTGAATCTCTGCCATAGCAATAAAGGCATCCGGTAGAGGTTCAACCGATGTGTCTGTTGCTACTTTTAACGATGCGATTGCTTTGTCATCTTTGTATTTTTCTTTGTAACAGATCCCAAGCCAGTAGTGTGCTTCTGGATAAAAACCGTTGCGAGCAAAATAGACAGCTTGCAAAAAGGAGTCTATGGCACCGTCAAAGTCTCTGGCGCGCATCCGGGCTGTGCCTTCATAGAAATGTGCCTCAGCAGGTGTTTGGGTGTTTTTGCCCTTGCGCCCGTACTTTGCTGCGGCATCTTGCGGCTTGACCAAAAGAAAGCTTGCAGACATAGTGCCAGACAAAGCTAAAATAGCCAGAATTGCTTTTTTACTTCGGTTTGTTTTCATCACTCGATTAATCGAAACGTTTGATCTTGAATTCGATTTTAACCAAACCAGAAATATAAATCATTAGGAGGAAGGATAAATAAAGCAAAATTGCCTGCCAAAAATTAATAGGCGGTATAAAAGAGGCAAAATTAAAGCTTGAAAAGAGATTCCAAAGCGATTGTATGGCCAGTGTTGGCAACACCACTATAACGCTCAAAAGTCCAAGGGCTCCGGCGCTTATCAGTAGAAATAGGATAAATTTGCTTTCGTGAGAAAATCGCATTTTAGGTTGCCTTCAATAATTCCAGGAACTCTTCTTCAGACAAAACTTTGACATTGAGACTTTCAGCTTTTGCCAATTTAGAGCCTGGATTTTCGCCAACTACCAAATAACTTGTGTTCTTCGATACTGACGAGCTGGCTTTTCCGCCTCTTTGTTTTATTTCGGTCTCTGCTTTTAGACGATCTAATCCTTTTAATGTGCCTGTAATTACAAAAGATTTTCCCAAAAGTGTGTCTGAAACTTTGTAAGAGGCTTTGGCGTCGGCTTTGTCTTCGAGGCTGACACCGTATTTTTGAAGCTTCTCAATTAGCTTTAGAGTATGCGGATTTTTAAAAAACTCGCTTACGGAGCGAGATATATTGGGTCCAACTCCTTCTATCTTTTCAATTTCTTCGCCAGTTGCCGAGGCCAATTTTTCAATAGAAGGGAAGTATTGTGCCAGGTCATAAGCCATATTGACGCCTACATGGGGGATGCCTAAAGCAGCAAATAAGTTTGCCATTGGACGATTTTTTGCCGCTTCTGCTTGTTGCAGGATTTTTTCTGCTGATTTTCTGCCCATACGCTCAAGTGTTAGAAGCGAGTCCAAATCAAGGTTGAAGAAGTCTGCGGCATCTTGGACAAGACCGCTTTCGACTAACTGTTTAACCAGAACCTCACCCACTCCATCTATATTCATCGCTTCTTTGCCGACGAAATGTTCGAGCCTTCTTGTTATTTGGGCTTTGCATCCATGAATATTTGGACATTTAAAAGCCGCTTCATCAGCGCCTCTTACAAGTTCTGTATCACAAATTGGACAAGTAGTTGGATAGGAAACCGGCTCGCTTTGAGCTGGTCTTTTTTCTAAGACTACTCGTAACACTTCAGGAATGATTTCGCCTGCTTTGCGCACCACTACTGTGTCTCCAGGGCGAACATCGAGTCTTTGTATCTGGTCGTAGTTGTGCAGACTTGCTCGTTTAACTGTGGTGCCAGCTATTTTAACCGGTTTTAGCATGGCACAGGGAGTCACCGCACCCGTGCGACCTACGTCAAATTCGATATATTCAAGCACGGTCTCTACTTCTTCAGGAGGATACTTAAATGCAATGGCAAAGCGTGGGCTGTGTGACGTTGCACCCAGCCAGTCCCATAGTTTTAAGTCGTCTAGTTTTATTACAATGCCATCTGTTTGGTAGTCGAGACTGTGACGTTTTTCGTCCCATAAACGGCAAAATTCTTTTACTTCACTTATGCCATGCACCAATTTATAACTAGGCTCAACTGGAAGTCCCAGCTCCTTGAGCAGATTCATGGTGGCATGGTGTGACTGTGGCTGGCTAATTTCTAAATCGTGAATATAAGCATTATAAGTCCAGATTGAAAGTTTGCGCTTGGCTGTTTTTCGCGGATCTTTTTGTCTTAATGAGCCGCTTGCGCAGTTTCGTGGATTGGCAAAAAGGGCTTCGCCATCTTCTTCCAGTTGTTTGTTTACTTCGCTAAAACTCTGAATAGACATGTAGACTTCGCCTCTTATGTCTACTTCTGCTGGAATTTTTTCTCGTCCATCAGGCAGAGTTATTGGATTTAATTTCTTGGGCAGGCTTTTAATTGTTTTGAGATTGAGCGTTACGTCTTCGCCTACTTCACCATTGCCTCGAGTGGCACCTTCAACCAGCTCACCATCTTTATATGTAAGAGCGATGGACAAGCCGTCAATTTTTAGTTCGCAGACAAATCCAAGTTTGGATACGTCGCTTGAGTCTAGCGCTTTTGCAAGGCGCTCTTGCCATTTATCTAGGTCTTCGCCACCCATAGCGTTAGCCAGACTAAGCAATGGGTGGCGATGGTGGACCTGCTTAAATTCAGTACTTGGTGCTGTCCCCACTTTTTGAGTGGGGCTTGAAGGTGTGCGAAGCTCGGGAAATTTTGTTTCAAGTTCAATTAATTCGTTAAATAATTTATCGAACTCAATGTCTTCAATTTCTGGTTTGTCCAGAACGTAGTAGCAGAAGCGATGGTGCTCGATCTTGGGAATCAGCTCCAGCACTCGCTTTTGCGCTTGCTCAAAATCTGTTGCCAGCACTTGTTTTGAATTTCCTTAGTTAAGGCCTTCTCTCGATAAAATAACGCAGTCACCTTGGGCGGTGCCTGAGCAAATGGCAGCAGCACCATATTTGGAGCCACGTTTTTCCATCTCTTTAGCTAGTGATAAAAGAATTCTGGCTCCAGATGCGCCTATTGGATGACCAAGGGCAATCGCTCCACCGTTTACGTTAACTTTCTCAGAATCAATACCAAGCATCTGCATCGATTTAAGAGCCACTGCAGCAAATGCTTCATTGATTTCCATCAAGTCGAGATCGTCAACAGTTAGACCAGCTTTTTTCAAGGCTTTTTGTGTGGCAAGAGCTGGTACTGTGTGCAAATAAGGTACGTCTTGACCAATTGATGCATGTGAAACGATCTTTGCTAGTGGCTTCAAACCAAGTTCTTTGGCTTTGGCTGCGCTCATCACAAGCAACATGCAAGCACCATCATTTACTCCAGGAGCGTTGCCTGCGGTCACTGTTCCTTTGTCGTAAAAGACAGGTTTTAATTTGGCTAGTGCTTCAACGGATGTGTCAGCGCGTGGTGACTCGTCTTTGTCTATGACAGTTACTTTTCCTTTGCGATCTTTAATTTCGGTGGCATGAATCTCGCGAGCAAAAGTGCCGTTTGAAATTGCTTCGCATGCGAGCTTATGACTTCTGTACGCCCATTTGTCTTGCTCTTCGCGGGTGATGCCGAACTCTTCGGCTACTTTGGCGCCATGAACTGCCATGTGCACCGAGGTCACAGGGCATTCAAGTCCGTCTGCCAGCATCGAGTCCTTGAGTGGGGTATGACCCATTCTCTGTCCAAAACGTGCGGCGTTGGCATCAACTATATAAGGAGCCTGGCTCATCGATTCCATGCCGCCTGCAAGAATAATGTCGCCGTCTCCGGCTCTAATGCGAAGGTCGGCAAGGCTAACTGCGCGCATGCCAGAAGCACAAACCTTGTTTACGGTGGTAGATTCGCAAGTGTTTGGAATTCCAGCTTTCAAAAGAGCTTGACGCGAGGGTATTTGTCCGCAACCTGCTTGAATGACCTGACCGATAATTACTTCGTCAATCGCGTTGCCATCAATTTTGTGTTTTTCAATGAGTGCTTTCATCAAGGGGGCTGACAGGTCAATGGCACTCAATGTGGACAGCGTACCGCCCAATTTTCCAAAGGGAGTCCTCAGACCATCCACCAGCACAGTTTCATGAACGTTTGCCATTTGAAAAGACCTCTTGATATTGCATCCATATATGATCCTAGCGGCAAATTTTGCTAAAAACCCGATTGTTTCTCTTTTGTACATAATTGGGTATGTCTAAAATTACGCCTTGAAAGCGCATTTTGACGCCTGGTTTCAAACAGAGAAAAAGTGCCCAAAACCTAACCTACATGAATGATTACCAAGATGAACAAGTGGCCAAAGTGCCAGCTTCCAAGAGGGGCGTGGCATTTTTATGCGACGTTGTGGTGATCTTTGTAGCTAGTGTTTTAATTTCTACTGCAATGCACTTAATAGACCTGGTGGTGCCTCTGCTCACCCGATACCTTTCGCAAGTACTTATTGCTTGTTTATTACTTTTAATTCGTGATTATTTCAACTCTGGACGCGGTTTTGGCAAAATGTTTATGGGCATTGAAGTTGTCGACTATGACACCTGGGAAAGTCCCAGTATCATGCAGTCAATTAAGCGCAACATTTTTCTATTTGCGCCTGTAATCATGGCTGAGCTTGTGCAGATTATTCTTTTCATTTTGCCAAAAGGTGCCTGGGGTAGCTGGATAACGCTTGGGCTGAGCGTTCTTGGCGGCATTTATGTCTTCGTCATTTTGCCTCTTGAATTTGTTGTTTACAACAAAAGTGAAGAAGGGCGACGTTTGGGCGATCTCTTTGCAAATACGATTGTAATTGAGTCCTGATCTGATAGAATCAGCTATCTTTGCAAAGTAGAGATTTATGGTTTCTAAAACTGCTTATATCTGGGGTCCGATCTCCATGTTCAGCGCCCCGCTCTCCGCGTCTTTGTTGGATGCGGGCTGGAACGTGCATGTGGCGTTTAAATCGTCGCTGAACTTAATGAGTTTGTCGCCGCTCGATTTGAAGAGCACGGCACAAGTGGCTATCGATCAGTGTTTGCAAACACTGGTATCCGATCGTGAAAGGCTTCGTAGTCTTGCTAATAATTTGAAATTTGTCGCGCCAAACGAAATTGACACCGATACCAAATATGATGTCGTAATTTTCGCAGGTATTGCACCAAACTTTGACGAGCCTCGTGTTCCGCGTGCTCCCTGGGCAGCAAAAGAATTAAAAGCTCTTGTTGATAAAATTCGCGGCACTCAACTAATGGTCATTAGCTCCATATTTGGTGGCGTACAACCAACAGGTTTTGTTCCAGAAGAGGTAGAATTTGCTCGTCGCAAACCAAAAACTTCATGGGAAGGTGTTTGCCAGCAATATGAAAACAAAGTCTTGCAATCGCTTGCCGGGTGTGACTCTCCCTGGCATTTAGTGCGCCTGCCATATCTGACAAATTCTTTTGGAAAGGAATTGCACCATCACACAAGTGGTCTTGATCATTTGTTCAAGATTTTGTGCGACCGCGCTGAGCAATTGAAAAACAATTTTCAACCAGGCACACCCAAACTGAGACTTAACTTTGATCCTGATTGCGCATTGAGCTTTCTGCCAATAGATAGTGCAGTTAGTTTCTTTATGCGTTACTTAGAAGACAGCAATCGCCCACGCATCTTAAATCTGGTATCGACCAATGCTTTGCTAAACAGAGAATGGGTTGGTTATCTGGGCAATGCTTTAGATGTAGAAATTGTGAACACAGAGAAAGACGACGAACTCAATTTGCCGTCGGTAATAAAGCAATCTTTGCACGATAACTTCCAGATTGCCTCGCGCAATTTGTACGAGCTAGTTGGTCGTTATAACTTCCCACCAGTGATTGTGGACGAGAACTATTTTAGACGCCTTATCACATTCAACAAAGACAATCTTTGGACTAAGACTCCTAAGATTGAATTGCCAAAATTGAATCTCAAACCAGAAGCACCAGTTTCAATTATCGATCCCGAAAAACAGATTGCCGAGTATTTCGATAGTCAATTGCCGGACAGTCTGAACACAGGAACACAGCTTGATAAAGCTTTGAGTAAGGGACTTTCGATTGGTATTTTTATTAAAGAAACCAGCGAGCTTGGCTGGATCTTAAAAATAGAAAACGGCGAGCATGTAGTGAAACGTTTTTACCTGGAAGAAGAAAATCCAGCTATTACCTTCAGATTCAAACGTGATGCTTTCATGAAAATTATTCAGAACAAGTTGTCGCTCAATCAAGCAATATTGACTAAACAAGCTGATTTCCAGGGTCCGATGTTGCCTTCTGTCAAAACTGCTGCACGCTTGGATCAGTTTTTTAGAGAGAATCCATTGCTATAAGTCATTTATTTCATATGCTTACGCAAACTAAGACAATTAATTTCTTCTTGCAATTGCTCTTGGTTACAGCCCTATGCTCCATTTTTCTTTATGGTGTTTGTGTCTCCGGTCTGGTATTCAAAGAGCCCGACATTTGTTTTTTGCTGGCAATGGGGCGATGGATTATTGAAAACGGTG
>CAZSHS010000042.1:24564-37640 GCA_964606665.1 uncultured Candidatus Obscuribacterales bacterium | reverse complement strand
GCAAGTGCCAGTTCGCAATTGCTATCAAGCAATCCCAAGCTTTTTGCCTGCAAACTCAAGCCGTTTATGCCTCGTCCAGATTTGCAATCAATCCATTGAGCATAGCTATTTTGAGACTATTTTTGTCTATCAATCGCTGAGTGAGTCTAATTGCTTCGTCGCGTGAAATGTCGTGCATGCCAAAAGACACTGTCGAATTGTCTTGCAACATGTACTGTCCAAGCTCATCTTTTAAAAGATTTTGATAGCTTACGGCTTCATCTAAATCGGCTGTGAGCATCACTCGCGTTTGTTCTTTGTCTTGAATAGGTTCTTGTGTAGACTGCGGTAATTTAGCACTGTTATTGCCTTTGTTGCCACCGCCATATTCTTTGATTTCTAACTCGGGCACTCTATTTTGCACGCGTCCCGGACCGCGTTTTTGCACGTCGTCATAAACCCATGTGCTCGTTCCTTCGTTCCACCAGGCGCCATCACCGCGTCTGCGTCTACCATCGCGATCGCGATATTCACCATTGCCTCTATGGTCTCCGGCTCTTGCACCATCGCGTCCACCGTCGCCTTTGGCATAAACCATGTCGGGATATAACAAATTTCCGATCACCATAAGCAGCGCAAGCAGGGTGACTACATTGCGTCCCATACGCATTAGCGATAACTGATCACCAGTCCAGTCGGCAAGTTTGATAGAGAGTAATTTCAACTCTGCCACTAATTGTGGTGGCAGCGATCCGGCCCGCTTCAATATTCGAGAAATCAAAGCGGACAAATCAACTGATCTTAAAAACACGCCGGGATCACTTAAGAAATCCGCGAGCATGTCGGGGGTCTGGCTTGGCTCAAGAGAGGGCATTAAGCGCAGAACATCCCCTAGAACCTGCTTTGGGTCGGCAAATTCCTCGATTTCACTTTCTGTCTGAAAGGTAATAGCATTGGCAAGGGCTGTACTTATTTCAATAGGCAAAACTTCTCTGCCTGTATCAGCTTCGGGAACTGACAGATCGTCTAAATTCATCAAAAGTGAATCGCTCACTTTTCCTGTCCAACCAGTTAGAGCGCCGTGATGGAAATATCGAATCAATATCTCGCTTCCTTCAAGTGCTGGCTGTGCTTCTTTCTGCAAGGGATAAAGCTCTTCGGGCAGAAAAAACATTTCCTTCAATTGATTTAGACTGGTGAGAAACTGCTTCTGTTCAATGTTTTCAAGATTGAGCGAATGAATTTCGTCTTGACTGATATCGTTTTTAGCAGCCAGGAAAAATCCCCAGTCGCTGCCGTAGCCGCGCGAGAAGAAGGATGGTATAGCCACTCGATATGGACGAGCCATCAACTGCGCTTTGACCATACTATTAAAAATAGACCAGTATGCAAGCGGTGTTTGATGCGGCGACACACCGTTCACTGACATGACGCCATTAGGACTCAATAATTGATAAAGATTCTCGTACCAATCAATGCTGTGGAAGCGCGCTCCATCCGCGTCTGCAGCCACCGTCAAATCGACGACAATGAGGTCAAACTGTTCGCCGTCATTGAGCGCTTCTTCAACAAATTCCCAAGCATCAGTGCAATTAATGGTCAATTTAGGATCGGCCATACTGCTTTGATTCAACTTGCTGAAATCGCCAAGCGACATCTGCACAATTTCAGGGTCATAGTCGACAAGGGTGATTCTATTTATAGAATCACTTTTCAAAATTTCGCGAGCACTAAGTCCGTCGCCACCGCCGATAATCAACACATCAAGCGGACCGTCACAACGCTTTTGCGCTGCAAGCAATCCTGGCAGAACTAGACCCTCATGATATATATGCTCGTCTTGCGAATCGAACTGGAGGTCGCCGTCGATAAACAAAGCAAATGAGCCATCGGGTCTGCGTTCAACTGAGCCGCTCATGCTTAAACCTCCTGCATATACATGCAATATCTTGCGTTTCTAGGTTACATAATTTTACGCACACGAGCATGCTGCTTACATTAGGCGCGATCCTGCAAACCCAGTAAACTGAAACATCTAATCTAAAATCTTGCGCTTGGCTAGCCCATTATCGACTGTAGTTAACAGCTATTTGCTCAGTGGTGGCATGATGACACCATCCAACACATGAATAATGCCGTTAGAACAAGGAAGATCGATAGTTTGAATTAAAACGTCGTCAGCATAGAGGTTATTACCCCTCTCGGTCACTTTCACTTCGTGCCCTTCCAGCGTTTTGATTGCGCCTTTTTCTTTCAAAGTTTTGGCGTCGAATTTGCCCTCTATGACACTGTATTCAAGCACCTGACGCAATTTCTTCTTGTTGGCGAAGAGTGATTTAACGTCGTCGCCGGGCATCCGCTTGAATCCGTGATCGCAAGAAGCAAAGAATGTGAATGGTCCTTTGTCTTTCAATTTGTCATCAAGGTCGAATGCTTGCTCTAGACCATCTAGCAAAGTGACGAATCTTGTTACTTCGTTATCTTTCAAAGTGTTGATAATATCTTTGGGCTTACGCTCGAAGCCTTCCTTCTCTTTGTATTTTTCGGTTTTGGTCGCAGCAATTAAAATTCTGTCCTTGGCGTCCGCTTGTCCAATTGATATGCCAGTGATGAGCGCAGTCACAAGACTAATTGCAAATAACTTTTTTGCCGATAACATAGAAAGGAATCTCCTCAAAGAAAAACGCGAGCTTGATACTTATACCACTTAGAAATTCAATCGTGCGTTTACAAAGTGAAAGTTAGCTATAAAGTAGAATATTTCACTGGGGTATTCAACAAGCAGGAGTTGTTATGACGCAGATTCAGATGCTCTACACCAAGCCCGAAGTCGGCGATTCAATCGAGACAGTCGATACGCCAGCTTTAGTAATCGATCTGGATGTTGTCGATAGAAACATTGAGGCGATGTTTGCCAATTTCAAAGATAAGTCAATCTCTATTCGTCCTCATTTGAAAACCGCCAAGTCACCTGTCTTTGCAAAGAAATTAATTGAGATGGGAGCGACAGGTATTTGCGTAGCCAAACTTTCTGAAGCAGAAGTGATGGCACAAAATGGCGTGGGCGATATTTTAATCACAACTGAGATCATAGGCAAAGCGAAGATGGAAAAGCTCTTCGATCTGCTCAGAGAACACCCAGCCGTTCGATTAGTAGTCGATAGCAAAGCTGGTGTGGACATGCTTGCAGCGGCAGCTAAAGCTTATCAACACAAAGAACAAATCATGGTTTTGATTGAAACAAACGTGGGACAAAATAGAGCCGGTCTGGAAAAGCCTAAAGACGTAGTCGAGCTTGCTAAACATATTCAAGACCAAAGCAGCTTGCACTTCATTGGTGTTCAAGGTTATGAAGGTCATGTGCAATTACTGCGCGAAGAATCCGAGCGCAAGACCAAAAGCAAAGAATCGATGGAGCGCTTGGGCAAAATCGTATCCGAATTAAAAGCAGCTGGCATTGAAGTTCCAGTGGTTACTACAGGTGGAACAGGCACTTCGCCCTGGTGCGCAGAAAATGATTTTGTCACCGAAGTACAGCCAGGCAGTTTTATTTTTATGGACACTGCTTACAGAAATGCCGGACAGAAATTCGAGCAAGCACTACTTCTGGTGGCAACGGTTATTAGCAAACCAGATTCAAAACGGGCGGTAATAGACTCAGGATACAAATCTCTATCGACCGACTCAGGTATGCCTGAAGTGGCTAACATAGCCAATCTTACTTACGAGCCTGGTGGCGACGAACACGGCATTTTAAAATCTGCATCGGGAGGTGAAGTTGCGTTAGAAATTGGAGATAGAGTGACGATTACTCCAAGTCACATTGATACCACAATCAATTTGCACGATTATTATTACTGCCACCGCCAGGGGAAAATCGAAGCCATTGTTCCGATAGCCAATCGAGGTAAGGTGCAATAGAGAATTGACCGTTAACAGTCGGCCACCAAAAACTTTCTCTACCCACGCAAATAGCTTTCAAAGTTATGTCTTTAGCGATTAATTCTGGAAGAAGTTTTGACTTTTCCTCAGGAGTCAGAATCAAAAAACATTCCTTTTCATCCTGCAACTTGACCAATACTTTCGGCTCCCCGCTTATAAACGAAACTTCTTCAATGGACTTGGGATCGTTTTTAATTAAAGACTCAAGTTTGGTTTTGGTCATGGGCTCATCCCAAACCAAATAATATCCGCTCTTGCTGAAGCAAATCACGCACACAGCCACAGCCAGAGCGAAGAGGCAAGAAATGATAGTAAGTATTTTGCGCACTTAAGCCTCCTCCGTCCAGATTACTAGAATTCCTTGAGCGCGTGATGATCACTCCAAGCCACATTGCTTCTACAATCAATTTGCCCGATTATTATTACTGCCACCGCCAGGAAAAAATCGAGGCCATTCTTCCGATAGCCAATTGAGGCAAGGTTCAATAGAGCTCGGTAGATGTTTTCCCTCCTGCCAGGACAGCATTAGCCGGATATTTGTTTTATGCACTTCAGCATTGAATTCCTTTTTTTGTTCTCGAGAAAGATAGACAATATACTCTTTCTGATTTTTAAGCTTAACCCTCAATTTTGACACACCGTCTAGCCAAACAGTTTCTTCTATCGAATCGGAATGAGTTTGCACAAGATTTTTAAATTGCAAATACGACATTGCTGGCTCGTCGATCACAAAGTAGTCTCGACTGAGGTAAATCACGCCCAAAGCAACAGCGATGGCGAATATGCAAGATGAATTTGCTAAAACTTTGCGCACATTCTACCCTCCTCTCGCCAAAATACTATACAAATATAATCTTATTGACTATGTGGTTTGTACGCCATTCGCCTCGACTGAGTTTCCGGGAAATAGCGGCGTGTTGGAATGGCAAAGAACAAATGTTGGACCCAAGTGCATCACAGAGGTGCTGCCGAGGTAATTGATGCCACCAAAGAGAAATAGCTACTCTTTAATAAGGAAAGGATGTTCCAATTGTAGACTTTGAACATTTATCCGAGATTTAGATTTGTCTAGCGATATTTCTTTAAGACGAATCTGTGTTTTCTTAATGGCCAGATATAAATCTGCTTTTAACTCCATCGAAAGTACAAGATGACGCGGTTTGGGATCACCCTTAAACCTCACGGCTATGAATGGCTCATGCCTTATCATCGTTACTTCTTCAATTTCGTTTGGTGAAGTCTGCACCTTCTGAATCAGCTCTGAATAACTAAGCGCCCCTTTCGCCTTGGGAGCTTTGTTCACATTAGTAAGTGCAAAAACCACGAACACTAAAACAACCAACATAAAAAACACGGCGAAAGTCGTTTTAAAGCTACCCTTATTTTTCTGAATCACTTCTGCCGCTCATCAAGCCACTTATCAACTTAATTCTAGCAATACGTGCGACAAAAATTTCCGAAACTTTCAGAGCATGCTAGGATCTGATTGCTTCTGGAGAAAAGTAAATGAAAAGACTCGTTCTAGGTATGGTCACCGCCCTCTCTGTGTTAGGAATCCATAAAGCATGGGCCTTCCAAGTCGGCGAACGTGTAACTGTGGGTGCGGCTAACCAATCCGGCATTGTCCTTGAGGACACGGGAAAGCTTGTCAAAGTACGATTAGATTCTAGTACCGGTTATAGTGAAGGCGTAGGAGTGTGGTACGACAAAGAAGAACATAAAGTCACTAGTGGTGCAGGCGGTACCACAGCAGGAACTAACGCCGCAAATGGAGCGAACTCTACCGAGCAAGGCAAACAGGTAAAAATCGGTAATCAAACGGGGACAATCCTTGAAGAAAAAGGAGATCTTGTCAAAGTACGTTTAGACTCTCATTCTGGATACAGTGCAGGCGTGGGAGTGTGGTACACCCGAGCGCAGCTGAACGGAAATGACGGCGCACAGAATACCCAAGCAGCACCACACCATGGTACTGCAGGTGGTATCAACCCGAAAAATCCTGGACCCGCACCAGTAACTCAAAAACCGAACTCTCCGACTACACCGACTCATGCCACCCAAGAAGCACCAACCACGGAAAAGGGCATTGGTGCTCCTCCAGATGGACTCTATACGTGCAACAAAATTTCTGGCAGAAGCTACATCCACATAGGAACTATAGAAATCAGAGGCGGCACCTACAAAGGCTTTTCCAGCCAACAAGGCTCTTTTCACCCGTATAGCTTGAATGCATCAGGCGATATTGTGTGGACCGGCGGTCTCACTAGCCTTCCAGAGGGTTGGACGTTGAAACCGGGCAAGTATGTAGGTCCAGATCCTAAGGGACATCCGCGAATCAGAGTCTATTACACCAGTAACAGAGGTGCTGCCGAGGTCATTGATGCCACCAAAGAGAAATAGCTGACTCAAATTTCAGTCGGCGAAGTCTGCACCTTTTGGATCAGCTGTTCATAACTAAGCGCCCCATTTACCTTGGGGGTTTTGACCGCACTAGTAACAGCAAAAACAATCAAGATGATTGAAAGCAAAAAGAAAAACACGGCGAAAGTCGTTTTATAACTGCCTTTGCGTTTTGGTATCATTGCTTAGATTGCCGTTCGTCTAGCCACTTATCGATGAACTTGCCTAGAAGATTTCCTTCTTCTTCTCCCTTGGGATTCACGATAGTCCAGTCGAGCATATCTTTCTCATTGACTTTGAGAGGTTGTCCTCTTTTATATCCCTCTAGACTTACATCATTTGCCAGTCTTCCATTCACAACATCACCATTCCAAGAATCTATGGTAACGAAGACTTGCTCATGGTGATTGTTCTTGTCTGTCAAACCTGTAGTGACGCTCATGTAATGTCCAGATGGCAATCCAGCTAAATATCTTTTCTTAGCATCAGGAAGCGTGGCTCTTGCTTGCACTATGAGGGGCTTCAATGCTTCAGTTAATTCCCGACTGGATGGTGCCACTCTATCTGGTGGCGGTGAGCCTGGATGCCTGTAACCCAGTTTTTCAGCCAAAGCTGCTTCTTCTGCAGCTTTCTCTGTTTGATTCAACTTGTGAAAACCGATGGCGCAAAAATGGTGAATCAGCGCCTTTTCTTTATCGCTTGAAGAAAATTCTAAAGCTTGATTGAGCGTTTTAATTCCTTCTTCAAATTGATTTTCCCTCAATTGACTGTAGCCCAAAGCTCTATAATAGTCAGCCTTCAAAGGTTCTGGAAGATTTCCAAAAGACACATTTTTAGCAGTTGCTACAACAGTTTTAAATTCTGACAAAGAAAACAACGAATTGATTTTCAATACATATGCAAGTGCTTTCTGATCTTTTTCGCTTAAAAGTGCGGCCTTTTCAAAATCTGCGATAGCCTCCTTGTGTTGCTCAAGCCCTTGAAGCATGCTTCCTCTATTGAAATAGAGCCAACTTAACTCGGGATGGGCGGCAATTGCATCATTGTAGTAGCCAATAACTTTTTTGCGATCTGGATCTATTATGTGTGCGTAGGCTCTCTGGACAAGAACTTCTTTATTATCCGGATCTAAAGCGACGGCTTTCTCGATATATTCAAGCGCTTCAGTCATATCTTTCACATTGGCAGTAATCCCGCTGAGCAATCGATAACATGTGGCTTTCAATTGAGGACTTGCATCTTTACTCTCGATAGTTTCCTTGAGTTCAGCTTTTTCTTTAGAGAAGTCACGCCCTGAAGTTTTCGCATCTTTCAAATCGTGATCGATCAAATCGATTGTTGCCTGCGAAACATTTGCGGCAAAAACAGGATCACTCAATTCAATGCTAAAACATGCAGCAAGTGCAAAACTACAAGCCAATAGATTTAGAGAAGAAGTTTTTTTCATGCAATTATTTTACACGCCCGAACTAATTCTCAACCATCCTGCTTGCGAGTTTAATTAGCTATTGTCGTCGAATGGATAGGTCGCACTCAAATATTTATCCAAACCTAAATGAGGGTCGTCTAAGTCTGCGTGCAATACATTTTTGTATAACGCTTTCTTGAACGAGTTTGGCGTGGCACCATTTTGCTTTAGAAGCATTTGATGAATCTGTCTGCGTCTGTACCATTCATTGTGACTTGTGTCTGAAACTAATTCGACTTTGCCATGACCCTCAACAGAGGTTTGAGGCTCGACTAAAAGCTTGTGCAGAGCCTTATTGCGCGCTAATTCATCTTTGTGATATTTGCTGATTAACTCAAACTGTCTGTCTGACTGGACCATAATATTTCTCGACGCTTCGCTCAATTTCTTCAGTTGACGCAAGTATGCCTGCGGTTCGTAGACGCCAGGAATGACATCGATGATAGAACCATCGGCGGTGCAAACATAAGTTGCAATATTGCCGTGCAACGTTCTCGTCACTTTCTGACCGTTACCAAAATCAAGTGTGATTGTGGGTACAGAACGCACAGACTGCCATGCGGGCTCGAAGTTCTGATTGATATAAGCTGAAATTTCAGGGTTTGAGAACAACACGGATCTCGCTAAACGTGCATTCGTTCAGCAGAAGCGATCGTCTAAAAATCCCATTAAGTGAAATACTAAAACTGGTTTGCCCGACAAAAGCGAATTCTTTTTGGCATCAGCCGTGGTTGGATACCAAATGACGGCGCCGGGTCTGACCTTTTTCTTGGGCTCTTTTTTTGTGTCATTCTTAGAAATAGACACAGGCTCGCTCTTCAGTTCTTGAGGCGGCACAAGTAGCGACTTAATCGGCATTTCTATCGCAGACTTTCGCATGTCTGCTCTCATTACGCCTTTGAATGGCTCTTGACCATGACTTGCCTGAGCGGCAAACAACGACGTAATAACGGCTGACAATAGAAATCTTTTCATGCAAATCGCCCTCACTGGCTTTCACTACCATTTTGCGCAAAGAGCATTGTTTCCACCCTGGGGTAAACACTGAAAATCCCCCGGGAAAAATGCTATCGTCTTGCCTTATGAATCTTGAAGTAGTCCAAATAGCAAAGAAAAGCGAGACTGACTCGCAAGAAATCAAAGAGCGCTCCAAACAGCTTTTTGGCGCTGATTTTGTGGTTAGCAGAGGCAAATGTCATAAGCCCGCCGACCTAAATGGATTTGTGGCGCGGCAATACACCGAGCTTGTGGGACTTGCCACTTATGAAATTTCAGGCGATTTGTGCGAACTGGTCACCATTGACGTGTTTTTGCAATGGCAAGGTATTGGCAAAAAGCTGATGGAAGAAGTGGAAATGGAAGCAAGAATGGCAGGGTGCAAACAGGTCTGGTTGATTACGACCAACGACAATATTGAAGCCATTCATTTTTACCAGCGCCGTGGTTATGACATGTCTGCTCACTATCATAATGCCATTGAAGAAAGTCGCAAATTGAAGCCCCAAATCCCACTGGTTGGCAATTTTGGCATTCCAATTAAGCATGAACTAGAATTTCGCAAAAATTTGTAGCCTTGTTTTGTATACATGGATTTAAAACCTAAACCGATATCGGAATAGGTTTTTAAATGCCACAGGCTCAAGCTCGCAACGCTTGACAACACCCTTGACGCCAAATCCTATCAATAGATTGATTTGTTCTAAAGCAGTATATATTGCCGTTTTAGTATCATCATGACTACTCATGAAAAATGCATTCTCTCTGACAGATTTTCTGAAGCAAAGCCCTGTAGCGCAAGCGTTCATTCTTGTAGCCATTATTAACGTGGGCTTACTTTACTTCAATCCGCTCCAAAAACTGGACCCCCAAGCCATTGTGTCAAACCGAACCTGGGCATGGTGGGCAGTCAAAGATTTTAGAGAAAACCCAAGTGACGTAATAATGATGGGCTCGTCTTTCATTATGAATCCGACCTGGCAGGAAGAAGCGGTTTACAGAAAAAAATCGGTCGATTTAGTGGTCGACCATCGCACTACCTATTTAGAGGATGCAATTAAGAGTCGCGCTTTAGTCCCTCAAAATTTGCGCTGTTTCAATTTCGGTTTGCCAGGCGCCATGGTTTCAGACCAGGCCATGATTGTTGAAACAATGTGTCAAGGTCCCCAAAAACCAAAGATGGCAATTTTTTGTGTAGCACCGCGCGATTTGATGGATTGTCGTTTCTTCAATGCTGGTGGCTCCAAGCATTTTCGTTATTTGACTAATTTTACCGAAAACAAACAAGCTAAAGAACTTGCATTCATGGACGTTCCAGGTAAGTTTGCCGATTGGTTTTCTAATGCATTATTTTTCAAAAACAAGTCAAACGAGATTCAAACACTGCGCGCCAATGCACTTAAAACAGTGATGCAGCCCTATCTTGCCTCGCTGCCACCAAGTCCTCTCAATCAAAATACGGAAGAAGACAGACGTTCTGTTTTCAAACGCGACGAAATAGAAAAAGGAGCATGGCTAGCTCATCCAAATACACCTTATTGGTATGTCAATTCTTCGCCCGATTGTCGTATGCGCTACAAACATTTAAACAGTCAGGTCTTTGAAAATCAAAAAATTTGGCTTGATAAAGCGCTCAAAACTTGCAAAGAACGCGGCGTTAAGGCAGTAGTTGTAAACGTTCCTTCCTCACCCGAAGCAAGAGAATGCATGTATCCAGGTATTTATGAAAGACACGTAGAAGCTGTGACAACAATCACAAAAGCAAACGATATTCCCTTTTATAATTTAGATCCAGGCTGGAAGCACGAACAAAAAGATTATACAGACTGGGGTCACATGGGTCCGCAAGGCGGCAGCAAAATGCTCAACGCCATCGCCTCCATTGTGGCAGGCAATCAAGATCTTGTGACGGCACTCAACAGTCCATCAAATAATAGTTCTGCCAATCGCAAAGTGGCTGAATCGGAGGGCAAACAAGATGCTCTTTAATAGCCTTGCTTACATGATATTTTTGCCCGTCGTGTTCTTACTTTATTGGAAGACGCCTTTCAAATTTAGAACGCCATTGCTTCTCATCGCCAGTTACGTCTTTTATATGTACTGGAAGTGGGAATACGGTCTGCTCATTTTGGGACTTACTGCGCTCAATTATTTCTTGGGATTTTGGGTCGAGCGTGCCACCGCCAAGAAGAAATTGGTCTTTGGACTTGGTATCGCCCTCAATGTCATTATCTTGGGCTTCTTCAAATACGCATATTTTGTGCACGATGTTGTTTCCGATGCTGCAAAAGCCGTCGGTCAGCCCGCACTGCCCAATTTCACTGTGGAAATAATTCTTCCCCTTGGAATTTCATTCTTCGTTTTTGAGTTTATTCACTATTTGTTCGAGATTTATCGCGGCGCAAAGCCAGTCAAATCATTCATGGAATTTGCTCTTTTTCCAAGTTTCTTCCCCACCCAAATCGCTGGACCAATCAAGCGCTACGCCGACTTCATTCCCCAATTACACAAAGAGCAAAAACTCACTCAAAAAGATTTTGATGAAGGAGTCGAACTTATATTGTTTGGTCTCTTCAAAAAAGTGGTGATGGCGGACAATTTCGCCCTTGTGGTCAATCGTTGTTTCGCGCACCCAGACCTCTTAACAAGCGCCGATATGTGGCTTGCACTTTATTGTTTTGCCTGGCAAGGTTATTTCGATTTCTCAGGCTACACAGATATCGCGCGCGGCTCGGCACAACTCCTTGGTTTTAAAGTTCCGCTCAACTTCAACTTGCCCTATCTTGCAGGCTCCATTTCTGAAATATGGAGACGTTGGCACATCTCGCTTTCCACCTGGTTGCGCGATTATTTATTCATCCCGATGGGTGGCAGCAAAGGCGGCGAATTACTCACTTATCGCAACATCATGCTCACCATGATCATTGGTGGATTCTGGCATGGTGCCTCATTGCACTACGGTTTCTGGGGCGGCACCCTTGGATTATTTATGGTTATTCACAGAGGTTGGCAGACTTTTTACAAGACCCAACCATGGCTTGAGAACATAGTCAAAACCAAGTACTATCACGTTTTTGCTGTTTTCCTCACAATGCACGCATGGTGCTTGAGCCTTGTCTTCATGCGCTCGCCAGATATGACAGTGGCATGGACGGTGATGAAAAAAGTGCTGTTCCTCGATACAGCACAAAACACAATGGGCTGGTGGCAGCCAAGTATTCTTGCTACCACTGATACAAATCTGCTCTATCCGCTCCTCCCGTTCATATTGGTGGCTACCTATGCCATGCAATTAATTGTGGCAAAGTCGAAAGAAATCCCAGGCGTCATGCCCGAATTCAAACTCAATTTGTTTGGCACACAAATTCCGGCATTCAAACCAGCTTATTTAGCAGCACTCTTAATAGTGCTCTTCATCTGGTCGCCAGACTTTTCTCCTCAGTTTATTTATTTTCAGTTCTAATTCAAACTGATTAGAGCTTACGTCCATATGTGGTCAGAGCCTGGAATCCATGCTCGAATTCGCGCGAAACAGATTTCATAGATCCAATTCCTACGCGTCCAAAATATGACTCGACTAGAATGTTGCAGTCCGCAAATCCAGGCAATAAACCATAGTGCGAAATCAACAATCCACCCGGTTTTAGCACTCGAGCACACTGACGAATGACGTCCATTGGAAAATCAAATTTGTCCAGAATGTTCGAGACAAAAACAATGTCAAACGATTCTATATCATGGGTCAGCGCATTTGGATCTTGCTCTTCCCAAATAACCAGGTGAGAGTCATTCTTGCTGCGTGCAAGCTCGATAGAATGCTTAGAGCGATCTGAGCCAACTACAATCATGCCACCAAGATTTTGAGCCAGTGGTATAGAAAAATGCCCCGTGCCACAACCAACTTCTAGCATTGTCATCATCGCCAGGTTTCGTCGAACAGACAATCTTTTGATAAGACGAATAAGATGACTCGATCCACTCTCGACAATTTTGGTTTCTTTCAGTTCGGCTGCAACACCGCTTGTAGTGTCAAACGAAGGTATTAGTCCAGAATGAAGAATTTGGCTGTGTTGTAAGTTTTGCATTATTATTAACCTGCTTGGTGCATTGCCCCAACGCCAGTCAGAGCTTTCAATTAATAGGTTACTCAAAGTGCTAACTTGTGTATTTAGGGAAAGTACGTAGCAAATAAATTGCTTATGGTGTTTTCCCCAAATGACAAAAAGCCTACCATAACAAAAGCCAGCGTTACCGCTGGCTGTAAAACTGTGCTCTGGGGTGAACACTAGAC
>CAZSHS010000042.1:0-24554 GCA_964606665.1 uncultured Candidatus Obscuribacterales bacterium | reverse complement strand
CTCTTCTTTGTCCTTTCCCCTGTCGATTCCGCTCCCTGAAAAAAATTTGTTATATTCAAACGGCTTGGAAGCTTAATCTCTGCGAGGTGTGTGTGTGTGTCGCTTTCGATACCCTTAAGTTAACGCTCAAATGTTACATCAATGTGACATTGATATACGTGGAAATACGCAACACCAATTCAATATCGATTTTGATTTATTTACCGTTTAATTCGAGCGTGTCTGCCCGTTTTGCAACGTCTTTGGCTTCTTGCTCACGCCCCATCTTCCTTAATATGTCCGCTTTGAATCGCAACCACTGAGAAACATCGGTATCGAGCGCTACAAGTTGATTGGCGTCTTTGAGCGCTTCTGAGTATTTCTTTGCCGCCTCAAGCGTTTTAGCGTGCGCGTAGATAATACTTGGATTGTTTGGAAAAGCAGCAGCTAAAAGATTCATGTCCTCGATTGCTTTCTTGTGATTTTGCATCTTTGTATATTGTTGGCTGCGAGCGATCCAAAGTTTAATCTGATCTTTCTTTTCGTGCTTACTCATGTGCTTGCCTAGCTTCACAAGCCCTTCTTTAGCAAGAGTGGGAGAAATTAAATTTATCGCTTTAGTAAAATCGTCTATCGCCTTTTGAGGTTCATTCAAAGCCACATAACATTCAGCGCGGGGCCAGTACGTTGTCTGAGACTGAAAAAACATTTTCATGAAATTGGTATAGAGTTCGGCTGCTTCCTTGTATTTTTTTTGTTTGAACACGATTTGCTGCCAGAGCAGACGAGCCAGCATATATTTGTCATTCAATGCAATCGCTTTCTTGCATTCAGAAATGGCTTCTTCGTTGCGACCTGAATCTTTGTAATAACATGCCGTCTTAAAATGAGCCAGAGCAGAATTAGGTTGATGCTTTAGCCAACGCTTATAACAATCTTCAACTTTATTGCCTTCAATTTCTTCCCAGTAAAATTTTGCAGCTAAGTAATTTACGTCTCGACTCTTAGAATCGAGTTTCAACGCCTCCTCCATCTGACTATTTGCAGCCGGAATGTCCTCTACTTTCTTATACAAATATGCGGCAATAGCATGAGCCCGAGCATCTTTTGGATTTAAATCAAAGGCTCTTTTAATTATTTTGATTCCTTCCTCATATTTTTTCTTTTCGCAAAGCATAAGAGCAAAAGTGCCCAAAATGTGCGAGCTACTAGGCTTCATCCGCGCGGCATCGCGTGCACAGGCAAAGGCATTGTCATCTACCATATGGGCGTTGTCAAAGAACAAAATCAATGGATACAGCTCGAAAGCCTCGGCTGGACCTTTCTTTTCATCAATCATTTTTTTGACGATCGCTATTGCTTCGTATGACTGACCAGAATCTATGTATTTATCGACTCTGACCAGTTCTGGATCTGAGTAAGACCAAACTGGTGCGCAGTGCGCATTTAGACTTGTTATGGTAATAAAAAGTAGAAGCCACAGACGCTTTTGGAGCGATTGTTTCATCTGATACCGAATTTCTCCAATGAATTTGTTTCTCGCTCGAAGCGTTTAGCTTCTTCTGTCCGTCCCATTTTTTTTAGTATATCCACTTTTGTTCTGTACCACAAAGCAACGTCTGGATCTATTGAAATTAAGACCTCAACGTCTTTAAGTGCTTGCTCGTATTTGCCTGCTTTTTGCAATAGCCTGGAGCGCTCGTGCAAGCCGGTTGGATTTTTGGGAAATACTGCAAGCAAACTGGTACTATCTTTAATGGCACGCTCTAATTGTCCAGTTTTAGCATAAAGCTGCGAGCGAGCTGTCCAAGACTGAATATAATCTTCCTTGCTGCTCTTATTCATATGCATTGCGCTTCTACTGAAAACATTTCCGTCTTGCTCCGGGCTTGATTCCTTCAACATCTGAGAATAATCGTCAATCGCCTTTTGATTTTGATTGAGCGCAGCAAAGCATTGAGCCCTTCTCATCAAGCTCGGTCCTTTTATAGAACGCCCACGTTTTTTTTCCAAGGCATCAAGCCTATTGTATGCAGCGATAGCTTCCTGCCAGCGCTCGACATGATGAAGCATTCTTCCAAGCAATGCCAAGGCTGGCTCGTAATTAGGATTAATAGCTAACGCTCGCTTGCAGTCCTCAATTGAGCTTTTGAAATCTCGCATGTCCTTGTAATACCATGCACGCTGATTATAAGCAGTTGCATCATTCGGACTGTTTTTAATTATGCGCGTCAGAGCCTCTTCGGCTGCCATATCCTCAAGCAGTTTTTGATAAAGTCTGTAAGCGACGCTGTTAACTTCTCTGTCTTTAGGAGCCAGTTTAATCGCCCTAGAAATTAGCTCTTTAGCAAGCTCCTGTTCTCCACCCTGACTTCCAACGGCATAGGCTTGCGCTGCTAGCGCTCGCGCATTTTTGGGATCTAGCTCAAGCGCTTTTTGAGAAAGCTTTAGAGAAACATCTTTCTTTTGAAGATAAGCAAGCACCATGGCAAAAGTAGCTAGTGCTCTTGGATTATTCGGCTCCGCGCGCGCAAAGTCTCTTGCAGCAGTAAAGGTTCTATCACCTTCCTTTACGTGTCCCCAGCAAATGCCATTCAGCGCAAGTATCTCATTCCACTCGTTTTTGTCTTTGCCTAATTTTAGCTTGTCTTGAATGAAGGGGATTTCGCTTCCGTCACCTAATCCATGCAATGTGCGTGCTTTGTCGAGATCCGCCTGCGAAATTTTAGCAAGCACCGGATCCAAGCATAGATTCACTTGCAGCAGTAGACTCAAAGCAATAACTGTACTAGTTTTTAGACCCATATTTTTCAACGGCGAAATGTTCTTTCTGTACTTTTGCAGCTTCTACATTTTTTCCCATTTTCTTCAAGACATCAATCTTTGCTTTATACCACTCTGACACATCAGGATCCATTATCACAAGCGCATTGAGGTCACGCAGCGCCTGTTCGTATTTTTTAGCCTGCATAAAGACTTGTGAACGCGTATACACAGCCAGTGAATTATCGGGCAAAACGCTCAACAAATCGGATAAAGAGCTGACTCCTTTGTCAAACTGACCTACTTTTGCGTACTGGGTTGCTCGCGCTTGCCACCATGTAGTGTAGAAATATAAATTGTTTTTTTCTATTTTGCGCGCCGCTTTGTAGAACTTGTTTGGATCACTTTCAGGCACAATCAGCCTGATTGCAATATTTAAGTGTTCAATCGCTTTCTGAGGCTGATTCAGTTCGGCATAAAACTGTCCCAGGCGACCATGAGTGTGATATGTGCCCGATTTGTGTTTGAGCACCGAAGTAAGCAAATCAACGCCTTTCTGCCACTGCTTGCGCTCATAGTAGGTGCGCGCGAGTACCCTTGCTGGCGCTTCAAATCCCGGATTTATTTCCAGTGCCTTCTGCGCCTCAACAACCGACTTATTGTCTTCGTGTGTATCTTTGTGAAAGTCGCAAAGCCTGAAATACACGTATGCCGATTTTGGCCTGTACTTAAGCCAACGAGCGAGTGCCGCGTCAATGCCTTTATCTTGAGCATTTATTGTTGAATAAATGTCGTCAACAAAATTAACGTCAAGATCGCCAGGACTTAGCTTTCTAGCCATTTTCATTTCTTCATCCGCCACCGGATCTCCCTGGTCCATTAGCGCCATTGAATAGGCAAGAACGGCATGATTGCGACCATCTTTGGGGTCCTTAGCGCAAGCTTTGCGAGCTAGATCCACTGCCACATCAGATTTTTGCATAAAGCAAAGAACTAAAGCCAGTGTGGAAAGTGCATGCGCGTTATTTGGCTGCATGCGCGCTGCCGTCCTTGCTGGCGTAAAAGCTTTGAATGCATCTTTATTTAAATCGTCGTGTATTTTTGCAATAGCTAAATACTCATACCATTTAGGATCAACTTTGCCACCTTTCTTAATTTGCATTTCTGCAATTGATGCAAGCTCATTAAACTCGCCCATATCCAGGTATTCATAAACTGCTTTGTAGTCTTGGGGAAATGGCAAATTAATAGACTTTGCCAGAAGTGGTGGCGTAGCGAGCGACAGTACTAAAGCAAGCGAGCAAAGCGGTTTCCATTTACTAAGATTCAAACTTATATCCTAATCCTTTCACCGTTTTGATTGGTGACTCTTTTGCAACAGACGAGATTTTTTTGCGCAAACGCATTACGCGTTGACGCACAGCCTCGGCGGTTGCTTCTGATTCCGTTTTAAATACTCGTGCAAGCAACTCATCTGAGCTATACACTCGCCCTTGATTTTTCATAAATAGCTCAAGCAATGCAAACTCACTTAGTGTCATTTGCACCTTGTCACCATCCATGGTGACAGTACACGCATCCAAATCAAGACTGATTCCGCTTGCCTCAATCACGCGTTCAATATAGCCAGGCGGTCTTCGCAAGAGGGCTTTCACTCTGGCAAGTAATTCAGAGTGATTATATGGCTTGCACAAATAATCGTCGGCACCCGCATCGAGCGCTTTGACTTTGTTTATGACATTGCTTTGTGCAGTTAAAAACAAAATAGGTACCTGACCGCCATTCTTACGATAAGTCTGGCAAAGCGAAAGTCCGGACAATCCAGGCAAAACCCAATCAAGAATAGCAAGGTCATAGTGATAATAGGTCAGTCGCTCAAGTCCCTCTTCACCTTCGAAAACTGGCTCGACAATATGGTGACTAGTGGAGAGAATCTCAACCACCAATTGTGACATATCAGGATCATCTTCGACCAGAAGTATGCGCGCCATAACGGCTATTATAGCTTAGTAGCCTTTGTATGGACCACCAGCAGCCATAGACTTCAAACCAGGCACATTAAGCAGGTGCCCATAACGTTTGGTGGCGTATCTTATACCGGCAATCATGTTGTGCAAGGGATTCAAGATGTCATCATAACCAGCCAATTTGTATGAATTAAAAGTAGGTCCTATGGTTTGCATCAGCCCTTTAGAAGGAGTGCCCTTCTTGGCATTCGAGTCCCAATTATTGACGATATTTGGTTTCCAACCGCTTTCTTTTTCGATTATGGTATTGAGTCCGCGAATATTAGCCTCACTTGGCTCAACTCCTGCCGTTTTAAGCGCAAGGATCATTAAAGCGCGGCGTTCGTTTTGAGGAATGGGCTGATTGCCATCGCGACGACGAACGTCTTGCGGTCTCAGCTCACCATTTTGTGGAGTATCGTTATTGGGCGGAAGCTCAGTGTTTTGTCTTCTTGGAAAATCTCTATTTTCGCGGTTATCTCTATCTCTATCCCAATCTCTGCGCCTTCTGTGAGGTTGTTCAAAGTTTTGTTGTGGAAAGTCTCGCCCGGGATAGTCGCGTCGGGGCGAGTCCTGTCGCCAGTGCGGACGCTCCAAAGGATTAATTTCACGTTGTTGCCACCTAGGCATAAATGGATTATCGAAATGCGGACAATGACAATTATTAGTACGGGGATTGAATCTAGCTTGCATCATCATTTCACGCATTTGCATTTGTCTAAAATAATTCTGTTGCTGCTGCTGTTGAAACGGATTAACGTAAAATGCAGAAAAATCAGGATATCCCATGTTCAATTGACGCATCACTTGTGGTGGCACATACTCCATAGCACGGTATCCATTGCTTGCAGGCATAAAAGGATTTGGCTGCACAAAATTAGGCTGCATAACGCGGTTAAAGAAAGCGTCATTGAGCAATGTAGCATTTAAATTTGCTTGACTATCGATTGGGCGATTAGTCGCCTCAGTCCCTTCGAATTGATACATACGGAGATACTCCACTTCAATAAATATAGGATGAAGTAGAAACGTTTTATAGAGAAACTTAGTAATCTCTGCACCAATTGTGCTACCACTATAAATTACATTTTAGAAACATACAAGTGGTGAAATTCGGCTCTAGTAGGGAAATTACGTAGACTTTCCCTACTATTGTTTAAATTATCTTCTTGAGCGATTGCGCTCGGCTTCCATACGCTGACGCTCGCGCTCGGCTTCTTGCTGACGTTGTCTTTCATTATTCTGTCTTTGTCTTTCAGCTTCGGCTTGACGCTGACGCTCGGCATCAGCTTGCTGCTGTTGTCTTTCGTTATCAGCACGACGTCTATCATTGTCTTGCTGTTGACGATTGTATTGATCTTGATATTGCTCATATCCACGACGGCGCTGGTTGTAGTAGTTCCAGTAGTCAGGACTGTCATTGCTTCTGGGCGCTTGCTCCTGGTCTTGATCCTGGAATTCATTTTCTGGATTTTCTAGATTTTGTGGATCAAAATTCTGATCACCATAAGGATCTGCATATTGATTGTATTGCGGATTATATTGATCATATTGCTGATAGCCATTGTATTGCTGAGGATAATAGGGCTGTTGAGTTCCGAAAAAGTTCATCATTTCTGGTGGCATATTGCGCATCATTCCTGGTGCAACGCGTTCCATCAAATTAGGAATTTGATTCATCAATTGTGGCGGAATGCGATTAGCCAATTGTGGTGGCAAGAACTGCATTACGTTTGGCATATTCTGATAAGGTCTTTGATACGGCATTTGACGCTCGTAAGGCTGAGGGCGATATTCTGGCTGATAGCGTGGACGTGGGTCCGGCTGTGGCTGTGGAGCGTACTCTTCGTTTCTTGGGGGCCGTTCAGTTTGCTGAGGAGCATTCTGACGATCTCCAACGTATCTCAAAAAGATACCTTTATCGTATTTCTTGTAGCGCTTGTCACCGAACAGATTGACGTTTTCGTTGCTGTATTTGTTGTCGTTAACTGTATTGATGGTATCGCCGTTTCTTGATTTGACGATACGAATATCGCCAGCTTGACCGGGACAACGAAGAGCTAGCACATCACCAGGTTGTGCTTCTTGCGAAGGAACCTGCACCCACTCACCAGTCTTGAGCATGTTTTGAGCCATTTTCCAGGCATCGCCAGTTCCAAGATATTTTTTCAAACTCGGATGAGCCGCAGCCAAGTCAAGTTGAACTGCTTTTGCGCACCAGCCGTAACTTCCGGTATAGTTTCTGCCGGCTGTTTCGGCAATCAATCTTTGAATAGGTGTCAATGGGACATTGGTTTGAGGACCATCGGTGGTGTTAGGTCTTCTACCTGGACGATTAGGTTGATCACTGCCAGGTGGTCTCAAAATGAAGAAGCTCTGGTAACGCGGATCATAAGTCCAACGCTGCGTGTCGACTCCTACAATCACACCAGTTCTAGAGCTGTTACTGTAAATTTTTCCATCGGTACCCACTATACCTGCGTGTGCACCACCTTGTATGTTTCTCCACTCCATTCCTGGTCTTCTACCTGCGAAAACCACATCGCCAGGCTTGGCTTGAGCATAGCTCTTATCTGTCTGAATAACGGTCCAACCTTTTTGTTGCAGTGCATCAAACAAGGCGGCGTTCATAGTGTGATTTCCAACGTCCGAACCGGCGGCTTTGAGAACATTGGAAATGGATTCAGCACAACCAAGATTGGCTCCAGTAGTGCGCCACATTTGCCTGCCATTTGACTGAACGGCTGCATTGGCAATGGCATCAGCCATTGCTGACGAGTAGGTTGGTTGTTCTGGGCTATAGCTGGGATTGTTTGGATTGTCTGTTGGATACTGATTGCGTCTGGGTGGGTCTGCAACGGTTGGAGTAACATCGCGTTCCGGTGCACGAACAGCCCACAAGCGACGACCATACTGTTCTGGTGGGAACGCTTCTTCCATTCTCATGCGCGCCCAGTTGCCGGTACGACGATCGCAAATGTAGACAAAACCGTTTTCGCCAACGATACCCATCGAAGCAGTAGGACCACTCTTATTTTCCCAACCATCTTGGGTTGCACCGTATATGATATCACCAGCTCTGAGGTTGTTCAAAGCGGTTGGCTGCCAACCGTGACGAATGAGAGTCTTAGACAAATCAGCAACACCTGGAGAGTGCGCATAATCGAATCCAGCCGCTTTAAGCACTTCGCCAACACTGGTTGCCGAGCCCAATCTGCCATTCTCGGTCTTATCTGCCCATTCGGAGGACTGCCACAAAGGTCTGCCCACAGCGCGTCGTGCTAAGTCGAAAATCTGAGCGGAGCGTTGCTGACTGCGAGGACCATCGATTATTTCTGGACCCTGGGTTCTGTCATTGCCTGGACGGTTGAAATCGCCGCGCTCATATTTGGCTTTGTAATACTGCTCCCACTTATTTTTGTAATAAGCATCATAGAACTCATAAACATTAACGCCTGGAGGTGGAACTGGCGGACGCTCGCTTTGAGCATCGAGGGGCTGTCTTGGGTTCACCCACTGTTGTGGCATTTGATCCAATCTATATTGATTGGGTTGCATTGGCTGTTCGAACTGAGCGTTCGGGTTATAGCCAGGAAGCATATTAGGATTTGGCTGATTAAAATCGCGCTGAACATGATTTCTGAAAGTAGAGCTAAACTGGTCGAAGTTAATGCGACCGGGCATTTCAGGCATCTGATTCGGCATCATGGCGTTGGGGTTATCCATCGCCGGAGGATTGAAATCATTTATAGGTGGCAAACCTTTTGGAGGTCTGAGCACCCAAATTTGGTCTTTATACTGGTCGGCTGGGAAAAGCTGGTCCATTGTTCCCTGGGTCCAGCGACCGCCTTCGCCACCAGTTGAGTACACAGTGCCGTTTGGTCCGACGATTCCAGCAACGGCATTTTCGTTGCCTTCGCGCCATGGGGTGGCAGTTTTACCGCCGATGACCACATCGCCAGGTTTAGCCTGACTCATGCCAACCACTTCCCATCCATTAGCTATAAGCTTATTCAAAAGATTGGCGGGCTTGGAAGAATCGGCATAGTTGTAGCCGACATCTTGCAAAACGCGCGAAACAGCAGCGGCGGAAGCGAAGCGACCTTCCGAAACAGAGCGCTCATACTTGGTTCCGTGCCACAAAACCGCACCGTTGTAGAACTTGGATGCGTTGATGATTTCCTGAATTTCAGGGCGATCCGAGATTTGGGTTCTGTTTAGATTTTCAATGCGAACTTCTGGACGAAGGCGCTCTTGGGCGAAGAAAGGGAATATGTCGCTTTCTGCGTTCTGGACATTGCCATAGAAGCCGGCTTTCTGGCGAGGGTCGAGTAATCTGGGGTCGAGTCTCAAGTTGCGAGCATCAAAATTAGGATTCAAAAGCCCCTGAGTATTGGCAAGAGGCAAGTTATAAGAATTGACGGTATTTTCGGGTTGGTTGAGGGTTGCAGGTTTTACAGTCTCAGGTTTGACGACTGGATTGACTACGGGGTTGTTTGCCGGCGCATCGAAGGTGGCGCGGGCGAGAAGCAAATTGTCGGCGGCGGTTTGAACAACAGTGTCGGTTCTGGTCGCAGGCGAAGCAAAAGTATCCGAAGCAAGCTTGTTCGCGGACGAAACCGAAGAATCGTTCGCCGAGGCTACCTCGGTGACCGCTTCGTTTTTGGCTTGGTTTTCGCCTTCGCTCATTTGTGCCGCGTGTCCTTGTCTTTGTTCTTTTAGTTTAAAGAGGGGGCGACTGCTGCCATATGGTGAAAACCGCAAAGATGGCTGTCAATATCGTAAGATTCCCATGGTTCTGGCAAAATTTAATGAACAACTAGAAACTGGTCGCCCAAGATTAAATGCTCAAGTTCACCCATCAGCTAGCTTTATTACTTTTGGTCCCGATGGTGATCCAGTTATCTTTCTTAGGCGTTATCGACCACGTCTTAAACGAAGTGGAGCGCGACCGCCAGCAAGAAGCTCGCGCGGTAGACTCGCTCATCCACGTCAATTTAATCTTGAATGACATTTTCATGGCTACTGGCTCAATGATGATGTTCAAAGCAACCAGTACCGAAAGTTTCGCCTTTGAGTTTCACGAGCTTTTCGAAAACGTACAAACTCACACGAAAGCTCTAAAAGAAATCGCTAATTCATCGCCTGAGCGAGCGAAAGAATTAAAAGCATTCGTTGGTATCATAGACGATATCACCGAAGCGCTCACAATGGCCGAAGGCATGCCCGAAGAATCGGTCGACCTTGCCAGCATTCGAATAGTAGGCAAGTTGCAATCTTTCATTCGTCGTGTCAATAGCACAGGCTTGCGATTAGTCGAAAAAGAAACACAACTGCGTAAGCGTCGTCAAGAAAAGCAAGGCGAAGTGCGCGACCAACTCAAACACACAGTCGAAGGCGCTGCACTCGTCACAGTAGCAATCGCTGCATTTATTGCTGTTGGTTTTAGTTTAACTTTTGCGCGACGATTCAACACAATTATGTCGAACACAATGAGTGTTGCTGCCGGAAAACCACTTGCCGAACCAATCAAAGGCTCAGACGAATTAGCAAAACTGGATGGCGTTATTCATACACTGAGTCGCGATTTGACCATCACTCGTGAAAAAGAACGAGCGATGATCGACAACACCGCAGAAATTATTTGCTCATTAGACGAAAACTTACGCATGTCAGAATTGAATCCGGCTATTACAAAACGCCTTGGATACCAGCTTGAAGAATTGCTTGGAAGTAATTTAATTTCAATTATTCACCCAGAAGACAAAGACGAGACTTATTTAAATCTGCAAAAATGTCAGGGCATGGACACTGAAATTTTGTTCGAGGCTCGCGTCAGAAGCCAGGATGGCAGGTTTTATTTTTATGAATGGACAGCAAAATATGCCCCGCACAACGATTTGATTTTTTGCGTTTTACACGACATAACCGAGCGTAAAGAAGCCGAAAAACTGAAACAAGAAGTCATGGCAATGGTCAGTCACGACCTTCGCGCTCCTTTGACCTCTTTAAATATGGTATTAGATATGATGCTCGAAGGCGTTGTGGGAACACTTAACGACAAGGGCAACAGAATGGTTGTTTTAGCCCAGCAGTCTGTGTCTTCGCTCATTAGCATGATTAACGATTTGCTAGACGTCGAAAAATACGAGTCGGGCGGATTAACTCTAAACTATGAAGATGTGACAATTTCAAAATTAGTAGACAATGCAATCGGCATGATCAAACCGCAAGCCGACAAGAAAAATATCAAACTGATACCAAGCTTCGAAGACCGCCAAATCGAAGTCGACGCCGACCGCGTGGTGCGCGTGATCGTAAACCTGGTTGGTAACGCCATAAAGTTCTCGCCCAAAGATTCGAACATTACTGTCGCTGTCAAAACACAAGAAGTGAAACGCGGCGTGCACGAACTTGAATTTCAAATCATCGACGAAGGTCCCGGTATTCCAGAAGACAAACTCGAAATAGTCTTTGAAAAATTCAAACAAGTAGGCACCGGCAGCGAAGGCGAAAAGAAAGGTACAGGACTTGGACTTGCAATTTGTAAAGCCATTGTAGAAGCTCATGGCGGTAAGGTTGGCGTCCGCAGTGCGCTTGGCAAAGGTGCCACTTTCTGGTTCCAAATTCCAGACAAGCGTATTGATAAGGCTTAAAAGTGATGAAAAAATTTGCATTGCTTTTGGGACTCGCTGGAATCGCTTCATTCAATCTTCCTACACTAGCAGCCGATGCAGCACCGACTGCGGCTAGTGCCCTTGCAAAGTATACAGAGAAGAAGTATGTCGAATCAGCCGATGCATTTGAATCTGTTCTTCGTACCAGCCCTCCATCTGTTCAACTTTGTTATCATGCGGCTCTTGCTAATTTTGCTGCCAATAGACGTGGCAGAGCAAGACAACTTTGTCAGTATATTGTCCAAAATTTTGGTACCACCCGCGAAGCCCAATTTGCAAAGAAATTATTTCCAGAATTAGCCGCTGCACAAAAAAACGACACAAAAACAGAAGATAAAACCAAAACTGCTAGCGCGCAGCCTGGCGAAAGTAAGCCAAAAGCAAGTAAAAGAAAAACCGACGATGATGACGATGAAGAAGATGCAGAAACACCTAAATTCGCAATAGATAAAAATGCTCGCAGAGGTGCGTTAGCTTTCACGCCACAACAAATTGCAGCAGACGGTGCATCGGGAATTGATCAAGCGTTTAATCCCAACTGTTGGTTCGAGGCTTCAATGGCGGCTCTTGCTGAATTGCCCAAAGGACAACGATTGCTTGCAAGCATGATAAAAATTGGCGACGCAAACACATACGTTGTTCGGTTTCCGGGAGATGGTCAAGAATATAAAATAACCGAACAAGAATTGAGCAAAGTGGGAGTTTCAGACAAATCACTCTGGGCAGCACTTATAGAATGTGCACAAGTAAAGAAGTTTCCAGATAACGAAGGGTCGCGAGATATTTCTATCGGCATGGGCTGCATCACTGGCTGTAAAGCTCAATCTATCAATCCCACAAAAGAAAGTGCCCAAGAACTTTCTAGCTTTATTGCTGGTGCTGTTTCTTCCAAAAACCCCATCATTTGCGCCACTGACGCAGGGTTTAAAACTGCAAGCCTACCCGACTTAGTAGTCAACTCACACGCCTATACAATAATTGGATTCGATGCTGCAAGTGGCATGATCACGATGCGAAATCCACATGGAAAGCACTCGCGCAAATATACACTTGCAGATGACCCTAACCATCGCAAATTCGAATGGGTAGGCAAAGGCGTTTTCAAAATGCATATTTCACTTTTTCAAAAATACTTTGATGAAGTGTGCCGATCGTTTATTTAGGGATCCATTGCGAAATTTTGCGACCTATCGACATAATTCGCCGAATTTCAAACAAGACTGATACGAATGTTGTTAAATGCAACTCAGCGAGGTATGACAGAGTGGCAATTTGGCTCAGACGAAAATCAGTCGTAGCGACGCTTTCTCTGTCGTTTGCCTTATTCCAATTCACCCAACTTCCGACGCTTGCAGGCTCACCTCCAACCACTACTAAAAAGAAGCAGCAAGAAGATGTGAAAGTCGCAGCCTCTCAGTTAAATGACTTTTCTCTTCGAATTTTAAAGGAACTACTTCAAACAGAGAATAAAAACGAGAATGTAGTCATCGCGCCGCTTGGAATTGCTGCCTGTACATCTGTTTTAGCGACGGGCGCTAAAGGTAAAACCCAAGACGAATTGCAGAAAGTACTATCGTTGAAAAAGACATTTTCGTCAGCCGAATGTTCAAAAGTCTACAAACACATCACCCGGCGCATACCCGATGTTGACGTAACATTTGCCAGTTCTATTTACGCACCCAATAGTGTTGCTTTTGACTCTGCTTTCAAAGAAAGATTTCGCACCCAGTTTGATGGAGCCACGCAAACGGCAAGCTCGCCCGACAAGCTAAGTGCGCAAGTTATCGAATGGGTTAAGGAAAAATCAAAAAACACGATTACTTTGAACTCACTAGATATTAATGCATCGAACGTCGGGATTATTAACGTTCTTTATTTTAAGGCACTTTGGAATGATCAGTTTGATCCTACAGGCACCACTCCAGAAAATTTCTTTCAGAACGATGGCTCGAAGATGTCCGTCGATATGATGCACAAATTTTTTGAAGACTCTGTTGGTTATGCCGAACTGGCGGACAGTCAGACAATCCGACTTCCTTACAGATCTGTAAATAGACGTACACAATCGCCGTTTTCGATGTACGTCATTTTGCCCAAAAAAGGACAGAAGCCGGAAAAAATTCTATCTGAAATGACCGCGACAAACTTCACAGCTCGCGTTAAAACCATGCAATATAAAATGGGCTCTCTTTCATTTCCACGCTTTGCTGTTACTGTTGATTCTTCATTCACAAAGGCGCTACAAGAACTCGGTGCCAGAGAAGTTTTCACCCCAAAAGCTGACTTAAGCGGAATGGATAAAAATAAATCCGCTTATCTTGACCAAATAACTCAAAAGCTCAAGCTCATTGTTAACGAGCGTGGCACCGAGGCATCAGCATTTACCCATGCTGAAGTGGTACTAGGAGGAGACGGTCAAAAACCTTTCGAGATGGTAGTGAACAGACCGTTTATAATCGTAGTGCGCGACGATGAAAGTGGAGCGATACTGTTTATTGGGCTAATTCGAAATCCCGAAAAAGATCTGTCTTCTGCGCAAACAATCGAAAGAGAATTTTCCAAAAAGCTTAACGACCTAAGAAGTGTTTATTCCAAAGCCCCAACTGAAGAATGCTTAAGAGAACTTGAGGACACACTTTCACAAACGAGAGATTATTTTTTTGCAAAAAGAGATTTTAAATCGGCAAAGGACTATTCAAGCCAATTTATTGCTCTCGCTAAATTGCCTACTTCGAATTCTGCGTTCACGTTAGCAGATAGTCTGACTAAACACATAGACATAGAACTGAAGCTAGGCGACAAAGCCTCCGCTTTATCAACAATCAAAGAATTGATAGAAGTCTATTTTCATTGGAATTCAGATCCGACCAGAGATCCTCGAATTGTAGACGAATGGTGGGAGTGGGAGAGATTATTGGAAGACTGCGACAAACATCTTATTGATTTGCACCAAGACAGAGCCCGAGTATTGGATGCAAGAGAATTGATATTGAAAGTGTCTATCAGGGATAGAGCAAAAAATAAAGAATGGTACCATGGAGCATGGCGCCGCAAGCCGACTACCATAGGTCTTCCTGACAATAAAAACAAAATCGATTTCAAACAGTTTATGAATTATTACCAGAATAGTCTCAAGGTATTGGAGAGAGATACTACCGCAATGCGGTCTCTTCAGAAAAACAGAAAAGCTTTTTTGCAATGGAGTCCAACATTTCGATGCAATGGACACGAAGACTTGGGGCAGCAACAATTGAAGCTTGCTCGCGTTTACCTCGACAAGAAAAAACCAGAAAAAGCAGTGCAATTGCTTGAGCTTTCGATTCTCAATTTCTTTGAAGATAAAAATGGTAACTTGGTGGTGCCAACTGTCGAAACTTTGATTGAAACACTAAAACTTACCGAGCACACAAGCGAGGCGGAGGAGCTTTCAGGCACATTTAACTACTGCAAAAATACTTGCAACACATACCTTTCGCTCCACAAAAAATGGGAAAAATTGCAAGAAGAGGATAACGAAGCTTACCAAAGAGAACGAAATCGGCAAGATCGGGAAGACTGCGAGCGAGAAAGCAAGCATGCAAAATAAATTCTCAACTTTGACGCGAATTATTTTTTGCAGTTTTTTCCTTGCAGCTATCATGTGGGATAGCCAACCTGCATTCTCTGAAAAAAAGGCAACGCCGCTTCCTAAATCAATAAATGAATTTAGAAGCGCCCCGGTGGAAAAAATTGTGCAAGCTTACAAAGATGCTAGCGACGAGAATATGAAATCTGACGTCAGGAAAATAATTTCAGATAACTCGACAACATCAAGCGACTGGCAAAAGCTATTTGTGGTCTTAATGGAGACCATGTGCGAAACGTATTACGATTCAAAAAAACCTCGCCACGAACTTTGTGCCGAAGTGCAATTGGCTTGTGATACGCGATTCGGCAAAAGCAGTATAGAGAGTGACATGAGTCATTTGGTGTATGCAGTTAGTTTCACTTTAGTTGAAGAGGGGCGCAAAGCATGGGATGAATACGACTTGGCAGTACGTTCTGGCAGACTCGCAAAGTCAAATCCTGATTTCTTAGTAAAGTCCTTACAAGCATTGGGAATCAGCTTTGGAGAGAATCTTTACGGCAGCGACTGCGCCCACTCATTCGTACTCGCAGATCAATTCATAGCAACTCACAAAGTAAGTCTACCTGTGCAAGCGGATTTATATAGCGCTGCCACCGAGAGCATTCATCGTCAATCTGATGGCCGCGATTGCAGCGACTCGCTATATCAAAAATTCGCCAACCTAGCTATCAAATTGGACAAGCAACTTGGTCCAAAATATTCTGAAAAATTAAAAAACGTTTTGAACTACAAAGATGTTCATGCCTCAAGCGACAAAGAATCTATAGAAAGAAATAAGCGCTTCGAGCAGCGAAGAGCAGCGCACCAGAGGCAGCTTAAGAAAGCCAAGAAAAAATAATAGATTCACGCGTTGCTATCGGTTCACATCGATATAACAACTATTCACTTTGCCATCCGCACCATATTTTGCAACTAACGCTGCTGAACTTTCTTGTGCCATCATCGGCGCAACCAACATATATTGACTTGACTCGTTGGTCAGAATCTCTATCTCGCCAAGCGTGTCATCAACTTCTTTTTTAGTTTTACCAATTAAGACTTGCCCAAGTACTATTTTGTCTGCTAAGAAATATTTGTTATTGGTTGAAGCATTCTTCCATCGCTTTAGCGCCCGCTCTCCATCCCTCTTTTGAGATTCTGTAGGAACTTGGCTCTGTCGATACTGATACATCGCTCCGACTTCTCGCCCCTCGAGACCTTGATGTACAGAAGAATTACACGAACTCGTACAAAGGAATAGTGAGACTGTAAACATAATTCGTTTATACATAATCTTAAAATGTAATTCCCATAATTCCTCGAAGCGCAGGAAAAGACGTTCTAAACAACTCAAAAGAAACAAAAATAAAAATACCGACTACCGAAAACTTCAGGAAGATAGGTGCGTTTTTCGCACGCAAGAAGTCCCAGCTAAGACCAGTGAGCACTCCCACTAAAATATAAATACTGAAGTTTCGAACAAAAAATATCTGCACTGCAATCATCTGTAACTGCCTGATCAGGAAGTCTGGAATCAACATTGTGGAATTTCGAGTGCTTAAGTCCGCACTGGCAAGTGACATTTGCTGGCCGCAATTGAACTCAAAATACCCCCAGACAGCAATCACTGCATAAACCAAAGAACACACCAAGCAACTTAGAATTCCAGCCAAAATCCCGAACATCAGAGCTTTCCCGCGCTTACGAAATGCGTTTTGAATAGCAGGAATTGCATTCTCCATGCTTCCAGTATAGTAGAAGCTCCGCGAAAATCCTAAACCGAACCAGTTAACCTAGTTGCCAAAAACAACCTTTTAGGTTAATTTAAGGTATGGAAAAGCAAATCGCTCACTATCCTTTATCTCAGGTGAAGACTTTGGTGTCATTAGGATTAGTGCGTGCTACTAAAACGGCTTTGAAAGACGCGATAGCAATCGGATTTACATTCGAAGACATGAAAGAGGTAATTTTAAATTTGGAATCAAAAGACTTTTATAAAAGTATGACAAGCAATCATGACAATAGTATTTGGCAGGACGTATATCGATATCCAGCAATGGACTTAGACATTTATCTAAAGGTTCAAATCTTGAAAAATGTTGTAGTCATTTCATTTAAGGAGCTTTAACATGAAGTGCGTGACGTGCGGAAAAGCAAAAATGGTGCATCAAGTTCGGGACCTTACTTACACATACAAAGGAGAGACTACTTCCATTCATAACGTTGGAGGCTTTTACTGTTCAACCTGTGGAGAATCTGTTCACAATGAAGAAGAATCACAATATCTAAGTTCCGAAATGCTAGCTTTCAACAAAGAGGTGAATAGTGCTTCCGTCGATCCCGAATTTATAATTGCAACTCGCAAGAAATTAAAACTTGACCAAAAGGAGGCAGCCGAAATTTTTGGTGGTGGCGTGAATGCGTTTTCACGTTATGAAAACGGTAAGACCAAACCTCCTGTTGCTTTGGTACATTTACTTACCATTTTGCACAATCACCCAGAACTTCTAAAAGAAATCACGCAAAAGTCAAAAAAGTACGACGATACTCCAGATTCAAAAACGCGATTAAAACGCAGACCTTTTGCTTAAAATCTCGTCGAGATCGATGTCAGTAGTACAAAATTATTTGAACTATGACTCACCCTCAATTTTGCCTCGAAAATATCCACAATTGCCTGGTCAATCTTTCAAAAGGATTGACGCTAGAGTATTTGCAAAGCATTCCGGACCAGGATTTAGCTTATGAGATACAAGATTATTATTTCAAGAGAATCGAACAAGCGGTAGCCGAAGAGGATTCTGAGTTCGTTTCGCGAGTTTCTCCAGCACTTCGTGACGTAGCTTTGATTTATGAAGTTCATTCCCAAGTTTCTAACGGCGGATTTAACCAGTATTTATTCAATTCCGGTAACCATGCTGAACAGGCACTTGAAGCTCTTATCCGATTATGCGGCGATAAGCATGCCGAGCCGTTGAAATCGGTCCTTGCTTCAGTCACGAGAAAAAGCATCCACGATGAAGTGCGCAAATCTGAATCAACCAAAGAACTGCTTCAAAAATTTTCCGAGTCGTATTCTTCCCTAAACTTCGGTGAAGAAGACAGTCGCTGGTACAAACTAGATAGAGACCGAGAGCAGACGTTGAATTCCTACGTTCGCAATAATCCGGATCAATTTATTCTTGATGACACTTGTGCGGATAATGAACTTTCCTCTCCTTTGGATATCTATTTTGACGAATATGCTTTCAATAAACAAAATGTAGTCGATTCTGATTGGGACGATAAAGACATTCCCGCCAGCAGAAGTCGCCGCTTACTGCGAATGTTGGAAGTAGCCAACGATCAATTTTTCAAAGACGATTATGTTGCTTCATTGTATTTGCTTACAAAACTTCTTGCTCAAGCAGAACGCTGGGATCTTTTTCAAACCCCTCGTGTTCTGGAAGCGGCGCATAGATGCGTTTTGGTGCTGGAAAAATTGAATCGACCCGTGCAAACCGCAGCGCTAAAAAAGTACCTGGAAGATTTTCCAATGGAAGAGATTGAAATGATCGATGTAGTCGAGCTCTTGGAAGACCTAGAAAATATCGACGACGGTCTTGGAGAAGGCAACATAGTCACTTTGCGCAAAGGTGAAACAGGAACAGTGGTAATGGATTACCAGGTTGCTTTCACAATCGAGTTTCCTGAGACGGCTGGAAGCCCCAACGCCAAAGCGCTCATTGATTTGCCTAGAGAGAAAGTCAAGCTGCACTGGAAGTGCCCGAAGAGATCGCTTAAGTAAAAAAATTCGGCGAGGTAGGATTCGAACCTACGTGCTTTTTACAGGCCTGCTCTACAGGCAGGCGCAATCACCCACTCTGCCACTCGCCGATGAATTTGGCTCAATTTGCACGCATGAGTCCGCCACCGCATATGGTGACAACGTGCACGCAAAATTTAATCAAGCTTTGCCAGGTAAATAATTGAAATTCAATTGAAAGTTTTTGAATATCTACTGATTGAACATTGCAAAGCCAAATGCCTAGCCGCGGTAATAACGGCACAATTGTGAGCTTTGATATCGCTGTAGATTACGTTTCATGTTTCAACAATATCACGCTAATTTCCAATAGTCACTATTTTGTCACTTGAAATTACTTGATTTAATCAAGTAATTTAGTTGATTAAGTCAACAAATTCCGACCAAGAAAAAAGCTGCTCAACATGCCGACCTCTGCCTACAACCCCAAAGTGCCATTCAATTATCAGAACGGGCAAAGCCCCTTGCCTGTCTGCCTTTTGAGAATCGGGAAATCACAAGAGTATTTGGGTAGAATAGCCTATATAGGTGAAAAGTAGTTGGTTATGATTGAGATCTCGATGAGCGGCGGACAAGGCACAGGAACAGGCACACAGGGCACTCCTGGTACTTCTAGTCAAACTAAAACCAAAGAAAAAGTTAAAAAACCGCCTCTGTACAAGGTTTTGTTGCATAACGACGATTACACCACCATGGAATTTGTAGTCTTCATTCTGGTTACTGTGTTTCAAAAAACAGAAGAAGACGCTGTAAGAATCATGCTGGATGTCCATCAACAAGGCATCGGCATAGCAGGAGTTTATACCTACGAGATTGCCGAAGCTAAAGTCAAAAAGGTAATTGACACAGCCCGAGAAAACGAATTTCCCCTAATGTGCAGCACGGAACCCGAATAATGTTAACGGCAGAACTGGAAAAGGCTATAAATAATGCGGCGAATGAAGCCATCAGACGTCGGCATGAGTTTCTTACGCTTGAACATTTACTGTTAGCTCTATTAGACGACAAAGTGGGCAAAGACGTTATCACTAAATGTGGTGGCAAACCTAACGCGATGAAAAAAGAGCTTCTAACTTTCATGGACGAAACATATGAAGCAATGAATGACAGCTCCGAATATGTTTTGTCTCAGACAGCGTCTTACGAGCGTGTTTTTCAACGCGCAATAATACAGGCTCGCTCATCTGGAAGAGCTAATATTGATGCTGGAAATATTCTTGCTGCATTCTTTGACGAGAAAAGGTCTTATGCAACTTTCTTGCTTGAATCGCATGGCATCTCACGCTTAGATATTCTCAGTTATATTTCGCATGGACTTACAAAAAACGACAACGGCGTGTCAGCCGAATACGGCAAGTCGTCAAACCATGGTCATGACGCAGGCGCAAACAGTGACAGTAACGGCGAAGATGAAGAAGAAGTTACTGCACTTGAAGCCTTTTGCGTTAACTTGCTTGAGAAAGCAGCAAACAAACAAATAGACCATTTAGTCGGTCGAGAAAACGAAGTAAATCGAGTCATTCAAATCCTTGCCAGACGTCGCAAAAATAATCCACTCTTGGTGGGTGAAGCAGGTGTTGGTAAAACAGCTATTGCCGAGGGTCTTGCTCTAAAAATTCATCATGGCGAAGTGCCTAAGGCACTTAAAACGGCAGAAGTCTATGGACTTGAAATGAGTTCTATTTTGGCTGGTGCCGCTTTCAAAGGCGAGATGGAGAAGCGCTTGAAAGCAGTCATTGCAGAGCTTCAAGCAAAACCAGGCGCTATTTTATTCATTGATGAAATTCAAACCATAGTTGGTGCTGGCAAAGAAAACGGAAGTTTCATTGATGCTGCAAGTATTTTAAAACCCGCGCTATCTTCTGGAAGTTTGCGTTGCATAGGTTCTACAACCTATCAAGATTACAAACAATCAATAGAAAAAGACAAAGCGCTTGCCCGCCGATTTGAAAAAGTGGAAGTGGTCGAACCCAGTCACGAAGATACTATCCGTATCTTGCGCGGTTTAAAGCATTATTACGAAGAGCACCATCACGTCAAATATTCTGATGATGTTATCACTGCTATTGCTGAACTTGCAGCAAAACATATAAACGATAAATTCTTACCCGATAAAGCCATCGACGTTATGGATGAAGTCGGGGCCAAAGTGAAGCTGCGTCCTGAAAATGAGAACAAACATCCCGACATCACTTTAGATGATGTAGAGACTGTGGTGGCATCAATTGCGCGTGTTCCAGTCAAGTCTGTTTCTGCCAAAGACAAAACTCGTTTGCAGAATCTGGAATCAGAGCTCAAAAGCGTCATTTATGGTCAGGATCATGCAATCGAACAGATTGCAAAAATCATCAAATTATCTCGCTCTGGCTTAGGCAATCTTACAAAACCAATTGGATCTTTTCTTTTTTCCGGTCCAACTGGGGTTGGTAAGACAGAGCTTGCAAAACAACTAGCCAAGATTCAAGGTATCGAAATGATTCGCTTCGATATGAGTGAATTTAGCGAGAAGCATACTGTATCGCGCTTGATTGGCGCACCTCCAGGATATGTCGGTTATGACCAGGGCGGACAACTGACTGACGCTGTCATTAAGCATCCACACTGTGTGGTATTACTTGACGAAATTGAAAAGGCGCACTTCGATCTTTTTAATATCTTGTTGCAAGTTATGGACCATGCAGCGCTCACAGACAATTTCGGCAAAAAAGTCGATTTTAGAAACGTGATTTTAATCATGACCACCAATGCTGGTGCTCGCGATATGTTGAGCGATGGTGTCGGGTTCAAAGTGGCAGAATCAAGTGACACTACAATTGGTGCCAAGCTCAATATGACACCAGGTAAGAGTCGAGGCAAAGAAGCTATTGAGCGAACATTCAGTCCTGAGTTTAGAAACAGACTGGATGCTTGGGTTGTCTTTAATCAATTAACTATTCGCGATATCAAACAAGTAGTCGACAAGTTTGTTGGTGAAGTAAAAACTCAGCTAATAGCCAAAAAAGTGACTCTTTCAATTACAGATGCAGCAGTCGAATGGTTCACCAAAAATGGCTTCGACAAAGCTTATGGCGCAAGACCAATGGGTCGCTTGATTCAACAAAAATTGCGTGAGCCTTTGTCTGAAGAATTGTTATTTGGCAAACTGCAAGATGGTGGCAGTGTCGAAGTCGATGCTAAAGATAACGACATCGTAATTAACTGCAAAGAATTAGAGACTGAAGTTAATAGCCCCAGCGCATAAGTAGAGCACCAGCAGAAAATCCTGCACCGATAGAAGCGAACAATACCAGGTCGCCTTTTTTCAATCGTCCTTCTTTCAACGCGCTGTGCATCGCAAGCGGTAGCGTGCCTGCGGTGGTGTTACCAAACTCACCGATATTTACAATCACTTTCTCCATCGGCATTTTCATGCGGTCGGCGGCTGCAGTTATGATTCTAAGATTTGCCTGGTGAGGGATGAATACATCCACGTCATCGCCAGTAAAACCATTGCGCTCCAAAATCTGGACGCACAGCTCGGGCATTTTTCTGGTGGCATATTTAAATACCACTTTGCCGTCTTGCTTGACGAAGTGTTGTTTTTGCTCGACCGTTTCTACCGTTGCAGGCATTTTGCTTCCACCAGCAGGCAGACAGAGTGAGTCTCCACCGTTTCCGTCAACTTCGAAGATAAAGTCAATCAGTCCAACATCCTTTGCGTCTGTCTCGGTGCTCGGTTGCAAAAGAACCGCACCACCACCATCGCCAAAGATAATGCAAGTTTGTCTATCGGTAAAATCGATTATGGAAGACATTACGTCAAGTCCGATGACCAGTACGTTTTTGTGTGCGCCACTCTTGATAAATTCGCCGCCTACCTGCAAGGCATAAATGAATCCGCAACATGCAATAGACATATCAAAACCCCAGGCTTTGTTACAGCCAAGGCGTTTTTGAACCAGACAGGCTGTAGCGGGCAGCAACATGTCCGGGGTAATAGTTGCGACAATAATGAGGTCGATGTCTTTAGCGTCAACCTTAGCTTGAGCAAGACAGTTTACAGCGGCTTCATAGCAAAGGTCGGAGGTTGTGACACCTTTTTCGGCGATGTGACGTTGATGAATGCCTGTGCGCTCGACGATCCAGTCGTTGGATGTCTCGATCATCTTTTCCAGGTCGTAATTTGTGACGACTTTAGGAGGGACAACCCCTGCAACACTTACTATTTTGGCTCTTGGCACGACTGACTCCGCATAGTTAGAAGAAAACCTTCCAACATACTAGTATCAGATTACCTTTTACAACCAGGCAAAAATCTTACCTATTAACATTACTTTTGATTGAGACAGTTAAGAACGGCGGTTCTTAAGCAATTCTAAGGATTCTGCTCTTCGTCTTGCGAAATTGCTTTGACCGAGTCGTCGTTACCACTAGTTGGATTTTTTTTCATATACTCTTCTATTTGCTTACTCATGATAGGAATTTTGGCTTTCTTACCGGCTTTAGTAGTGAATCCAAGGCGAATACAACCGATGCCATACCCTACCGATATCATGATTTGAATAATTAAAAACAAGATGCCGATAATGGCTCCCACAAAGGGTATCTGGTCGACGACTGCTTTGATGGTACCAAGTGCGACACCAAAAGTAAGCCAGATGCAAAACAAGACAAGGCTCTGAATTGAATTGAAGCGCAAGTACTCGTTAGATTTAGCTTCGTTCTGCAACCAGAAATAAGACGCCAGGGGAAAGAACGGAAAATAGCAAGCGGCGCCGGCCAAGTCATAACTGAGATTCATTTTCTCGGTTCTACTGTCGTAGTCTTTGAGAAATGCGTCGTCTTTCTTTTTCTTTGCCGGTTTTCTATCGCTAGCTGACATATGTATTTCCTACAGTCTTGCTGTTTTTGGCGTTTCTGGCAATTCAAATATAGCATTTTGCTTTATACTCTGTACTCGATTATGCCAGTATGGAACCATCTAAAATTTAACGCCCTTACAAGATGTATTGCCGCATCTGCAGTCGTTTTCACCAGTTGTCCAAGTGTACTTGCAACTCCGATGGAGGATGCGACAAGAGCTTTTAACAAAGGTCAATTCCACAAAGCTAGCGAAGTTTTTCAAGCGATTGTTGATGCCGACTCTAAAAATTTCAACGCACATTGTTATCTGGCAGCCAGCTTATTCAAGTTAGGACGAGATAGCGAGGCAATTGATGCCTATTGGGTAATACTTAAAAAGTTTCCTGACCGCCCTCAAACAAACGGAATCAGGACATATCTATATAAACACGATCCTAATTTTTCCAAGAATGCGGCGAGAAATGCTTCCCGGGTAGGTGATAACGCAGGCGGTGATGTAGAAATGCTTGGAGCAGTTAATGCGAGGTCCAAGCGCTTGACCGATCCAAGCGACATTGTGAATGCCATGGTGGGCAAGGTAAAACCGCTCAAAAACAGGCCGGAAGTCTCGACCCTTCTTGTCATGGATATCAGAGACGCCTTAAATGAATATCCACCAAGCGTCTTAAATTTATTATATAGTCGAGGATGCAAAATCCTGGTCACACCGACTTATATAGACCATGATCCACAATCTGAAAATTCAAGACCGCAGGGATTCGAGTACGGCTCAACCTGGAAAGACTGCCCCGGTAGATTCGACGGACGAAATGTAATTGTTTGCGAATACACAATTGGAAACAGTGTTGATTTAGAAAAAGCCTCCGATCCCATCG
>CAZSHS010000041.1:0-37923 GCA_964606665.1 uncultured Candidatus Obscuribacterales bacterium | reverse complement strand
TCTGCACGCCAGTGATCGGGCTTGCCTGCAAGGTTTTTCATCATCATTCCCATGCGGTGATTAGACTTGAATTGGTCTTCGTTGCGCATCAAAAAATCCCAGTATAGAGTGTTAAACGGACAGGCTTTATCGCCAGTTGCTTGTTTTGGATCGTAATTGCATTTTTTGCAATAGTCAGACATTTTGTTGATGTAGTTTGCTGACGCGGCATAAGGTTTTGTGCCAACATACCCTCCATCTGCGTGCAGAGTCATACCAATCACATTTGGCACCATTACCCAGTCGTAACCATCGACGAACATCTGCGTGAACCATTCATTTACAGCTAATGGAGACAGTCCGGCTATCAGTGAAAAATTGCCAAGCAGCATCAAGCGCACGATGTGATGAGCATAGCCATAGTCAATTGTGGTTTTCAAACTATCCGACATGCAACGCATTTTGGTATCGCCAGTCCAGAAGAATTCGGGCAATTTATGATCGGCACCAAGTGCATTTCGCTCTTTGTATTCGGGCATGAGGCGCCAGTATACGCGCCAGACAAATTCACGCCAGCCAATCAATTGTCGGACAAAACCTTCGACCGAGGATAATTGTGCTCGCCCTTCACGATATTCTTCTTCGGCTTTGCGAGCCAATTCTAGGGGATGCAAAAGGCACGTGTTTATATATGGCGATAAAATAGAATGATTTAGAAATGGCTTACCTTCAAGCATTGCATCTTGATGTGGACCAAATTCGTTTAAGCGATTATCCAGAAAATCTTTTGCCGCAAGAACCGCATCAGCTCGTGTTACAGCGTAGATGAAATTATCTGTGCTACCAGGATGGTCTGCAAAATGTTTATCGACCATTTTTATTACTGACAGAGTTATTTTGTCTGGCTTGAATGTTTTGATTTCTTTCCATTTGAAATCTTTGTCGGGAGGCAACCTGTTGCTTTTGTCATAGTTCCAGGAGCCACCAACTGGATCTGAACCGTCCATCAAAAGTCCGGTCTTCTTGCGCATGATGCGATAGAAATTTTCCATCGTCACTCGCGAGTCTGGTGTCTTGTGCAGGTCTTCGAATTCTTTGTGTGTAGATATGAAATTACAGTGTGGAGTAATTTCTACATCAACAGATTTGGGCACAAGTTGTTGTAATTTTTCGTTGGCACCAAATTCAGACTGTTCCATCATCGCAAGTTTGGATGTTTTGTATCTATCAAAATGTTCAGTCACTGCTCTTGCAAAGTTAGGATATTCTTCGTAGTAATCTACCTTCCAGCCAGCATCTTCAAGTTCCAGTCTGAAGTGGCGCATTATTGAATAAATAAGTACAAGCTTCTTTTTGTGATACTGAATTTGGTTGCCTCTTGCAACTGATTCAATCATCAAAATAATGGACTTCGATTTGTCTGCCGCTTTGAGGGCAGTGTTTTTCATGCTGCACTGATCGCCTGTGATCCAGACGGTTGTATTCAGATTTATCATTCAGGATAAACGAGCTTACTCAAGTCGTAGCCTTGTTCTTGTGCAATCGCTTTCACGCGTTTAAACATGTCGGGATCAGCGTTCTTGGCTCGTGACAAAAACCAGAGATATTTCTTGCTTGGTTCGCCCACCAAGGCGAATTCATACTTGGGGTCTACATAGAGCACTGTGTAGTTGGCCCATACAAATGGTAAAAGACGCAAAATTTTAGGAGCGAAAGTCACTTTGAAAGTGACGTCTTTAGACTTTGCTTTATGGGCGGCTCCTTTAACCTTAGTAAATTTGCCTGAATGAGTCGTGCAACTGTTAAGTACCTCAACTGAACCATCGTCGAGCAAAGTGTATTTGGCAGAAATATTGCTTTTGCATTTTCGTTCGAAGAAGTTTTCGTACCGCGCCTGTTCGTACCAGGTGCCCAGATATTTGTTTAAATCGATTTCTTGTGCTTCCATCTTTTTTGCTTATATTTTGAGTTTGAAGGCGTCGCCGTAGCCTGTCATCTCGACATAAGCGTCTCCCTTGCATTGTTGGTTGTTGTATATACCTAGCACAGAACAGGCGCCCTCCCAATAAGTCACAGCGTTGCCGTCTTGACGGGCGAACTCTTGATTATCCAATTTAGGACTGACTTTTAAGTGAACTTTTTGGGCTGGGATTTCAATTTCCCATCCCATTGGGTATTCGATTTTAGTTTTGTTGCTGCGCCACTTACCGATTGATTTTATTTTGTAATCAGATAATTTTAAGTGGGTCAACTTGCCATTTTCTGAAATCAAACTGCCCGATGATGCCTGGTCGTAACTGCCGTCCTCTAGACGCATCAGATAGAGCATAATCTCTTTGTTGTTGTCTAAATGAATACTGAACCAATCCCAGCCAATTTGATTTTCATCTAATTGATTCGACCCAAATTCGTGATCCATCCAGCTAGTACCCGTGACTTTCACACGCTTGCCTTTGATTGTAAGCCCGCCTTCGGTTTTTAGTCTGGTATACGAATAATAATGTGAGGCGTGGTCGCCCTTTGCGGCTTTGCGACTGATGCCGTTCTCGCCTTGAATTACAAGTGGCTTTTGTGGATTTAGTTCAAGCTCTAAAGTGCAGTCGTTTGATTTTGCTTTGAGAGTTTGTTTCTCGCCTTGGTCCATTGTGGCGGACCAGTTAAGTGTCCAGACTTTTAGTTTGTCTTTGGTGCTGCCAGCAAAGTCGGGACCGGGTCTTTGCAGTCTAGCTTTAGTGTAGAACTCTTTGTTGTTCACGTCTGTGATGGCAAAGTGAGCCATGTAAATATCTGGCATTGCCCAGATAGAATTTTGAATGGGTCTATCTAGATTCAGTGCCGATCTAAAGAAAGTAAGCTCATATCCATATTGATTGCCGTCTTCGCCTTTTAGATTGCCTGTGTAATACCACCATTCTGTTTTGAAGTTTTCATGACTGCCATGGTCCTTTGGAAAAGAGTATTTGTAGCCTGGACGTGCAAGCTCGAAATTGCGACCAGCAGCCAATGCCGTTGAATTAACGAAAGTAAGTAGTATCAGTAGAGTTGCGAGTATTCTCATTGGTTTCTCACCGCATCTGGTGTTACTAAATTTTTGATAGATAGCGCAGGTAATAATCCTGAGACTACCGAGAAGAATACAACAAGCAAGAATGACTCAGTAATTGCAATCCATGGAACGGATAAATTGATAGTCCAGCCAAAAGATTGTTTGTTAATTACATTTATGAGCAGGAGCGAAAGAACGGCTCCTACAAGTGTTCCGCTTAGGGCGCCAAGTCCTCCCAGAAAGGCGGCTTGATACAAAATAATTTGTCTGAGCTGGTTCATGGATGCACCAACGAATCTTAAAATGGCAAGTTCCTGTCGCATTTCCATCGTCATTGCGTAAAGCGAATTTGCCACACCCAAAATAGCGACCAGCACAGAAATGGCATGCAACGCGTGAGTAATAGCAAAAGTGTCATCAAACACACGCAGCACTTCTTGTCTCAACTCTTTGTTGGTCAGTACATTTACGCGTGCATTGGGCTCCATGGTGGCAAGCAAATTGCTGCGAACGACATTTGCATCAAAGCCAGGTTTGCAGTAAATGGCGCAACTCGAATAACCTGATGCAGGGAAATATTTTTGCTGTACCTGGCGTGACAAAATTACGTATCCAAGGTCGCTTGCGTAGTCGTAGTAGATGTTTTGTATTGTGACTTTGAGCAATCCTTTTGATGAAGGAATTTCTAAAACATCGCCTTTTTTAACATCGTTTTTATTGGCAAAAGTCTCGGTCACAATGCAGGACATTTCGTTTTGCTTAATTCGATTGTGGACTGCCTCAAAAGGCTCACCATCAAGAAATTTGAGTTGGGTGTGCTTTTCTAAAACGTCTAATTTACCTGAACCTAAATTGGTTAGTCTTCCTTTGTATACAAATGGCTGTTGAACAAAGCTATCTATGTCTTCAACGCCTTCGACATTTTTTAGAGCGTCAACTCGAGCCTGACTGAGCTTGGCGCCTTTGCTTGCCTCAGAGCGCGAAGTTGATTCAATAAATAAATCTGCCTGCAAAGTTTGATTGACCCACATGATGACAGTTTCTCTGAAACTAGAAATCATGATGTTGAGACTGACCATCATTGCAATACCAAGCATCAAACTTGCAATCGCCACGGATGTCCTCCCAAGACTACCTCGCAGATTGGCTGAGGCAAGTACTGGTTCGGCACGTTTTGTGTGTTTGAGCCAGCCTTTGATAAGTTCAAGTGCAGTTTGCAGAACTTTGGGCAAGCAAAACGATACACCAAATACGGTGAGTATGGCAGACAAATAACCCATCACCGGAAAGTTATTTATCGCCGGCAAAGTGCATGTAACAGCCGCTCCTGCAAGGAGGATCAAGCCTGCCATAGTCAGTTTCATAGATGAGCGATCCACTTTAGCTTCAAACGAACCGCGTCGCATCGATTCTGATGGCTGTACTTGCGTTGCTTCTAAAATAGGAACAAGTGAGGCTGCCATGGTGAAAATTATGCCAATAGCAAAAGCTCCAACCAGCATCGATGGGTCTAGAGCCACTTGTGCAGCGGGTTGCTGGGTGTACAATGCGACCACAGTTTTTTGAACGGCCTGAACGGTTCCTTTTGCAAGAACTGTCCCTAAAAACAATCCAAGTGCTGAACCAAAAATTCCAAACAATAACGTTTGCCCTAGAAAGAGAGCAAACAGGGCTGGGCGTGTTAAGCCGATAGTGCGGAGAATGCCTATTTCAGCCCGTTTTCTAATAATGATAATTGACATCGTGTTGTATATAACAAACGCACCGACAAGCATTGATACCAGGCTTAGTGCCATCAAATTATTTTGAAAGGCTTGCAACATTTTCTGTACTTGAGCGTTACGGTTGCTGGGACTCTCGATTGAAGCATTAATAGGTAAGATTTCCTGAATAGCGATGATTGTCTCAGGATTTATTTTTTGATCCGACATCAAATCTATGCGTGACACGCGTCCTTGCATCGAAAACGTTTTTTGGGCAGTACCAATATCCATTACTAAAACATTGCCGCCAAACGCCATTCCGGTCTGGCTAAACTTGAGTATGCCAGCCGTTTTTAGTTCCACTTCTTTGTCGTTAGCCAAGATTTTAAAAGTAGATCCATCTTTTAAATGGTGTCTTTCGGCAAAGCGTTCACCAACCAAGACTGCATTGTCGTTTAATATTTCTAATGGCGTATCTTTTTTCTGGTCTAAATTAATGGACCTGAAAGATTGATCGGCAAAGACGTCTACCCCAAGCGCAAGTACGATATCTGGCTTTTCACCAAGAACTGCTGTTAATTGCTCGACGATGGGAGTGAAACTAATATTTTGATCCCACAAGAAAGTCAAATCGCAAAGCAAATTCTCATTCAGACTATCTTGTGTGGTCGGCGCAATTACAAGATCAGATTTGCCTGTGACCAATTGCAAATTGTCTTCAAATCTTTTCAAAGCCGTCTGATTAGCCAGGCTAATAGAGAGCATGACGCCCACGCCAAGGGCAATTCCAAGGACAGTCAAAATTGTCCGAGCTTTGTTTGCGACAAAGTCGCGCATAATAAACTGATAAAAGAGCGCGAAGAAATTCATGGCGACGGCTCTGTAATTTGACCGTCTTTCATATGCACTACAAGATCGGCATATTCAGCCGCATCTGGGCTATGCGTGGCCATGATGATTGTTTCGTTTTGATCGCGACATAGTTTCTGTAAAATATTGAGCACTGCAATACCATTTGCAGAATCGAGATTACCTGTGGGTTCGTCTGCCAAAATTAGTTGCGGCTTGTGCACAATCGCACGCGCAACCGCTGTGCGCTGCATTTCTCCACCAGATAACTGAGCGGGATAAAAAGTTCGACGCTCGCTTATACTTAGTTTTTCTAAAACTTCAAGCACGCGTGTGTCAATTTCTTTGGATGAAAGACCACCGTTTAATTGTAGTGGTAAAGCGACATTCTCAGTCACGCTCAGAGTAGGCAACAAATTGAAGAACTGGAAAACAAAACCGATTTTTTGTCTGCGCAAAATTGTTAGTTGCATCTCGTTCATTGAAGAAAGCGAGCTATCACCAATTGTGATGCTGCCTTCATCAGGTACATCGAGCCCGCCAAGACAATTTAAAAGAGTAGTCTTGCCGCATCCGCTTGGGCCCATGAGTGCAACAAGCTTTCCTCGAGCAATATTTAAATTCACATTCTGCAGCGCAAGTACATTATGATCTTTGTACTTCTTACTTACATTTTGCACCCGAACATGTGCGGTACTGTTACTATTTTGACTCATTACGCCCATTACATGAAATTATCATTTTAGTAAGTGAACATGGCATGAACTGCCAGTATTTGTTTAAGACTAATTCGTCATAGCAATCGTCTATTAAACGACAGAGTTTTTCTTTTGAGTAGGCTTCTGCATCTAGAATGGGAGCCAAACACAAAAGCGCACCAGAACCCAGTCCTTCTTTGACGTGGCCCTTTTCGTATTCTTGCAGGCCTGGGTGTTTAGAATTGGTGAAATCAAACTTTGCACTTATCATCGGTGTATTTAAAGTCTGTGCCAGTAGTGCTAGTTTTGCGTGCGAGTCGCTAGCTAGCCAACCGGTTGTTGCTACAACTAAATTTTCTGGCTGTTTGATCATAATCATCTGAGCCAGAGCATGTACAGCTAGCATTTGGGTGCCGCCGCCAAGAATAGTGGGAACTTTGAAGGCCAATTCTAGTGCCAGTCCACTAGCCACAGCCTGCATAGGGTCTCCAACGCATGACATGAATCTAAACGGATCGGGCGGAGATTGAGGCGTAATGCGTGCCTTGGCCAATCCCTCGGCTACCAGATCCGATTTTTGTTTTGCGTTTGGAATAGGAAGACTGCTTGAAGAAAATTCGGGAAGCGATTTATAAATGGCAGACAAAATGGCATGAGCAGTGCTTGTTCCGCCAGGGACACATTCAGCTACTATAATTAAATCGTGTTTTTTTTGCAGAGAAAAGGCAAGCTCGCGACCACGCTCAAAAAGATTTCTTGTGTGTTCAAGATCTAGAGCAGCACCACTCGATAAGCACTCTGCTGGTATTGTGCCGAAGCTTTCGTGTTCACACTGTGGGGCAAGGAAGGTTCCGCAATCGATTATCTTTACTGGGCAACTCAGTGCTTTCAAGATTGCTTTGCTTATCACCACTGGCGATACTATTCCAGATGGTGAAACCGGAATGACTCCGCCGGTTGAAGGTTGATTATTTACAAGTATTTCAGCATCTATTTTGGGCGTTAGGCGCCGGTCTCTGGCGGTAGCTCCAGCAGCGGATATGCCTTCGATGTCGCTAGTTTTTGTGCCAGCAATTAACAAACAAAAAATTGGCGATTTCGCTTTTGAAATCTGAACGATTAAATCCGACAAGTTTGACATCGGATCGGACAAAATCGTAACAGAGTCTTTAGTTCTTAATGGCACGCTTGGTTATCTCAGCCGGGATGGCAATCAAAAAGGGTAGGGTGAAAAATGATGCGATTCCGCGCAGAAAGCTTGAACCAAAAATTATGTACACTAACTCCCACATGCCTGGTACGTAAGCTTGTGTCGACATGCGAATCGAAACCACGGTGAACACCAATTCCATCGTAACGCAATAAATGATATTTGCCAGTATCGAGTAAATTAGGAGTGGAATAAAAGTTTTGAAAGATCCGACAAACGCTTGAATTGCAGCTGAGCTACCTTTGCCGTTTGAAATGCCGCTTACGGCTATTAGCAAAGCGCCGTACATTGTGGTGAACACCAAGCCTACGCCAGTTGCGGCGTCTGACGCGGTTTTGATGTAGTCAGGCAATTCGAGAGGTTGAGGAATAATGGACGTTTGCATCAAAGAGATAGCACTTGATGCAATTAAGATCAAAATGAACGGAGTCATCAAAATTCCATACAAAAACCAAGAGACAAAAAGAAAGCCCTTGCGCGTTTTTAAAAAATTGAGGCTATCATCCAGAGTTTGTCCGTTTTGCAAAGACCGGCAAAAAGCAGTTAATTTAACTAGCCAGTCGCTAATTGACCAGACGATTAGGACGGTTCCGGTTAGAGATCCGATCGTGAAACAAACGAGATAGCGGATCATAACGGCAATAACATCTTGGACGCCTTCGCCCATACCAAGTGAGCCAAAGTAAAATCCAGCCATAATGACGCAAGGTCCCGCTATAAGCATGGCTGCGGGCTTTATGAAGTGCTTTTTACTTTTCTGGAATAAAACTGCGACTGGCTTCCAAAAGCCCGGCGTGAAGCTTTCTTTGAGCACACCAAAGGCAGCCCCGGTGGTGAAATGAAACGAGGTGACCGGAGTTTGCTTTGTGTAAGTTTCTTGGCTTTCGTCGCTCAACGTAAAGAATCTTCAACGTAGTCTAATAAGACCCTCAATAGTAGCAGGCGCAAGAGTTTAGCACCCATTTAACTTAACTCTAAACTTGTTCTTGACAAAATATGAGAAGATTTAGTCAAAGGCATCCCCGAACAGATTTCACAGGTTCACGTTTTTGATTCTCGTTTTGGAAAAGGGTATTGGCCAACACGGCGAGCGCGAAGTTTTAGTCAAACTCGAGGCGCTTGGCGTGAGCGGGCAACTAGGCAGGCTTTACACCGATACTGTGGTCGTAATCGAAAGCGATGTCCAAACCAAACCAACACATATTTTTAGTCAAATTGACGGCGTAGCCAAAGTCTTGCGCATCGGGCAGTCTTATCCAAAAGTGCTCGAACAAAAAGAATCTAGCGTTAAACTAGAGCGAGTCGTCATTGGCGGCGGCGCTAAGCCAATAATAATTGCCGGACCCTGCTCGGTAGAAGGTCTTGATCAGTTGCTTGAATTGGCCGATGGAGTTAAATCGGTCGGAGCGCAAGTATTGCGTGGCGGCGCGTTCAAGCCTCGCACAAGCCCCTATGAATTTTGCGGACTGCAAGAGGCTGGGCTTGCATACTTGAAAGAAGCAAGCCTTGAGACGGGACTGCCGGTTGTTTCAGAAGTGATGTCCGAAAAACAGATTGAAGCCGCAAATGATTATGTGGATATTTTCCAAATAGGCGCCCGCAACATGTACAACTATGAGTTGCTCAAAGAAGTGGGTCGAACCAATAAACCTGTTTTGTTGAAACGAGCACTATCTGCCACTATCGACGAATTTTTGTACGCAGCCGAATATGTTATGCTTGGCGGAAATAACCAAGTTATTTTGTGCGAGCGTGGCATTCGCACATTTGAGACTAAGACTAGAAACACGCTCGATTTAAGTGCTGTTCCAATTCTTAAGTCTTTGACCAAATTGCCTGTTATAGTCGATCCAAGTCATGCAACAGGTCAGCGTAAGCTGGTTCGTTCCATGTCGCGTGCTGCCATTGCCTGTGGTGCTGATGGTCTGATGCTTGAAGTGCATCAAAATCCGTCTAAGTCTATTAGCGATGCCGAACAAGCAATCTCGGTTGAAGATCTCGCCTTGATTAACTCGGACCTCGAAGCATTGTATGCCGCTTTGCAAAAGATGGATGCGCAAGCGAAAAGTACTGGTGACGCCAAGTTTAAAGAAGCAGTTGAAGGTCAGCCAATTGAAGGTCAATTGGTCTTGTCTGGATCGGCTATTTCTTAATGCCTTTCTTGTTGATGGCGCAAAGCCGCTCTTCAAGCAATAGGTTGGACACGTCTTTGAATTTGTTCAAAATAGTGCCGTAGGGCAGACCGATTTTGATATCTTCGGGCACTTCGCCAAAGATGCCTGATACCAGACGTTTTGGATGCTTCATGCCGGGCACGATTAATGGTTTTCCATCGGATAGTTCGGGCGAGAGAATAACGCATCCGGTGATATTTTCAATTTGACTGGAGAATCTGAATAGTCCCGCACCGTCGGCTCCAAGTCCCATTCCCAGACGTTCTAAGTCGATGAATTCGGGTGTGCGTGCTGCGTGTTCGAGTGCTGATTGGATTGATTGTCCCGGACGAGTCTTTGGAATGAAACAAGAATCGATTCTAAAAAATGGACGACCTGAATCTAAAAATAAAATGGCTGAACTTTGAGCTGGAATTGCTCCGTTTTCGTGTGCGGTTAAGAGGTTCTGAATAGCGGGATTGGTCGCAAACATCTCCAGTCGCTTTTCTTGCTTGGCGTCGATGCACGAGATGCTTGATTCCAGGAACATTTTGGTTAGTTCCAGCTCCTCTTCTTCAAGCAGGGGCATAGTTCCGCGTTTCGATATCAGATGCTGGTCGAGGCTGCCGTTTATAAATGCGCGATCCGAGCCTGATTCGATGATTTTGAGACTTTCTCTGGTTTGTTTCAGGATATTCTTAAGTATGGCGCCGCGTCTGGCGATATCTTTATCGACCTTGGCATAACGCGCAGCGGTACTTACAAAAATAAGCAAAGTTTTCAGGCATCGTGTGTATTGGGGGCGTTGGGCATCAAGTTTGATCTGAGCTTCGGCAATTAATCCTTTTAGATTATCGAAGCCCTCGATTTCTGACGGGCTCATCGATGGTCCAAGCTTCTGCAGTTGTTCCAACTGGATGCGGGCTTTTTTGATTTCCAGAGATAATATGTAGGGGCTTATCGCCTGTTGCGCTGCATGGAAGGCCTGATTGGTCATGTCCAGGTGGGCTTTGACCTCAGCCTCGGCGATATGCGCGAAGTCGAGTTGGACCGATTGCATATAAATAGATTGCGTGCCTGTTTGCATTTTATTCATGCCTGGAAGTTTTCAAGAGGTGATGACGTCTCTAATTTAAATGAGTCGGCGCTAATTAGCCCATGGGAAAAATACGTAGTCCAAGATTAAATGTTGACACTGACCTCGATAAAGCGAGATCATGAGTTGATGATCGAATTAGTTCCTATAGTAGTTATTCTTCTTTTCTTATTAATGACGGCGCTCATGTACACGCGTCGCATATCTGCCTTGCTTGCGCTGCCTGTTATGGCAATTCTGATTGCCATTGCCGGGGGCATTCCTCAAAATGAGATTTTGACTGATGTTATTACAAAGGGCTCGCTCAAACTACACGCTGCATATACCACCACTATATTTGGTGCGGTGCTTGCCGAATTAATGAACCGATATGGCATAGCCAAAGCGCTTGTGCGCTGGGTGGCTGAATTTTCTGGTGACAATCCATACGTGCTTGGGCTTGTTCTAACCGGTGTCACGGCATTGCTTTTCTCTACTTTAGGTGGGCTTGGAGCAGTCATCATGGTCGGGTCCATTGTATTGCCTGTAATGTTATCTATTGGAATATCTTCTGCCACTGCAGGCGGCTTATTTTTATTTGGAATAAGCATTGGCGGCATGTTTAATTTAGCTAACTGGCAGTTGTATAAAGACGTATTGTCTGTTGCGCAGGAAGAACTTATAAAATTTGTGGTGCCATTTGCATTTTTAATTGGTATGGCAGTTTTGATTTTTCTATTTGTCGAACTGAAGAAAGCCCGCAATTTGATTTATCTAATTGGTGGCAGTTTGCTTTCGGCTTGCGCGCTTTATTTTTTGAATCAGAATTTTCATCCGGTGGCGGAAGTTGCAAGTCCCGAGCAAGCAGCCAAACTTAGTTTGGAGTTGGCTGAGTCGTTTAATCGTGTTTGCATTTTACTATCTCTACTAGCACTGTATGCCGTTAAGCGTCATTTCAAAGGTGGCTTAGAATTACCGCCCATTGCCATGCTTACACCAATTGTTCCGCTTATTTTAGTTTTGTCTTTCAAGTGGGAAATCATCCCAGCATTTCTTTGTGCCATTACATTTGGTGTGCTTACAACCTGGCGCAAAGATTCTATAAATCAATTGACCCGAGCCATTATTGACGGCACGCAGACTGTTATTCCGGCCATAGTTTTGATGATTGGAATCGGAATGCTTATCGCTTCTGTAAGTCATCCAAAGGTTGCCGGAGCCATTGCTCCACTCGTTGCGCAAGTGATACCAACTACACCAGTCATGTATGTGATAGGTTTTACTTTGATGACGCCACTGGCTTTGTATCGCGGTCCGCTCAGTCTTTGGGGAATGGGCTCTGGTTTGCTTAAAGTTATTCAAAACTCGACTCAATTGGGCGGGCAAGCAATCATGGGAATGCTTATGTCTGTAGGACAGGTCCAGGGCATTTGTGATCCGACCAATACGCATAACATTTGGATTGCAACCTATTTAGGAACAGACACCCATACTCTGCTCAAAAAGACTATTCCATATGCGTGGGGGTGTGCTATTGCAGGACTGGTTCTTTCTTGCTTTTTTGGGTTTGTAAAATGACAAATCAAACAATACAAAAAGGGAAGTATCGAGTCGGTATTGACGTTGGCGGGACCTTTACTCACGCAGTTGCAATAGATCCAGATGAGGGAGCGCTTATTGGGCGAGTAAAAGTGCCCACCACCCATAGTGCCAAAGAAGGTGTGGCGCTTGGAATAATTCAGTCACTGCAAAAATTATTGCAAGAAGCTGGTCTGTCACCAGAAAATATTGGATTTATTGCACACAGTACCACGCAGGCAACTAACGCACTACTAGAAGGGGACGTTGTTCCAGTTGGCATAATCGGGCTTGGAAGCGGCATTAACTCTCCATTTATAAAAGCATCGACCACACTTAAAAATATTGAGCTAACACCAGATAAATTTCTGGTTACACATTCTGTTTTTATAGATACAGCAAAAGAAATCACACGCGAAGGTATTGTTGCAGCCGTCGAGTCGCTCAGAGCAAAAGGGGCAAAGGCGATTGTTGTTTCCGAAGCTTTTTCGGTGGACGATAATACAAACGAGAAGAAAGCAATCGAGTTTGTGCGTGAGTTAAATATTCCAGCAACTGCAGGGTCTGAGGTAAGTCAGCTCTATGGTCTGAAAGTTCGCACCCGCACTGCTGCGATTAATGCTGCTATGCTTCCAAAAATGATGGAGAGTGCAGAGATGACAGAGCGCGGTGTGCGCGAGTCGGGCATTAAAGCTCCAGTGATGATTATGCGCTCAGATGGCGGTGTCATGGATATTGATACTATGCGCAAAAGACCGATACTCACTCTTTTGTCAGGACCGGCTGCAGGTGTGGCTGCTGCCACAATGTTTTTGCGTATTGTCGATGGCGTATTTTTAGAAGTGGGCGGTACCAGCACTGATATTTCGGCAGTATCTAATGGCATGGCCAAAATTCGAGGCGCAGAAATTGGTGGACATCAAATTTATATGCGCACTTTAGATGTTCGAACAGTTGGTATTGCTGGTGGTAGTTTGCCGCGAATAAAAAATAATCAAATTCACGATGTCGGTCCGCGCAGTGCCCACATTGCTGGACTTAAATATTCGTCTTTTGCCCCTGACCTAAAACCAGAGCAGTTGAGCGTTAAGCTCATAAAGCCGATTGATGGAGACCCAGACGATTATTTAAGTCTTGATGCCAAAGACAGTGAGACAAATTACTGTATCACTCCCACTTGTGCTTCTAATTTACTTGGTCTTGTTCCAGAAGACGATTGCGCATATGGTATTCAACCCTCGATTGAAGCTGGGTTTAAGGTTCTTGCTGAGAAGTTGCAAATAAGCCCTAGAGATGCGGCAACTGCTCTGTTAGATATTTCTGTGCGTAAGTGTATTCCCGTTGTAAAAGCACTCATAAAAGACCACAAGCTAGATCCTGAACTAGTCACTTTAGTTGGTGGTGGCGGTGGGGCCGCTGCAATCGTTCCCCACCTGGCGAAAACCATGGGACTCAATTTTAAATTAGCTCAGAGCGCCGATGTTATTTCGGCTATTGGTGTGGCTCTTGCTCTAATCAGAGAAACAGTGGAGCGTCAAGTAATTAATCCTACAAACGAAGATATTTTGCGCATCAGGCATGACGCGATTGAAGCTGTAAGCCAGATGGGTGCCGATCCTGATTCGATTGAAGTACAAGTAGAAATTGACCCGCGCACAAATGTGGTGCGTGCCATTGCAGTTGGTTCTAATAAAGCTGTAGTAGAAGATGGCACAAGTAAGCATGACGCAACCGACCAGGAAAAACAAAGCCAGGCTGCAGCTACACTGCGCGTGTCTGAGGAGCAAATTAAGCTCGAACTGGACGGTGCTAATTTCAGGATTTATGCTGCAAATAGAACTGAATCACAAATTTTGGGTTTATTCAGAAAACCGCTTAAGTCTGTTGTAGTGATGGACAAGAAAGGTCAAATCAGACTGCAATTTCGCAATGCAGTGTTCGAAGACACAACGAGAGCTGGCGCTTTGGCTGTGATTGAATCGCTTCTTGAAAAAAATGCCGAGTGGGGCGATGCTGGAAAAGTGATACCAGATGCAGTGTTGCTTGCTGGTGCCAAAATTATTAACTTGATGGGACTTTTAAACACATCTCAGGTTGTTTCATTCGCTCAGGCTGAGCTTGAGATGATTCCCGATTCAGCTCAAATTGTGGTCATTGCCAAATTGAGTTAGCGACAGATAATTTAGAAATTATGGGCTTTATTGAATGGGCATAGAAACTTCGCACCAAAAAGAATTACTGCAAAAAGGTATTGCTGAGTTTAACGCCAAAGAATATTTCGACTGTCACGAGACGCTTGAAGAACTCTGGAAAGATTACCAAGCGCCAGACCGTGAAGCCATACAAGGCATTATTCAAATTGCGGTAGGCTATTACCATTTGCGGCGCTCAAACCAGGCTGGCACGCTTAAGCTCTTTGAGCGAGGAGGGGCGAGGGTGGAGAAATTTGCGCCTGTCTGGCAGGGGTATGACTTAAGCGTTGTTTTACAAGAGGTAAAGTGCCTTCAGGAAATTTTGCAGGGGCCAGATGCCTCTAAACTGGTGCTTGATAACATTCGATTCCCTGTAATAAGAGACATGCAAGCATCAAATGATTGTTGAAATCCTGACAAGGGGTTATTATCAAATTGAATTTTTCTAGATGCGGTACACGTGAAATCCGTTAACAAAATCCTTGTTGTAGATGACGAGCAAGCCGTTACAGTTTTGCTCTCAGAAACGCTTCGCGAAGTCGGCTATTCAGTTGACACAGCTAATGACGGCTTCAAAGCCATTGCTGCTTGTAAGGTGCGCACGCCCGATTGCATTGTTTTGGATTTGAACATGCCCTTGATGGGCGGAAAAGGCGTTTATCAGCGGGTTCGCAAAGAAGAAAAGACCAAAGATATCCCGATTATTTTTCTGGCTGCGCGCGATGAGCAGCTCCCAACCGATATGGATGAGCGCATGTCGGCTGAAGACATACTCTATAAGCCAGTCCAGCCAAATGAATTGTTGTCGCGTATAAAAGCAGTTTTGCGTGAAAAGTCTCTGCGTGAGGAACTCAAGCAGAAAGAGCAACAAATCAAAGATCTGCAATTGACTGACCAGCTCACTGAACTTAAGAGCACTCGATTCCTCAATGAGTTTTTAACTATAGGAATTAAGCAGGCTCGCAGGTATAAAGTGCCAGTTAGTGTCTGTCTGCTTGAAATCGATAATTCTGCCGAGATTTCCAAACGCTTAGGACCAAAAAACACCGATACGCTTGTGTCTTCGGTCGCAGCTCATATACAAGACCAGATGCGCGACACCGATATTGTTGTGAGAACAGGACCTTTCGAGTATATGGTCGTTTTGACAGTGACCAATCAAGTGGGTGCAATCGAGGTTGCTGAGCGCTTGCGCATGTCTGTGGAAGAGAAAGAATTTGACGCTGGAGATACTCTAGAAAAGGTCACAGTATCAGTTGGTATTTGCCAGTTCGCCAATCACATGGATGATGAAGGTAAATTGCTTACAAGCCACGCCCGTGCTGCCATGCATCAAGCCCGAGACGAGGGCGGAAACATGAGTTTAATGGCAGAGTAACAAACTCTTTTGCCCTCAAAAACGTGTGATAAAATCTTTTATTGCAAAACGTCTGTATCGGGACGTAGCGCAGCTTGGTAGCGTGTCCGTTTCGGGTGCGGAAGGCCGGAGGTTCGAATCCTCTCGTCCCGATATTGTTTTTTACGACAGAAAAATCTATCTAATTCAATTGGACGTTCGCAAAGAAATTGCCGAAATAACTAAGTCGAAAGCCATCTTAGTAGGGCTTGTCGTTTTGTGCATCTTAATGTGCATGGTGCCTGTGTTTTTTATTTTAATTCCTTTTGTCATTATTTTTCTTGTCGTTCTCTACAAAATCGGCGAAGGCAATAATGCAAAAGCGCTTAAAATCGCGCGCAGACACACTGGTGGTGTGGCGGGAAAACTCGAAATCAAAGAAGATATGGGGCTTGCAAGCTCAATGGTTTTAAATGACTGGGGTGTTATTTATCTTCCCGCAGGAAAAGATGCAATTGAACTGGCATGGAGCGCAATTGAATCGGTTGATGAAATCGGGCTTTCTATGCTCGAATTCAAAGCTAGTGGAAAAATCTTAAAAGCCGATTTGAGTCAAGGAAGATATTTGCTAATAACTGAAACTTTAGACAATATGCTCAAAGACAAATGCCATTTTCTAATAGATCCAAAAACGGGCGAATCGCATTTGCTTGAATCATTAAAACACCAACCAATGGAGTGGCCTTTAATCAAATTGCGTATTGACAATGATGGTATCAAATACGATGGCAATGAGATGCGTTGGGACGAAATAGAACTAATTTTTGAAGAAACCGTTGTTCATCGCTCTAGTATGTCTACGCTCAATTTGTCATTTTCAAATGGGCAAAAACAATTCAATGTCCCAAGCGATGCCGTTTGTGAGGGAACCGGGCTTGCAGGCAGTTCTGCTTATGAATACTTAAAAGCTGTAGCTCGCGAAAAAATTGGTAGCAAAGCATCGTTTCTGGTAGCAGCAGCATTACCTAAAAAGCGCGCCTTAGACGAATTTATGCGTATGCAAGATGCGTATAAAGCCGCGTATGCTCTGTCGTTTGAAAGTGGTAAATATCATGTTGTGGAGCCGCGATTTGCCGAAATGCTCAAAATCGTTGACAAATTCGATCTTGAATTTGAAACTTGCGTGCAACACTTTTTTCATGACTATGCAACACTTTTAGAGCGAATGGGACGCCATGGCGAATCGCAAGCAATCAGTCGCCGCATTCATGAGCCAGTAGTCTAGAACCCATCGACACAAGCTGTCATTAGCTTTATTCTTTAAGTCATGTTCGCATTCTTAAAAGGAACTATCGCACACAAAGAACTCTCCACCCAGCCGGTGGATCGACTTTTAATTGACGTGAGCGGAGTAGGTTTTGAAGTTTGGATGGCGCAGCGCAATCTGGCATCTATTGGCGAAGTAGGCGAAGACGTCATTATTCACACTTTTTTAGCTGTTCGTGAGACTGAGCTAACTATTTTTGGCTTCGAAACTCAAGAAGAACGACAACTCTTTCAGACTCTTAAAACAGTCACTGGCGTGGGTCCTAAGGTGGCTCTGTCAATTATCGGAACGCTTGGGATGAATCATTGTATTGATTCAATCGTCAATCAAGACGACCGTGTAATGAGTCAGGCTCCAGGTGTTGGACCGAAATTGGCTAAGAGAATTATGCTCGAATTAAAATCTAAAATGGACGAATTCGCTCCCCATGCCAATAAGTCTAGTCAGCCTGTAGTGAAAGACAATTTGCGCGCCATCTTTGATGAGACGCGTATGATTTTGGAAGGGCTTGGTTACACAGCCACTGAGATAAACATGGCTTTAGATTCGGTCAAGAAAGACAACGAGCTAAATGATAAGTCCAACGACGAGCCGGATGTTGAAATGCTGGTCCAACTGTCTTTACGTGCGCTGGGAAAGGCCAGCGTTAAATAGGCGATGCTTAAGCGAGTCGGCAATGTCTTATTGTTTGGCGCCCTTGCTCTAGTTTTCATAGCTCTACCTTTATATGGTGTTCGCCATCAGTTTATTTGGCCCGAATGGAAAGAGGTTGCGCTTTATGCAATGTTTGTTGCAACGGCGATGGTGTGCGGATTTCGCTTCGATGGATTTAAGCCTATAAACATTTCTGAAGACGGTCTCATTATTGACGAGCAGAAAGAATATTTTCAGTTTGCGCTATACAAATTGAATTTGAGAATCGAAAAATCAGTCCAGCCCTTGTGTTTGGTCACGTTGATATATTCGATTTTGTACTTTATGTGTTGCATGCTCTGTCAAAGAATGGGGCTGGCGCAAATGGATATTCAATTAGGAAACTTGTCTTTAGCCTGTCTGGGGCTGTCCTTTTCTTTATTTGGTCTAATATTAGTGATAATGAATCGAACTGTCCGTAGTATCAAGTGGGGTTGGCTCTTTTTTTACGCAGGTCTGCCAATCCTGTTCCAGACCTGGTTTCCGCTTCTTGCCCTGCCTGGAATTTTTGTCGTTTTTAGCAAAATGCTCAAGACTAAGTAATGCTAATGCGTCAAGGGCGTTGTCAAGTATTGCCTTTGGATTTGTTGTCATTAGAATGGAAATATAGAGGTGCTTGCGAAGTGTGAGCAAATTGCTCTCAGGCACACGTTTTTAAACGTTTTTATACTGGAAAAAAATAAAGGGTGGCGTCAATGAAAGATTCCGATATTCGTCTAACAGCAGAAGAAAGAGCTTGTTTGAGAATGTGGTTTAGACAAGCCATATCGGTTGTAGAAAGAGAAGAAGCTTTGCAATCTCGTCTCATTGATATGGGTATTGAGCAGACCAAGAAAGAATCTCATCGTCACCCTGTTTCTCGTCGTCGTACACGCAGAAACTTGGTCAATCCTCACTCCAAGAATCTAGTGCTCAGTTAATCTAATAAATTTTCGGCAGCGGGCCTTCAAGAATTTATCTTTGGGATTGAACTTTTTGAGCCAAAATTTCGTCGTTAATTATGGACGAACTTGGTGAAGGAAGGCTTCAAGTTCGCTATGATTTATATATCCGGACCTTCCCCAAAAGGTAGCTACTTGCATGAGCCCGCGCCCATACGTACCTTTGCACCTGCACACCGAGTATAGCCTGTTAGACGGGGCTACGGTGATAAAAGATTTGGTCAAAAAAGCCAAAGCCGAGAATATGCCGGCTGTGGCTATTACCGATCATGGTGTCATGTATGGTGCAGTTGAATTATCTAAGACTTGCCACGAACTTGGCGGTGTTAAGCCAATCTTGGGCTGTGAAGCCTATATTATCGATGGCGACATAACCGACAAAAAAAATAAGACCAATTTGTATCACTTGACTATGCTTGTGCGAAACAAGCAAGGCTACAAGAATCTAGTAAAACTAAATTCGCGCGCGCACATTGAAGGCTATTACTATAAGCCGCGCATAAACAAAGACATGCTCTATCAGTACCGTGAAGGACTGATGATTTTGTCGGGCTGTCTTGGTGCTGAAATTTGTCAGCATTTGCTTGCCGATAGGTATGACGAAGCAAAACAAGTCGCGGCTTGGTACAAAGATGCGTTTGGTGAGAATTATTATTTAGAAATTCAAGACCACGGCATGCCTGAAGACCGCAAGGTCAACAAAATGCTCATTCAAATTTCGCGCGAGTTAGGTATCAAACTTGTTTGTACCAACGACTCGCACTTCACCAACAAGTCAGATGCCGCAGCGCATGATTGCTTACTTTGCATTCAAATGGGCAAAGTGGTTACAAACGAAAATCGGATGAAATTTACCGGTTGGGAATACATCAAAAATGGCGATGAGATGGCGGCTTTATTCCGCGATCACTTAGACGACGAGTATGTTGAAGAGTCTATTTTAAGTACGCTTGAAATTGCAGACAAAGTAGAACCAGTCAAACTGGGTGGAGATCCCAGACTACCAGATTTTCCCGTTCCGCCCGGATACACAGTCGAGAGCTATTTGAATAAATTAGTTTTCGATGGTATCAGAGAGAAAGTAAATCAAGACGTTCCAAAAGAATATGAAGAGCGCGCTATCACCGAGCTTAAGGTGATGGAAGACAAAAATTTCTGCGCTTATTTCTTAATTGTGGCTGACTTTATTCAATTTGCAAGAGACAAAGGAATTCCAGTTGGTCCAGGTCGAGGCTCTGCTGCAGGCAGTCTTGTTGCTTACGCGCTTGGTATAACCAATATAGATCCAATTAAATACAATTTGCTTTTCGAGCGATTTTTGAATCCAGAGCGCGCGTCCATGCCCGATATCGATACCGATTTTTGTATCGAGCGACGCGAAGAGATTATCAAATACGTTCAAGAAAAATATGGCATCGATAGAGTGGCGCAAATCATCACATTCAATAGAATGACATCTAAAGCTGTTCTCAAAGATGTATCGCGAGTGCTTGAATATCCTTTTTCCGAATCAACCAAGCTTGCCAAAATGGTGCCGGTAGTGCGGGGAAAAACGACACCACTAAAAGAAATGATCACCGATCACCCCGATTTCAAAAAAATCTATCACACTGATGAAGAAGCTAAACAAGTTATAGACATCGCCATTAAGCTTGAAGGCACTAACCGCACTTTTGGTATGCATGCTGCAGGCGTGGTTATTTCTGATGTTCCGCTTGATGAAATTGTTCCGGTTCAGCGCAATAACGACGGAACTATTATTACGCAGTTTTACATGGAAGACATCGCTTATGCGGGTCTGGTTAAAATGGACTTCTTGGGTCTGCGCAACTTGACCATGATTGCAAAGGCTGTCTCAATCATCGAGGAAACGCGTGGTCTTAAGATTGACCCAGATAAGCTTCCACTCGATGACGAGAAAGTTTTTACCACCATTAGCAACGGCGACCTTGCAGGTATATTCCAGCTTGAAACATCAGGCGGTATGCGACAAGTGGCTCGCGACATGAAGCCAAACAACCTGGAAGATATTTCAGCACTCATTGCTCTTTATCGCCCAGGTCCTCTTGATTCGGGCATGATCGAAAAGTTTATCGATTGTAAGAACGGGAAAACTCCAATCCGTTACGAAACGCCCATGCTTGAATCAATCTTGAAAGACACCTACGGGCAAATAGTCTATCAAGAACAGATTATGCAAATCGCGCAAAAGTTAGGCGGTTACAGCCTTGGCGAAGCCGACTTATTGCGTCGGGCGATGGGTAAAAAGAAGCCCGAAGAAATGGAAACGCACCGCGGGCGGTTTATGGATGGTTGTGCCAAGAATGGCATAAGCGCCGCCATTTCAGAAAAATTGTTCGACATTATGATTCAGTTTGCCGAGTACTGCTTCAACAAGTCGCACTCGCAGGCTTACGCGATGGTTACTTACCAAACAGCGTATTTAAAAACGCATTATCCAGTCGAATACATGACAGCACTTTTGTCATCTGTAGCTTCTGATCAGGACAAAGTGCAAGGTTATATTGCTGAGTGTCAGGCCATGGACATTCCAATATTGGCTCCTGATGTGAATATTTCTGGTCTCGATTTCACCGCAGACGGCAGCTCAATTAGATTTGGTATGGCTGGTATCAAGAACGTGGGCGAAGCCGCTGTTTTAGAAATTGTCAAAAAACGCACCGAAGGCGGAAAGTTTAAATCTATTCAAGATTTTATTGCTAGACTCGATCTTCGTGTCGTAAATAAAAGAGCGCTTGAAGCTTTGATCAAATGCGGAGCTTGCGTCAATCTAGGCGTCTCGCGTAAGCAAGCTCTTGCAAACATAGACGCTTTGGTTGAGCGCGCTACTCGCAAACAGGCTCAGGAAGCCTCGGGACAAATTAGTCTATTCAGCTTCGCCGCCGAAAAAGGTGGCGCTGACCTCGATTTCGACAATCAACCCCTAATTGGCGATCCGAGTGAATTTAGCGAGAGCGAAATGCAACTGATGGAGCATGAGCTTGTCGGATTCTATGTTACAAGTCATCCTCTGACACGTATCGCCAACCGACTGCGCTATATGACCACGCACCCAATAAAAGATTTGGCTGAGGCGTCTGATGGTACAAGTGTGATTGTGGGTGGATTGGTCAACGCAGTCGAGAAAAAATTGACCAAGCAAAATAAGATGATTGCCATCGTCAAAATGGAAGATTTGACTGGAAAGTGCGAAGTGGTATTTTACGGAAAGCCGCTTGAAGAGCTTGATGACGGACTATTGATCTCGCAGTCGCTTTTGCTTATCAAAGGAAAAATTCGCAAGAACGATGAAGGCTTCAGTGTTTCCGCGCTGACTGCTCGTCGCATCGCGGATGTGTCGATGGTTAATATATTTTTTCCTGGTCAGCAAAATCCGCTTTCCTACGCCACTATGCATCGTCTCAAAGATGTACTGATTTCGCACAGAGGCGAAGACCCAGTGATGCTGCACTTCACAAGCGGCGACAAAAACCAGGTAATTCTTGTTGGCTCTCAATTCTGGGTGCAGAGCTCACCTCGGCTGATACAAGACCTTGAGCAAAACTTTGATAATTCTGTTCGGGTGCTTACAAGTCCAGTCAGGTTCTAGACAAATTCGAGCTTGCATATCAAGTGGCTGACAAATTTTTATCTTCAAGTTTGAGATTTCGGGCATAATAATTTCGGCCCACAATTTCAGGAGTTGGAAGAGATTGCAAACTATAAGATGCCCTGAAGGCTTGGAGGTTTGTACAGTTGAAGGCAAAGGACGCGGAGTCTTTGCTAGACGAAACTTGCAAGCCGGGCTTCGTGTCTGCGTTTGCAGCGGTTATATAACCGACATGAAAAACATCACCGCCATGTGTTTGCAATTAGACGCCAATGTTTTTCTTCAGGGTGTTGGCGAGTTCGATGACTTTATCAATCACAGTTGCGATCCCAATTGTGTCATTCGCTTTGAAGGCGAGACGCCAGTTTTGTTTGTGCTCAAAAATCTGAAAGAGGGTGAAGAACTCACTTTCGACTACAACACGACCGACTGGGACATGCACGAGCAAGAAGCAAGTGCCAATAGCGAAATTGCTTTCAGATGTATGTGTGGCGCACCTAAGTGTGTAGGCGATATAAAAGGTTTTCGCTATCTCTCAGATTCTCAAAGAGCAGAGCGCAAGGATAGCTTGAGCCCTTTTCTTCAAAGTAGATTTTCACACCCTTAAAAATCTGAAAACTTGTCGGCGCCTAGCTTCTGCCGGATATTTTAAGATAGCTTAAGTGCTCTTTTACAATGTTTCCACTTAGCGAAGACTTTGGCTAGAAGCTGGTTTTGTAAACCTAGACGAAGCTGTAAAGGTAAAAAAAGTTTCGTGCTTGTTGTGAAAAAAGCCAGTTTTTGTACAATAAACAGCTCAATCTTAATTAGTTATCAACAGGAGGAATTCTGCGACAAACACAACGCCCAACTCCCAGGACTTTATTGTCGTCCCGACACTCTGGTGTAAAGTAAGCGTTTCGTGTACCCCTCAAAACATCAGGCTTATGACCGTTGTTTTGTTTTCTTGGAATCACTTTTGCCTTCCGGGTCAGCCGGAATAAAAGGGGGAAGAAACATGTTCGGACCACACTTAATCCTTGAAGCCTACGATTGCCCAAAAGAATCGTTAGCCGATATGAACAAAATGAGCCAAGTGCTGGATGCTTATCCACCGAAGCTCGAAATGACCAAGATCATGCCACCATACGTTTTTACGTATAACGGCGCTGTTCCAGAGGACTGGGGAGTAAGCGGAATCGTATTGATTGCGGAATCCCACATCAACATCCACACTTTTCCTGAAAAGGGATTTGTCACTCTAGACATTTTCTCTTGCAAGGACTTTGATGTAGATGCTGCCATAAAGTTCTTCTGCGACCACTTCCAGCCCGGAAGTTATGAACACCAAGTTCTTCAACGTGGACGCGAGTTTCCGCGTAGCATGGGAAGAGCAGTGTCCATTCTGGGTGCGGATAGAAATCGTGAGTTGAACAAGACCAAAATGAAGAGCGCAAAATCCAACTCCAAATCGTTGGCTTGCGTTCCGTAATAAGGTCAATTCCAAAATAGATCGAAATCCAAAAAGGAGCGGCGCAAGTCGCTCCTTTATTTGTAATTGAAGAACAAAAAGGCAGGAAGTTTATTCCTACCTTTATGAATTTGATTTAGCTCCAAATCCCAGACTCGAGCTTAAAGCAGCTCTTCGCGTTTTGTTTGGGGTTGTGCTTTCTTGCCACCAAAGCCAGGAATGCCCATCTTGGGCATTTTGACTGCAGGCATTTTGAGCATGCCGCCTTTCTTCACCGGTGGAGCAGCACCTGGGTGCTGAGCGATGGCTGTTGGCTTCACATCTGGATAAGGATCGGTCGGATCGTAAGGAGCTTTCTCAGCCACTGTTGGTTTTGAAACAGCACCAGGCGATACCGGAATTTGGTGTTGCTGCGAAATTTGAGTAGGAGCTGTTTTGGCTACTTCTTTCTTCTTGCCGCCCATAAAAGGAATGCTTGCCAGTTGTGGCGCTTTCAATTTTGGCATGCCAGGTAGAAGACCTTTTTTCTTTGGTTGGGCATTGCTTGCAACCACAGGTGTTTCTTTTGCACTGCTGGTAGTGGCTAGTTGTTGGCTAGGCTTGAGATCGTTTCCGACTTTTTTGTCCATTGCGCCTTGATAGAAGCCGCCTGCACTGTTGGTTTCAGCTATATTGGTTTCTTGGTGTGGTTTTTTCTTCATAAAGGGAACCGACACTGATGGAATCAAGCGCTTTTTGCTTGCAATTTTTTGTGGAGCACCGCTTTGTCCGGCTAACATGTCTTTGGTGTTAGGGGGCAATTTGGATTCAGCGACCTTTTGCTCTTTGTGAATTTCTTTGGCTTTAGCAATATTGGCTTTGGCTTTGTTGACATACATTTCGTTGAGCGATCCCGAAGGTGCATCTGCTATGTCATTTTTCGGAGCTTGTTGTTTCTTGTCTTTACCGCCGCTGCCGGGAATAAGACTTGCGGAGGCGCTTGCCATTTTGCCGGTTGCTTTGAATCCGCTAGAGAGCATCGAAGCGCTTTTCTTCATCAATCCAGGCGAAGATGGTTTGTGAGCCGGGGTTGGATTTGATGCGACACTTGGTTGATGGCTTTGGGGTTGTGGTTTCTTTTCGCCACTTCCCTTAAACGGATTGGGCAAACCAGCAACTGGATTTTTCAGTCCACTGAACATGCCCGGTTTCTTTGGTGGCTGCGGTAACAGACTTGTGTCTCCGCCCATCGGCATGGTGACATAAGTGGAAGCAGTGGCTTCGTTGTCCACTGAAGGAACATTGGTCTGTTTTTTCTTGGCAGGTGACTCTGGAGCCTGGATATGGGCATAGGGATCCAGCGCCGATCCGGCGATAGCTGCCGGTTGCACACCAATTAAGGTGATTACTAGTGAGAGCGGTAAGTAGGCTTTTGCATTACGCCCGAAAGACTTCATTGAATTTCCTCTTTTGACCGGAGTGAGTATTCACTTAATGATTCGAAGATCTTATAACAGATTTGACGAGGTAGCCATTACCTTTGAAACCTCAAAGCTAAGTCCGAGCCCCTGCCGAAACCGTTGCGCCGGTAATAGCCTGGATTAACTAGCTGCAAAGGACTGTTTCAAAAGATTATAATGTCCATATACAATATAGAGAGTCGATGCGGAGAAAAGAATCACATGCAACCTGAAGGTACTACTTGGCAAGTGTTCGTACTGATTGTCTTGGGCTGGCTTGCTGCAGCAACCTTTATTTTTGGTGGCCGCAAAGCTTACTTTGAGCCATTTAAAAACGATGCTCCAGAAGAAGGCAAGAAATCTGCCGAATAAACTGGAGTAATCAGTCAGATTTACAATCTATCGAGCTTAAACGAATTTAAGTCTATTTTTGATTCGCCTGTAGTTACGAGATCGGCTATACATTCTCCGATAGCTGGCGAGTGTTTGAAGCCGTGACCTGAGCAGGGCGAGCAGAGCACTATTCTTTTTGAACCGGGTAACCAGTCAAGCACAAATGCACCATCCGGGGTGACTGTGTAGAGACATATTGCCGATTTGATGCAAGTGCTTCTGGCTTTGGGAAAATTCGAAGCCACATAATTTTTGAACATTGATTCAATTTCATCTTGCAATACTTCGCGATTGACTGTATCTGGGTCGCATGTCTCGTCATACTGCTCAAAAGCGATTTTGAATCCACCCTCAGGTCCGTCAACGGCTGGAAATCCGTACATGCCGTTCTTGTCTGTCTTTAATTCCCAAATGAAAATGGGAAAAGCCGGCGGCGAGAAATCTGCGTATGCACCAGAGACATCAAACCAGTAAAGAACTTGTCGATAGATTTTAAATATAGAATCAAATGTTTTTTCTGAAACCGTTTGATTAAGCCAGGGACCAACGGATAGAACTAGATTCTGGCAATGGTAGCTATTCTGGTCGGTCTTTATAGTGACACCACCTGCAGTTTCACTAAATTGAATAAGTTTTTCGTTCGTATGAATATCTGCACCCAGATTTTGGGCTAAGTTTAATTGTCGCTCTACAATTCGCTCTGGGCGCATGATGCCTGCATCGTATTCGTAGTAACCTACTTCGTCATTTGCGATATTGAACTGTGGAAATCGTTTTTGCACATCCTGCGCACTCAGAATATCGTGTTTGATATCATATTTTTTTGCAGCCTCAACAGTGTTTTGGAAAAACGCTTGGGTATGTCGAGCTAGGCTGTCAGGCGCGCTGCAAATAATTAGTCCGCCTGTAATTTGTAATAAATCGGCTTTGGTTTTTTTTTCGATTGCTTCGACTATCTTATAAGACCGAAGCGAAAGTGGCGTGTACTGAACACCTTCTCCTATTGCTTTTCGAGTAATGCGTGTGTCACCGTGGGTGGAGCCAAGTGTATGAGGAGGAGAAAACTTGTCTATGCCCAGAGTTTTAATTCCGCGCGACGCCAACTGATACACGCTTGAACTGCCCATTGCGCCCAGTCCAACAACAATTGTGTGATAATTTTTGCTCACTAAATTTAAACCAATTTGCCTAAGTCTGAAATTGGCAAGCTGTAGTCATAGTCGACTGTGCCTAGCTTTCCATCAGGCAAGATAAGTTTTATTTTGTCGCCTTCGCGTTTTTTATCCAGTTCCATACATGCAATTAGTTTCTCTTTGGATGTTTTTGCTGGGATTTCCATTGGCAATTCAGCTTTGAACAAAATATCTTTGATGCGCTCAAGCTCTGATTTTGGCAGTTTTTTCTGCGCCACTGCAAGCTTAGCTGCGTGTACAATTCCTACACCGACAGCCTCGCCATGGCTGAGCTTGAACTCTCCTACCGATTCGAGTGCATGACCGAGCGTGTGCCCCAGGTTGAGCACTCTGCGAAGGTTTGTATCTCTGGGATCGCGTGCCACCACAAATAGTTTCATCTTTATGCAGCTTGTAATTAAACCAGCTACTTGCGGGTCTTCTACATCGAAGCCATCATTTATGACACTTTCTAGAATTTCGAAAATAGGTTTGGGACCTCTTTCATAATCAGAGTGTTTGGCCACTGTTTCTTCAATCAAAGCGTATTTTAAAATTTCAGCAACACCGCTCATCAGTTGAGCTTTGGGCACTGTAGCAAGAAGCTCTTGGTCTGCTAGAACTGCCTTAGGAAAATAAAACGTACCAGCCAAATTTTTGCCCTGGGGCAAATTAATTGCATTTTTGCCACCAATAGAAGCGTCAACTTGCGCAAGAAGCGAGGTTGGTACTACAACTAAGTTCAAGCCGCGCATATAGGTGGCCGCAGCAAATCCGGCAAGGTCAGAAACTGAACCACCACCAAGAGCGACAATTGAATCTTGACGGTTGAAGCCACGCTCCTGCAAGTGGTCCCAAATACGAATGAGCCAATCTGTCGATTTACATGTGTCGCCGTCTGGCACTTCCAGGGTAGTGACTTGATAATCTTCTGATGGCAGTTGAGAAAGTACGTCGCGCAGCCAGTGTACGGCTGCTGAATGCTGACAGAGAACAAGAACATGTTTGCCAGCGCCTATTTGAGCAAGTGTGCCAGAGAGCTTAGTGCGAGCGCCAGCACCAACGGCTACGCGGGTTTTGACTTCCAGCGCCGTGTTCCAGAGCATTGTGATGACCGGACCTTTGTGGCGACTTTTGTGACGCATATCGGTTTCGACTCCCTTTAGCAAACAGAGACAGAGGTAAACTGACAAGATCATTCCCCGTCTTCTACCTGCTTCTATCGGGTGCTACATAAAAATCTCAGGCGTCCGATAAGTTGATTTGTTCAATTGAATCACCGCCGAATTTTTCAAGCAGTGCTTGCGCCAGAACAAAAGCTGTCATGTTCTTACAGACGACCCCACAGGCGCTAATGGCGCAAACGTCAGAGCGTTCATAACGTGCTTTCTTGGATTTAAAGTCTGGAAAAGATATAGAGTCCAGCCCCTTTACAAGTGTCGGTATAGGTTTCATATAAGCCCTTATCACTAGACGCGACCCATTGGTCATACCACCTTCTACGCCGCCTGCTTTGTTAGTAAGGCGAGTGAAGGGCAAGTTTTCTTTGGCTTTCGCTGGATAAATGGCGTCGTGTACCTGGGAGCCTTGCAAGCTGCTAGCCTCGATACCATCGCCCATTTCCACCGCTTTTATTGCATGCACAGACATAAGTCCCTGAGCCAATCGCCCGTCTATGCGCCTGTCCCAATGGACGTATGAGCCCAGTCCAACTGGTAAATTATCCACTAGAATTTCCACTACACCGCCGAGGCTGTCACCCTCGCCCCAAGTTTTTTTGATTGCATCAATCATTGCTTGCGACTGATTTTGATCGGCACACAAAATTTCTGATTTGGTTGCATCGTTCATTAACCTATCCAGATCTTCGAAATCGGCTTGAGACTTGGATTTTATCTGCCCAACTTGGATGACGTGGCAGGCTATTTTTATATTGAAATTGCTAAGTAGTTGCTGACATATTGCACCTACAGCTACTCGGGCAGCGGTTTCGCGTGCACTTGCTCGCTCGATAACTTCGCGAATATCTTTGTGTCCGTATTTTAAAGTGCCTGCTAAATCGGCGTGACCAGGACGAAAGCAATCAACAACTTTTTCAGTTGGTGTATTTATTTCGCCTTCTAAAGACATGACTTCACGCCAATTTGCAAAGTCTTTGTTCTCTATATGCATGCAAATTGGACCGCCGGTAGTGATACCGCCCCTGATACCGCCCGTAAAGGTGACTTTGTCGTCTTCGATTTTTTGACGTGAATTTCGACCGTAACCGCTTTGTCTGGCTTTAAGCTCGGCATTCAACTTATCGATATCTATTCTAAGTCCGCTTGGAAATCCTTCCAGTATCGCAGTGAGACTAGGTCCGTGAGATTCGCCTGCAGTTAAAAAACGCAACATCGATGCAAAAGCTTCCTTCGATTCTTCTATGATAGCTCAGAGTTTACAGTATAAAATCCATGGCAAGTCTACAAGGTAAAAATTTGATCGTTCCGGGCGATAAGTCCATAACGCATCGTGCCTATTTTTTTGGCGCCTTTAGTCAGGGCACAAGTCGAATAATCAATCCAAGCCCGGCACTTGATTGTTTGAGCACTATTAAGTGTTTGACAGAGCTAGGGCTCGATTTCAAGTTTGACCAAGGCGATGTCATCTTGACCTGCGAAGGGATAAACTCATTGTGCAAACCCAAAGAAGTACTTGATGCTGGAAACAGCGGAACCACTCTCAGATTATTAATGGGACTTTTAGCTGGAAGACCATTTTCTGCCACAATAAGTGGAGATCAGTCTTTGCAACGCCGTCCGCAAAAGCGCGTGAGCGAGCCACTGCGCCAGATGGGAGCCGAATTTGATTTAACTGATGAGTCGCATGCGCCTGTTTGTGTGCATGGAAATTCGCTTGAAGGACAGTTCTTTGCGATTGAACATGCTTCTGCTCAAGTGCAGACTGCAATCATATTGGCTGGTTTGCAAGCCGAGGGTGAGACTTCTTGTGTGGTACCAAATAAGGTGCGAAATCATACCGGCAATATGCTCAAGCATCTAGATATTTCAATGCGGTCGAGCAGTCCGTTGCAACTAAGTGTTTTTGGCTTGAAGAGCCCTATTTCGCCATTTGAGATTATAGTACCAGGTGATATTTCTTCGGCTGCATATTTCATAGTGGCAGCAACACTTTTATCAGGTTCGAATATTTCTATAGATAATTTGGGTGTAGATCCTGGAAGAACTCTTGTGTTAGATACTTTGTCTAAAATGGGGGCGGCAGTTGAGGTTGAAAACCAGCATCTACTCTGTCAGGAGCCAGTTGCCACCGTTAGTGTTCAGTATCAAAATAGACTCAAAGGAGTTGCGATTAAATCACGCGACCTTGCCTCAGGTATAGACGAGCTACCCATTCTTGCTCTGGCGGGCGCTTTTTGTAAGGGCAAATTCAAAGTGCATAATGCAAGCGAATTGCGTAATAAAGAAAGCGATAGATTGTCATTGTTAGTTGAAAATTTTAAAAATGCTGGAGTGACAATCGAGACAAAGGAAGACGATTTTGAAATAGAAGGCAGCTTGCAAGTTCAAGGCGGATCTCTTTGGAAAACTGGTGGGGACCATCGCCTTGCCATGACCGGGCTTGTTGCCAATCTGTTATTCAATCAACCCGTTGAGATAGACAATCTTGATTGTCTGGCAGTTTCTTATCCTGCATTCAAAGCCGATCTTGACTCGATGGTTTGCGATTGAAAATCAGGCGTTCTTTTCTTCGTGATATTCCATCTCGGTGTTAACATCCCAAATATTTTCTTTGGTCTTGATACCACTTGCGATATTATCGACGCACACCATTGCTGTAAGCATAGAGTGATCCTGATTATTATATTTATGCATGCCGTTGCGACCGACCAAAAAGAGATTGTCGTAAGTGCTTACATAGTCTTGAATTTCTTGAAATCTATCGTAAGTTCCAAAATACCCAGGATAAGTTTTAGGCATGCGAATGACCATGGCATCTAGCACATCGGCTTTATCTATGATGCCAATTTTGTCTAATTCCATCGCACCAAGTTCTTTCAATTTGTCATCAGACCATGTCCAGATCTCGTCTGTGTCGTTGCAAAAATATTCAAGTCCAAGCCAAACTGTGTTGTCTGGATCTGCCACCATGTGCCGACCCCAGTTGTTGTAAATCTGAAGACGACCTATTAAAACATCGTTTTCTTGTACATAAATCCAGTTGTCTGCAATGATGAAACGACCGTTCGATAACTCGTCGGTGATTTTCAGTTTTTTGACCAATAATCCCACTTCGATAAAATCGCGATAAACTAGACCATCGCTTACTTCTTTGACACTTGGTGGCACTTTAGTATCAAATTTGCTTATCAGTTCGCGCACAGGCATAGAAGAAAAGAAATAGTCTCCTTCCAAAAGCAACGTTTCACCGGTCTTTGCGTCTTTCACTTGCAGTGCGCTAATTTGTCTTTTTGTTTCGTCGATTTTTATTGACTCGACGTCTTTATCGAGCAAAATCACTCCGCCTCGCGCTTTCACTCTGTCCGCTACAAGCTCCCACATCGATCCTGTTCCTTGTTCGGGATAGAGAAACTGCTCTACAAGCGAAGTTTCGGTGCCTTTTTGCTTTACGTCACCTATGCCAGCAAATATTTTTTTGAAAGCGTGCCACACTGCTTTCATGATGCTGAGTCCTTTAATGCGTTGCGCTCCCCAGGCTGCACTAATTTTGTTGCAATCGATACCCCAGACTTTTTCTGTGTAGTCTTTGAAAAAGGTCAGGTATAGCTCGCGCCCAAATCTATTGGTGATGAAATCTTCAAGGCTATTTTCCTTTTTGATTGGAAAACAAACCGAATTGATATAGCTGAAGCCAATTCGCATAGTTTTCACTAGACCAAGATTAGTAAAGGTTGCTACTTTCAAGCTAATTGGATAGTCGAAAAATTTGCGTAAATAGTAAATTCTGGTGCGTCTTTTGAGCAAAATCATTTTGTTATCTTCGGGCTTCAGTTCTTGCCCTTTGACTTGACGTTGCTTGTTGTGATAAGTGATGGTCTCATCTTCGCCACCAGCTATCGGAATTTTGCTAGTCCACCAGTCCATAACGCGGTCTGATTTGGAAAAGAAACGATGGGGACCAACATCTAGCTTGTTGCCTTTGTACTGGTAGGTTCTTGATAGACCGCCAATAACATCGCTCTTCTCGACAATTATGGGCTTTACATCGGTGCGCTCTAATAATTCGTAGGCGGCGGTCAGTCCGGCTGGACCGGCTCCTATGATTATCGCTTTCTTGTCAGTCATTAAGAAAAAAGTTCCCCGGCAAAAGCCAACAACCCTAATTTTAGGCTAATTCCCTAAAATATTGTCTTGCTAATCTTCATACTTCATGAAAGCCTCAAATCAAGGGGTAAATAATTATTATCCCTGGGAAGGAACTCATGACTGAAAATCCAAGAGCAATCAAGTTAGGCGAGCTAATGATACGCGCTGGTGTGCTCACTTCGCAGCAACTGCTCGAAGCTATTGAATACTCTAAGCAAACGAGCATGCCAGTAGGCAAGATGTTCGTCATGTGCGGAATTGTGACCGAAAATGTTCTTTACTCAGCCGTTCAATTGCAGTCTATGGTTCGTGACAATCAAGTGGATCTGGAAAATGCCGTCGCTCTGCTTTCGATGGTTTACAGACAGAATCTCACACTGCCGCAAGCTATGGAGCAAAGTGGACGCAATAATCAGCCTAAGCAGCCGACCTTCAGACTGGGCGAGATTCTTTGTGAAGCCGGTTTCCTTGGCGCCGATGAGCTTGAAAAATTCCTCAAAGATGGTCAAGACTCAGGTTTGCCTCTTGGTCGCATAATCCTTTTATATGGTTCTATCTCTAAAGAAATGCTTAGTGCAGCACTTTCTGCTCAAGTGATGGTTCGAGACGGAAAAGTAAGTCGCGATCAAGCCATTAAGGCTCTTAAGACGACTAGACGCAGACGCTCAGATCTGGAGACTTCGCTTCGTGAGCTTGGTTTTTACAATGGTCCTGTTCGTCCTCACACATTGATTGGCGAAATGTTTATTAGGAGTGGACTGGTTGAAGAGGCGGATCTTTTAAGTGCGCTTGAATTTGCCTTGGAAAATGAGGTGCCGATTGGGCGCGCTCTAATTCAGAAGAAAGTTGTCACACAGCCAGATCTGGAAATTGCGCTCAAATTGCAAGAGATGGTTATCAATGCGACGCTGAACGACGCACAAGCAGTGGAAATTTTAAATAAGGTAAGTAAGCGCGGCTTCTCGCCTACCTCTGCGCTAACCGAGCTGGCGCTCTCCACAGCCACCTTGGACGATTGTAAAATACTCTGGCAGCTTTTGACCGCCTCTGGAACGGTGCATCAAGAAGCTAGACCTGGCGTGTTTACTAAAGAAGATATCACCATGGCAGAGATGGGAAACAATCTGTTGTCGGCTGAATTGATAGACGAATTTACGCTCAATTGTGCGTGCCGGTGTCAGTTCTTGATGCGCTCCGGATTCCTCGATTTACAAAGAGCGGTAGTAGTACTTAATCACAGTCGAACTCGACGTATTTCTGCTGACGATTCATTGCGCGAGTTGAGCTGGATAGCCAAAACTCAAGAACAGCTTGATTCGGGCATTTGAGACAATTGTCGGCAAATTAAAGCAAGATAAGTTTCAATAAGCGGGTAAACAATTTAATATCACGCTGAAATGGCGTTATATTGTGCTTCTTGAGCAAAATTGGGATTTTTCTTCCAAAACAGTATTAGTTTCAAGTAGGTAGGCGTGTTAAGGTTGACGAATGCTAGAAATTACACTTTCTTTTTTGGTCTCCCTGGTCTTTTGCACCTTGGGCACCACAATCGGTTATCACCGACTCCTGGCCCACCGGTCATTTCGTTGCTCAAAAGCAGTCGAGTATTTTTTCGTGGGTTGCGGCTATCTGGCGTTTCAGACCTCACCAATTTGGTGGGCTTCTATGCACCGAATTCATCACAAATATTCTGATCAAGAAAAAGATCCTCACGCCATACTGCATGGCTGGAGAAGAAGTGTTTATGGCTGGATTTTTGACGAACGCTATCCTGAGTATTTAGATAAAAATCAGGTGTCACCGGATCTGATGAACGACCCTATTTATCGTTTTCTCGATTGCAACGGTGATGTTCAAAAAGGTCATTTGCTTAACGGATTTTTGAACTTCATGTGTCGCTTTGCAATGGTTCCATTCTTTGGTTGGAAAATTGCTTTAGGCTCACTGCTAGCTGGTCTAGCAATGCAACAAATCACACTCTGGTTCAATTTGGTGTCGCATATGCCTCAGTGGGGCTATAAGAATTATGACACCGCGGACGATAGCACGAATAATGCATTTTTGACTGTACTTACGTTAGGCGAAGGTCTTCATAACAATCATCATGCGGTTCCTGGCTCTGCCAATAATTCGATGAAAAAAGGTGAAGTAGATATCGGCTGGTGGATTATTAGCGGTATGCGCAAAGTTGGACTGGTCAGTTGGGCCAATGACGGTTTTGCTCATCGCTTAGAGTCGAACTTGCGTATATCGTCAAACGGTTTAGACGGCAAGAAAATTGGTCCAATACCTGTACCTTCACAACAAATGCAGGAAGAACCGGTTTTAGTTAACAGCTAAATTGCTCAGCGTCACTTTCGTACCTTTCGAGGTAATAGTAAGCACTACGTAAAAGGGCTTATCTGTTTTGGCTAGCTCGATTTTGAATGAGCTTTCAAGACCGATTGGAGTGCTCTGATACAGTCTATTGCCATCATCGTCAAAGAGACCTACTGAGATGGTGCTGGTCGACCTACCCAATGAATCAACGCGACCTTCAATGCTTGTTTTGTTTGTGTAGGCTTGCGACGAAAGAAGAAATCCATCAGTGACATCAAAGCTAGATTGATACTCTTTGCCTGTTGGTTCATATGTTTGGGTGCTCGAAATCCAGAGTGGTTGTCCATAAATTGGATCGGGCTCGATTGATTTTTTCATTGCTTCAAGCGTTTTTATGGCAGTAGAAATGGAAGTGAGACGCGTTCTTTTGAAAATAGTGATGTTTGAATCATGGTCAAGTTTGACTTGGAATGGCAACTTCTCAAAGTCTTCGCTTATGGGCCAGTTTTTGTCAAAGCAGTCGAGCACACATTCAAGAATAGTTGAATGCTCTGGTTTGTACATTGGTTTGAATGGGTGTGCCAACACCACAGAATTGCACGTTAGCAAGGCACCAAGTGGAAGTGCATCTCGACTATTTAAAATTGGTGGTTCTATATAATTAGGAAAATCGTCGTTCAGTTCGTACTTTCTTTGATAATTTCGCAAAATATCTGGACATAAAATATGATTGCCAGAGGCAATGAATATAGGCTGAAACGCTCTGCCCATACCATTTATTTCTTTCAACAATAGACCCATCTGCGCTTGATCGTTGCGCGTCAATGGACCAAAATTTGCCGTAACCAATCGACCAAGAATGCTGCCTTCATTAAGTGGCACAGTGAGCATGCCATATCTTGTTAATCCGGCTGGGAGCATATCATAACGCAAGATTCCCAGAGTGAAATTGACCAGAATCAAAGGCGTTAGAATAGCTGCAAAAACTCGCTTGCCATTGGAAATTAGAACATATAACAAAGCACTGCATCCCAGTACTACAATTGGTGCTGCATACAAAAGGTAGTGAATGGCAAGATGTTTTCCAAATAGAATCCAATCGAGTACCATTAATACTCCAAGTGCCACAAGTGAATTCAATTTTTTCTTGTCGAACAACTCACTTTTAAGGGCAAGAGCAATTCCACATATGGCTAGAAGCCAGATGAAAAGCCCGAATCCCGAAATGTAATAACCTGCAATAACAGTAGGATCGAAAACACAGGCAGTTTGATATAGTGCCAAAAATGGCTCTGAAAAAATGCTCATTACAAAGCCAATTCCAACTGTCAAAAGAAAAATAATCGAGACGAAAGCTATTTTGCTCAATTGAATAAATGTGTATTTAAGGTCTTTTTTGTCTTGATAGAAAACCGCAAAGAAACTGGTAGCCGCAGCAATGGCACCATAGACATAATGTCTTCTTAAAAATGGTGCAAAGGCAAGAAAAAATCCTGTAGCCAGAGTATTTTTTAGTGTCGGATTTTCTTGCATCTTCTGGCAATAATAATAGGATAGAAGCAAACAGATTAGTGCGATAGCATCGGGATATCCACGCAAGCTGCATGCCCAGAGCGCTGGCTGAGTCATGAATACAGCAAAGCTAATCCAAAACATTTTATTGCTTTTGGTCTGGAGTGTGTTGTTCACTAATACTGCCAAAAGAATTGCAGCGGGAATGTGAAAAAGTATAATCTGACTTACTATGAATGAATTGCGCAAATCGCCGAATATAAGCGCGACTGGAAGCAACGGTATAGTAAAAAAGAAATTGTACAAAAGCTTTGTAGAATAAACTATTAATGCCACGCCAGTGAGTGGATTCTCGACCAATGCATCACGTACCGTTTTTAAAATAAACTGATAATAGTTGTAATCGCTCCAGTACAAGCCAGATTCACAAGACAAGTACATCATTGTGATACCAGTCGATATGAACATCACTGCGACTATTGTAAGTAGCGATGAGCCATTAAGTTTTGGCATTTTCACTCCTCAAATTCATGAAAGACAGTGCGCTAAGCGCAAGTAGCACTGGAAAGAAAAAGGCTACAGGAGCGAGTTTGTGACCAAGCGTGTAATTGGCTATCCAGGAGGCGGGTGGAAAGCACAGAAAAATTATGCACCATATGCGGTATGAGTTAGATTCGCCTGCTAATTTTAGAATGGACAAATTTTTGAGTGTCAGAATTCCTGCCAAAGATAAGAGCAGGAAATCAAAAACGTGACAGTGAGGGCTTAGTAGTACAGCTATGCAAATTGTCAGAGCCCAAAGGAGCGGTAGATTTTTTTCTTGGTTTTGAAATTTTATCCAGACGAAAAACACTGGAATCAAAGACAAAAACATAGCTGCCGATGTGTAAGCGAGTGAATCATGTATAGATAGAAACTGGGCGAAAACGCCTCGCAGACTTATCATCACCTGTGGATTTACACCAATAAAGCCTGCATAAGATTCAGCTTTTTTGACGATGCCTGGATAACTAATTACATTATCTGCGCCAATTATAATTGAGGCGATACCTAGTAAAATCAACTCAGTTACGGCAAATGCAGCAAGCAGTTTAATGCGCTTTGTGGCCAGTGCCGGCAGTAACATTAAGAACATGTACTGTGGTTTGAACGTGGCAAAGCTCATGAACACACCTCCTAGAAGGTCGCGCTTTTTTAAGAAGCACAAAACATAGGCACTGAGCCAACCTACTAACCAGAAAGTTGTATTGCCATGCCAGATTAAACTATAGGCTGGAAAGGATGCTAAAGCCCCAAGCAAAAACAATATACGATCTTTTTTCGTCAATGCTCCGCATGAACCCAGAGCGTATAGACTTCCCAATCCAAATGCTGTTTGCAAAATGCACCATGTTACATACGAGTAATTGGCTTGTAAAAGACTTATTGGATAAAGAAAGGGAAAGAAATTTGGTGGCTGCTGATTGTAAAAGACTTCGTTTGATGAAAGCGGTGCCACTAAATCGTTAAACCAGGTACGTTGCCTGTCTGGGTTATAGACATTGCAGCTATCGAGCTTGGAGCGCGCCAGTTCGCTTGCTTGATAGTATTGAAAGAAGTCAATAACATGATATTCGTTGGTCTTTTTGTCGATGAACCAACGAGCGTCCGACAAAGGCACAATTAGCTTGTGCGCGATCATAAGGCATGAGAAACTGAGTAAGACAAATGCAACTACTCGAAGAGCAAGGCTCTTGAAACGGTCAAATCGTGAGAAAAATGCAGTATCGGTCATTACTTTAAATCTAGTTTTAATAAAGTTTCCGATTTATTTGATTATTTCATTCAAAACGATAAAGAATGGAAAAACTTTAACAAAATTTATTGTACAAATAAATAAAACGTGTTTTTTTGTTTATATTTGCTTATTTGAAAAAGAAAA
>CAZSHS010000040.1:0-40153 GCA_964606665.1 uncultured Candidatus Obscuribacterales bacterium | reverse complement strand
AGGAGCTTGAGGCGGCACGTCCGCTTGCCCTTAACACATGTGAATTGCTATTGAAGTTTAAACCTCCTTTCAAAAGAACTAGCCATCCCATTTTTATGGCATTGATTCCAGAAGATGGCAGATACGGATATTTTGGAAATAAAGTTTTGTCTTCTACTGGATTTGAGGCTGATGTAGCTGAATACAAAAATTATTTAAACGAAACGTCTGTTAATTATAGTCATGCAAAACGTTCTATGACGGAAGGGTCCTCATTGTTCGTTGGTGCTATGGCAAGGTTAAACTTGTTCAATCAGTTGTTAGCTGGTGAATCGGCTCAAATTTATAAGAGCAGCCCTCTTTCAAAGGGAGACAATAACAGTATTTGGAACAATCTAGCTCAGGCTATTGAAGTGGTGCATGCAATTGATGATTCAATTCGACTCTTAACAGAAATTATTTCTCGATATGATGATGCAAGGTCCGTTGATCAGCACGCAATCAAGAGTCAATCAGGGGCGGCTGTTGGGGCTGTGGAGTGTCCTCGCGGGACACTATATCACAGCTATGAGCTTAATAAAGAAGGTATCATTGTGGTGGCAGATATGGTTACTCCTTCAGCTCAAAACACTGCTCGTATTGAAATGGATATCAAAGAAGCAGTTGATCAATGCTTTAATTTACAATCTGTAGATTTGCAAAAGTCGCTTGAGACGCTTGTGCGCGCCTATGACCCTTGCAACACATGTGCTACTCATATGGTCAGTGTTTCTTACAAGTAATTTTTTGCAAAATCAGGGCAGTTAAATCGATGCACAAAGCAGCAATTGTAGCCGCCACAAAAGCGGCTGCAAGCCATGGTGCTGCGATTGGTTTGAGACTTAATATAGAGTTAAGACCAGGAATAAAGAGAGCTATAAATAAAAATCCGTATGAAACTGACATGCATACAAGAGTACCTTTGCGAGGCAAAGAAAAAGGCAATGCAAAACCTTTATCGCTCCAATAAATGAAGGACCACGCTTGAGCGAGTAATAAAAATGAAAGTACACTAAAGCCTATGGTGAGACTTTCGTTCGGCATTTGGGACTGCAAATGGTACGTTATAAATGCAACAAACATTGCAATTATTGTGCTTCGCAACCAAATTTGTTTATAAGTTGAAGAACTAAGTAGTGGTTCACTCTTGGGGCGAGGAGGTCGTTTCATAATGCCAATGTCAGTTCGCTCAAGGGCCAAAGCAAGCCCAGGAAAAATATGCATTATTAAATTTAGCCACAATAGCTGGATAGGATTCAAATAAAAACCGCAATGAAAAAGAACATTGAAAGCTACGACTAGAACCGCGGAAAAGCTAGCTGTCAAAAGATATGCTACCGATTTTCTTATATTTGAATATATTACTCTACCTTCGCGGATGGCGTGAGTAATGGTGGCAAAGTTATCGTCAGTGAGAACGAGAGCACAAGCTTCTCGTGCCAGATGTGTTCCATTTTTACCCATGGCAATGCCCACATCGGCTTGTTTAAGAGCTGGTGCATCATTTACCCCATCTCCAGTCATTGCTACCACTTCGCCTGATTCTTGCAGCATTTTAACCACGCGCATTTTTATTTCAGGCGTAGTCCGGGCGAGAACATGACAATGTTCTAGAGTAATTTTCAATTCGGCATCACTCATTTGATCAATTTCTCTGCCTTTCAGAACTTTTGAGTCTCCAAGCTTAAGTTTGCCTGCTATTGCTCGTGCAGTGGTTGCCTGGTCTCCTGTAATCATGATTACTTTGATTCCGGCCTGCTTGCATTTTTTAATTGCCTCTTCAACTTGTGGTCTAATCTGATCAGCCATGGCAATCAGTCCAAGCAAGGTCAGGTTGTTTTCTTTATCTTTTGACTGGTTGAAAGAATCAATTGAGTCAATCTGTTTGTAAGCCACAGCAAGTACACGCAGCCCTTGTGTCGCTAGATTGTGGTTTTGTTCTTTGAAATGATTTTCTATTTGAGCGTTAAATTTATTGGAGCACTTTTTGAAAATTGACTCAGGAGAACCTTTGACAAATAACATGTACTTTCCGGTCGATTCAAGATGAAGTGTACTCATCATTTTTCGATCGAGTGAAAAAGGTATTTCAGAGACACGCGTATTGTTTTGATAGAGCTCAATCAGATTTATTCCTGCTTTTGCTGATGCCGTCAAAAGGGCTCCTTCTGTGGGATCTCCATGTATATGCCACTGCACTTCTCCATTGTGATTTTCAAGAGTTGCGTCATTGCATAAAGAAACTGCTTTTAGTAATAATTTTAGTGAATCAAGATTTTGAATTTCAGCGCTTGTTATTCGATTATCAGCGTCGAACAAACGCCCAGAAGGTTCGTAACCACTTCCTTCTAGTTTGAAATGCCCATCATATGTAACTATATCCGATACCATCATTTGGTTCTCGGTTAGAGTGCCTGTTTTATCACTGCATATAACACTGGTGCAACCAAGCGTCTCGACTGCCGGCAATTTTCTAACCAGAGCGCCTTTGCGAGCCATTTTTCGCGTACCGGCTGCAAGTGCTAAAGTGGCGATAACGGGCATACCTTCAGGAATGGCGGCCACTGCAAGAGCTATGCAAATTTGAATCATGTTCCAAGCGCTTTCATCATGACCTAAACCAACCACAAATAAAACGATGCATATTGCAATTATCAGTTTGCTTAATTGAGATCCCAATATATCGAGATTTCGCTCAAGTGGAGTTTTATGGCTGGAAGCAGAGAAAAGCAGTTTGCCTAGATGACCGATTCTTGTATTTAGCCCGGTAGCATAAACAACGCCTCGTGCGCGACCGGTCTGAACCAGAGTGCCTTGAAAAGCGTCGTCGCAATTTTCTTCTTCATGCAAAGTATCCTTATATACTGGCACGCTCTCTCCAGTGAGAGCTGATTCGTCCACTTTGAGATCGGCTGATTCAATTAATTTTAAGTCTGCCGGAACTGAATCTCCTGCACCTAGTATCACAATGTCACCTGGCACAAGCAGTCTGGCTTCTATCGCTTCCTCTTTGCCTTGGCGAACCACACGGGCATTTGGTTTCATTAAAGACTCAAGTGCTTTAATTGAAATTTTTGCTCTCACTTCGGTGGCAAACCCGATCAATGCGTTAACTAACAAAGCAAAAAGTATCGCCACCGCTTGAAGAATTTCACCCGCCATGAATGATACTGCCTGCGCCACCAATAAAAGAATGATCACGGCTGATTGAAATTGGCTAAGGAAAATTTTTAAGTAAGTGAATTTTTCTTTGAATGTTATTTCGTTTGGACCAAAGCGAATGAATCTGCGCTCTACCTCTTCATTGCTTAGTCCGTTAAGCGGATCGGTATCAAGGGCAAAGCACAAGTTAGTCAGTACTTTGTTCATTGATTTTAACTGCAGACTGCTGTTTTTTCGTTATCTCTCAATACTTCTACTGTACAAAAAGCTTGTTTCACCACACTTCCCGAAACACTTCCTAAATTGAATCGAGGACAAATGCCTTTATTGTGAGCACCCATCACTATTTTGTTTGGCTGCCATTCCACCGACGCTTTTAAGATTTCATCTACCGGGCTGCCATGGCGGATGTCTATGTGAACCATTGAGCGCGGAATCTCTTTGGAAAAGAGATTTCTCCAAGCAGATAGTTTCTTTTTCGCTTCTCTTTCGCGCTTGAGCATAAGGAATTCAGTCATTCTTGGATCTGGACTCATTGAGATAGGCTCAAGAACAGTTAAAATTTTGAATTGAGTATCGTCATGCCATCTGCGTTGCAATAGTTGTTTAATCATAATTTCTGTGAATGGAGAATCGTCTACGCAAACTATTACTTTCATTTTAATTGTGCCTCTTTAGCAGTTCAGGTTGGCTTGAAAATTAATATCAACACACCTAGTCTGACATCAATTGCCAGACTCCACCTCATCCTGCAAGCTATGCAGGATAATTCGAAAGGATGATAATTCGCTTTAAATTGCTAGACTAAGCCGCGCCGCATGGCTTGTACAGCGGCTTGAGTGCGATCGTTGACAGCTAGTTTGTTCAAAATATTGCGCACATGCGTTTTGGTGGTTGCCAGCGAAATAAATAAGCGGTCGGAAACTTCTTGATTGGATAGTCCCTCAACAATCAAAGCTAGCACTTCGAGTTCTCTAGGCGACAAGGGATCAACTATATTGGAGTATTTTTGCTCTGTTTGCGAGGCTGAGGCATTTATGTTTTCTTGTTTTGTCTGTTCTTGCTCTTCTTTTAGCTGACTCTGTGATGAGGGGGTGAACATAGTTGAATATTGTTTCAGGACCTGCCCTGCAATTGCTGCATCAAGCCAGGCATCACCAGCGTGAACTGAGCGGATAGCGGTATACAGTCTTTCGGGGTCCACGTCCTTAAGGCAGTAGCCGCCAGCTCCTGCTGCTAATGATGCGAAAATATCTCGCTCATTATCGTGTGATGTCAGCATGATAATGCCCACTTCGATCTTTTGTTCTTTTATTTTTTTGACCGCTTCAATGCCGTCCATAACAGGCATACCCACATCCATGAGGATAATATGAGGATGCAGGCTTAGAGTCTTCTCGATTGCTTCTTGTCCATTGGCAGCTTCGCCGATTACTTTTAAATCCTCGGTGCGACTAAGAAGCGCTTTTAAGCCAAGCCGTGTCAGGGAGTGGTCCTCAACCAAAAGTACATTTATGGTTCGAGCTTGATTGTCATTTGAATCTGGTGACATTATTTCTCCCGCAAGACAGCGAAAAGGTCTGGGATCTAATATTATATCTCAGCACAAGAAAAACCCCCATCCAACAAGTGCTTGACATCGAGTTCTAAATGAAAGAACGTACCGAAACTAGTAAATTCATAAATCTTTCGGATCAAGAAATTGATTCGCGCAAACAATGGCTTTGCCTTAACAATGATGACGAAGAAATTATCAGTTTGTTTAAGCCAGCGCTGCAAAGAAGCATAGACAGAGTAATTGAAGAGCTCTATGACCATTTTCTATCCATGGATGAGCCTCGCTCTTTTTTTCCTGATGAGCAAACTCTAAATAGAGTCAAACAGGCGCAGAAAGCTTATTTTTCGCGCTTGGTGCAAGGTAACTATGGCAAAGAATATGTTGAAGACCGACTTAAAGTTGGCTCTACTCATTTCAGAATAGACCTGGACCCAAAATGGTATTTGGGCGCATACAGCCGCGTAATTTCGCTTTTGCTTCCTGATTTATACGATACCTGTCAAAACGAAAAAATAAGTCTGGTCGAGGCTGTATCGTCGTTAATCAAAGTAATTTTCTTTGATGTAACCCTTGCTATAGAGGCTTATCATAAAGCTCGCGAAGATGCTATAAAAATGCACCGCGATATCATGTCTGAGCTTGAAACCGAGCGCAGAGTAACACGCTCGGTGCTTGAGGGATCGCCTGTTGCCATCGTTCGTCTTAGTCCAGAGCTCAATTGCATCGAATTCAACAATGAGTTTTGCGAAATGCTCGAAGTAGCCAAACGCGAACCTGTGACGGGTAGAAATTTACTTGATATAGCTCCAAGGCTAGACATTGAGCCTTTTCGCCAGGTTCTTCAATCGGGAAAACCATTTAGGCATGATGCTCAAGCTCTCAATCTAAGCCGCACTGAACACAGCTCAGTTATAACTTATTGGGATGTTGCTATTTGGCCTGTTCGTGATAACAAAAGCGAAATCATAGGCATTATTGCTATGTTCGGCAGTGCTACTGAGCGAGTCTTACTGCAACAACAGCGCGAAGACTTTGTAGCCACGTTGACACATGATTTAAAAACACCAATATTGGCCGCCAATAGGGCTGTGAAGCTTTTGATGGAAGGCGATTTTGGGACGATAAGCGAATCTCAAGTAACTATTTTGCAGACCATTCATGAAAGCAACGAAGCACTTTATAAATTGGTAACTACCCTTTTAGACGTTTATCGATTTGATAGTGGAGCCAAGAATCTTCATTTTACTTATCATGACTTGCCCAGTCTTTTGAACAGAATTCTGGACGAATTAAAACCACTTGCTAGTCAAAAAAATATTGAACTAATACGCAATATTCCCTTGGAGGCAGGACAGATTCTATGTGATGTGGAGGAGTTTAGAAGACTGATTCAAAATGTGGTCGATAACGCTTTAAAGTACACTGGCAGTGGTGGCACAATAGAACTTGCCGTTTTGAGTGATGAAGATAAATGGACGCTTCAAATAACCGATACTGGTAGAGGCATTTCTGCCGACGACATGCCTAAATTATTTCAGCGTTTTTGGCAGGCTGCAAACTCAAGTGGGCGTTATTATGCCAGTACCGGTCTTGGTCTTTATTTGTGTCGCAAAATAGTAGAGCTGCACAAAGGACAAATCTGGTGCGAAAGCGAATTGGGAAAAGGAAGCACTTTCTCTTTTACAATATCAAAAAATCTGTCACCGTCTGCAGACGCAAACTCCAAGACTTAGATCAATTTCCTGGCAGTGTAAGCCATTCGCTTTGCTCATCTACTGAATAAGTTTTTTGCGTTTTTACAAAAGTATTGCAGGCTTCTGTAGGACAATCGAGAATGCACTTGCCGCAATCGTTGCATAAGTCAAAGTCGATGCAAAATCGTCCAGCAATAGATGTTACAGCCTTTTGTGGGCAAGCCATTTCGCACGCTGAGCAACCTATGCAACTTTCAGGATTTATGACATGCTGAATTTTCATTTTTGAGAACTCATACCGGAGTCAGGTCGTAACCGACTTTCATATCATAGTCGGGCACCACATTTGCTGGCATCTCTAGGTTTAATTCATTCAATCTGTCACTTAAAATAGATAGATATTCGTCCTGGATTTGAGATGCTGTGCGCACTTTTAAACCAAGATCGAAATAAATACCAAAATTTGCACTCTCGTCACTGGGTCTTCCGCCAAATCCTAGTCCCACTCTCATGAATTTGGGGATGGCTGCCTGTAAGCGAGCCCTGCCTTGTTCTCCTTCAAATTCAATTACTCTTTTAGCGGCCCAAACACCAAATGCCAGATGTCCTTTCTCTTCTTGCCAAATTCTCTCGCTCACTCGCCTCCAAGGCAGGTAGGACGATTGTCTGTATTGACCTAGAAATGCAACGGCTGCCGGAGTTACAACGGCAGAAAACATCGCTACATCGCTCCAATCTTCAAATAGAGGCGACCAGTTTTCTTTGCGAAAGCCGTTAATGACGCGAACCACGTTGGGATCGGGGTTGTCTGGATTTTGTGCCAAATGACGAACTCGACTGTCAACGTCTACACCAAGTGGTGTCAAAATATTCCAACAATACCAGGCATGACCTATTTCTTCGCAATGTTTTTTTGAAATTCGAAATGCTTCTTCAGGTCTTGGTGCAAATCTTAAGTTTTCTGCCACACGCTGGCCGCCAGCAAATTCAGAATCGGCTTGAAAAGAAAGTAAGCTGATAAGTGCTTCTTTGTATTCGTCTGGCAAGTGGTCTTTTTCGTCGTATGTTTTCATTTTGTGTCTTTTGTTAGCTTGAGATTTAAGTTTGCGACGAATAGTTTCTCAACTCAGGATGCTTTTGCACATCAGTCTTAGGGATGAGGATTGCCCTAGACTTCTTGAGGAAACCTTCTGCCATTCGCCAGAAGCAAAAGCAGAAGATTCCACAACAAGTTCCCAGTGTTATGTAGGCAAATGGGACGGCTATAACAAAAACTATTGGTTGATTGGGATATTTTGCAATATGGTTGATTGCAATGAAAGCATAATAAGGGCACCAAAAATGAGATGACATCCATTTTTCGGGAATTGTTCTTTTCGTCAGGCATATCCACTGTCTCCACTGTATTTTCAGAATAGACAATGGCGTAACTGTAGGTATCATCCTTTGGAATGATTGGGGCTTTATCATGCCAAATGTCGATGCTTGTCGCCTTTATCGCGCTGATAATATGACTGTTAACAAAAGATTCGAGTCAAAAATAGATGTCGTCTAAGTTAAACAAAATGGAGTCCCTAAATCATGATGGATACACATGAGAGCGCGATAGTTCCAATAAGTGTGGATCCTAATGGCTTATTGTCTCGGCTAATAGAAATAGCCCCTGAGGCTATTATCACCTTTGATAAGCAGGGGCGCATCGTACTTGCAAGTGCGCTTGCCATCAAACTGTTTGGTTATCTCAAAGAAGAACTATTAGGTAAGAGTTTTCAGTCGCTCTTAGTTGGACAGGCTCTTGATGATCTTTACTCTAAGGCTGATGGAAAAATAGTTTCATTAGAAATGGTCAAAAAGAATAAAGACAAAATCTCAGCCGATATTTCATTTGCTCCTTTTTGTACACCCGAAGGTGATTTTGTCAGTGCTTTTATTCGTGATGTATCCGAGAAGAAGAAATTGGAGCGTGATTTAAGAAAGGCTCTCAATGAATTAGAAGACACAAATTCTAAGCTGCGTCGTTTGTCAGAGATAGATTATCTAACTGAAGCTCTAAACAGGCGAGGTTTTGAAGCAATTCTCAAAAGAGAATCAGAGCGAGCCTGTCATGATGGAACTCAAATGTCACTGACAATGATGGATCTGGACAATTTGAAATCACTCAATGAAAAATTGGGACACGCAGCAGGAGACACTGTATTAAAAGAAATTGCAAGAAGAGCCACACGCACCCTGCGTTCGACTGATTATTTGGCTCGAGTTGGTGGAGACGAATTTATTATTCTTTTTCCTTCTACAGATGTCAAAGAAGCCGCGATGGTAACTGAGCGGGTTCGAAGTGAAATTAGTGCGGCTGAAATTATGCCTGGACTGATCTCAACTGTCAGTTGTGGGGTCGTACAATTGCCTGCTAACTCCAAATCTCTTGAGGAGATCCTTCCATTGTTGCGAAACGCCCTTGAAAAGAGCAAGTCGAGTGGGAAAAATCGTGTAACAGTTGGTTCCGCCCATAGTACCAGCCTGGCTGTTCGAACTTTCTCAAGTGATGAGTTGGATTACATTTTAGCGAACGGTTTGTACACTGTTACAGATCCGATTTATTCACTACAAAATCAAATTGTAAAAGGAGTGGAGCTACACATCCGAGGACCTGAAGGAGCGCTTCATGCGCCGGTTGAATTGTTGAGAGTGGCCTCTGAAATGAACAGGTTGAGTCAAACAGATCTGGTTTTTGCCCAAACATGTACTCGTGATTGTGAGTCTATTGCGGATCATTTGCCGGTTCATTTGAACTTATTGCCATCCACTCTTGAATGTGTTCCAGCAAACAGGTTGATTGATATTTTGGGCAAGGTGATGGAAACGCGCATAATATGCATTGAACTAAGTGTTTTGCGCATAAATACAGAGCCTGGTTATTTAATTGAACCAATAAAAGAATTGAAGGAACAAGGTATTCAAATTGCTTTAGACGATGTGTGTTATGGTCGCAGTTCGCTTGAAGCTCTTATAGTTCTTGAGCCGACTTTTATCAAGCTGGATAGTCATTTTATATCTGGATTGAGTCGCGATATTCGCAAACAAAACACAGTGCGACGTCTTTTGAAAATGGCAAGAGTAGTGAACACCGAAATTATTGCTGAAGGCATTGAATTCAAAGATGATCTTGAGGCGCTTAAGTCGATTGGTATTAACTTAGGGCAAGGCTACCTGTTTCGCGATAAATAGTCGGTTTTGTATTAATTAACACTTCAAGTTCGCTTCTTTCCAAAGTTTCTTTTTGCAAAAGGAGTAAAGCGCCTTTTTCTAAAATATTTTTGTTTTGTTTTAAAAGATTTATGGCAGATTGAAGAGCTTGCTCTACAATATCTTTAACGGCAACGTCTATTTCTCTTGCCGTTTCTTCGCTGTATCTCTTGCTTTGAATATACGAAGCTTGATCACCTAGAAAAAGGTGTGGGTCACTTTCATAAGTTACAGGTCCAAGCTCTTTGGTCATACCAAACCGGGTGGCCATGCTTCTTGCAATATCGGTTGCTTTACCTAAATCATCTGCCGAACCAGTAGAGGCACTGCCAAACATTATTATTTCGGCTGCTCTTCCACCCAATAAAGCGGCTAATTTGTGACACAAGTCATCATATGAGGCAAGATAGCGATCCTCAACTGGGCGCTGCATGGTGTAGCCTAGAGCGCCTATTCCTCGGGGAATTATTGAAACCTTTTGCACTTGGTCACAACCCGAAAGTAACATGCCAACCAGTGCGTGACCCATTTCGTGATGGGCTACAATATTTCGTTCGCTTTCATTTAATAAGCGATTTTTCTTTTCAAGACCGGCTACAATTCGCTCCAATGCCTGGGTAAAATCTTGTGGTTCTACACACGGAGCTTGTTTTCTTGTAGCCAACAAAACGGCTTCATTAACCAGATTAGCAAGATCCGCACCTGTAAAGCCAGGAGTAGAAGCGGCAATATCTTGTACATTCACCGCTTTTGAAACCACTTTGTTTTTAAGATGCACTTCGATAATCTGACTGCGAGCCAAACGATCTGGTCGATCCACCAGAATCTGGCGGTCGAATCTGCCTGCACGCAAAAGTGCCACATCTAGAATTTCAGGTCTATTTGTTGCGGCTAAGACCACAACACCTTGGCGAGGATCAAATCCATCCATTTCTACAAGGAGTTGATTGAGTGTTTGTTCCTTTTCATCGTGCCCACCCATTCCGCCGCTTATGCTGCGCGCTCTTCCCAGGGCGTCTAATTCGTCTACAAATAGAATACACGGCGCCTTTTGTTGCGCTTGCTCAAATAAGTCTCTTACTCTTGCAGCACCTACACCAACATAAAGTTCAACAAACTCAGAACCGCTTATACAAAAGAAAGGAACTCCTGCTTCTCCAGCGACAGCTCTAGCTAGAAGTGTTTTGCCTGTACCAGGAGGACCGACAAGTAAAATGCCTTTGGGTAAGTGTCCTCCTAGTCGTCCATATTTTTGAGGATCTTTTAAAAAGCCTATAACCTCTTGTAGTTCTTCTTTCGCTTCGTCTACTCCGGCAACATCGGCAAAAGTGGTTTTTATTTTGTCTTCCATGAACATTTTAGACTTGTTCTTTTCTATGGAAAGAAGACCAGCGCCAAAGCCCTCTTTTCCCATGACTGCTCGAGCGATTGAGCTAAGAATACTAAGTCCGAAAAAAACTAGAATTCCCCAGAGAAAGAGATTTTGAAAAAAGGTGTCTTCAACTGTTCCTTCGTACTTTACATGATTATTTTCAAGTCTCTTCAGCAGTTCTGGATCATCAACTCGCACTGTACGAAAATGTTTCTCTTTGTGATTTTTAATAGACCCACTGATTTCGTTTTTATTGATATTGACTTGAGTAATTTCGTTTTTTTCTATTGCTTCAACAAAAGAGCTGTAGGGCATCTTCAACTGGTCTTTATCAAGTAAAAGTCCACCGAAAAAGAAAATTGCCCACATTATGGTGACAATGATAAACATCGAGTTCATCGATGGTGGGCTGGGCTCAGATTTGCCTGCTTTGTTCTCTTCTTTGTTTTCTTTCTCGTCCAAAATGCGCTTTGTCCTTCTTTGGGTTACATCTATTGTGCTACAAGTGGCATCCTCCACGCATCTGTAGTAAGGCTGATTCATCTAGCCTTAAGGATGATCTGGGCGCGGGGCTAATCAATCCTTTGAATTATGTTAATAGGCTCCAAACAGGCAAGAATAGAGAATCAAGTACTGTTTTGAGGAAATTAGATAATGCGTTTTGCCTGTCTGGCTTTTGACTATGATGGAACTTTGGCGATCGAAGGAAAAATCAGCGATGAGTTGCTTGCTAGCTTGGCACGAGTGAAAAAGACTGGTCGCAATCTAATTCTTATAACGGGACGCATTTTAAAGGATTTGCAGTTAATTTTTCCGCAATGCGAACTATTTGATCTGGTTGTGGCTGAAAATGGCGCTATTCTCTATTCTCCTTCTACTCGCATTACCAGGCGCTTGTGCGAACCAGTTCCTTGCGCATTTGTGGAGCATTTAAAAGCAAAAGGTGTAAATCCATTGGAGATTGGCAGCGTGATTGTCTCCTCATGGCACCCAAACGAAAATTTGATCATTGAAGCAATTCACGAATTTGGTCTTGATCTGCATATTTCGTTCAACAAAGGGGCGGTCATGGTCTTGCCTGCCGGAATGAATAAACGTACCGGTTTGTTAGCCGCTTTATCTGAATTGGGACATTCGGTCCATAACACTATTGGTGTTGGAGACGGCGAGAATGACTTTGTTTTTATGGATAAATGCGAATACGCAGTGGCTGTGGGTAACGCACTTCCCGTTTTAAAAGAACTGGCTGACCTTACTCTCAGTAAAGATAACGGACAGGGTGTGAGAGAATTCCTGGATGATATTTTATTGAATGACCAATTTGAAAATACGCATGCGCGTCGTCACGAGATATTACTTGGATATGATTGTTCTGGAAACGAGATCAATTTTCCTTCTTTCAATTTTAAAATGCTTATTGCCGGACCATCTCACAGTGGAAAATCCACTGCATGCATGTCGGTGCTTCAACAGATTAATAACTTGGATTATCAATTTTGTCTTATTGACCCAGAAGGTGAATATGAGAATGCACCACATTCAGTGATTGTGGGAAATGAGCATTATGCTCCAGAGATGGCTGATATATTGCGTTTACTTGCTGATCCGGAAAACAATGTGGTCATTAATCTACTTGGAGTGCCTTTGAGTGAAAGACCTCAATTCTTTTTGCAAATTTTTCAGGCTATACAGAATTTGCGTGTCAAGAACGGCAGACCGCATTGGCTCGTAATTGATGAGGCACATCACATGCTGCATCCATATTGGAATTCCATTTTGGAACCGGTTTGGCAAGATTGCGGTGCATTCGTTGCAGTGACGGTAAACCCTAAAGAAATTTCCAATGTGGTGCTTCAAGATATAGACCTTGTGTTGGCTGTAGGAGCAAACTCGGCTCAGACTATGTCAGAGTTCGCTCAAAGTGTGGGAATTTCTTCAATTACAAACGATCCAGATGGACTCAGATATGGTCAAGCAGAGGCGTGGTTTCGACGCCAATCGGATGTTTCGCTTAAATTGAACTTAATTGAAACTCCGCTTCGTCACAAAAGGCATTTGCGTAAGTATGCAGAGGGAAATTTAGGTAAACAAAGAAGCTTCTATTTTACAGGGAAGAAAAACAATCTCAATATCAGATGTCAGAATTTATTTCTGTTCATGCAGGTAGGAGAAGGTTTAGACGATGAGACCTGGCTTTTTCATCTAAAGCGAGGAGACTATTCAGCCTGGGTGAAAGACGCTATTCATGACCCTGAACTTGCAATTGAGATTCAATCAATCGAGAAAGACATGGATGAATGTGACCAAAGTCGAGAGGCAATTCGTCGGCTTATAGAGAAACGCTATTCCTTGCCGGTGCGAATATTAGGTTATTAACTGAGAACAGTCTGTCAAACAACTTCTCACTCCATCTAAAGTATGAATGGCAAACTACTTCTCTAGTACGAGGTTTAACCTCTAGTTTCTGTTTATTCTGTACATATGAAAACAGCTATACGATTTTTTTTGTCACTAATTTTTGCTTCAAGCTTCTGGTTTGCACCGCTTGATGTATCTGCTCGTACAGTCAATCTGCCAATGAACTGGCATCATTTGTACAGTAACGCTTGGCAGCATCTGGAATCTGGTGAAAATGAAGATGCCGAGATTTTGTTGCAAGAAGCCTTGATTTCAGCGCAAGATGATTTCTCAACAACCCTGATGACTTTGGATATGTTGGAAGAGGCGTATGAAAGGCAATCTCAATACAAAAATGCAAGGAAGACTCTGCTTCAATCTTTGCTTACATTGAAACGAAATAATTTTCACCCTAAAAAATACGCTGGATATATTTATTTAAAGCTTTCTCTAGTCAATTATCATTTGCAAGATTTTCACAAAGCAAGTTTCTTTGCCTTGCTTGCCGCTCCAGCTCTTAGGGATTTAGAAGAGGATGGAGAATCGGTGATAACTATTAAGCATCACCGCAAAAAAATCAATTTAAGTCACTTTTAGTGCGTTGTGGTTAGTTTTCTTTCTTCTTCCAATTTTTCTTCCTTAGAAAGCATGAGAAGAGTTTTTACCACTGTATCTGGATTGAGCGAGATACTGTCTATTTTTTGTTCAATTAAAAAGCGAGCGAATTCAGGATAATCACTTGGCGCCTGACCGCAAATTCCAATTTTTCTTGCAGCGGCTTTGGCGCTTTGAATTGCCTGACTAATGAATCTCATTACGGCAGTGTTTCGCTCATCAAATAATTTGGCTACTATTTCAGAATCGCGATCTAAGCCAAGCACTAGTTGAGTCAAGTCGTTTGAGCCTATGGAGAATCCGTCAAAGATTTGAGCGAACTGATCAAGGGCGATTACATTTGAAGGTATTTCGCACATGACATAAATTTCAAGTCCATCTTCACCTTGAATAAGTCCATGCTTAGCCATTTCTGCTATAACCAATTTTCCTTCATCTGGTGTGCGACAAAAGGGCACCATTACTTTTACATTAGTCAAACCCATTTCTTTACGCACAGATCTAAGTGCCAAACATTCCAGAGCAAATCCGTCTTTGTATCTCTCGTCATAATAACGACTTGCACCTCTAAAGCCAATCATGGGATTTTCTTCTACGGGCTCGAACTGTTTTCCGCCAAGTAAGTTGGCGTATTCATTGGTCTTAAAATCAGACAAACGAACAATTACATCTTTAGGATAAAATGCACCGGCTATAGTGGCAATTCCCTCAGCCAGTTTTTGGACGAAATAGTTTTCTCTGGGTCTAAAGCCAGCAGTTAGCTTGTCGATTTCTGCTTTCACACTCTCGTCTTTTAGTTGATCAAAGCGAGTGAGCGCAAGGGGATGAACTCTTACATGATGAGCAATTATGAATTCCTCGCGAGCCAATCCGATACCTTCAACAGGCAGATTCGCAAGCGAAAATGCTTGTTCTGGATTGGCTAAAATCATCATGATTTTGGTTTTTATTTTGGGCAACTCGTCTAGTTTGAGCTTGGAGGAGCTGAATGAAAGTCGCCCAGCATAAATTTTGCCTGCGCTTTGAGGCGCGCAACTAACTGTCACTTCGCTCTGGTCATCTAATATTAAAGTGGCATTTTGTGTTCCTACAACACATGGAACGCCAAGCTCACGGCTCACGATTGCTGCATGACAGGTGCGCCCGCCTCGATTGGTTATGATGGCTGATGCTTTTTTCATAACCGGTTCCCAGTCGGGATCGGTCATATCTGTTACGAGTACATCACCTGCTTGAAATTGATTCAGCTCCATTCGTGAACGAATTTTTCTCACGAGACCCGAGCCAATTTTTTCGCCGATGGCTTGACCGCGCAATAGTTCTTTGCCTTCTTCATCAAGCTTCCAGGTCTCAATTTCGTGCAACTTAATGCCGGAGTGAACTGTTTCTGGTCGGGCTTGTACTATGTACAATTTGCCATCGTTTCCGTCTTTAGCCCATTCTATGTCCATTGGCGTGGGACGATTGAAGCGCTTTGAATAATGGTCTTCAATTTTACAGGCAAGTCTTGCTAGCTCCAAAACTTCGTCATCACTTATGCTTAAGACTTGTCTGTCTTCAGGTGGTGTTTGTAAATTAGTGGTAGTTCTTGTGCCATGACCAGAGTAAACCATGCGATATTGCTTGGCACCAATTTTTCTTTTGATAATCGAACGAAAACCTTTTTTGAGTGTTGGCTTAAAAACAAGAAATTCATCTGGATCTACTTTTCCAGCCACTATGTTTTCGCCCAAGCCATAAGATGAGCTAACCAATACGACATCGTTAAAACCTGTTTCTGGATCTAGAGTAAATATCACGCCAGATGAGGCAAGATCCGAGCGTACCATTTTTTGTACGCCAATAGAAAGCCGGACTAACATATGGTCAAAGCCTTTGTCTATGCGATAAGCAATGGCACGATCTGTAAACAGTGACGCAAAACAATTGAGACAGGCATCAAGTAGTGCTATTTCTCCACGCACATTCAAAAAAGTTTCTTGTTGTCCAGCAAAAGAGGCGCCTGGCAAATCTTCGGCGGTTGCGCTAGATCTTACCGCCACTTCTACCTCACTTTGTTCGCGCTTGCATAGTTCCTTATAGGCTACTTTTATTTGTGTAATTAAAGCATCAGGCAATCCCGCTTCCTTAATTAGACTGCGTGCTTGCTTGCCCGCAGTTGAAAGTTCGTCCATATTCTCTTTGTTTATATTTTGAAGCAGCTCTGTCAGTTTACTTTTAGTCTGACCCTGCTCAATCAATGCTAAGTAGGCATCGCTTGTAATGACAAAGCCCGGGGGGACTAATATGTCATTTTTCAGGCTGCTCACTAGTTCGCCAAGTGAGGCATTCTTGCCTCCGACCAGCTCAATTTGCCCAAGGCCGATCTGATCGTACCAGGCGATAAATTTCATATGAAACTCCAGTGTTATCTCAGGCTGACTTAACTTCTTTTTTACTAGATTGGTTTGTGCTTTTCACTATTTGCACCGAGCATGGTGCCACATTGGATACGTATTCGGCGACGCTTCCCATCAGCAGTTTTTTGAATCCACTTCGTCCATGAGATCCCATGATAATCAAATCAGCTTTGTAGGCGAAAGCTTTTTCAACAATGGCTTCTCGAGCACGGTCGAAATTGTAATCATAGCTCAAAATGATACCGGGTAATTTTTCGCGCAAATATTTTGCGTCTTCTTCAAGTAGTTCAATCGCTTTTTTCTTGGCTCTTTCTTTTGCCATTTCATAAGCTGTTCTAATGATATTGAAGTCGTCTTCCCACAGGTAAATGGCAGTAAACAAGCAGAATTCGGTATCAGGTTTCCAGCTCATTTCAGCGATCTGTTCTAAGGCTTTTTGCGAACATTCAGAACCGTCAATTGCAACTAAAACTTTCATTATACGCGTGCCTCCGCGGTGTCTTTTTCTAAAAGGTCGTTATGTTTTGCAGTCGCTTTTGGTCTAACAATAATGACCGAACATGTGGCGTGATCAAGAACGGCAGAGGATACACTTCCCATTAAAAGCTTGTTAAGACCGGTTCTTTGGTGCGAGCCCATTATAATTAGATCTGCAGGCCAGGCTGATGCAGCTTCAAGCAGCATTTCGGCCGGATTGCCTTCAAGTATTGTTTCTTGAACATTGTCTTGATGGAAATGATCTCTTAACTTGAGAGCCATGTGTCGAACTCTAATCTCGGCTGCTTTTTTTGCATCGTCTTTTAAATCGATCATCAGTTCGGGCACTGCTGCAGCAAAAGCGTAATCGAATATTGAAGGAACTACATTTACTATTCTAAATTCAACATTTGGAGCCCAGGAGTGAGAAATCACAAAATCGGCGATTGCATCGTTAAAAGATTCATGGTCTGCTGCAAGTAGTACTTTCATTAATTAGTTCCTTTAATAGTCCACGAAGTCTTCACATTCAAAGCCTATCGCTTTGATGTCACTTCTACATCCTTCTTGAGATTGACTACGTGATCTGTTTTGGCAAGACGTATGGAGTGGGCAATTTTCAACTTTTCCAAAAGACAAATGGTGAGCCAGGTTGGATCGATCTCTTTGGTTTTTAATCCGTGTCTGGCTGATTGAGGAAAAGCATGATGATTGTTATGCCAACCCTCACCCATAGAAAGAGCCGCAACAAACCATACATTGCGACTGTTATCACCACATGGATACGTTTCGTAGCCAAACTGACGCAAATGAGCGATTGAGTTTACCAGTAACGGTCCGCAGAAAGCGAGTGCTGTGGCTGCTAAGTTACCCAGTAAAACCCATACTCCAAAGAGTGCAAAAATTGCTGCTCGATAAAGAACACCAATTAAAAGACAAAGCCAGCCATCCCAAATTGTATGGCGGCAATGCAAAAATCTATAAATAGGATCGCGATAAAGATCTGGTACCTGTTTTTGACTTTCTTCCTTGCTGATAATTACTGTTGGATGCCACATCCAGGAGATGAATGCATGCCACAGACCATCGAGTGGACTATGCGGATCGCCATTTTGATCTGAATAACGGTGATGGAGTCTGTGTGTACTAACCCAGAAAATGGGCGAACCTTCGAAAGATAAATAGCCTCCCGAGACTATAAAATATTCGAGCCATTTTGGCACGACTAAAGAGCGGTGCGAGAGCAAACGGTGATAACCCAGTGTTATTCCCAGGCAGTGATAGCAATAGAAAAGAACAAATGACACCAAAAATATAAAAATGTGATTCGAAAATATATCCATAAATTCCCTATATCCAGTAAAAAAAGAGACGCCGGTATAAACCGGCGTCTTCAGGTTCGGAGCGTAAGCTCGGTTGCCTGCTGCCCTTGGAGTTCATCTTTTGATTTGCTCCTTGGGTTTCTCTTGATATTAGTATAAGTTGATAGACCCTAATGCACATCAATCTAGAGAACGACTTTGCATCCTTCGCAAGGATGATACACTCAAATTGTGCATTTTTTCAATTTTCATCCCGACGATCAATTACACTCTGACGCTTGTTTTGATGTAATTGCATTATCGTTCAAGAGGTATGGATTAATGTTATTCGACAAAATTTTGGTGGCACTTGACGGTTCTTCAAACAGTCGCAATGCGGCAGAATACGCGTTCTGGTTGGCTTCAAATCTGGATGCTCAATTAACAGGACAACATGTCATAGATCCACGTTTGGTTGATTTATTTATTAGTCCTGAATTTGCCGAAGAATTGGGATTCGCTTGTTCGGTAGATACATCAGAAAAGGTTTTCAGCGCTTTAAGACGAGTGGGAAGAGTAATTCTTGATTTGTATGTAAGAGAGGCGCACGAGCGTGGACTCAGTGTCGACACTCATTTGGACGAAGGTTATATAGTTGAATGCATATTAGGAAGATTGAAAGACTATGACTTACTTGTTATGGGTCATAAAGGTCGCGAAGATTCTACTATGCCACTAAATATAGTGCTAGGGTCAGTAGCCGAGCGAGTGGTTTTGAATTCTAAAAAATCTGTTTTAATCGCTTCTCGCCCATTGAAGGAAATTGAACAGATTTTGGTTGCATATGATGGCAGCGAACCTTCTCGCGGAGCGCTTCTTATGGCTGAGAGCCTTGCCAAAAATACTAACTGTAAATTGAAAGCCATAACAGTTGTACCTTCGCATCAAGAATTGAAACTGGCAAAAGTGGTCGGGCAGGATGGAGAAAAATATTTGCGGGAATATTGGGGTGAGAATGTCTTCTTGCAGCAAGAAGGAGAAACTAGCGAATCTTTACTGGAGTACGCCCAAAGCACAAACAGTCTACTAGTTCTGGGAGCGTACGGTTTCAACGAAAAAGAAACCAGAGAGCTTGGATCGACTGCTACTCAGGTTATTCGACGTGCAGTTGCATCTACTCTTGTTTTTAGACCAATTAAAAAGAGAGTAACAAAAAAGACCACCAAAGCTTTGAGCAAAACACTGTGATTATTTCTTGCTCTCAACAGGCAGTTTAAGCAAAAATTCGGTTATGCATCTGACCTCTTGTGGATCTAATACATGTGCTTGTTTTTTCATCAATCTATTTTTAAATTTGCCGCTCAAAAGTTGCTCAATTTCTTCTTTTGATTTTCTTTGAGAAATACCCTTTAGAGTGGGACCAAATCTTGAATCCTCATCAAATGTCGTATGACACGCGGCACAGCCATGCTCAAGAAAGAGTTCAGCACCTAATTTGGTACCAGGTGTTTCAATCATTTTGGTTTTGACTTCAGTTTTTGATGCTATTTCTGGTTCTTGAGTGTGCGCCTGAATGGCAAATCCTTCTTGTGGCTCTGGTAAAGTCAACAGATACTGCGCAATCTGACCTGCTTGCCTCTTGCTCAAACCTGGATGTGGCATCAAGCTTGATTTTCCTCCAAATAATTCACTGAATTCAAGACTTTGTTTGAGAGGATTTTGTAAGCGCGCGATTAAAAACTCTTTGCCCCTGTGTCCACCTATTCCATCGAGTGGAGGCCCCATTGTTCCCCCTGCACCTTTAATCTGATGGCAGGAGGCGCAATTGCGTTCTTTATACAGCCGTTTTCCCGTTTTTGACGCCAATGAGTCGCCACAAGGTTCATACCCGGTAGGTGGAAGGCTGGATTTGTCCCAATTGGTCTTCTTATTCTCGGCTGATGCCTGAATTGACAGCGTACACACGATGGCGACCAAAAGAAATGATAAATATTTGAGTTTCATTCTCACGATTATACTTCCTCTTCTCCTGCAAATACCTATTTAGGCGGGTGTGTTATCTATTTTTCGTCGCTATAGTTTTAATATCAGGTAGTGGCTTCAAAGGAAGGCAGGGAGATTTCGGCGATGAAAGTTATGGTGGCTGTGGAGAATGATAATTTCGCTAGAATGGCAATTGCTGCACTTGAGCAAAGAACTTGGCCTGTGGGAACAGAATTTATCTTAGTCCATGTAATTGAGTCTGAATTTTACAATTTCAAAGGCTCCCCCGAATCCTTGAGACATCAGATTAACCTCAGTTCTGAAGAGAATAGAGAGCATCAAAAGCAGCATGCCTGGCTGTGTGAGCTTGTATCTGAAAATGAAGCGCATTTAGGCAATATGCGATTCGTGATAGTGACTGGAGACGTAACATACTGTCTCAAACAATTGTCAACCGTTTTAAAACCAGACTATGTAGTGATGACTTCGCACGAACGAAGTTCAAAGCAACGAATTTGGTTGAAGAGCATGTGCGCCTCTGTGGTGGATGTACTCAATTCTTCAATAGAGGTCCTCAAGCCCTCAAGCGCGAAAAATTTAGTTCCCAAAAAGATTCTTGTTGCCCTCGATGGATCCGAAAACTCTCTCAAGGCACTTAATTGGTTAGTGGATCAGGAATTATCTAGTGACGTTAGTATAAAATTGGTGATGGTGCTAGAAGTGAATCAAGGCTCTGAGTTGAGAAGTTCTAAAAATTTGCACTCATCCTATTCAAGCACGCGCTGGTCTACTAAATATAATTTTCGTCTGAATGCAAGAGAGTGGTTTGACGAAACACTTTGCGATGCAAAAAAGTGTCTTAAGAATAACCATGTCGAGGGCAGTTGTTTGGAAGGCGAAGTCGCTTCTACAATAATTTCAGAGGCTAACCAATGGGCGGCTGACCTGATAGTGGTAGGCAGTCACGGCGAAAAGGGATTAAGTGTTGATGGTATCAAAAAATCTTCGGGCTCAACCACCCAAATGATAATTGAAAATGCGCATCAAAACATAATAGTGATCAATTCAAATGCTACTGAATTGCCTTCGTTCAAATGGAATGAAGATAAGAATCAGTCTTTAGCTGTCGAGTTAGGCAAAGTAAGTAAATAGTCGGCTAATTTTGCAATTTCTTCATCAGATAGATTTAGTCTGGGCATTTGGGGCAAAACATCAATGTCTCCAACTTGATTCTTACTGACTCGCGCTGGGTTAGATATATTTTTGATGATTGAAGCGCGATCCATTCTGCCGCCTACTCCGTCTAGATTTGGTCCCATCCAGCCACCCACATTGTTGATTGTGTGACAAGCAATACAGCCCTTATTGTTGAAAAGTTTCTCCCCGGCCCTACTTGAGTCGTTCTGAGCCATGGGTTTGTAGCTAGAATTGATTTGCCTTTTCACTGCCGGTAGAGACATTACATGAGGTGTCAAAACAAAGCCGCCCTCTGGCTCTGGTATAGTCATCAAATATGACACAAGCGCCCTGGCGCTTTCGCTTGAAAGACGAGGGTGTATATACGCAGATGCATTTTGACCTGTCAATTTGAAATATGTTTCTTGCGCTTCTCGGCTATTACAAAGGCGAGCATATAAAAATTCAACCGGACGTCTGTACCCAATTCCATCAAGCATCGGACCTAAATTGCCGCCAGCATTTTTAATCGAATGACATTGAACACAATTTGCCTGGTTATAGATGCTTTCGCCTCTCTTGCTTTCCTCTGAGACTGGCTCAGTTACATAGTCGTGGGTCAGTAAGCGAATTGGTTTTGGCGCGTCAACAAACTCACTTGGTGCAGAATCTTTGGTATCAGCCATTACATGTAGTGCTTTGCTCGAAAATAAAAAAGCACCTAGGATAACTGATCCTAGCACCATAATTTTAGTTCTCATGCGATTAAAATACTCCTTCAGGCGGTAAGTTTTTCAAAATCTCTGTCTTCCACTTTGTGCGAGCCAATGCTTTCTTCTGGCCAGAGTAGTAATGCCGGAATTGACAATTGCGCTACAAGCTCATTTGCTTCTACTCCCAGAATAGAGATTCTTTTTCCACCCACTTCTCTAGTCGGGACTAAAAGAAGAGAGTTTTGGAATTGTTCAAAATCAAACTCTAATTTAGCTTGATCTTGCGACCACAGCTCCAAATGAGTTTGATCTACCTCGTTTGCTTTGTGTACGACTTTTGTGTGTATTTCTATCTCTTTCAGGTCGCTGTGAGTCTGGCGCAGATTTTCAATTAATGTATCAGCTTTTTCTTCATGATATCCAGACATGAGACAGATTATTTTAGGGGTGACACCAAAGAATAAAGCTGTTCTCAAACAGGCTCTGATGAAGCTTATATTCATATGTTCAAGTGACACCAAAATTTGCATGTCTTGCCAAAAAGATGGACCAGCTTTTTGAACGATTAAAAGTGGTTTGGGACAGTGATTAGCAAGACCTTCTGCCACTGCGTAATTACCATGATGCCACCGATTTTTCATAGAAATTTTGGTGGTGGAGTACTGGTGACCGACAATGACAAGATCATGATCTTGGGCTCGACGACATATTTCCTCTACTGGGGCTCCCTCATCAATTACAGCAATCGAATCTATTTTTTTGCCTTTGGCCACTGACTCATATTTGTCTATTAATTTGGAGGCGATTTCAAATTGCGCTTTTTTCAACATTTCAAAAGTTTCGACATACAGTCCGCTTCCCACGTATCCGGGCTCTTCGTTGCGTAAAAAATCCCAAGTAGTGGTGGTGTCTACAACATGTTGCGCGGTCAATTGCGCCTCCGCTTTGCATGCAAGGTCAAATGCCAATTCGGCTGCAAGTTGTGATTGTTTAGTGCCATTTAGACCTAGTAAGAAAGACGGTTTGTTCATTGTTCAACTCCTTTGAGCGCATATTTAAAGTATTTCAAATTGGATCAATTAGAACCTCCTCCATAAGGTTGAACAGAGCCCCTCGCCAGACTGATGCAGCTATTTGACTTGTGGTCTATTATTGAGAGATAGGAAGTCTTTATGAAAAGCACTGTGAATAGCGAACCAGAAAACTTTGTCGCTCAAGCCGGACTGCTCGACGGAAAGAAAGTCGTGGTCAGAGCTATTAGACCAGGCGACAAGTCTTTGCTAATAGACGAAGCTCATCATATGAGTCCACGTTCGATGTACTATCGTTATTTCACCGCCAAAAAAGAACTAAGTGCAAAAGAGTTAGTCTATTTCACCGAAGTGGATTATCACAGTCATGTTGGTCTTGTCGCTTTAGTTGAAGAGGGTGAAGGAAAGCTTGTTCATGCAGGATGTGGTAGATACATTGTTTTTGATAAAAACGATAAAGTAGCGGAAGTGGCTTTTGATGTGATAGATGAGTACCAGGGGCTTGGAATTGGCACTATACTTTTCAACTTTCTTCGTCAAATCGCTCAAGAGCAAGGTGTAGAACAATTTAAGGCTGATGTGTTAGCTGAAAATGTGCATATGCTTGAAGTGTTTGAACACCTTGGTTTGCCACTTAAAAAGAAGTATTTGCCCGCAGGAGTGGTGGAAGTAAAAATCCAGTTGCAAAAGTGATTTATTTGGCCGGAATGGTCATTAAATACTCGGCGATGTCTGCCATATTTTGTTTGCTCAAGCTTGATGGCGGCATAGTCGTGCCTCGCTCTGCATATTCGTTACCCGCACCCTGCAGCAGCAATTCTGCAGCGGTCATTTTTTTTGTGAGATAGTCTCTGCCTTCTCTTTTGCCTACGCCATCTAGGGCGGGAGCAAATTGTCCGCCAACACCTTTAACTGAATGGCATGAGCTGCATCCTTTTTCAAAGAATAGAGCCCTTCCCTTGTTCAAGTTTCCGGGCAAATCGTTATTGGTCATGTCAGAGGTTACTACGTGCGGTGTAGCTTTGAATCCTTGTGTGGGCGCAGGCAACTTGAGCAAATATTCTGTAATTGCTTTTGCGTCAGAGGGAGATATTCGAGGGTGCGGCATGAGCTCTGTTTCGGGATATAATTTTTCGAAGCGACGCACTGAAGCTGCGGAATTGGTAATGCGCGATAAAATAAAATCTTTGCTTCTACGCTTTGAAATCCCGTCGTAAGGCGGCGCCAGACAACCCCCCTTGCCTTTAACTGAATGACACGAATTGCATCCATTTCGTTCAAGCAAATCTTTGCCTCTAGCAGACTCTGTTTGAGCCATGGCACCACTTATAGTGCTAAGTGAAATAACTAAGGCAATGATGTTTGATTTTAGGTGCATTCTATTTGTTGCAAAAGTAGATCGAAAATTACAGGAGTCAGTCGAAGACATTTTAGCTCACTTTTGGACCTCTGGTATTCAAGTGTTTTAAACAGATGGATATTTGTTTTGAAAGAGGCTAGATGCTGTGCTTTTTGCTTGATTTTCTTTTCTTCCAGATATTTTCGCAAGATTGACTCTGCCGTCTTCTCTGCCTGACATGTCGTTTCATTTTCTATTGTTTGACATTCAAATGATGGATCAAGAATGATTTCGTATTTGCGGCTAGCAGAAACCAGTGCCTGAGAGCAGTTTTGATGGTTTTCCAACATAAAGTTATTTATTTCAATGCGAGCTTTGGGAAACCTAAGCCGGATTTTGATGAAATCTTCCATTTCGACCTTTAAAAATTAAATTTGAGAAGCAATAGTGTTTTCAATCTATCTTAAAAGCCAAAATGGAACATCAATCCAAGGCATGGCTTTGGGCGTCGTCCTTTGGGATGATTGTTATTTAAAATTGCAGAATTCAGGCAGTCTTGATGATTTCTACAGAACAGGGCGATTCGCTTAGTACCGATTCTGCCACGCTACCTAAGACAAACTTACTCAATCCTTTTCGGCCATGTGATCCCATGATAATGAAATCGGCATGCCAGTCTTTCGCTTTTTCGATTAGACATTCTTTTACTGGACCCTCGAGTACAGAGCTTTCCACTTTTGCTGTTGGTAGTTTGCTTTTGAGAAAATCGGCATTTTCCTTCACCAGTTTTTCGGCATCACTCAATCGCTCTGCCACTATTCGTCCATAGTCAGTGGAATAAGTCATATACATGCTTGAATATTCACTTGTGACGGGCTCTAGCACATGAACCAGTAAGAACTTAGTATCTGGATGCCAGAGTCTTGTTGCAAGCGAGTGAACAGCCTCTTGTGAGATTTTTGAACCGTCTATTGCTACTAAAATCCTCATCTCAAAGTCCTTTCCTGGCTGGTTTCCACTTTTGACTATTGTCGTGCAGGATGGAGATTTGGCGCATCATTCTCAGGTATAGATAAGTGAATTTGATTGATCATCCTAATTGAGGATGAAGACAGATAGGCAGATCTCGGAAAATTTAAGGGCGAAACCTATTCTACTTTCATGAAGGTAATGACAATGAAAGGTGCTGTAGCTCGTAACTATGAAAAATAATGGTATCGCTATTAGTGGCAAGAAGAATATACAAAAACAAGAAAAAGATCGTAGATACTACAAAATGGAAAGGTCTTATGGAGCCTTCTAGAGGCTTATTCCGCTTCCATGCTCCATAGATCGTGATGCAGTGAATGCCACATGTAAAGATGGCGTTCTAAAGGTAACGATGCCTAAAACAGCAGAAGCGATTGAGAGTGAAAAAAGTTTTCGGTTCAATCAGCTTAAAAATTAACTGGAGGGACAATGGAGGCGGTTGTTAATCTCTATGTTTTGTCAGTGCTTTCTTTCGATTCTGGCTTTTTAGGTATTCTTACAATCAGTACAGGAACGTCAGAGTGCTCCGCAACTGTTTGCGATACACTGCCAAGTAGAAATTTGTTCATGCCTTTGCGACCGTGCGATCCCAAAATGATAAGATCGGCGTTCCATTTTTTAGATTCTTCCAGAATGGCGCTTTTAGAAAAGTCTTGCAACACTAATTTTTCAATCGTGCCGCCTTCTAAACCCGCTTTCAATTTCGTTTCGAGCTTATCGAGCAGAGCCTTAGCCCATTTAGAGTGCTCTTCTGTTATGTCGCTCAGAATCGGAGCTGGTACAAAACTCATATAATTGTCTACTAAAAGCGGTTCTATGGCGTGGAACAGTTTGAAATCGCAATTCTTTGTCCAGCCACTACGATGAACGAAATCAATAGCCGCCATGCCGTATACTTCGTCTTCAACTGCAATTAGTATTTTCATTTTTTATTCTCTCAATTGGGTTCACAAAGTATAGTCTATTTGTTAGGTGGATTTGAAAATCAACTCCTGTTCTGCTTGTAGCCAATCCTGGTGATCAAAGCCATGTGTACAGCCGCGCTCGCACCAGATTTGATAGGCTCGCAAAGCAATCTCAGTGTGCATAATCTGGGTATTTCTTCCGTTTTCTACGTTGTCACCGGGTAATTTGTCCGTGAGGCTTTTTTCTTTTAGTTTAGTTTTCATTGATCATTTTCTCCTATACGATTAATTGTTTCCAAATCCCACTTTGCAAACGGCGATTTGCGAATTTTCAGCAATTGATTTAACTGACGTTGGATACCATACTGAATACTATGCGCAATTTCTTTGCGCAATTGGCGATCGCTGCATTTGTCTCTTGGATAATTTAAATAAATTGGTTTATTTATCTTTATTAGTAGTTTCACTGGTAGTGGCATGCAGCTTGTTGTAAAAGGCAGCCAGGGATGCGTGGGAGTAATAGGCCAATAGGGCGTTCCCATCACGCGAGCGACACTTTTCAAATTACCTAGAAGCGGGAAAATTTCGTCTCCACCAATAGTGGTTATTGGAATAATAGGTGTTTGTGTTTCAATTGCCGCCTTAACAAATCCTGGATCGAAATCGTCTAATCTATAGCGCATCGAAAAAGGTTTGCCTGTTCCTTTGGCACCCTCAGGGTAGAAAAAGACTATTTCATCCTTTTCCAGCAGTTCTTTAGCTGTTTTGTATGTTGCTGGAACTCCTCCACTTCCTTTGATTATTTCACTTGCTCCGGGTGTTGAAAGTAGCCACTTATGCACAAGAAAACGCATTCGACGCGGAGACTGGTGTAAGTTTAGGAAGGCTGTATAGATTAGGAAAGCATCGATAGGGATAACACCTGAGTGGTTTCCTATTAAAATCGCTCTACCGTTTGATGGGATGTTTTCAATACCTACTGTTTGAACCTGAAAATATTCTTCGTACAAGTAACGAGTAAAGATTTCGAATTTAAATAGGGTGTCACAGTTAAAGCCATAGGGATCTGTTTGGTCCGCATAGAGCTTGGTAAATCTTGCTTTATAATTGCCATGATGCAAGATTGCTTTTGTAGTTAATTCAAGTTCGTTGTTCATTTCAGTCTTTTGTTTGGATATTGCAAAAGGAAGCTCACATCGGGTGGTGGAGCAAAGTGACGACTCTCTTTCATTGCCTCTATCACTTCTTCAAAATTAGTCGGTTTAAAATCTCTATAGTACTGTCCTACTGCTAAGAAATCAGACGGGACATGACTTGCTACTACATGGTGGCAGAATTTAGTTATTGAGTGATGACTCTCAGGACTCATTACTGGTGCAGCCATAATAATCATTTTTGCTTTGCGCATTCGTGCTGTTTCCAGTGCGGCTACAGCGGTCATTCCGGTTGCAATTCCATCGTCCACTACGATCACTATTTTGTTATCGAAACTTTCAGGAATATAACCTGATTGATCATAGAAAGCTTCTTCCATTTCTTTGGTTTGATGCAATAGTCGCTGTCTTTGTTCCTCTATATAGTGCTGCCAACTCTCATTTTCGGCAATGTCAGGATTTAAGACCACTTCAGAGTCTGCTGTCACAGCACCAATTGCATATTCTCCATCGCTTGGGTGGGGAATTTTTTTTGAAACCAAAATTTCTAAACGGCATCCAAATTTTCTGGCTACTTCCAGAGCGACGATTGCTCCACCTCGCGGTAAGCCAACCACAGTTATTTCACCTTGCTGAAATTGTTTAAGTTCGCGTTTCAAATAAAGAAATAATTTGTCTGCCAGTTGTTTTCCGGCTTCTGTTCTATTCTCAAATAAGCTCATATAGATTAAACGCCTTGCAGGGTTTGACAATACTAATTTAGCTCTAAATGCCAAGGAATCCCTCGGCCGCAGGAGGTAGTTTTTCTCATTCTCGGGAGGGATGTGATTACTTGCCTGGATCGGGTAACCTGTAAATGTGCCCCTTTCTCGACTTATAGGTACATAATGAAAGTTCTTATCCCTGTAGAAGACAAGCAGTTCGCCTCGCTCATCACTGAATTTATCTGCAATCATTCCTGGCCTAGCGATGTTGAGTTTCGCATTCTTAATGTATTTGAATCTGTTCTACTTCAAGAAGTGGTCTCTCCTCTTGCTATTCAACAACTGGAAGAGGCAACCGAACTTTCGCAATCGATGGGACGTAGCTTAATGATGGATTTGGGCACAAAACTGCGTTTAAAATTTCCTTCTTGCAAAATCGAGGAACTTTTAAAAGAAGGCGACCCTAAATATGTAATATTGGATATGATAAAAAACTGGAAGCCAGACTTTGTCATAATGGGTTCACACGGCAAAGGCTCTATTGAAAGATTTTTTCTGGGCAGTGTTTCACTGGCTGTTTTATCGCACGCGCCATGTTCTGTTGTGATAATAAAAGTTCCAAGCGAGCAGTAAAAACAGATTTAGCAAATTCGTGGAAGCTGCTCGCCTGTAAGCATATCGAGATTTCGTCTGCTGCCGATACTTGTTTTCAAAGTTACTCGTCCGGGTTTGCCATCTGTCACTTCGCCAATTTTGCATGAATACTTGCAGATTTCATGGCGGCGCATTATATCCAAAACCGATTTTGTAGATGCTTGAGGTACGATGGCAATAAATCTTCCTTCGCAGGCGACAAACAAGGGATCTAGACCGAGTATTTCGCAAGCACCTTGAACTGGTGCTATTAGTGGGATAGTGGATTGGTCTATTTCAAGCTCGACATGCGAAGCTGTTGCAATCTCTTTTAGGCAGGTGGCAAGACCGCCTCGGGTAATATCTCGCATGCAATGAACTTCAATTCCGGCATCAAGCAATTCTAAAACTACTTCGCTTAGCGATGCGCTATCGCTTTCGAGTTTTGATTCGAGCTCGAAATTATTGCGGGCGCACATGATTGCCATACCATGACGACCAAGATCACCACTTACGATTATAGAATCTTGCCATGCCGCTCTTGTTGCTCCGGGCGCAGTGTTTGATGGCGCTTTGCCAATGCCTGTGGTATTAATAAATATCTTGTCGCAAGCACCGCGATTTACTACTTTGGTATCACCGGCGATGATTTGTATTTTTGCCTGTTGCGCCGCTTGAGACATCGAAGTGACAATTTCTTGTAATTGAGCGATAGCAAAACCTTCTTCAATTATAAATGAGGCTGTCATATACAATGGCTTTGCCCCGCGCATACAAAGATCATTGACTGTGCCGTGTACTGCTAGAGAACCGATATTTCCACCTGGAAAAAAGATAGGATTGACCACATACGAATCGGTGGTTACAGCAACATTTTGAGTGTCCAGGTTGATGATGGCTGCATCCTGGCATTGGGATAAAATTGCATTATCAAAGGCTGGCAAAATTATACTCTCTAATAATTCATGTGACATTCTGCCGCCACTGCCATGACCCAGACGAATAACTGCTCCATTTTGCACGGCAAGAGGACAACTCAAGGCGAAACTATCTTCTTGTGTCAATTTTAAACCCTCTGATATTTGTAGTATGCAGCGCAAGTGCCTTCACTTGACACCATTGTTGCTCCAAGTGGATTTTGAGGCGTACATTCATTACCAAAAGCTGGGCAATCTTTTGGTTTTTTTTGTCCCAGTAAAATTTCACCGCTTATACAAATTTGTGATTCTTGCGAATTGATTTTTTCAGTGACAAACTTTGATTCAGCATCAAAACGACTAAATTCTTTAGACAGTTTATATCCACTCATGGCAATTGTTCCAAGGCCGCGCCAAAGTCTATCTGTCGGTTCAAAAACCGATTCCACAATTTGGCGAGCATGTATATTTCCCTTTCGGCTTACCATTCTTGTGTACTGATTTTGTAATTCGGTCACTTTGTTTTCTAGCTGCTCTATGCACATACTTATGCCTTCAAGCAAATCTAAAGGTTCAAAACCAGTAACAACTATTGGGACTTTATGTTTGTTGCTTAAGCGCTCATATTCAGCCGTTCCCATAATTGTACAAACATGTCCGGGAGCTAGAAATGCCTGGACTTGATTGTTTTTATTGCTCAATACTGCCTCCAGTACTGGTGGCACCGTTACGTGCGAAACTAGCATGAAAAAATTGTCAATGTTTTGTTTGGCAGCTTGCCATGCCACCATGGCATTGGCTGGAGCAGTCGTTTCAAAACCGACCGCAAAGAAGACTACGTCTTTTCCTGGATTTTCATGACATATTTTCAGACAATCTAGAGGTGAGTATACAATGCGCACATCCGCTCCATTGGCTCTTGCCTCCAGTAAATCGCATTGGCTGCCTGGTACTCGAAGCATATCGCCAAAACTGCATAAAATTACGTTTGCATTTTTTGCAATAGCAATACTTTTATCTATCTGTTCAAGTGGTGTTACGCATACAGGACACCCGGGACCGTGAACCAGGTTTATTGATGGTGGCAATAATTCTGCGATGCCATATTGACAAATGGTGTGGGTTTGACCACCGCATACTTCCATAATAGTCCAATTGGTTGTGGTCGATTTTTCGATTTTATTTAATAGCTGAGCGGCTATTTTAGCGTCTCTATATTCGTATAAATGTTTCATTTGAACAATTACTCTAGATCGCCCATCAAAGACAGTGCCTTCAAAGTTTCTTCTGCTTCTTTTTCATCTACCACGGTCAATGCAAAACCGACGTGTACAAGGACATAATCGCCAGGCTTTGCCTCTGGAGTATAGGTTAGACAAATGCGTCGCTTCACCCCATTGAAATTGACTGTTGCTAAAAACATGTCATTTTCACTGTAAGTTGATTCTACTAGACCAGGGATGGCTAGGCACATTTCCTTTACCTCGAGTGAGCTGCTACCGCCGCTTGCCCCAATGATAGTCCAGCATCGTTGCAAGGAACAGCCTTTGGAAAATAAACTTTGAAGTTAGATATGGTCAATTCTTTCTCGACTAATTCAAGCAAAAGACGATTCTGAAAGACTCCTCCAGATAAACATACGACTGAGCAGCCAGTGGCGAGTCTTATTTTGTGACATGCCTTTGATATTATTTTTTTAACTGTTTGATGGAATTTGAAAGAAATGAGTCCGTTTGATAGTCCAGATTTGATGTCGGATGTAATAGCGGTAAAAATTGCTTGGGTGTTTATCTGTGTGATTCCATCTGTTTCAATCAAATCAAAGTCATATGATTGAATTTGCAAATCAGAATGAGGTCGGGCTAGTGATTCAAGCTCTGCTGGTGCCTGACCTTCATGTAGCTGACGAGTGCAAACACCAAGCAATGCCGCCACCGCGTCAAAAACGCGACCCATGCTTGATGTAAGTGGGGTATTGAGTGAAGAGTCTATTTGTTTTTGGACTAAAGCAATTTTGGCTTCTTTCTCATTTTGTTTTAAGCGCTCAAAAAAGGGTTCAAATCTATTTTTGCTCTCTTCTTCAAAGCTATCTATGAAACCTAGCATCATTCGCCAGGGTTCTTTGATGGCAAGTGTCCCACCAGGCATCGCCACTGGAGCTAAATGCGCAAGTCTCTTAAAAGAGTTAAAATTGCACAATAAAAATTCTCCTCCCCATAAAGTCTCGTCACTTCCCATTCCAAGCCCGTCTAGCGCTACACCAATGACAGGACCAGTTAATTGATGTTCGGTCATGCATGAGGCAATATGGGCATGATGGTGTTGGATTAAAATACAGTCCAAACCAAACTCTTTTGCCATTTGTTCTGCCAAAAGAGAGGAGGCATAATCTGGATGTAGATCTCGAGCCAAAAGATCTGGTTTGAACTTGAACATGTTTTGGTACTGTTTAAGTACGTCATGATAGTTGTCGATTGCCTTAACATCATCTAGATCGCCCAGATGTTGACTAGTGATCGCTTGTTTTCCTTTGGCTATGCAGAAAGTACTTTTTAAATGTCCTCCTAGAGCCAGAATATTTTTTTTGCAAACAAAATGAAGGTTAATGGCATCGGGTGCATAGCCGCGAGCTTTGCGTAAAAGAACAGGTTTTTGATTTACACAGTGAGCTACAGAATCATCATAACGCAAGACGATATCGCGGTTATGCATTAAGAAAGAGTCTGCTATGTGCTTTAAATCTTGCATAGCCTCATTATTGGTGCAGGCAATTGGCTCTTCGCTTAGATTTCCGCTGGTCGCGACTAACGGACCGCTAAAGTCTTTGATCAGGATATAGTGCAAACCAGTGTAGGGTAGCATTATTCCAATTTGATTGCTGTTTATCGATAAATTGTCAGCCAGAGCAAATTTGTCTTTCTTTTTCACGATTACAATTGGTCGTTTAGATTTGCTTAAAAGCTCATGGCTAGACGTGTCGATATCACAGTATTTTTTTGCTTCGTCGATATCTTGGATCATCAATGCTAGTGGTTTTGTAGGACGATGTTTTCTTAGTCTAAGTTTTGCCACGGCGCTAGAATTTGTGGCATCGCAAAATAATTGAAATCCACCTAAGCCTTTTAGTGCCACAATCTCACCCTTCTTCAGGCTTTGGATCGCTTTTGCAAGCGCTTCTTCGCCTTTGTAATTACCAGGCTCGAAGGTCAGTTGCGGGCCACAATCAAAACATGCGTTTGGCTGTGCATGAAATCTTCTATCTTGGGGATTGCTGTATTCGCTGGCGCAAGACAAACACAGAGCGAATTTTTGCATGCTCGTATTGCTTCTGTCATAAGGTAAATTGTTTATGATAGTAAAACGAGGTCCACAATTGGTGCAGTTTATAAAAGGAAATCGATAGCGTCTATCTTTTGGGTCAAAAAGTTCGCTAAGACAATCATTACAAATAGACGAATCAGCCGGAGGAATGATAGGAAAAGTTTCTGGAGTTTCATTGTCCGTTAAACTTTCCACTATAAGGAAGCTGTTTTCTTCTGTGAGCGCCTCAATTTGCAATTTATTCAGAGAGTTTATGCAAGCAAGCGGCGGCAACTCACTTTCAATAGAATGACAAAATTGATCCAAGTCATAAATTGAGTTCGATTGTATTTCTATCTCTACTCCCAATGAGCTATTGCAAACGAAACCAGTGAGTTTGTGTTTGTGTGCCAGGGTATAGATAAACGGGCGGAAACCCACTCCCTGTATCACACCCGTTATATTCAAGCGAAACCTTGTATTTGTCATTTGCACTTCCATCAAACTACGCCAATTATAGCTTTCATCCTTCTGGGGGAGTTACGGCTAAGGGCAAAAGAGCATAATTGTATTGTTCCAGTTTTGATTTGGTGTCGATAAAAATTATGATGCAAACAATTAGCTCGACTGTGCGTGAGTCCCAAGCGTACAGAAACAAGTGTGTTTCTGCTGAAGAAGCTATAAAGCACATCAAATCGAAAGACAAAATTTTTATTCATGCAAACGCCGCAAATCCCCTTCCGCTTGTGGAGGCATTAACTAGAAGAGCGGATGAATTGCGCCAAGTAGAAATTTTTGAACTGTTATGTTTGGGTGAAGCGCCTTATGCACGCGAGGAATTTAGAGATTCTTTTCGCGTTCATTCGCTCTTTATTGGTTCAAACGTAAGAGATGCAATCAATACTGGGCGCGGCGACTATATTCCGGTTTTTTTGAGTGAAATACCTTTTCTGATTTCGAGTGGTCAGATCCCGCTTGATGTTTGTCTTGTCCAGGTGTCTCCGCCGGATGCTCATGGTTACTGCAGTTTTGGTGTCGGAGTTGATTGTGTAGTGGCTGCAAGACGCGCAGCCAAGCTTGTGATAGCTGAAGTAAACGAGCAAATGCCTCGTACTTTGGGACGCTCATTCGTTCATTACAGTAAGCTTGACTATATCATTGAAACAAATAGACCTCTGCCTGAATTGAAAATAGAGCCGTCTGACGACGTTGATCTGGCTATTGCAGAAAATGTTGCCGGATTAGTCGAAGACGGCTCTACCCTACAAATGGGAATAGGAACTATTCCAGATGCGGTATTGCATTTGTTGAAAAGCAAGAAGAATCTTGGTGTTCATACAGAAATGTTTTCTGATGGCATACTAGAACTGGTCGAACTTGGCGTGGTCACAAATGATTGCAAAAAGATTCTCACTGGTAAAACTGCAACATCTTTTGTGATGGGAAGTAAGCGTCTCTATGATTTTGTTGATAATAATCCATCAGTGGAATTTCAAACGAGCGATTTTATAAATGACCCGTTTATTATTGCCCAAAACGACAAAGTGGTGGCAATAAATTCTGCCTTACAAATAGATTTAAGTGGGCAAGTTTGCGCTGACTCTTTGGGCACCAGATTATACAGTGGTTTTGGCGGACAGGTAGATTTCATTCGTGGTGCGGCGCGTTCTAAAGGTGGCAAGCCAATTATTGCCTTGCCTTCTACTGCAAAAGACGATTCTTTATCAAGAATTACTCCATTTCTTTCGCAAGGAGGAGGCGTTGTTACTTCTCGCGCCGATGTGCACTATGTTGTAACCGAATATGGTGTGGCTCAGTTGCATGGTAAAAATTTGCGTGACCGTGCCAAAGCCTTAATAGAAGTGGCTCACCCCGATTTTAGAGCCAATTTGGAAAAAGAAAGCTGGAAAATTTCTTGGCTTCGATAATTAGATTTGAATTGTTTCTCCGTATCTTGGAATTTCAGCTTTGAAATTGAATTCTTTTTCGAGTTTGAATGCCAGTTCGTTTATCGCATTAGTTTCACCATGAGTAAGAAACACTCTTGGTTTGTTTTTTATCATTGGAGCTAACCAACGCAATAGGTCGTTTTGATCGGCATGCGCACTAAAGCCTTGAAGATTTTTTATGGTGGCGCGAACACGTACAGTTTCACCAAAAATTTTCACTTCTTTGGCCCCTTCTACCAAAAGTCTTCCCACAGAGCCTCTTGCCTGAAATCCCACAATAATGATCAGGGAGTCAGAATTATTTAAATTATTCAATAAGTGATGCATAATACGACCTGCATTGCACATGCCTGCGCCAGCGAGAATTATGCATGGTCCCTGGGCAAAATTAAGTGCTTTTGACTCATCTGCAGTTTGGCACAGCTTGAGACAGGACAAGTCTTTTGCTAACTGACCAGATTGCTCCAATCCTTTGGCTTCTTCGTCCATATCATTTAAATGTTTCGACTGAATTTTGGTGGCGGCAATTGCCATCGGACTGTCTAAATAAATAGGAAATGACCTAATAACTTTAGTTCTAATCATTCGCGCCAATTGATAGAGAATTTGTTGGGCCCGCGCCACAGCAAAAGTAGGAATGATGATTTTCATGTTTTTTTCGACGGCACCCTTAATCAATTCTTCAAATTCATTCACCGTCATTTCGTATGAATCATGTTTCCTGTCGCCGTAGGTCGATTCCATAAAAATGGTATCAGCAGTGGTGATGGTGGCTGGATCGCGAACTATGGGAACGTCCCACTGGCCAAGATCGCCAGAAAAAACTAGATGTCTTTTGCTGCCATATTGATTGACTACGATTTCGACGCAAGCTGAGCCTAGTATGTGACCGGCTTCCACTAATTGGAATTTGAAACCGGGGGCAATTTCTTTCCAGTGGTTGTATGAAAGAGGATAGAACAATTGACAAACTTTAGCCACGTCTTCAATAGTATATAGTGGCTCTAGTGGTGGCATAGCATAAAGTGCGCGATGTTGATTTTCTCTTGCAATTTCTTCTTCTTGAATATGCGCTGAATCTTTCAAAATCAACTGAGCGATGTCTGCTGTACACTCGGTCATGAAAATGGGACCGGTGTAACCAGCTTTAGTGAGAAGTGGCAAGCGTCCACAATGATCGAGATGCCCATGGGTTAGAATCACTGCATCTATATTGTGGGGGTCGATTGAGCGTGGAATATAGTTCTTTCGCTCTATTCTTTTGCTTCCTTGAAACATTCCGCAATCTACCAGTATTCGGCTCGAACCGGTGTCTATGAGATAACAGGAACCTGTCACATCCAGTGCGGCACCGTATGCTGTTATTTCCATTTTTAACCTCAATTGCAACACTCGTTGTTACAAGTATGAATGAGTTTGGTTTGCCTTCCTTCCTTCAATAGACTGATTGTCCGCTATTAGAGCGCTCTTTAGAGTGGTCCTTCTAAAGGATGAGGGCGAATACCTTGATGGGGTGAGGAAAAACAGTCTTCCATCAAGTTTAATGGTTAAAATGCTCTTTGAGCCGGGGAGGCATGACATGAAATTATATGTGGTTTATGACGATTCTAGCCAAGCCAGTTTGGAGGATCAAGCGTTGAAGGCACTATGTCAGGAATTGAAAAAAATGACTGTGGCAAGCTATTTGAAAACTATTACAATAGACCCGCAAGCCCAAGACATTGAGACTCTCATACAAGCTATATCAACTCAAAAGGAGACTATTTCCAATGGCTCTATCTTCTAAAGGGGAAACTTCTTTGCTTGATTGTGACGTTTTAAGCAAAGAAGAGTTGAGATGTTTGCATGCTTACTTTCAAGCGGCGAATTATCTTAGCGTAGGGCAGATTTATCTTATGGATAATCCCCTTTTAAAAGAACCTCTTAAAATTGAGCATATAAAGCCACGTTTGCTCGGGCACTGGGGAACGACCCCTGCTTTGAATTTTATTTATGCACATATGAATCGCGTAATCAAGCGCGATGGTATTAATGCCATTTTCATCGCCGGACCAGGACATGGTGGACCTGCTGTAGTAGCGAACACCTATTTGGAAGGCACTTATTCTGAATTCTATCCAGCTATTGGTCAAAATGAAGATGGAATGAAAAAACTGTTCAAACAATTTTCGTTCCCTGGTGGCATACCAAGTCATGCCGCTCCAGAAACGCCTGGCTCTATTCACGAAGGTGGCGAGCTTGGCTATGCGCTCGTTCATGCGTTTGGTGCGGTGATGGATAATCCAGATCTAGTTGTTTGTTGTGTTGTAGGTGATGGCGAAGCCGAGACAGGGCCTCTTGCCACCAGTTGGCACTCCAATAAGTTTATAAATCCTGTACGCGATGGTGTAGTGCTTCCAATCTTGAATTTAAACGGCTATAAAATCGCAGGTCCCACGGTATTGGCACGACTTGAACACCAAGAGTTGGTTGATTTATTCAGAGGTTATGGATATGAACCTTACTTTGTGGAAGGGGACGATCCACAAAAAATGCATCAAATTATGGCCTCCACATTTGATACCATTTTTGCCAAGATAAAATCAATAAGAGAAGATGCCGAAAAAAATGGTTTTAGTAAGAAACCACGTTGGCCTATGGTTATTTTGAGATCGCCTAAAGGTTGGACGGGACCAGGCATGGTAGATGGAATTCAAATAGAAGGCACTTTTCGTGCACACCAGGTTCCCCTTGCTCAACTGGCTGAAAAACCCGAGCATATCACCATGCTTGAGCAATGGATGAAGAGCTATAAACCAGAAGAATTATTTGATCAAAACGGGACCTTCAGACACGAATTTGCAGACCTTGCACCACAAGGGCAATACCGAATGGGAGCCAATCCTCACGCAAATGGCGGTCTGTTACTGAAAGATTTGATCATGCCGAATTTTCTCGACTACGCAGTTTCGGTGCCTAAGCCCGGCCAGGTGAACGCAGAATCCACTGCGGTTATGGGCAAAATGATTCGCGATGTGATGAAATCGAATGTAGACAACTTCAGATTAATGGGACCAGATGAAACGGCTTCAAACCGATTGCAAGCCGTTTTCGAGGTGACAAACCGCGCCTTTACTGGAGAAATTATCAAGCAGGATGATCATGTCTCACCTGATGGTCGAGTGATGGAAATCTTGAGCGAACATATGTGTCAGGGCTGGCTTGAAGGATATCTTCTGACCGGACGTCACGGTTTCTTTTCTTGTTACGAAGCTTTTATCCACATTATTGATTCAATGTTTAATCAGCATGCCAAATGGCTTAAGACCACGCGAGATATTCCATGGCGTAGACCAATTGCAAGTTTGAATTATTTATTGACTTCACACGTCTGGCGCCAGGACCACAATGGATTCAGCCATCAGGACCCGGGTTTTATAGATCATGCTGTAAATAAAAAAGCCGATGTTATTCGTGTATATTTGCCACCCGATGCAAATACCCTGCTTGCTGTAACTGATCATTGTCTTAGAAGTCGCAATTATATAAACATCATTGTGGCAGGAAAACAGCCCGCACCGCAATGGCTCGACATGGATCAGGCAGTCAAGCATTGCTCAACTGGATTGAGTATATGGCAGTGGGCAAGCAACGATGAAGACGGCGAGCCCGATGTTGTAATGGCTTGCGCCGGTGATGTTCCGACGCTTGAAACCCTAGCTGCAGTGGATATTTTGAGACAACAAGTGCCTGACTTGAAAATACGAGTAGTAAATATAGTCGATCTAATGACGTTGCAACCATCGAGTGAACACCCGCATGGGTTGAGCGATAAAGAATTTGATTCTATTTTTACAAAAGATAAGCCCATTATTTTTGCTTATCATGGCTATCCTTGGCTCATTCATAGATTGACATATAAACGCCACGGACATGATAATCTGCACGTGCGTGGCTACAAGGAAGAAGGCACTACCACTACACCTTTTGATATGGTTGTGATGAATCAATTGGATAGATTCAATTTGGCAAAAGATGTGCTGGATCGTGTTCCTCGCTTAGAATATAAAGCGGCCCGGATTAAACAACATTTGAGAGATAAATTAGTCGATCACAAAGAGTACATCACTCAATTCGGGCAAGATATGCCCGAAATCAGAGAGTGGAAATGGCCGTATTAGTTTTAAATGCCGGTTCGAGCAATTTAAAAGCGTCAATATTCGAAGTTGACAACGGACGTTTAAAAAATACAGAGCCAGTGTGGCATGACAAAATTACTTGGCAAAGATCGAATCTGGACTCATGTAAGCATCAAATCTCTGAATTACTTAAGTGCTTAAACTATAAAATTGATGTGGTAGGACATCGCATTGTGCATGGTGGCGACAAATATTTTGAGCCTGTGGTAGTCGACCATGATGTAATAGACGATTTGAATGAACTAAAAGAGTTAGCGCCTCTGCACGAGCCTGTGAGCATAATTGCAATCGAATGCGCAACTGAAATATTCAAAGATGCAAAGCAAATTGCTGTGTTCGACACTGCTTTTCATGCCACCATGCCTGAGGCATCAAAAGTATATCCACTTCCTTATGAGTGGTATCAAAAATTCAAAATTCATCGCTTTGGTTTTCATGGTATCAGTCATCAATATGGTGCTAAACAAGCTGCTTTGTTGCTTGAAAAACCGTTAGACATGCTCAATATGGTTGTTTGTCATTTGGGAAATGGAGCTTCGTTATGTGCGATAAGCGGCGGTAAAAGTGTCTTTACTACCATGGGTTTCACTCCAATGGATGGAATAGCGATGGGCACAAGAAGCGGTTCTATCGATCCGGGAATTTTAACTTATCTGTTAAAAAGCAAAAAATTGACTATCGACCAAATAGAAACAGCCCTAAATGAAGACTCGGGTTTAAAGGGTATTTGCAAAGTTTCTGATATGCAAGAAGCCGAACGAATGGCGCTTGCAGGTGATGAGAGAGCAAAACTGGCGATTGATGTTTATACTCAGAAGTTAGCTGGTACCATTGCGTATGTGTATTCATTCCTGGAGCGGGTTGACGCTCTGGTTTTCACTGGCGGAATAGGAGAAAATTCTGTGG
>CAZSHS010000039.1:37496-40496 GCA_964606665.1 uncultured Candidatus Obscuribacterales bacterium | reverse complement strand
CAGACCCAGTGGCGGTGGAGAAGGCGGCGGTTACGCTGGCGGCTCCGGTGGTGGCTATGGCGGCGGCGCAGGTCGCGGCAGACCCAGTGGCGGTGGAGAAGGCGGCGGTGCTCGCGGCAGAACCGGTGGTGGCGGCGGATTTGGCGGCGGCGGTGCCCGCGGCAGATCTGGTGGCTCCGGTGGTTCTGGTGGCGGATTTGGTGGCGGCGGTGCACGCGGCAGATCTGGTGGTTCTGGTGGCGGTGGCGGCGGCGGTGGTGGCGGCGCAGGTCGCGGCCGATCCGGAGGCTCCGGTGGTTCTGGCGGCGGTGGCGGATTTGGTGGTGGCGGCGCAGGTCGCGGCCGAGCTGGCGGCGGCGGTGGCGCTGGTCGCGGCAGATCCGGCGGCGGTGGCGGCGGACGCGGCAGATAAGGGATACAGGGCTGATTTGATTTGGTATGGAAATTAAGCCATATCTAAGATCAATTACGTTATCGATTCCTCCAGGAAAAGCGCCCGAAGAATTTCCATTTTGCATTCCAGCAATTTACAAATTGGAGCGCATGGATTTTCATCCTGACGTAACCTTTTTGGTGGGTGAAAATGGCTCGGGTAAGTCGACTTTGCTAGAAGCGATTGCATCTAGCATGCAATTGTCTGGCGAGGGTGGAACAGGAAATTTTCATGTCGAAGACGAATTCGGCTCCACCAATTTATGCGACTATATTCAAAGCAAAAAAAGCTTCCAAAAGCCTAAAGATAGATTCTTTCTCAGGGCAGAGAGCTTTTTCGATATCGCAAGCTATTTAGATAAGCTCTGGAGAGATCCAGATGCTTGTACTTCTAAAGAACAAGTTTTCAGACGTTACGGAGGAAAGTCTTTGCATGAGCAATCTCACGGAGAATCTTTTCTTGCTTTGTTAACGCATGGACTTGGCGGCAAAGGATTCTATTTATTTGACGAACCTGAAGCAGCACTATCTCCAAGCAGACAATTGTCTGCCTTAGTGCGCATAGACGATTTGGTCAAAGATCAATCTCAGTTTATAATTGCTACGCATTCTCCTATTTTGATGGCATATCCCAATGCCAAAATATTTTTGTTCGATTCAGATGGATGCAGACAAATATCGTTCGAAGAAACAGAGCACTATAAAATAACTCGTGATTTCCTCAACAGCTATCCAAAACGCCTGCAACAACTTTTAAGCAATGACCAATACGAAAGAGACGAAATGGAGGATTGAACACAATTAAATGACTAAAAATGCAAAAAACCTATTTTCGTTTCTAAACATATTGTTGTTGGTCGTGATGATATTTGCGAAAAACCCAGCTATTGCGCAAGAAGAAGACAACTTCGATCCCCACACTCCCGTTACAGACAAATGGGCTTTGGTAGTTGGAATCAGTAAATTTGCTCGCTCAAATCTAAATCTAAAATATGCAGCCAAAGACGCTGATGATTTCAAAGAATTTTTAGTAAACAAGTGTCATTTTGCACCCGATCATATTTTGAGTTTGGAGAATGAAAAAGCAACCAGAGACAATATAATGGAAGTATTGGGTGACAGTTGGCTACCGCGCGTGGCTATAGAGTCGGATTTGGTGGTAATTTTCTTTTCCAGCCACGGAAGCCCGTCAGACATGGATGTTGCCGGGGTCAATTATGTGGTGGCACATGATACTAACCCAGAAAAATTATTCACCACTGGAATTTCAATTCAAAATTTAGCTAACACCATCAAAGAGCGAGTCAAAAGCAAAAGGGTGCTTATTATCCTAGACGCCTGCCATTCCGGTGGTGCCAGCTCAAGTAAAGGAATAGTTCGCACAGCCAATGTCGATGCAAAACAAATAGCTCAAGGCACAGGACATGCCGTTATCTGTTCAAGCGCCAAATCCGAATCGTCCTGGGAATCAAAAAACTACAAGAATGGTGTTTTCACGCATACACTAATAGAAAGTTTTCAAGCTAATGGTAGCAACACCAAACTAAGCGAGGCTTTTAGTAAATTAAAAACTGGAGTTCAATCCCAAGTAGCCGCAGAGCGCGGAGTCAGTCAAACACCCGTCTTAGAAACAAGCAAATGGAAAGGCGACGAACTAGTATTGGCTATTAACCCAGTCAGTCCCCGCCCAGTTCCTGAGCAAGTCTGGCAAGGACTCAAGTCGCTTGAAAACAAACCAGAGATTGCAGTTAGCAATACGAGCGCCGAATCAAACAACAAAACCACTCAGGCATCTGCACGATCTGCAATACCAGATATTAGCGGTGATTTTCTTGGCTCTAACGGTTTGAAATATACTTACTGGCAGAAAGAACGCGAGTGCGGATGGAATATGCCACAGTTTGGAGTGAAGGGAGACTGTAGTATTTCACTAGATGGCAAAACGCTTTACTCAAGCTGGACGGGCTTTATTTCTGGCAAAAGCACCGCTACACTTGAATGCGATGAAAATGGCAGAGTGGTAAAAATTACTGCCAATGACGGAACGATTCTGGAGCGCTTGAACAAATAGTGCTACTTGACCATGTCTTTTACTTTATTGCGATAGCGATAATAATCTTGTTTATATTTCTCAGGGACTTTCAAATCTTTCAATTCGACACCCAAGTTTGATAAATTGAATCCGTTACTTTGCGTTGTTGGTTGACCCGTCGGGATGGGCGTAGTTTGCTGATTTTGAGCATTAACTATTCCAGTGGGATTTGATACTGGTGCTATATTGGAATTTAATGGTGCATTTACCCGATTACTCAAATTGGTGCCAAGTTTTTTGATCAAATGTCGTCAATTACAATTGAGCCCAATTTAAAGTTTTTTAGTCAAGTTTTTATCGTTATTCCTACCATAAAAGATAATAGCTCACTTAAAATTAGGGTTGATAGCAATGATTTAATCATTTTGCAATCAATTAACAAACGCGACTTTGGCCTTACAACACTTAGTGTTGAAGAGAAAAAAACATTGCAAAGACAATTTGAAAATGGCCAATTTTTGTTTTTAAGATTTAAC
>CAZSHS010000039.1:30752-37486 GCA_964606665.1 uncultured Candidatus Obscuribacterales bacterium | reverse complement strand
ATTGGAATTTAATGGTGCATTTACCCGATTACTCAAATTGGTGCCAAGTTTTTTATCCACCATAATTTTGATTTCTTGCTTAGCGCGATCTTTGATGCCACCTGTCATTTCGTTCGCTCCTGATTGTAAGACAGGCTGAGCTACAGGCTGTTGCACCGGCATCGGTGCCACCTGATTTTGTGAAGGAACAGCAAGCGGTTGATTGTTATCTAATTTATTTCGAAGCACATCGCGTAACTCGTAGAAAATTTTCTTCTCAGATTGTCCTTGAGCGCAAACTTCTACTTGCATTTGCAAACAAATCAACGACAAAGCTATTTGCGTATGAATAAACAGTTTTGGACTCATGTGCATGCCCTTTACCAGTATTTATTTATATTATACTCTTGCCAACCCATTAATATTATGATGGTGGCATGAATCAAGCCCAAATTCTAAAGTTGGTTGACCATCGCGCCTATCCACCTCCAGAGACTCCGTGGCTCATGACCCAGAGCTGGGACGAGCTCTTATTTGCTCATTGGAGAGTACCAGTACGACAAATGGCTTCGCTTATTCCAAGAGTTTTTGAAGTAGATACATTCGACAACAGCGCCTGGATCGGAGTCGTACCCTTTGTAATGCGCAAAGTGCGTTTTGCCAAAACACCGTTAATGCCCTATATCAGTGAGTTTCTCGAACTAAACGTTCGAACTTATGTGCGATATAAAGGGGAGCCAGGGGTCTATTTTTTCAGCTTGGATGCATCAAATCCACTTGCCGTGGATGGAGCGCGAATATCGTATAGCTTGCCTTACTTCAATGCCAGAATGCGTAAAAGAGAGGTGAACGACTGGTCTTTGTACGAAAGTAAACGCGACGACAAAAGAGGCGATGATTGCCAACTGAAAGTTTTGTATCGCCCTGAGCCTACGTTTATCGATGCCACCAAAGACCCTGATGGACTGCCTTATTTCCTCACTGAGCGCTACCGACTGTTTACTAAAAAAGGTGATGACGTCTACAAAGCAGAGGTACACCATCCGCCATGGCCGTTGCAACTGGCAAAAGCACAGTTTACAGTCAATACCATGCTTTGTCCGTTTGATATAAACACCCAAGATGAGCCGGTTTTATACTATTCGCATCAACTGCTCACACTTGAATGGGCGCCTCAATTGTGCTAAATTCTCTGGCATAGGACGGCTTTGTTTATGAATGATTTCGTAATAGCTCGTTGCCAAATGGGAATGTCGATGTTTTTTCACATCGTGTTCGCCGCTGTCGGCATCGCGTTACCGCTCATGATGTGCCTTTCCGAATGGTTATGGCATCAAACCGGTCATAAAGAATATGAAGAGCTAGCTAAGCGTTGGGCTAAAGGCACTGCTATATTGTTTGCAGTAGGGGCAGTTTCTGGAACTGTCCTTTCTTTTGAACTAGGATTATTATGGCCTGGATTCATGCGCTTTTCTGGTGAAATAATTGGACTGGCTTTTGCACTAGAAGGAATCGCATTTTTTACCGAAGCTATTTTTCTTGGCATTTATTTATATGGCTGGGATAAGGTACCACGCAAGGCTCATCTTTTTGCAGGAGTGATGGTGGCACTCAGTGGTGCCATGTCTGCTCTATTCGTCTGCCTGGCAAATGGATGGATGAATACTCCAACTGGTTTTCGTCTAGAAAATGGAAAGCCAGTGGACATCGAACCACTATCTGCGCTTCTCAATCAAGCAGGTATTCCTGAAGCAGTTCACATGCTCATCGCGGCTTATGCAGCAACGGCTTTTGCTGTAGCTGGAATTCACGCCTTGTTACTTCTTAAAAATAAAAAAAATTTGTTTCACCGTCACGCACTGTCGCTAGCTCTATGCCTTGGCGGTGCAATGGCATTGATCCAACCCATATCAGGCGATGTCATGGCGCAGTTAACGGCTCGTGTACAACCGGTAAAACTAGCTGCTATGGAAGCGCACTATGAAACCGCCGCTGGTGCAGCAATTGATATTGCCGGAATCAAAGTTCCAAAATTGCTTAGTTTGCTTGCTTTTCACGATCATAAAGCTGTGGTCAAAGGTTTAAACGATTTTCCTAAAGAAGACTGGCCAAATGTACCGATTGTTCACACCTGCTTTCAAATCATGGTGGGATGCGGAATGTTAATGATGGCGATATCGCTTTGGGCAGGTATTCATTTTTTCAAATCCAAAGAACTACCCGACTCAGACATTTTTCTAAAAGCAGTAGCTCTGGTATCACCGCTTGGTTTTATAGCAATTGAAACTGGATGGATGGTTACTGAAGTAGGACGCCAACCCTGGATTGTCCAGAATATATTGCGCACGTCTACTTCAGTGACACCAATGCCGGGATTGGCTTATACGTTTATTTTATTCACTCTTTTGTATATATTTTTAGCATTGGTTGTTGTTTTTCTAGTTTTCAGACAAATAGCAAAGAGTCCTCTGATAGTGGAGAGTAATGTCCCTACCGATAAGCAATCCTGAAATAATTTGTCTTGCCGGTATCATCAGTTTGACACTGTATGCGGTTATGGGCGGAGCTGATTATGGTGGCGGATTTTGGGATTTAATGGCGACTGGTCCAAGAAAAGCATTTCAAAGGCAAACAATCGAAAAAGCGATAGGACCTATTTGGGAAGCCAATCACGTATGGCTTATTTTAATGGTGGTGCTTTTATTTAGTTGTTTTCCACCTGCCTTCTATGCCATTTCAATAGCTTTGCATATCCCAATTACAATTTTACTTTTTGGCATAGTTTTTCGCGGCTCGGCTTTTACATTTAGAACTTATGACAGCCACCAAGACCAGGTACAAGAGCGATGGGGACGTGTGTTTGCTATTTCCAGTACTGTTACACCAATTATGCTTGGTGTTATAGTTGGTGCCATCTCAAGCGGCAATATTTTGACTGAAGGCAGCTTTCATAACGTATTCATATTGCCATGGATACAACCTTTTCCAATTGCCACAGGTATATTTGCCCTTTGTCTTTTTGCTTATCTTGCATCTGTGTATCTGACGGCAGACACGATAGATCCTGAACTACAAAATGATTTTCGGACCAGAGCTTTTGTATCTTCATGTGCTTCGGGTATCATGGCATTAATCGTATTTATTTTAGCCAAAGATGGTGCTCCTGCACTTTTCAAAGACTTAAAAGTTCTTTCGCCAGTATATATCTGTACTGCACTAACTGCCTTGACCACTTTATTTTTTCTAGCTAAAAGACAATTTCGCATTGCCCGTTATGGCGCTGCTCTGCAAGTTTCCCTCGTGCTTTGGGGCTGGGCGTTTGCGCAATATCCTTACTTGGTTAGACCCAGTTACACAATAAACAATTCAGCAGCCAATGCAACCACGATAAATTTAGTGATTTTAGCGCTAATTGCCGGGGCTATTCTGCTTATACCTGCATTTTATTATTTGTACAAAATATTCAAGCTCAAGCCAAATTGAACAATTGATAGTAGGATAAATCTATGAAAAAACAAATGTTGTTAGCTTCTATTTTGAGTTCAAGCCTGGCTATGTCGACACTTGTAGCTCACGCTGAAGTCGACCAGGTAGCTAATGCCAAAGCGCGCTTGAAGGAATTTGAATCCAAACATGGCACCAAAAATAAAGACTACTATTTAATGGTTGCAAGCCTTGCTCAAGCCTATCAATATGCTGGCAAAAGAAAAGAAGCAAATGAATATTTCAAACAATCGCTTTCGTTGGCCGAGAAACAAGAAAATGGAATAGCTATTACAGCTTATCAAAAACAAAGTTGGGCTAATACTCTTTTGTTTGGTACTCAAAATGTAAGCAAAGAAGACCGTGAAGAAGCGATTGCACTATTGCATGGTCACGAAAAATATTTAGACTCAAAAGTTGCTGACCCACACGATTATTTGAATATTGCAGCCACTTATTGCAGAGCAAAAGAATGGAGTGAACTAAAAGCGCTCGAATCTAAAATCTCGACAAAACTGGACAAAGCGGCAAACAACACTGAAAGTAAAGGCAAAATTTATCACATCATAAATGGTTTTTTCATACTTGGAAATTTGCATGTAGAAAAGAAAAACAGGCAATATATCGGCATTGCCACTAGTCCTGAAGAATTAGAAAAAGCTGTTACTTATTTTCAAAAGGCTATTGCTTTGTGCGAGCGCCTATCAGATAAAGATAGTTACGCTATCGATATGTACAGACGCATCGCACCATTTTACAAAGCCAATGGCAGAACTGAATTGGCAGCAAAATACACCAAGGTTTTGTCGAAAGCTCTTGGTTCTTCAGACCCTGCAATTTTATTTCCCCCAGTAGATCTATGCCCAGCTTGTGGGCGCGGCTAGGTCCTATTTCAAGGTCGATTACTTAGACAAACTATCGATGATTGATTGTTGTAGCCCTTTTGAGTGCAATTTATTTATGTCTGAAATTTGGACGATATCATATTTGGCACCAGCATCAGTCAATCGATCGAGTGCAGCAATATCGGCTGGAATTGGCTTATCATCAAGAAGTAATAAATTAATGCGCAAATCATATGGACCGGCGCTGCCATTAGCTGCTGCGACTATCAAGTCTTTAATTTCTTGCCTAAATCCAAAGCCACCATCGGTCAAAATTGTAATAACCATGGGACGCTTGGTTAGCATCGCTCGCGACAATGCATCTTCCAGGGGTGGAAATAAGTTAGTGCCACCTTCTGGTTTTCTCTGCACAAAAATATTTTGTACTTCACCGCCAAAACATGGTTGATACAATTGATACTTGTCAGTAAAAGGCATCAGGGCAATGCCTTTCTTCAATGAATTTTCCATTTGAGACGACATCGAAATCATTTGTTTTTGAGCCCAGGTCCATTTAGAGGTATTGATGTTAGCTCCAATGCGCTGAGACATTGACCCCGAACAATCAAGAATCAAAACAACGTCGTATTCTCCAAGAGCTTTGATATCCTTGTGCAAAGTCATTTTCTTTGGTGTCGAATTATTTTTGCTTGCCTGCGCACATAATTGTTTAAACTTATCTAGATGTCCGCGCTCTTGCTCTAGCAGTCGCTGTGTATCGGCATTAGGAACCATCACAGGCTCAGGCATTTCGTCCATGAATTTGTCGATTTTGCTCTGAATAGTTGTCTTTGTGGAAGTTTTATTTTTGGCAGTAAGGCTACTATTGGTTGATTCTCGAAGAGCCTGAGCACTTACTGGAAGTGTCACATCCATTTTTGCGCCCTGACGTTTCAAAGTCAGTTTCAACATATTATTTTCAATGCTGGCACCTTCGATTTTGTCATTTTCAGCTACACCATAATATGAAGCGGGACTGCCCAAACGTATTTTGGTTACTGTAGCGGGAAGAGACTCTTTATCCAGAGTGATACCAGCCGATGTACAAAGATAAATGAGTTGATTAATCGTTCCTTTTAGAAGTACAGGCTTCACAGATGCATTTGGTGGCACAGCAAGTGCAGTAGCGGTGCTGAAACAAAGAACCAATAAAAATGAAAGAATACTTCTCACTTGCTGACTTTCTCCACTAAAACAGCGGTTCCATAGCAAAGAACTTCTGTCACGGGCTGACCGCCATTGTCACACGAAGTGCTATCGTATTTTACTCCTATTAAGGCATTTGCGCCCAGTTCGCGCGCTTTAGTCACGGCCAGATCAAAGGCAGTCTGCCTGGCTTTCTCTGCCATCGCCACATAAGAATTTATTTTACCGCCAGCTAGTTTTTGAAAACCGGCGGTGAGGGATTGACCAATTGTAGGCTGGCGCACCGTGACACCACGCACAATACCGCGATATTCCTTGACATAATATCCATCAACTGATGATGTTGTAACTATAATCATGTCAGAAGGTGCGGGACTGGCTGAACCGCCTGAGGCACTATTTTCTTCAGCATGCACAGGTGCGCTTTGTAAGCCAAGTTGAGCCAATATGCAAAATACAAGTGCTGCCTTTTTCATTAAAAATCTCCTATTGTTCCGAATCTGAATGTGGTTTTGCTGGTGGTATCGTCAATATAAGTTCGCGCCCCTGCCACTTTGTTTTTAATACAGGAGTTTGAACATGCCCTCTGTCCTTTAAAACTTCTGATTCGACATTGTCTTGCATTGTCTTAAATGCTTCACCAAGAGAATTCTTACTATTTGTTCGCAGCGCTTTTAGCAACTGAGCAGTAAAAACTCCGTTATCGTATCGCTTCGATTCCCATGAAACCTGGTCAGGCTTTGACGAGCAAATTACCATTTGTCCCGTTCCAATCGGAAATGCTTCTAGATTGATGTTGCCATCGCGCTTCAGTCCTTTTGCGGCATCTGCAGCCCCACTATGACAAGCGTCCATAATTAAAACTGAGCGTTTGGCATGTACTCTAGACTTCAAGGCAAATGCCAGATCTTGCACAGCAAGACCAGTAGCATAAAGTCTTTGCGGATCTGTATTGTGCATCACAAGATAATTGACGCCCTCGCCATCAAGACTTGAAGGACTTCCGTGAGTAGACAAATAAACAACAACTAAATCATTTGGATGAGCGCGCTTGGGCAACCACTTATCTCCAAGCTCGGTCAAAACTCGCTCTTTGGTTGCCTCTTCGTCAACCAATAGTTTGACATGATCAGGTCTGAAATTAGCTTCGTTAATTAGGTAGTCTCTAAAATCTTTTGCGTCTTTGGCGGGGAATTTCAAATTGATTCCAGAATTCTCAAACTTACTGACTCCTACAACTAA
>CAZSHS010000039.1:12610-30742 GCA_964606665.1 uncultured Candidatus Obscuribacterales bacterium | reverse complement strand
GAAACCTTTTCACTAAATTGAAGGACATAACCTTTGTCGTTTTTTTCTACGGTATAGGAAGTATTCGTAATTAAACCTTTTTTAAGAGTGTCAAAAAATTTCGTGATTAACAGCTTATTCGAATCTTGAATGATTACTTGCGGAGTCTGAAGCGGTTTTGAAATTGGTGCGATAACAGCAACTTGTTGCGATAGTTGCGAAGGAGACTGGACTGGTGCCTGCATCTGGACTGGTGCCTGATATACCTGAGCAGGCTGATAAACTGGAATCATTGGTGGTGCTGAGCCAATAAAATTGGCGTTTCTTGATGCTCGCGCTGCTCTTGCTTGTTCTGCCTTTCTTTGCAATACCTGTGCTTGTTGTGAATAATTTCTTGGTGCATATTGCTGACGTCTGGCCTCGTTAGAAGCACGTAGTTGAGCTATACGTTGAATCTCAGCTTCTCTACTTGATTCAGCCTGGTATCGCATCGCTGTAACTTCTTCTAGCTCAGGCGATATTTCATCTCGATTAACTGACCAGTAAGTTGCCTCGCTTCTTGTATTCGCACGACGATCCGGTCTTTGGAGAGGCACAGAGTTCGTGAGCGTAATGCGATAGACGAAGTTTTTCACTTTATCGTCTTTATAGAATCGAACCTGTATCAACACTGGCTGAGCACTGTTCAAATTGAATTTGGTAGTGGCAGCAGTCATTGCACTTGTAGCTGCAAAACTTAATCGGGCAACGCGATTGCCTCGAATGTCTGTGCAATTAACTTCCATCGTTGCCGCATAAAAGTCGGTTTTACCGTCTGCAGTCAAAACAATTTCGCCAGGTCCGCCAAAAAATTGATAATAAGTATCGCCACCTTCGCCATGCTGAACGCCAATTATTTGATTGCCCGTCATGACTGTAGGTCGATAACGATCGGTTGAAGGGGTTTGGGCCAGGACGCCAGGAGCGGTCAACAAAAGTGCCCAAAGACAGAAAAACCTTGCCAACAGCCTATTCACGGTCTTTTCCGCTCGAAAAATCATAGCCAACATTATAACTAATTACTCTTATATATGGGGATACTACCATTGACCACTTAACATGCTAAAGCTACTATCGAGTGATAGTTTAAGGATTTTGGTCAAATGACAAGTAGAGTCAGGTTATTACTATTGGCGGGGCTTTCAAGCCTGCTAACAGTGCTTGTTGCACTTTGCCTGAGCTTGGCCTTGCCAGCTCACGCTGCTAATCGGGACAAAAACCTTTATGAATTGGGACTTGAGTTTTACCAGACTGGCGATTATGTCAAAGCCTGTCTTTATCTTGAGCATGTGGCCAAACTGAAGCCGACTTTCTGGCCGGCACATTATGCGCTAGGCAACACTTATATGAAGATGGGCAAATTTGAAATGGCTAAATCTGCCTATATGAGTTGCCTCTACAACAAACCCGATATACCTACTTGCAAAAATTGCAGCAAAGCAGTGGAATTTTTAAATATTGCCATTGCTGAAAAAGAAAAGAATCAAGCTCCAAACAGTCCAACTCCCCCCGCAACTCAGAAGAAAATAGCGCAAGTCGAAGTGGATAACAAAGCCGAGACCGAAGCACATGAAGCCCAGGTCAAAGCAGCTATAGCAAAACGCGACCAAATCTTGGCTGAAGGTAACAAAGAAGCGGCTACTCTTCGAAGTAAATTAGAAGAGCAACTGAGATGGATCGACGAAAACACGAATCAATACGTAATTAATCGAGAAACTGGTGTCGTTCGCACAGGGCTCGATGTATACACTCATGCAGAACTTACTGCCGAATGTGATGCGCAAGTAAAAAGAGTTCTGGAATTGGCAGAAGCGAGAGCGCGCGGAATTCAAATTCCTGGTACTCCGACCATTGGCACATCTCTTGGTGCTTCCAATGTTCACCCGAGCTCAAACGCTTATGTGCGTCACTACAAGCATCCAAGCACACACAGCCAGCCGCGCAAAATAGCAACTGACACTGGCACTACATCAAAATAGCAGATAGCCAGTTAACAAATTCGGATCATTTCATAGTCGATTCCTAACAGTAATCACACAAGCACGTGTCTGTTTGGCCTTATGCTAGGGTCAGGCATCAACAAAACAAATATTTTTCTTGTCGAACAGAGTTTCGGGAGGATCGACTTTTTATGACTTTTATTCGACCACTACTTTTATGCTCTGCCATTTTGGCAATGTCATTCGATTTACTTTTTCATGACGTAATCACAAAGGCGGCACCAATTGGAATCGGTTTAACCGTGATGTTATCTTTTTCGATAGCTGCTCTGGTATTCCTGGCGGTGCGAACCAAATTACCTGGACGAAGAAGAAGTCTGTATTTTTTAATTCCGGCATTTTTACTTTCTCTTGGATGCGCCTGGCGCGATTCGCATACTTTGTGTGCATTAGATTGCTCATTAATCATATTCTTTTTGTTTCTTTCTTCAACCTCAATGCAAGGATGCAAAATAATTGCAGCAGGCGTTTCACGTTATATTTTAGTGGCTAAATGTATGACCGAAAGCCTTATTCTACAGCCAGTGGAAGTGCTTTTTAAACAATTGAAATGGCAAGAACTTTTACCAGCTCAAATGGCCTCAAAAACTGGTGCAGTAGCAAAAGGGCTTTTCATCTCGATGCCACTATTACTTTTATTTGGTCTACTTTTGACTTCGGCAGACGCTGCCTATTTTTCTTTAGTGCAAAAAAGTTTCAAAATAGATCTTCAGGCTATCATTCAACATTGCTGGGTAATCATAATGGCACTATGGTGCTCACTTGGTACTTTATCCAGAATGTTTGAAGGCAAGGTGCACGGCAAAGATTTTAGCCTGGAAGAAGCTCCGTCATTCAAACTCGGTGCAATAGAAGTATGCACCATTACTTTTGTCGTGAACTTACTGTTCTTTTCTTTCGTTATCGTTCAGCTCCAATACTTTTTTGGTGGCGCAAGTGTAGTTACACTCACAAGTGGTCTCACGTATGCCGAGTATGCCAGACGTGGATTCTTTGAACTTGTAACCGTAGTTGCTTTGGTTCTGCCCATCTTGCTTTTTCTAGATTGGTCGTTCGTGCAAAAATCGCGTCTTGGAATTTTCATCTTTCGCGGATTGACTCTCGCTCAAATTGGCATGCTATTCGTGATGATGGCATCGGCAATTAAAAGAATGATGCTCTATCAAGTCGAATATGGTCAGACTGAGTTGCGACTTTACACAACTGCATTCATGGCACTGATGGCGCTTGTTTTCGTGATATTTGCCTTCACTGTGTTACGAGGGTATCGCAGTCATTTTGCTTTTGCATCAATGATGGCAGGTTTGCTCGTAACAGCAACAATGCATTTTATCAATCCAGACGAAATGATTGTCTCTGCCAATCTAGACAGGGCTAAACAAGGAAAAGAGTTTGATATCGAATACAATCTATCTTTGAGTAAAGATGCAATACCAATATTGGTATCACGTCTTTCTAATCTCAGCAAAGAAAATCAAGTGCGTGTTCGTGAGCGATTGGAAGCCGGTTATGTGCAGGCTTCTACCTTCTCTAAATTTAAAGATTGGCGCTACTGGAACTGGGCACGTGCAAAAGCTGACCAGTACGTAGGAAAAGACTTGAGACAACGAGCAATTGGGATGAATTATCCTGCAGGCAAGCCTAAAAACACGCCGCCAACAGGTAAAATATAAGTTCGCCCCAAGAGGTGCTCTTTTATGTCCAGGCTCAATCGAAAAATGCTCGCTTTTGGCTATTCCAGCCTAGTCGCGCTCTTGGCAATCCGTTTTCCAGTTGAGGCTGAAGCACAGAGTACAATGCCTGTAAAAAAAACGGTTGCAAGACCAGCGGGTCTAACTACAGGCACAAAAAAACCTGGCGGCATAAAAGAAGATGCTTTCAAAACTGGAGAAGAGCTTTTACAAAAAGTCGATTGCAGGGGTGCAATAGTACAATTCAACAAAGCTATTGCCGAAAATCCCAAAAATGCAAAAGCCTATGCAAAACGCGGTGAAGCATATTATTCAAACGGACAGCTTTCTAGATCTCTACTCGATTACAATAAAGCAATATTTTTGGAACCTAAGAATCTGGATGCCTATTACGGGCGTGCGCGAGTCTATAGTTCAAAAAACGATTTGAACTCAGCCATTAAAGATTTAAGCAAAGCACTAAATATCAGCCCAGCTTATATCGAAGCGTTGGGCGATCGTGGCATGCTCTACAAAAGTAAGGGCAATTTAGAAGCTGCAGTAGATGACTTCACTAAAGCAGTGACTCTTGCGCCCAAATTACGCTGGCCGCTAGTACAGCGTGGTTTGATTTTAATTGATTTAAAAAGATTTGATGAAGCAATTGCGGATTTCGATTCTATTATCAAACTCAATCCAACTGATTTTGATGGTTATGAATTGCGCGGCAAGGCTTATGAGAAGAAGGGAGACTTCAAAAAAGCTTACGATGACTATTCGGAAGTAATTAAATTGAGCCCCGATTACGCAGGCGGCTACGCTTGCAGAGCTCGCGTGCTCGAGCAATTAGAGGGCAAAGATTCAACCAATGCCAAGGCCGATAAGGAGATGGCTAAGAAACATGGGGCTTAAGAACAAATCTCCACGCTCTTTGCTCAAATCTCTTTTTGCTGTTATTGGCGTGATCACGCTTTCTTTCTGGATCTTATCCAGCATGTCGCAAGCTGGTGGAAACGACAGTAATTTATTTCAGCCCGACAAAAAATCTGTGTCTATCTGGGCATGGGATCGCTTTGATGACTTATCATTTCTCAAAGACGATACAAGCGTAACATCATACGCAGGCACTTTTTATCTGCGCGATAACAGATCTATTTTTGATCCAAGAAGAAAGGATCTAATTTGTCCTAAAGAAACAGCGCGTATTCCATCTTTTAGAATAGAATCGGTAAATAAAATAGACAAAGACTATGAAGATTCAGCTATTGCTGGGATTTGCGACACAATCAAACAATATTTTAGAACTCATAGCGAATGTCAAAAAATGGTACAAATCGATTTTGATGCACGCGCTAGTGAGCGAGATCTATACAAAAAATTACTATTCAAATTACGCCAGACACTCAAGTCTGCACAGTATACAAGCGACGTAAAAATTTCTATCACAGCCCTTGCCTCATGGTGCCTAAAAGACAAGTGGATGCAAGATCTTGATGTAGACGAAATTGTCATTATGTTATTCAGCCTCGGTCAAGACAAAGAAGATGTTTTGACAGACCTCAAAGACACTAATCTCGATACGGGAAATAAGGCAAGCACCGCCATTGGTATTTCAGCTAATGAGCCCCAAACAAATGAAGCGCTGAAAATACTAGGCATCATAAGCGATGCTCGAAAAATGTATATTTTCCAATCACTTCCCTGGACAAAAAATAGATATGTAGCCATCACAGATGAGGTCATCGCACAATGAACAAGAAATTGAAAGCAGCTATTTCACTAGTACTGACTTCCTTATTCTTGAGCTTTCCTGCATATAGAGCTGAAGCTTGTGGACCTGTGTTTCCATCGGCTGTAATAATCAACTGGACCCATCCAGATATGCCACTAAAATTGTTTGCTCAAGGCAACATCGGAGTGGTCCAGCCATCATGGGCGCGCTCTTACATGTGCGTAGCTTATCGCTATTTAAATGAAATTCCACTAAATGAAAAAGAACAAAACAGCATAATTAGACTTTGGCACAAGCGTCTGGGCGAAGTAGATTTTTTTGCAGAAGGCACCTACACAGATCCTCTGGACAAATATTTAAAAGTGCGAGCCAAAGTAATGGGTCTTTCAGACAAAGAATACTATTCAGTTTATTCGCCGGCTTCAAGTTATGGAGTCGAGCAAAAAATAGTCGGCTCTGCCTACGAAACAGCAAGAGTTACACTTGAAGAGCGCATTTCGAAATTCGGTATAAAGAGTCCTCAAGTCAAAGAGTGGATAAACGGTCAGGATCACGTTTTTGGTATTGGATTTGACAAAGAGAAATCAATTCCTCAGGCACTTGGATCTGATGCAGATCCATTAATTAGAGCGGACCGAACTTATCAAATTGCTGCTGCCCATTTTTATCTAAAAAAATATGGCGAAGCTGCCAAAATATTTGAGCAAATAAAAAATGATAAAGATTCGCCCTGGTCTACTTGGGCACCATATTTGATTGCGCGCTGCAAAGTCAACTCGGCTTGCGACGGCGATAATTACGCAAGTTTCGCTGATGCTAAATCGGCTGTGAAAGCCTTACTTGATTCTGAAACAAACAAAAACAAGCGCCAAGACTATGTCGATTTTCTAGGTAGATTAGAAGCCACTGAAGCCAGTCCTGGCGAAGTACTGGATAAACTCACTCCAGTTATAACCAAAGAACACAGCGAATCCTATGGGCACGATGTGGGCGATGTCACAGTTTTAATGGACAAAATTTATTACGGCAGTGATTCTGAAGATAACAAGTCTAAAGTAAGTTACGATTTTTCCAAACACGATCTACTTGACTGGATAGATACTTTCCAAAGACCTTTCGACTATCTATATTATTCAAGTGCCGAAGAGAAGAAAAAAGAACAGGCAAAATATGCTGTTCAAGCAAAGAAATCGCTAGATAAATGGAGAAAGACTAAGTCCAATCCCTGGCTTGTGGCGGCTGTTTCGTCAAATTCTTTGAGTAATCCTTCGAATAAAGATTTGCTCGATGCCGCTCTTGCTCTGCCAAGTTCAAATCCGGCATATCTAACTGCCAACTTTTATGCAATTGATGCACTTATTGCACAAAAGAAATCTGCAGATGCTAGAAAAAGAATTCAAACAATATTGGCGATGAAAAATCTACCGCCGACCACACAAAACATGTATAAGGCACAGCTTATGGCTGTAGCAAACTCTACAAGCGAATACTTGCAAGCCTCGTGCTTCAATTTTCCAACTGAGTCTGACAACAATCTTTATTTGCCAGCAAACTGGATCAAAGTGGAGAAGCAATCCAACTTCAACATAGCAAGCTCTGGTTGGGATGGAATGGTATCAGACGATCTCAATCGCAATTTGCCATTATCCAAACTTATCGAAATGTCCAAAGATAGCAGCCTTCCTTTGGATTTTCGCAAAAAGTTAACAGCGTGCGCTTGGGTTAAGGCACAAACGCTAAATGCACCTGATTCTGCAAAACAATTATCCAGTAATTTCGCAACTTATTATCCCGCTCTAGCAGCAAATATAAAAGCTTGCGATGCAGCAGCTAATGCCACCACTCGCCAATTTCTTTTAGCTAAACTATTGAACAAAGCCTTTGGTGCAACGCCTTATCTGCAAGGCGGCGTTCCTCGAATGGGAAGCGCCATGACTGAATTCAACTGGTATCACAATAATTACTGGCTGCCCTTACCTCTCAAAGTAGAAGCCAAAAAACCTGACGAAGCAGAAGGCTGGGAATGGCCACAAGTGGTGGCACCAGGCAATGACACCATTGATACTATGATCAGATCTTATTACAGACCGGGTATCGCAAGACTGCTTACGCCTCAAGATAAAGCAACAGCAGCAAAAGAATTACAAACTATGTATACCAATCACCCTTCGCGCTTACTTGGAGATGCAGTTATAAATTATTCGCAGTCAAATCCAAAAGATCCAGACGCACCCGAGCTATTGCACTTAATAGTTAAACTTCCAAAATGGAGCGGCTCATCGCCTGTAGGAAGCGAATATTCGAAGAAGGCTTACAAAGTACTGCATGCTAATTTCAAAGGCTCTAAATGGGCGAAGAAAGCGACTTGCTGGTACTAATTGAAACCAATCCAATCAAAGCTAATAGACTCAAAGCTCTATTTCCGGCAGGTTTTCTGGATAGATTTTCAAATTGCCTGCAGAATTGAATTCAAAAAGCGAACCTGAATATCCATCCAATTTGAGTTTTATGGTCCGCTTCAAATTTGTCGCTAGTTCGAGCATCAGCTCAAGTAGAATAAGAACTGACTCCTTACTTTTTATTTCCCACGGAGCGATTGTCAATTCGACTCTATCTAGGTCGAAAATTGTAAAATGGAGTCGCACTTCACCCCTGCAAACGAAAAAACCTGTTAGGTCTCCGTCTTCTAGGAAATCAAAATATTTTTTGAAGTTCTTGAAAGAGTATTCGTTCGACTCAACGTTGATGATTGAGCCTTTTGATTTGACTTCTATTGTCTTGAATTGATTTAGCAAGGTTTTGAAAAACACGTCCCAGTCGTGTTCACTTAAATCCAATACGACAATCTCTATAAGTGCTCCTTCAGGTACAAAGGCTTGTTTTAAATCTGCCCAATCCTCATCGGTCAGAGAGTCTTGGTTAAATCTGTCGGGTGTCATAAATGGAACTCCGAAGTGGATTCAACTTAAATACGGGACATAACCAAAATCAGTAGCAATCTTCTTGTCCGTTTGCGCTTTGTCTTTCTCGTTCAAAGCGTCATAAATCTGGTGACGAATATAGTGCGCTTCTCTAGAAAAAGAATCAAGACCAATAGCTTTGTTTATGTGTTCAAGCGCAAGCTCTAACTTCTGATCGTGAAGATTCAAAAATGCCACCATCGCATTGACGATGGGAGACTCAGGATATTTTTCAAGCGCCATCGAAGCTTCTTTGCGTGCCTTGTCCCATTGATTTTGTTTGATGTACACACGTATTTGCGTATACATAGGATAAGCACGCAGACTTTCAGAAATTTTCATGCGGTTTAAATTATCTAGCTCGTCTTGAGCTTTTTTGATATCACCAAGCATCAAATAGCTTCCGGATCTGTTCACGTAAGCTGGCTCGCAGCGCGGATTGATTCTAATTGCTTCGTCAAAATCTGCGATGGCTTCTTTTGATTTGCGCATACCATGATAAATATTGCCACGAGTGACATATAGTCCAGACAAGTCGGCATCGGCAGATTGACTTTCCATGCGATTCATTGCACTTTGACAAATTTTCATCGCCTCATCGAATCTATTCATAGAATTTAAAGCTTCAGCATGAATGATGTCTACATCAAGCATATTCATAGACTGAGCCTGACTGCAGTCCTCAACAGCTTCTTTGTATTTACGCTGGACTAAATATGCAAAGGCTCGATTTAAATAAGCAGGCTGCAATTTCGAATCTATCGCAATTGCCTTAGTAGCGTCTTGTTCGGCTTCTCTAAAACGAGATAAGTTGTTATTGGCCGCAGATCTATTACAAAGCAAATTTACATTACCGGGGGTGAGCGCCAATCCGCGATCACAATAATGAAGAGTCTTTTCGAATTCTTTCAGTGGTATGCACATGGCAGAAGCGTTGACTAAGAGATTGACGCTATTTGGATCTCTAATCAAACCTTCTTCGCAGTGATTCAAAGCCTCAGTAAAATTCTTTTGCTTTACTGATTCGTTGAATTTTCTAAGAGCAACATTTTCAGGTCTCATGTAGGTAACGACAAAATAGATTACCGACCCAATAAGACCAAAAAAGATAAACCAACTAATTAGATCAAGCGAAGACGAAGATTGCGAACCGTTAGCTGATGCTGATTGCGCCTGCACCTCTTGTGCCACCACAAGAGCGTGAGTGAGTGCCAGTGCGAAAAGAATTGAGCCAGTTTTAGAGCTTGCCGAGGATGTCATGAACTCTTTGTTTAATTTAAGTATGAAAGAATAGAATATATCTAAAGAGTATTTGGCTTCAATCGAACATTTCGGAGGTTAAGAACATGGTGGCAATAAAACGAGCGGTGTTGTCCATCCTTGCCTCCTTTTACCTCTTGGCTCCCTGTGGCATCGAATCTGCAAATGCTTACTCAGCAAGACTTTCGCAGGGAATTTCCTTTTTCAATCAAAAACATTACGACAAAGCGCTACCGGTCTTAAAGAAAGCAGTTCGTGACAATCCTCTAGATGCCAATGGTCATTATTATCTGGGACTTTGTTATCAGGAGCTGAAACAAAACAGTCTGGCAAGACAGCACTTTCAGTGGGTAGTGGATGCAGGCAAAAAAAATCCAAAACTGCGCGCCAATGCCCAAATAGCACTCGATCATTTATCCAAAGCCAAGCATTATGACAAAACCGGACTTACGCCCATAGCCGAGAGTGCCCCGACTCTTGCGCCGGAAGAGACGGCAGCAAAACATGGTCGTTGCACCATACTATTGATTGAGTCCCCCAAAAACAAAACATCGCTTCAATTTTCGGCCGAGTTCATGCGCACGGCGCGCAAGTATGGGCGTTACATCGAGTTTAGACGCTTGAATGGAACTGCTCCAGAAAATGCATATCTTAAAACGCACTACAAAATCGGCACCCTACCCTGGCTTGTTTATCTGAACAAGAAAGGAAAAATTTTGCATAGTGAAAGTCGCGTAAAATTCCAGAGCCGCGTCAAAGATATGATGGGCAAGCGCTACTAAGCAAAGCTTTAGACCAGTCCGTGATTAGTTAGGTAAAGGCGCCTTTCTCTAGGCGAAAAACTTTCAATCTGGTAAGTGCACAAAATGAAATCGCGCTTGAGAGAATCTTTGTGTTCATTCATTTTTGACTGAGACAAGCAAAGCTCCAGTTGAGCGATTAAGACAGATTTGCCGGGCTCTAATTCTTTTCCAGGCTTCTCGACTATAAGAGAGTAAGTGCCGTCGTTGCCTGGTTTGAGCAAATAAGGAGGTACATTAATTTGAACACTGTACTTACTTATAGGTTTGTCGCCAGTATTAATTAGACTAATGGGAAAAAGATAGCTCCATTCTCCCGCGCCGCCTTTTTGACCACTTAATAATTGTGCCGGACCAACTTGCAAGTCAGCAGGCATTTTGTTCTTTATCTTGGCGATAATCCAGGCAATGGCGTTCGAAATGAAATATGCAATGTCATAGTTATCGTGACTGCTCATTTCTAATCCACAATTTCTCCACAATCTCTCCATACCCAATCCATAACCTCTGGCTAATATGCAAATATTCGCTATGAGAGGCTTGAAAATGATGCAGAACTGTTTTGGGGACGAATCCCACGCAGAAGATGTGAGCCCAGACATGAAGTCGAGGGATAGTACCGCAGGGGGTATCATTTTCTTGCTTCTCTTATTTGTAATGTTCGTTTTTTGCCCTGTAGCTTTTGCGCTTGCAGAAACAGACAAATATGAAAAACAAATTTTGCAGTCTTGGAAATCAACGGCAAAAACAACTCAAATCGGCAATCAATTATTACGATTGCTTGAAGCTACTGACCGCACACTTTTATTCGATCCAAAAGATAAGCAGTCTCTTTACAGGCGCGGTTATCTGCTTGGCACTATTGGTTGCACCGGTAGTGCCATTGCCGATTTGAGTAAACTTATACAAAGCGACCCATATTTTGGTGCTGCTTACAAAGAAAGAGGTCTATGTTATTTAGACCAGAAAGACTACTCGCGTGCACTACAAGATTTAAATCGCGCTTGCATATTAGATCCTAAGTCGGGTGATGCCCTTCTTGCTCGCGGTCGTGTCTATTTGCTTTTGCACCAACCAAATCTTGCCTTGCGTGATTTTAGAGCCTGCAAAATGTCCGGGGTCAAATTTCAGCCTGCTCTGCCAGGGGAATTGCCAGCCAATCACTATGACGCAATTGACTATTACACAGGTACTGCCTACGAGTCGTTGAACAGATCCACAGACGCAATACGCTGCTACAAAGACTCGATTAAGTCGCCTCACCTGGGAATCACTGGTTACATTCATCGTTATGCAGACCAACCACTCGATGCAAGTTGGCGCATTAAAAATTTGGAAGCGGAATAAATGAAAAAGAAATCAAAGCTCAAATTAGGAAGTGGCAATCGGTGCGAACGTCTGCATCAACTAGCCATAAGCGAAACTGGTTTTATTTTCGACCCCCAAACAGGTCAAAGTTTTACCGTTAATCAAACAGGGCTTTTTGTCTTAGATGGATTCAAAAAAGGTCAAGACACAGATTCGGTCTCACACAATTTGTCAGAAGCGTGCGGCGTGCCAATTGAACTTGCTCAAAGTAGTGTCGAAGCATTTGTTCTGCAACTGGAGCGCTATCTATGAAAAACTGGCGCACGGCAACAATAGCTATTACCGGTGTCAATGCACGCGCTGAAAATCCCGGACCAGGATGTGCTGTGGCACGTTGCATTCGCGAACATGGCCAATTTAGTGGCAAAATCATTGGACTTGGTTATGACGCTCTGGATGCGGGTTTGTACGCGCGTGACCTTTGCGATCAAAGTTTTTTATTGCCATATCCTTCGTCTGGCGAAGATGCATTATTGCAGCGTATAAAAGATATTCAGTCAATCGAGCCTATCGATGCCATTATTCCTTGTCTTGATTCTGAAATGCAAAGTTTTAGTCGACTTAAAAAATCACTTTCTAAAAGCAATATTTCGCTATTTATTCCCAGTCGCGATCAGTTTAACTTAAGAGCCAAAAATAACTTGTTTTCGCTGTGCAAAGAAATTGGCGTGCGAGTGCCCGAGACCAAAACAGTTACAGACCCGACGTTTTTTGATCGTTGCGTTGATGAAGGATGGAGTTATCCGCTCATAGTAAAAGGTATTTATTATGACGCGATAATTGTATATAGCGCTTTTGATGCACATATGGCATTTTCCAAACTGATTGGAACCTGGGGGTATCCATGTATAGTGCAAAAACTAGTTCAAGGTGATGAATTGAATCTTGCAGGTGTGGGTGATGGCAATGGCAATTTGTTATCTTCTGTGATGATGCGCAAACGAGCTGTAACTGACAAAGGAAAAGCTTGGGCTGGTGTGAGTGTCGTGGATAAATCACTTGAGCGTTTGGCAGCCAAATTAGTGAACAAATTAGCCTGGCAAGGACCGCTTGAAGTAGAAGTTATAAAAGCGCCTGATGGCAAAATTTATCTAATTGAAATCAACCCGCGCTTTCCATCGTGGATTTACTTAAGCCATGCTGTTGGTCGAAACTTACCAGTAACTTTACTTAAAACCATGTGCGGTGAAAAAGATCTTGAGCTGGCACCACCTTCTTCTGGAACTTTTTTTATACGTCATGCGCAAGAATTGATCGTAAAACTTCAAGAATTTGAATCGATGATGGTGCTTGGCGGAACCAGGCAAGCACCAGTGTTAAAAAATACAGATGCGGAGTCGGCATAATGACCAAACTTTTATGGGAACCACCATATATTCAGCCCCATCGTTTGGGCGAAATTAACAAATTTGGACGCATGAAAGCTCGCGACAATTATGTCGAGCATATTTTTGGCGTGCCTGTTGCCTTACTAAAAGAAGAGTTCGGATCACCTTGTTTTGTCACTTCCGAAACTCATTTTCGCAATAACTTGCAAAAATTGAAAAAAGCATTCGAGCGTCGATACGGCGATGTAATTCATGGATGGTCATACAAGACTAATTATATTAGTGCCATGTGCAATATCGCTCATCAAGAAGGCTGTTATGCCGAAGTTGTCTCAGCTTTTGAGTATGAAAAGGCGCGATTTTTAGGAGTGCCAGGAGAAAAGATTATTTTTAACGGACCCAATAAAGGAAAAGCTATTTTAGAGCGTGCTATTAATGACGGTGCACATATTCATCTTGATCATTTAGACGAATTAAATCTGGTGGATGAAACTGCTTCACGTTTAAATAGGATGGTCAATGTCTCTTTGCGTCTAAACTTTGACACTGGGTACACTGAACCTTGGAGTCGATTTGGCTTTAATATAGAATCAGGTCAAGCAAGACAAGCAGCGCGTCTTCTAGGTGCGTCAAAAAATTTAAAACTAACAGGTTTGCACAGTCATATTGGCACATTTATTCTTGAGCCTAAAGCTTATGTACAACAAGTAAAAATTATGTGCAAATTTATGCGAGAAATTGAAGCACAAGAAGATATCGAAATTGATACCATCGATATTGGTGGCGGACTGCCTTCAAAAAATGCGCTGCAGTCTGTTTATTTACCACCTGAGCAAGTGATACCGCCACTGAGCGAATATGCCGATGCCATCTGCAACACATTAATAGAAGAAACTAACTATCGCAGTCAATTGGGACGCAAAAAACCTACTCTCATTTTCGAAAGCGGCCGCGCTGCAGTAGACGATACTCAGGCACTTTTAACAAGTGTAGTAGGAACCAAACGACTGCCAGATGGCAGACGCGCAGCAATTTTAGACGCAGGAACAAATCTCTTATTTACTGCTTACTGGTACAACCATCAAGTGCAAATGACACGCCAAGCTGATGGTCCACTTGCAGATACTGCCCTTTATGGTCCGCTTTGTATGAACATAGACGTTGTGCGCTCAAGCATTCAATTACCACCACTTGAATATGGTGACACTCTGGTTATAAATCCGGTTGGAGCTTACAACAATACCCAATGGATGCAATTCATAGAATATCGCCCCAACGTAGTCCTGGTGCACGAAGATAATTCTTATTCTGTTATAAGAGAACGTGAAGATCTGCAAGTTATGTGTCAGCAAGATCGGTTGCCCCAACATCTTGCTAAATCTTTCATTGACGCTCAATCTGAGGCAAAAGCCAAATGAAAACAATTTCTTCTGTTTTTTTGAGTTACGGCTCCTTTTTTGGATTGAGCCATCCGTTGTCAATTTCACTATTGTTTTTGTGCTCAATGCTCTGTCCTCTCACAGGTCTTACAGGCATACTGGGTGCGTCACTGGTGCTATTAATTAGACGTTTGCTCAGCTTTTCCAAAGATAGCGAAGCTATTGAAATCATAAACGGGTTATTACTCGGGATGCTTGTAGGCTCGCTATATGTGCCAAGCGTTGCATCTATGTTTTTACTTTTATTTGGCTCTGTGTTAGTAGTTCTAAGCAGTGCCGTTTTCGGCGATGTGTTAACTCGCACATACAAATTGCCAGTACTAGGAGTTCCCTATGTATTTGCCGGCTGTGTCCTCATTTCACTCGCACAAACGTTCAAACTGGCGTTGATAGTACCAGGCACTGCATTTACCTTCTTCTCTTTGATACCAGTACCAGAGTTATCCTGGACAGCTTCTTACATATCTGGTGTTGGTTCTATCTATTTTAGCGGTACTGTACTTGGTGCCATTTTGGTATTACTTGCCTTTCTTGCATCATCGCCGTATTTAGCCACACTAACTTTAGGTCTAGCTCTTGTAATTGCCATGACACTACAGCTCATAAATATTCCGCTAGGTTCAATTACGGCTCTAGTGGCACAAATGAACGGTGTTTTGACCGGTGCGGTAATTGGTGGACTATATTCTAAACCTGGATATAGAAGCATTCTTATTGCCATTCTATCTGCTTTACTTGCCTCTATTCTTTCTCTGGCAATAGAACATCATTTGTGGTCAATTGGACTGCCTGCGCTTGCATTGCCCTTTGTAATTACCACTTACGCAATAATTATTGCACTTAGTCCAGCACGCGGCGGTGCATGGTCTAAATTCTGGCTGGCAAAACCAGCTCTGCCTGAATCTACAATAGACGAACAAAAAATGGCTGAAATTCGAGGAGTAGACCAGACAAGTATTGCAGTGAGACTTCCAGTTACCGGCATATGGAACGTTTATCAAGCATTTGGTGGCAAACACACTCATCAAAAGGAGTGGCACTACTCTATAGACCTGTTCAAACTAAAAGACAATAAAAGTTTCACTGGTGACGGGTCTAATTTGACAGACTATCATTGTTTTGGTCAACCCGTTGTTTCTCCAGTTTATGGCACTATTGTCGACTTTTGTTCGCACCACAAAGATAATTTTCCAGGCGAAGTAGACACTGTGAACAATTGGGGAAATTACATAATAATACAGCTTGATACAAATGGATTCTTGGTCCTGGCTCATTTACAACAAAATAGTTTCAAACTAAATAAATACGACAGAGTAGTGCCGGGACAAGAACTTGCATTGTCCGGAAACTCCGGTCGCTCACCACAACCCCATTTACACTTGAGTATTCATGGCGATATGAATTTAAGCAGTCAAACACTGCCTTTTCATTTTACTCATGCAGTCATTCTTTCTGGACAATCACAAAATTACACGCTTTGTTCAAGACCAAAAGAATCAGATTCAATAATGATGCCAACAAGAAATGCCGCCCTGAAGCGCGCCTTTCATTTAAATGTCGGCAGTCGCTTGCAATTTGATACTAATATCAGGGGCAAAGTAAATTCTTCTGTATTTGATGTGGTGCTCGATCCTTCTGGCCAGTTTTATTTAGTGAGCGATAAAGGCGCATATGTTGCATTTAGCGTAAGCGACGATCTTGTAGCATTCTGGAATCGTCAGGGTCCAAAAGATCTTGTGCTTGATGCTTTTATTCTTTCTGTTGGCTTATCGCCATTGATTGAAGGTCAAGCGACTTGGTACGACCTTGTACCTAGACATTTATTGCCCGCCAATTATTTTATCCAGACTTATAATCAGTTTCTAAATCCGTTTAATAGTTGCACCAAAAGCAAGCTTGAACGCTTCTGGGAGCCATTGAAAAACAACTGGACTCAAACTGCAACTCAAAAGATAAAAACATATACCGGCGGCACAATTACTTATACAAGCACAGCTAAATTGTGCGAATCGCTTGGGCTTGTGGCTCTTGAGATGAATGAAAATGATAAAACCATACTGACAGCTACGCTTGTAGGACAGGGCAGAAGAGCGGATAATGGCATACCAGGGATAAGAACAATATTTTGTCGTGAAAATCAATCAATCGCTCAGACTGATTAATCAAATAATTCTAGTATCAAGCGCTCTTGTTGCTTGTATAGCACTTGCCCTAATAAAAGGCAGTCCAGAATTCTTAGCCGAGCAAGGGGTCAAGCTATCTATTGCGGCATTGATTTTATTTATTGTGGTGGCAGCTTCTGCCATTGTCATTCCTAGGAGAATTTTAGCCACTATAAATAGTATGAAAAATAGTGCCAAGAAAATGTCTCAGGGCGACTGGAGTGCTCGCATAGAAGTAGAAGGCGACGACGACTTGAGTGCCTTGGCAACCGAACTAAACGAATTAGCTGCAGCACTAGAGCGACGCAACAGCGCTCAACGTCAATGGATAGCCAACACCTCACACGAGCTTCGCACTCCACTTTCAATCATTCAAGCCCAGGTAGAAGCATTTCAAGACGGTGTTCGCGAAGTCACTCCCAAAAGTTTGAACACATTACACAAAGACATTCTTGGACTTAGTAAACTAGTAGAAGATTTGCATTGGCTAGCTCGTTTCGATATTGGTACTCTGCGCCACTCGTCTACTCCTACCGATTTAGTTTTAACCATTCAAGAAGCACTCGACTCCTTTTCTGAGCGCTTTGCCGAAAAACAATTAAAACTAGAAATTCTGATGCCCACTTCATCGATTGTAAATGGTGACCAAAACCGACTGAAACAGGTATTTTTCAACTTGCTTGAAAATTCTATTCGTTACACTAACGAAGGAGGCAATTTAAAAGTAACTGTTACTCAAGACAAGAATAATGCCACCATTCATTTTGACGACTCAGAACCGGGCGCCTCACAAGAAACTCTAACTCAAATGTTTGATCGCTTCTTTAGAGGCGAAGTATCACGTAGCCGAACGTTTGGGGGTGCTGGGCTTGGACTTTCAATTTGCAAAAATATTATCGAAATTCACAATGGCTCAATTCAAGCATTGAGTTCTCCACTTGGCGGAGTAAGAATAGAAATTGTTTTGCCCCTGGCAAAAACTGACTCACAAGACAAAGAACAAAAAAATGACTGACGAAAAAAAAACAGTTTTAGTAGTGGAAGACGAAGCGGGAATCGCTGAAATTTTGCTTGAATATTTAAACAAGTCTGGATATATAGGCAAGCACAAAGACACTGGTGCAGGCGTTGTAGACATGGTTCGAGCAGAGTCTCCAGATTTGATTTTATTAGATGTAATGCTGCCTGTGATGGACGGACTTGAAATTTGCAAAGAAATACGCAAATTTTCAGAAGTGCCAATTATTATAATCAGCGCACGGGTAGACGAACTCGATAGATTACTTGGCTTAGAACTTGGTGCAGACGATTACATTTGCAAGCCGTTCAGCCCGCGCGAAGTGATTCTAAGAATTAAGTCTATTTTTAAAAGAGCGCAGAATATTGCCACCGGCA
>CAZSHS010000039.1:593-12600 GCA_964606665.1 uncultured Candidatus Obscuribacterales bacterium | reverse complement strand
AAAAAACAGAATCACTGTTAATGGTATCACTCTAGATTTAACCCCAACTGAATATCGTCTGCTCAAACAGTTCATGAGCAAACCAGGGCGCGTTTATTCAAGAACCCAGTTGCTCGATTTGTGTTACGAAAAGGACGAAATGGTCTTTGACAGAGTAATCGACAGTCACATAAAAAACTTACGCAAGAAAGTGGCAAAAGCCCTTCCCGGTACAGAGGTCATACATGCCGTTTACGGCAGCGGATATCGTTTTGAAATTCCTTAGTTTATAATTTTTAGTATGAGTCTAGATAATTACACTTATATTTTGCATTGCGCAGACAACACCTATTACACCGGGTGGACAAACGATATTGCTGCACGCGTGTTGGCTCACAACTCTGGCAAAGGCGCCAAGTATACTCGCACCCGCGGTCCTGTAAAACTAGTGTATTGCCAGGCATCTGAAAGTCGCTCCCAAGCACAGCAGCTTGAATATCAAATCAAACAAATGTCTCGCGTTCAAAAGGAACGGCTGATTCAAGCGTTTCAAAATCTTTTAAATTAACACTTACGGCATAAAGAGCCGACGGCTTTGTTTCGTCATCAGTATCTGCCACCAAATATAATTCTATCTGTTTTTTGTCGCGCGAGCGCACACAAAGACCTTCGAATTTTTGCTTTCCCTCAAGGCTTAAAATCCCTTTGACCGCTCCGTTTGAATTCATCAATCCCACTACAGAGCCAAAACATTTTCCATCTTTGTATGCATCGTCTGTATCTTCTGCTGCAGCAAGAAATAAAATATGCGCCTCGTCTAAACATATAGCATCAGTAAATCCAAGCACCTGACCATCAAGTATGCCCAGATCAAATTCTTTGGTGCAAAAAATATTTTCTGGCTTTGGAGTGTGCGTATCATGCAAGTCGCGCAAAAAATCTTTTGCTTTGAAGTCTATAACTGCATTTTGACCTTGCTTGCGATTGCCGCGCTGATAAAGCCTTGCAGTTTCATTGTCGACAGTAATTCCTTCTATGTTTAATCCAGGAAATTGAATAGAAAGATGTTCTTGTAACTTAGAAAAATCTATTGGCAAAGGCTGTCCGCTTATCTGTCCTGTTTTATCAAGTACAAGTAAAACGCCTTCTACTCGATTAGCTTTAGACATGGACGGAACCGCAAGAAGCGCACCGTAAGGGGCATACTGATACGGGTTCAAATAAGTGAGTGCTTCAAGATCTGGTTTTGCTTTTTTGCGTGGTTTATATTCTAAAGGCAGATCTCCAGACAGCATGCGATACCATTTGCCAGGCTTTTTCTTATCTTTCAAGTCAAACTCGGCTAAATGCAATTCGTCGTCTGCAACCACAAATATTTTGTCGCCAAGCTTCACAAGACCACTTGCAGCAAAAACATAGTCGGGTCTTTCTGCCCTTGTAGGCTCAATATTAAAATCACGAATTTTATTTACACTAACCGTTTTCAAGCGAAACACGCCCCAATCGAGTAGAATTTACTGCATGGCTCTGAGTCTAGCACTTAAACACAGTTAAAACAGACCAATGTTCCTTAAATTGCCCAGATTCACAACTGTTTTCTTCTTTCCCATCATTGTGGGGACAGGACTTTTTTATGCTCTTTCATTTGTAGAAGGCAATTACTTGTGCGACTTGTTCTCACAGGCAAGACTGCTTCTAATTGTGCCGCTTGGATTGATTCTTTTAATTACGCTTTTGCGCAATAACGCCGCCATCTCGTTTTGTGCGACAGTTTTACTAACAGTCATTGGTATTCAGACTATTTTTGGCGCAGGACATATGCTCGATAAAAAAGCCGAATCTATGCCGAAAGTAGAATCAAAAAATGAAATCAAAATTCTCAATTTTAATACCGAATTTCAGCATAACAATAATATCGATTCATTTATCGCATATTGCAAAGAAAAAGACCCCGATATTGTAGTTTTAACTGAGTCTGGAAAAGAATGGGCTGACGCAGTAGAAAAGCTCGAGTATCCTACTTGCATGCACATTTTAAAAGGTGCAGGAATTTCGGTATTAAGCAAATATCGAGCATTGGGTTCGCAAGTTTATTTTCTAGGCGTGTCGAAACATCCTCAAGTTCAATTTCAAATTATTAAAGACAATCAAATTATCAATGTTATCGTACTTCATTTATCGGCAATGCAAACACCTGCTGGTTACAATGACAGACAAAATGAACTACAAACGCTGCAAAAACAAATCAAAAAAACAAATTATCCAACAATTGTCTTAGGTGATACCAATAGTTCCAACTGGTCTTCACCAATAAAATCTTTTTTGAATAATGCAAACTTGAAAGACACACAAGATGGTTTCATCACCATTCCTACATGGCCAGCCCGAAAAGGCAAAATAATAAAAGACATTGTAATTCCACCTTTTGTAGCAATAGACAATGTTTTTATAAGCAAAGATTTTGAAGTGCAAGAGCGAAAAATAGGACCAGCCTTAGGGTCAGATCACATGCCTATTTTTGTAAAAGTTCAACTCCGCCAAAGAATCTAACCTCTTTATGTCGATTTAACTAGCACTTTATTTGAGCGCTGTTATAATCGCCTCAAAGGTCATCTATTAATGAAACGCAATCTTCTGCTCTCGACCATCCTCATAATCACATTCATGTCGGCTTTAGGCGGCTCCTTTTTCAATGCCACCTATGCCTTTGTAGGGTCCGCGCACAGCGTAGAAGTAGAAGATAGCTCAATAGATAACGCAGAAGATATAAGCCTTGAAGATGTTGTACCGGTCGACCCTTTTTTAGGAAGTATCGGTTTCACCAAACCAGAACTTGGTCAAATGGTCATGTTCGTTCAAAATTTATTTTCATCGCCACCTCCATCAAAAATTGCACGGCTTGAATCATTTTGCAGTAAAAAGTGGCTAAGCAAGGGACTCTGGCTCGAATTTGGCAATTTAAGACTTTAATATTTCCGATTGGATAAATGGCATCCTTTCGGAATACTTAAATGCTCAATAGACTAATTCGCTTTGCGCTTGAAAATCGCGCATTCAATTTCATACTCATCATCACCCTCATTGGGCTTGGGATTTACTCAGTCTCGACTATGCCGATGGATTCGTATCCTGACGTAAGTAACGTCCAGGTGCAGATTGCCACTGAACCTGAAAACATGGCAGCAGAAGAAGTCGAATCACTGGTAACAGTACCCATTGAATATTCGCTCAATGGCTTGCCTTTTATCAAAAAAGTGAGGTCCAGCTCGCGCTTTGGCTTTTCGCTCGTTACAGCCATATTTGACGACAATTGCGATATTTATTTTGCCAGACAACTAGTCCAACAAAGACTACTGAGTATTAGTCTACCCGCTGGTGTACCACGTCCGCAATTGGGACCGGTGGTGTCATCCTTTAGTCAGATTTTTATGTATTACGTCACAAGCGACAATCACGACTTGATTGAAACGCGCACTATTCAGGACTGGAATATTGCCAAACGACTACTGTCAGTGCAGGGCGTCGCAAACGTTGTCACTTATGGCGGCTGGATTAAACAGTATCAAGTTATGCTCGACCAATCCAAGCTTAAAGCTTATGGACTGACGGTTACCGATATTTTAAATGCAGTTCAACAAAGCAATTTAAACGCTGGTGGTAGCTTTATCGAATCGGGCGACGAAGAGATTATTATTCGCGGTATTGGACGCATCAAGACAGTCTCAGACATCGAAGATATTGTATTGAAAGAAGAGCACGGCACACCAGTAACTATAAAAAGACTGGCGCAAGTGAGTATCGGTCCCGCTTTTAGACGCGGCTCCGCTTCGATGAACGGCAAGGGCGAAGCGGTTATTGGAATTGTAATGAGCCGCAAAGGTGTGAATACACGCGAAGTGGTCGAAGCCGTAGAACACAAAATCGCCAAGATTCAGCCCACTCTGCCCAATGGCATAAAAATCGTGCCGTTTTACAACCAGAAAGAATTAGTCGATAAGACTATGGACACGGTCAAAGAAGTGCTCATGCTGAGCGGCTCTCTAGTCATAGTTATTCTGGCTGCTGTATTAATGAACATTCGAGTGGCGCTTATAGTATCTGTCGTCATTCCGCTTTCGCTTTTATTTAGCTTTATCATGATGCGATTTAGCGGGCTGTCAGCCAATCTGATGACACTTGGCGCAGTCGACTTTGGAGTGGTGGTAGATGCTGGCGTGGTGATGGCTGAAAACATTTACAGGCGGCTGTCTCAAATCCACGAAGAATACCCTGACCGCAAGATAAACACTCTAGGCGTCATTTTGAACGCAGCCCTTGAAGTGGGTCGTCCAATCGCCTTTTCCATGGTCATTATCATAAGCGTTTATCTGCCCTTGTTTGCCTTAGATGGTGTTGAAGGCAAAATGTTCGTGCCATTGGCTTTAACTTTTATATATGCACTCGTAGGCGCCCTGGCGGTGGCTATCTTCATCATTCCAGTGCTGTGTTTTTGGTTCCTAAAAGGAAAAATAAAGGAAAAGCATAATCCGCTTGTAGAAAAAATCAAAGACTCCTATCTTTCCTGTCTCGATAGAGTCATTAAACGTCCAGTGGCTGTGATAATTGCTTCTGGAACTCTTTTATTGTCGACAGTTTGTATTTTGCCCTTTCTTGGCTCTGAATTCATGCCTAGTTTAGACGAAGGCTCTATCTGGCTTCGCATGCGAATGCCACCAAGCATTTCGCATTCGCGCACTATAGACTACGCCAAAATGGTAGAGCAACTGATGGTCAAATTTCCCGAAGTAGATATTGCCGTCACTCGTATTGGACGCTCTGGTCTTGGCTCAGACGTAGAGGGCGTTGATGCAGCAGACATGTATATTGGACTTAAGCCAAGACACACATGGAAAGACCAAAATAAAGAACACTTAGTTGACAGAATGGCGCATGAAATGGACAAAATTCCAGGCATTATGCACAGCTTCTCGCAACCAATTGCAGACATGGTAGATGACTTAATTACTGGTATCAAAGCCGATGTTGGTATCAAAATATTTGGACCAGATTTAAAAACGCTCGATTCACTTGCCGACAAAGTACGAGTCAGTCTTTCTAATTTGCGCGGCACTGCTGACACTTCGCGCGAACCTGTTATTGGCGCTCCCGAATTAAAAATAACTTTGAACAGGCACGAGCTTGCCCGAATGGGAATGAAAGTGCACGAAGTACAAGATGTGGTGCAGGCATCACTTGCGGGTAAAGAGGTAACTGAAGTAATTCAAGGGACACGACGCTTTGGTGTTTTAGTCAGACTGAAAAAAGAACAACGTGACACACCTGAAATGATATCTAATCTCACTATTCAAGCCTCAGACAAGGCGGTGGTGCCACTAAAATCGATAGCCGATTTGCGTGTGGAGCGCGGGGCAATTTTGATTAATCGAGAAGACGGTCAAAGAAGAGCTGCTGTTATGATCAACATTCGTGGTCGCGATTTAGGCTCATGGGTGAAAGAAGCGCAAGATGAAATCAAGCGCGAGGTGCCCATGCCGAAGGGCTATTCGATAGTTTGGGGCGGACAATTTGAAAACCAACAACACGCCATGCAACGTTTGAGCATAGTAGTGCCCATTGTTTTATTTTTGATATTCATCCTTTTGTTTTTCACTTTTCATTCAATCAGAAATGCCGGTCTCATTATGCTAAACGTGCCGTTTGCCACCATTGGCGGAGTCGTTGCTCTGGCTATTTCGCAGCAGCCGGTGTCAGTACCAGCACTAATTGGCTTTATTGCGTTGTTTGGTGTAGCGGTGCAAAACGGCGTTATTCTTGTGAGCTATATAATGCAAGCCGAAAAAGAAGGCATGACTACGCTAGATGCAATCAAAAGTGGTGCCGAAGTTCGCTTCAGACCAGTACTCATGACTGCACTGGTAGCAATGATGGGATTATTGCCGAAGCTCTTTTCACACGGCACAGGTGCAGAGATTCAAAAGCCGCTTGCCACAGTAGTGTTTGGCGGGTTATTGAGCGCGACAATAATGACCCTTCTGGTCTTGCCCACGCTTTATTTAATGACTAGTAAACCAAAAGAAGACGCAGAGTAAAGAAGACACAAATCAGTCTTTTATGCCAATAAAGGTCTGGACCAAAATAGCGTGATTGCCAATGTCAAACTGGTCAGTACGATTGATATATTGAAACTGATAGCCTGCTTCTATTCTGGTGCGCTTGAGCGGACGAACACCAACGCCTGCAAAAATGCGATTTTGATCGATGCCACCTTGGGGACCATTTTTAACCGAATTCAAGTTTATGAATAATTCGTCTGATGCCACCAAATATAGTTTCGAATTCAAATCATATTCGAGCTTAAGCATATGCCTGAGTCTGTTTCCAGTGTCAGCAAGATGAGGAAACATACGCTGTTCCAGGCGAGTTCTATTTAGAATCGAAAATCGTTTAATATCCTTCTCTAACAAAACCTGCTCCCAGAGCCTGTGTTCGTGCAGAACATCGCCATTTTGATATGTTGTTCCCCACAAATACCCAGCAAAAAGCGAACAACCTTCATTCACTCTATACTGCAAAGCAGGTCGAATTAACAACTGATTCATTTGTGTGATGTTGTCACCAATACGGGGATTCACCTCCAAATATCCTCGCAAATTGCGATAAATTCGCGCATCAAAAGTGACCGGAGTCCACAACTGTAAATCGTGCTCAACGTTGGCATAAGAAGGCATGGCGACGCCAAGCATATAACTTGATGCAAATGTCAGAGTTAAAAATAGTTTGCGCCAGGCAAGCATTAATCGGTTGAATTACTGACGAGTAAATGACAACGAATAGAGTAACATTTTTGCACTCTAAATTCGTATAATTGACGCTCTACAAATCCCGTCGTTTCATGATTTCGAGGTCTGAAATTAATGAAGAGAAGAACTTTTCTAAAGAACGCAATTTACATAGCCGCACTGGGAGAAGCATTTATCATGAATATAAAGCAGGCTCTGGCAACTGAGTCGCTTGGTCCGCTGTTGGAAACCTGGACAGGCGACCATAACGGTTATCCACGTTTCGATCTTGCCAAGACCGTCGACTTGAAAGCGGCAATGATGAAAGGCATGGATCTCAAGCGAGAGCAAATAAAAGCGATTGCTCAAGCGAATGACAAAGCTGATTTTAAAAACACTATAGTCGCACTTGAAGACGCGGGCAGACCATTTAATAATTCAGTCCGTTTCTTTGATATTTATACATCGACCATGAACGACAAAAAAATGCAGGCCATAGAATCCCAGATGCGTCCAATCATGGCCAAGTTCGACGACGAAATAATTCAAAACGACCCGCTTTTCCAGCGCATAAAAGCTGTATATGAAGCTCGCCAAAATTCTGGTTTGACTCCAGAGCAAGAACGTTTAGTTGATGTCTATTACAGACAGTTCACGCGTCAGGGTGCTGGTCTTGATCAGAAGAAAAAAGCACGTCTTGGTGAAATAAACGAACGTCTGGCTGCTTTGTTTACCAAATTCAGCCAGAATCAACTGGCAGACGAAGAAGATTACACACTGGATCTGGATTCAGAAGAGGATTTGCAAGGACTACCAGAAAGCATCAAAGCAGCAGCAGCGGCTCAAGGGGAGAGCAAAGGCAAAAAAGGCAAATGGTGCATCGCTAACACACGCTCTGCAATGGAACCATTTTTGACCTTTTCTAAAAGACGCGATTTGCGTGAAAAAGGCTGGCGTATGTGGACCAATCGCGGTGACAATGAAAACGCGCACAATAACAAAGCCACAATAAGCGAAATACTCAAATTGAGAGCCGAACGCGCCAAAATTCTAGGCTATAAAACGCATGCTCACTGGATTCTAGACAACAACATGGCTAAGACCCCAGAAGCGGCCATGGACCTCATGCTCAAAGTTTGGAAGGCTGCTACTAATCGCGTCAAAGAAGAAGTGGCTGACATGCAAGCTATCGCGGACAAAGAGGGCGCCAAAATCAAAATTGAGCCCTGGGATTATCGCTTCTACGCGGAGAAAGTGCGCAACGAAAAATATGATATAGACCAAAATGTTGTCAAAGAATATTTGCAACTCGATAAAATTCTAGAGGGCATGTTCTACGCCGCAGATAAGGTTTTCGGCGTGCAAATGAAAAAAATCGATGGACTGCCTGTGGTGCATCCAGACGTCACCGTCTACCAAGTATTACGCAACGGCAAGCAAATCGGCATGTGGTATTTCGATCCCTATGCTCGCGAAGGCAAACGCTCGGGCGCCTGGATGAATGAATATCGCACTCAGGAGCGCTTCGACAAAGACGTCACACCCATAGTTTCAAACAACTCCAATTTCGTCAAAGGTAAGCCAGGCGAGCCCACTCTCATCTCGTGGGATGATGCAAATACAATGTTCCACGAGTTTGGTCACGCCTTGCACGGTTTACAGTCAAATGTCACTTACCCAAGCCTAGCAGGCACTGCGGTTAAACGCGACTTTGTTGAGTTTCCATCGCAAGTGAACGAACGGTGGCTTATGACTAATGAAGTATTGAAAAAATATGCTCTTCATCACAAGACCGGTGAGCCGATGCCTGATGCTTTAATTGAAAAAATTCGCAAGGCAAAAACATTCAATTCAGGCTTCATCACTGTCGAATATCTTGCCTCAGCACTTTACGACATGAAGATACACCTGGCATCAACTCCAGACTCCAACATCGACGCAAGCGATTTCGAGAAGAAAACAATGGCTGAGATTGGCTGCCCAACCGAGATTGTAATGCGTCACAGACCAACACAGTTTGGACATATTTTCTCAGACGATGGTTACTCGGCTGGTTATTACGTTTACATCTGGGCGGATACTATGTCTGCTGATGCAACCGAAGCATTCCAAGAAGCTGGTGGTCTGTACGATCGCAAAACCTGCGACCGTTTTCGTGACACTATATTTAGTGTCGGGAATTCGATAGCGCCTGATGTTGCTTTCCGCAATTTCAGAGGACGCGACGTGGACACAAATGCCCTGATGCGCGACCGAGGCTTTCCCGTCTCCTCCTAATAGGTTTGGGTAAGTTAAATTAGCTTGACTACCTCCTTGCTTGGTTTTATCATGGCTCCAGGCGTATGAAACTGGGAAAATTTCAATGAATAATGACACGGGATCATCCAATCCCTGGTTTTCTGGCAAACGGAAAACCCAGGAAGACTTACAAGTTCCTGAGCAAGCCCCGCGCACGACCGAGAACGATCTGCTTGCAACCAGGCGTTTGACTTCAGCACCCAACGAAACCGACGGAAAAACCCGCTGGTTTGGAGTGCGTCAAAGCTATACCAATTTGCCTGCCCACAAACTAATAAACGAATTGCAGCAGGGACGTTATGACCCCTACGCGGCTATAGACGGTATTCGCAGTCAGAGCCTCGATCATATGAATATTGCAACTCGCGCACAGCCGCAGCCATCGCAAACGAACTGGGCTTCGACAAATTTGGCTGACCGAAACAAAGAGCCGGTTTATACCCCGCCTATCACTCAAGACATAAGTACAGATTGGACTGTCAATTACGCAACTCCTATGCTGCCTCCACTTCTTGATGAAGTAAAAACCCCTTTGAATACTGCTCCGGCAGACAACGAAGATACAACTTTTAAATTCCAGCCCGAAATAAACCCGATGCAGTTTGTCGAACAATACAGTGACGAACTACCAAATGAAACGCTTGAAGAAATTTGTTTTGACGATTTTTCACCTATTGAAAATCAAATGGCGCGAATGGCTAAAGCAGCTCAATCGGCTCAAGGTCCTGGAGGCATCCAAAGCACCGACAATGTTTTTCAATTTAATTCAGCAAGCAGACTCCCAGCTTTTAAAAGGCCCCCACGCACTCTGACTTAAATTTTTTCATCCGAGTTTTTGACTTGAGCTACCATTTTTCAAAATTCAAAGTCTCCTGCCAGACTTTATTCATATTGTCTATCCTTTGACTGTAAGCATCTTGCCATATTTGGCTTGGTGCATCATCGATTCTAAAATCAGACAGATTCATTTCTTTGTCAACTTTAGCTTCGAGCAATTTTTCATTGAGCAATCGGAATTTGATTTTTTCTATCTGATTTTGCTCATTCAATTGCAAAACCAACTCATCTCGCCCTGGCATGAGTTCTTTGTTTTCCTTCAGATTATTTACACGAGAGTATGTGATGCCGCATTTAACTAAAATGTCTTTGAAAAATTTCTGAAAGAAACTTATTTCTGACCTATGCATAGGATTACAGAAGTATCCAGAGTCCAGGACCCAAAAATTGGCTCCACCTTTATGCACCTGTAGTTGATATTCGCCACATGGTTTGCCCTCTATGAGCCCGGAGAACCAGAGAACCTTTCCTAATTTATCTTGATCCGATTCAAACAACTGCCCCGAAATCACATTGCCTTCGGTGACTACCACTCCTTGTGTTCGCGGAATGTATCGCAGTTCTGATTTACTCACGTAAGTGCCTATCTGCTCTTTTGTCCAACTTTTTTCTATTTGAGCTTGCATGTGCTTTTTAGTTTCGATTAAATATTCGCCAAATCGCTCTGGTTGGGCTTTCAACTCTTGAATCTGGCTATCACTAAATTCATTTGCGGCACTAAATGTGCCACCATTCAATCCTAAAAAAATGCGCTCTGGATCCTTCTCGTCATGATATACAGGATTGAATTTCCAGATGTAGCGCTGACCTTTCTTTAGTGGTCTGGCGAAATCTTCGTAGAAAAATGCCTTGAGCTTCTGACCTTTCCGCAAACTGGCGTGAAATGTCTTTGGAATTGTTTTTTCTTGCACGAGAGCTTCGGGTTCAGCCTGACTTAGAGCATCAGGCATATAGACTTCATTAATGGTTGCTTCGATGTCTATTCTGCCTGGATGACAAGCTTCACAACCCTTTTTGACAAATTTATTCTTGGTGATGGTCGCATCTACACAAGCCCTGTATGGAAACAAAGAATTCGTCAACCTAGCCTTGAGCTTGTCTATTTCGCCTTGATTCTGATCTTTATCGCCAAGCGGGAAGTATTCATTATAAATTTTAAGATGCTTTCTGAAGCGGTTTGGAGGCAAACTATTGAATGCCACCAGCACGGTCTGACCCACCACAAAACGGCGCTCCAACGGGCTTTCACCCCCACTACCCAAACTTGAAACGTAAACCGATATCGGATTACGTTTTAAGAAACGGCCTTGCAAAACGTCGGCGATGGTCGCGTGATAAATGCGGTCCTTGCCAGATTGTTCAATTCTTTCAATAGTTAGCAACAGACAGGATTCCCAAGGGAAAAACTCAAAGCGAGATTCATCTTGACAGTACGCCGGTGTCAAGGCGTTGCCTACAAAAAAGCAGGTTGCCAAAAGAAGAGCAAACTTCGATAGTTTTGACAAAATTGCAGTATTTAATCTAAGAATTGAAGCCACGACAGCTTGATTATATCAAGCTGGCAAGAGGGAATAAATTGATCATCTGAAAATCAATCAGGAACTAAAAAAACAACGTGAAAAAAAGCCACATAATTATTGTAGTAGGTGTTTTAGGTGCACTGACCCTGTGCGCTTTAATCGTCGCTACGATATTAGTCGGAACTGAAGATTTCACAGAAAAAGTTTCTTACTTTCAAAGCGTCTTTGAAGTAGATAAGCCCTATTTCGAGTCCTGTCCCAAAGACCAGGAGTTGAGAGATTTATTCAATAAACACAAAAAAGAATTCCATCAATTAGCAATAATGGCTCATGAAGACAAAATCAGCACCTTCAATAAGAATTGGATTTTTCACAACGACAAGAACTTTTCAATGACCTTCTATCCTTACAGAATGGGTGAATTCCCTCCCGACAAGATAATTTCCAGAGAAAGATTTTTCAAATATTTAGACCTTTTGAAATCATGCAAAATACAAGATATCGGCAGCGACTACGAAGAACAAAAAGCTGAGGCGAACCCAAATCCCATATCAAAATCAGAAGCCAATGGTTTCAGATTCGGCATTTTCGAAG
>CAZSHS010000039.1:0-583 GCA_964606665.1 uncultured Candidatus Obscuribacterales bacterium | reverse complement strand
ACGACGACGCTCCTACAGGTAAATTCATTTATCTTACAAAAAACATCCACTATTTTGACAATGACGACGATTTTAAAGTAGTTCCAGATACAGATGCACAAAAAGAAACAGGCGGCAGTGAAAATGTGGTTACTTATGCCAGACTCGAACCACATTGGTGCATCAAAAAAACCATAACGTTTGAAGATGACGCTCCAAGCAGTGACTCGAATAAAGAAAATCGCATCGACAATTAGACGTCTCGGCGTTTGGCTCCACGCATAGCCTCTGCAGTGAGCGGATCTTCGGGCCATGAGTGTTTTGGATAACGTGCTTTCAAGTCTTTGCGAACTTGACCATAAGTATTTCTCCAGAAACTACCTAAATCAGGCGTAATTTGTTGCACTCTAAAATTTGGCGCAAGCAGATGCACCAGAACCGCAACTCGCAATTGAGCAATTCGAGGAGTCTCTTTCATACCAAACAATTCTTGAATACGAGCTGCAAGCACAGGCGGTTTGCCAACTTCGTAAATCAATTTTATTTGGCTTCCGCTTGGAACAAGCATTCTCATTGGCGCCTCTTTGTCAAGAAGGTTCATTTG
>CAZSHS010000038.1:25102-40897 GCA_964606665.1 uncultured Candidatus Obscuribacterales bacterium | reverse complement strand
GGCGCATTAGCCGCTCTTGCGCAGTACGTCATGTGGCTATAATTGTCAAGATCTGCCAGGTGCCTAGTTTCAGTTTTATCTTAAGAACTAGATAAGCAGTAGAGGTTTGAATATTAGCCTGATAAGAGGCTAGAATATATCTTTTGCGAGGTTCGAGAGGTTCACGATGAATACTAAGCTTGCTCAGAAATCAGGAAACAAGTCTCAGGTTAAAGATGCTTCAGACCAAGGCGAAGAGGTCACCCGTCCGGCAAAAGAAATCATCAAGAAATACCCAGTAGATCCCGCTATCGCCAACTACGAAAAAGCTTACACTTCTTTCTCATGGCAAGAAGCGCGCGCTGAAGTGCATTGGTTTGGCGGTGACATGGTTAACGCCGCTTACAACGCAGTCGACCGCCACATGTACGATGGCAGACGCAACAAAGTAGCGCTCTACTCAATTGGAGTGGACAACAAACTCCACAAGCTGACCTTTTACGATATTTATGAACAATCGAACAGACTTGGCAATGCCTTAAAAAAATTAGGTGTTCAACGTGGCGACAGAGTCTTTTTCTTTTTACCTAGAGTGCCAGAACTCTATGTAGCCACAATTGCCATTGCAAAAATTGGCGCCATCATTGGACCGCTTTTTTCGGCTTTTGGACCAGACGCCCTCAAAGACAGATTGCTCGATTCAGAAGCTACCGTAATCATCACCACTCCCGAACAGACAAAGAAAATAGACCACAGTCGCCAAAGCCTGCCCGACTTAAAACATGTGATTGTAGTCGGCGCTGACCAGAAGAGCCTGGCAGAAGATGAGCATAGCTACAACCAATTAATTGAAGCAGAGTCTGACAAATTAGAATGCGAGCGCATGGATCCCGAAGATCCTCTCTATTTGCTCTACACATCAGGCACTACAGGCAAGCCAAAAGGTGTTGTGCATGTACACAACGATATTTTAGGTCAGCACATGACTTCAAAATGGGTGCTTGACTTAAAAGACGACGACGTTTATTGGTGCACAGCCGACCCTGGTTGGGTCACAGGCACCGTATATGGTATTTTTGGTCCCTGGTCAAATGGCGCATCGGTGGTGAGCTACGAAGGTCGCTTCGACGCTGATGCCTGGTATCAAACTATAGATAGATTGAAAATAACTGTCTGGTACACAGCTCCAACTGCACTTAGAATGCTGATGAAAGCAGGCAATGATGTAGTGGCAAAATACAGCCTAGATAGTTTGCGTCACGTACTGAGCGTAGGCGAGCCGCTGAACGCAGAAGTTGTGCGCTGGGGCATGAAAGTCTATGGACTACCGATTCACGACAACTGGTGGCAAACTGAAACCGGAATGCAATTGATAGCCAATTTGCCATGCATGGCAATCAAACCAGGCTCAATGGGCAAACCGCTTCCAGGCGTTTATGCTGCTGTCGTCGATGAACATGGACAAGAAGTCGAAGCAGGTAAATTAGGCAAACTGGTAGTTAAGCCCGGCTGGCCTTCAATGCTCAGACAAGTATGGCGCAACAAACAAAAATTCGATGAATATTTCAAAATACCTGGTTGGTATTTCTCCGGCGACAACGCATGGAAAGATGAAGACGGATATTTCTGGTTTGTAGGCCGTGCAGACGATGTAATTAATACAGCCGGACACAGAGTGGGACCTTTTGAAGTCGAGTCAGCCCTCATTGATCACCCTGCTGTTGTTGAAGCAGGCGTCATCGGAAAACCTGATAAAGAGCGCGGTGAAATCATCAAAGCCTTTATAGTACTTGCCAAAGATGTTCAGGCAGATGAAAAATTAATAGAAGACATCAAAGAATTCACTAAGCGAAATCTGGCGGCACACGCCTATCCACGCGAAATTGAAATCAAAGACTCACTACCCAAAACACGTTCAGGTAAAATCATGCGCCGCTTGCTAAAAGCATGGGAGCTTGGATTACCTACAGGCGATACATCCTCATTAGAAGATGACTAAGAAGAAAGAATTCGAAAAGAAAAACTATAGTGCCCCTGAAGATTTTTCAATCACAGAGGCTACCTTAGAGCGGTTGCCTCCTCAATCGCAAGAAGCTGAGCAAGCCGTTCTTGGAGCACTGCTCGTCAGTGGAGATGGCATGTCGCGATGTGTGGATTTATTGGATCCAGAATATTTTTATCGCAAATCACATCAGACTATTTATGCCTCGATGCTCGATCTTTATGATCACAGCGAGCCCGTGGACATAGTTACCGTTTCTCAAACCCTCAAGGACTCCGGCAATCTAGAGCAAATTGGCGGCAGAGCTTATATCACTGAATTATCTTTATCGGTTGCCACTACAGCCAATTTAGAGTATTACGCTCGTATGGTGCAAGAAAAAGCACTGTTGCGTCAGCTAATAAAAGCAGGCACAGAAATTGTAGGTAGCTGTTATGAAGAACCAGATGCAGACATAGCTTTAGACCGAGCCGAGCACCTTATTTTTGGATTGGCTCAACGCAAAGAGATGAAGAGTCTTGTTCATATCAAGCATATTGTCGAAGACTCATTTCAAAAAATCGAACAACGTTACGAAAATAGAGATGTTCTTTCTGGCGTCCCATCAGGGTTTTACGATCTAGATGCAATGACTTCGGGCTTTCAACCTTCAGATCTGGTCATTATTGCAGCTCGTCCTTCCATGGGTAAAACAGCATTTGTACTCAATCTAGCTCAGCACGCTGCAGTAGAAAATAATGTACCAGTTGCTATCTTCTCTCTAGAAATGTCCAAAGAATCGCTCGTTATGCGTATGCTTTGCTCATCGGCAGAGATTGATGCAAACAGACTTCGAACAGGACACATGCACACAAGCGACTGGACCAAACTGGCAAGCGCCATGGGGCGTTTGGGCGAGGCACCTATCTATATAGATGACTCGGCACTGGTGAATTGCATGGAAATAAGAGCCAAATGTCGCAGGCTCAAGTCTGAAATGAATGGTCTTGGACTAATAATCATCGACTATATTCAGCTTATGCAAGGTCGCAAACAGACAGACAACCGCGTTCAGGAAGTATCTGAAATATCGCGAAGCTTAAAGACACTGGCGCGTGAGTTGAATGTGCCGGTTCTTGCTCTGTCACAACTTTCGCGCGCAGTAGAGGCAAGACAAAACAAACGCCCTATGCTTTCAGACTTGCGTGAATCAGGCTCTATCGAGCAAGATGCCGATCTTGTGATGTTTATTTATCGCGACGAATATTACAACCCCGAAAGCGAACGTCGCGGCGAGGCTGAAATCATCATAGCCAAGCAAAGAAACGGTCCAACCGGTACTGCTGACCTTTTGTATCAAGGTAGCATTACAAGATTTTTGAACAAAGCAGCTACCCAGTATGCCGGTTGAGCGGGTTAAGCCAACAGAGACTGGAACATTAGCAAATTCTCCTCTAATGACAACGCCAAAGCGCTAAAATTACTCTGTCTTTTTATGATTTCTGTTTTTAGTGGATTTTTATATGCAAACTAAAGTCAAAGGCGTAAACAAAACCGATTTCATCGTTTGTATGACTGACGGCTCAAAACCAATTCAGGCTAGTTTGGCTCAAACACCAGAAATTGTTTGTTCATTGTTAGAGCGTGGTGGAATCATTTACTTTCCCCAGACACCCTTTGAAATAAGTGCTTCTGACCGTGAATTTTTGCTTGCTCAAAAACAGAAAGAAGCTGACTATCACAAAAATATTGCCTACAGACCAAAAGAAGACATAGTCACAGGATTTGCAGCCAAAACGCAAGTTGACGCACAGCGTCTACATTCGATTATGGCTGACTATCATAATCAGACCACTAATTTTTTGCGCAGTTTTCTTGCACCATATGCAAATGCGTGGGAGCCTGATTTTGCCACTTTTCGACCAATAGAAGAGAAGGGACGCAAAATGAGTCTGCGCAAGCGCAATGATTTAATTCACGTCGACTCATTTGCCACACGCCCCATATATGGTGACCGCATTTTACGCACCTTCACCAATATAAATCCCACCCAAAACAGAGTCTGGAAAACATCAGACACTTTTGAGCATCTACTTGAAACATACAAAAATGTGATGGCCGCACCAGCTCCATTCAAGTCAAAGAACGACAGACAATCGATTCTTACAAGACTCTACTCGATGCTTGGTCTCAAAGCAGTTGGCACATCACCGTATGATAAATATATGCTCGACTTTCATAATTTCTTGAAAGAAAACGGGTTCTTTCAATCCAACTGTCGCAAAGACACCTGGGAGTTTCCACCAAATTCATCCTGGATGGTTTTCACCGACATGGTCAGTCACTCAGTTTTGAGCGGACAATATGCCCTGGAACAGACTTACATTATCAATCAAGATGACCTGGTCATGCCAGAAAAGGCACCAATAAATCTAATTAAAAAAGCATACAATCTCAAATAGATTTCTATTTAAAAAGAACAAGTAGCTTCCATTGTTGCCTGTCCGACCTGGACTTGCTTGTCAAACTTGAGCGTTTCTAAATTGAGAAATCCCACTGTGTCTGAAGCTGCACTTGTCACAAGTATATGATTTAAATCAGCAGTCAAAACAAGACATCCGGGAAACTCTACATCGAGTGGAAGCGAAACTGTTTCTAACTTGTCGAATTTATTTGAAGCAGCCTGAGTAATTGAAAAAGCAGAGATGGTATTGTCTTTAGCATTGGCTACAAAGAGTCGGTCTTCTGTGGCATCCAGTGCAAGACCTGTTGGTCCTTCACCTACACTAATATTAGTTATCAGTTTGCGCTGAGTGGTATCAATGACCGAAACCGTGTTGGAGACTCTATTTGCTACAAAAGCCAGTTTGTGTTTCTTGGATAAAATTACATTCGAGGGCATTTTGCCGCAAGTAACAATTCCGACTACTTTATTAGTTAGAGTCGAAATGAAGCTTACATGCCCAGTTCCAGAGCAAACAATCAATGTGTATCCATCTGGAGTTATGGCAATATCGCCTGGACTGTTTAAGACTTTTGTGCGCTGAATGACTTTTTTGGTGGCAAGGTCAACTGTAGCCACAGTGCTCAAAGCAGACTCGCAAACATAAATCTGATCGCCTTTTGGAGACACAGCAAGAGATCTTGGAGATGACCCCATGGGAAACTCGATAAAAGTATCCCATTTCATCGAATTGGGATTGTATACGACCACCAAAGATTTTGATTGGTCACACACAAACAATTTGTCTTTAAACCAGACAAGACAGGCAGGCGTGCCATCTGTCGGAACTTCAGACACCTTTTCAAAATTTTTGTTGAGCACGTAAATTTTGCCACTCTTAGGCGACGCTAGAAATAACTTTTCATCGCTATTTAGGTCTAATTTTTCTTCGGCAATCACAGGTGGTTCGCCATCTTTCAAAATTTCGACACTCAACTCTTTTACCAGTGGCTTCAATTTTCCAGACACTGCCATATTCTGAGGAATGAGCAAATCAGATGGCAATGAGCCTTTATATAAAGAGCGCATAACCGATTCGGGCAAATCATTAGGCAACAAAAGAACCAATTTGTTATTGCTTTTTTGCAATTTCAAAAATATCCAGTTATTGGAAAAAACGACTAAATCTTTGCTTGAAAATGTGGTGACAATTTTCTGTTCCATAGTGACTTTTGTCACAGCAGGAGGCAGAATCGGCACATACAGAGTGCCGTCGGTTTCTTGAATCATAGCGTCAATGCGAAGCTGCCCTTGCGGGAACTTTTCTTTTATAGCTTCCTTCAGCTCTTTTGGCACTTTGGTGGCAAATGCAGGAGTACAAGACATGGCTGCAAGTAATATCAGAGCAATTGCGTAGCTTTTAAATCTAGTTATCATCTTTGGGACGAAAAACATCCACTAATTTATCGAGCAAAGTGTCGTCTTTCTTGCTTGACTTAGACTTGTCGTGTTTCATTTTTTTCTTAGTGCTGCCACCATTTTCATCGGTTGTAGAAGATTTATTCTCGACATCATTCTGACTTTCGACATTTTCAGAATCGCTATCTATATGCAATTCTTCTTTTTGCAATTCAGCTAAGCGCTCAAACAATTCTCTTTCTTCTTTGCTCAGTTTGTTTGGTGTTTTCAAATTGATATGCACAATCTGATCACCGCGACGATTAGGTGAGTTGAGCAGTGGCACACCTAGATCTTTCATAACCAGCTTGGTTCCTGATTGAACGCCATGCGGTATTTTCAAAACTTTAGTGCCATCAACTGTTGGTACAAGAAGTTCTCCACCAAGTGCCGCCATCGAAAAACTGACGTCTTGTTTTACGTGAATAGTATTATTCTCGCGAATAAAATCTTTGTGCCGTTTTACATGCACCATCACAAACAAATCACCAAACTGTCCGCCGTGAGGTCCTTTGTCACCAGCTTGTCCAATTCTTATACGTGAGCCATCTTCGATGCCTGCTGGCACTTTGAATTCCCACTCTTTAGGCTTGCGAGTAAGACCTTGACCCTTACAGTCGCGACAAGGCTTGTCCACACTCTTGCCGCCACCGTGACAGCCTGGACATGTCGTGATTTGATACGACTGAACAAATAACATGTTGACCAGTTCTTTTACTTGTCCCATGCCATTGCAGGTCTGACAAGTGGTGATATTGGCTCCTACTGCAGCTCCTGTCCCAAGACAGGTAGTACAATCGTCCAATCTTTTTACAGTAAGTTTTTTCTCAACGCCAAAAACGGCTTCAAGAAAATCAAGTTCTAGATCATATCTAAGGTGTGCACCTTGTGCCGGTCCCCCGCGCGAGCCGCTGAAGCCACCACGCATACTTGCGCCAAACAAACTTTCCAGGATATCGTCCATACCAAATCCTTGAAAGCCACTAAAATCAAAGTTATCGAATCTGCTTGCGCTGCCTTTGACACCTTCATGTCCATAACGGTCGTAGCTTGCACGCTTGTTTTCATCCGACAAGACTTCGTATGCTTCTGCCAATTCTTTGAACGCTTTTTCATCGCCCGAATCTTTGTTGTCGGGGTGAAGCGAGCGAGCTTGACGCCTGAAGGCTTTCTTGACTTCTTCTGGGGTAGCACCCTTAGCTACTCCAATAACTTCGTAATAATCGCGCTTACTCATTGTCGTCATTTCTCTGTTTACTCTTATTCCTGAACTCAGTCCTGATTATTGGGCAACTGCAATTGTCCTTCTTGCTGTCCTTCAGCTTGTCCATCTCCTAACTCAATTGGTCCGCTTTCGCTCAAAGATCGTTTCTTGCTGTTCTTAGCTGCAGCTTGGTTGCGTTTCGCCCCCATGTGAATGGCTCTTCCCATGTCGAGCAAAGCCACATCCAGACCCGCTACTTGCGAGCCTAAGAACTGACTGTCTTCTTGTGACTGGGTGTTGAGGGCTTCTTGAACAGAAGTAATTGCTGATTTTACTTTGTCTACTATTTGCAAGTCGACCATTTCACCATACTTAACCACGGTGCGTTCAGCATCGGCACAAAGTCCCTCTGCTTTCACTCGCATCATGATGCGCGACTTGGTCTTCTTGTCCTGGCTAGCAAATTCTGCCGCTTCAGAGGTAAGGGCGTCAACTTCTTCGGGACTGAGACCAGTTGTTCGTTGAATAGTGATAGAGTGCTTAATTCCAGAACCGTGATCTTTAGCGCTACAATGCACGATACCATCTGCATCTATGTCGAATGTCACTTCGATTTTTGGCACTCCCCGCGGTGCTGGTGGAATACCGGTCAAGAAGAATTTAGCCAGTGATTTATTATCTCCAGCAAGTTCGCGCTCACCTTGCAAAACGTGCACTTCAACAGAAGTTTGACCATCGTCGTTGGTAGTAAAAATAGTTGTACGACTAGTTGGGATTGTGGTGTTACGTTCAATAATGCGAGTGAACAAATTGCCAGCAGTCTCGATACCTAAAGACAGTGGAATAACATCAAGCAATAAAACATCTTGTAAGTCGCCTGCAAGAATAGAGGCTTGAATAGCTGCTCCTAGTGCTACGGCTTCGTCTGGATTTACAGACTTTGAAGGTTCTTTAGAAAAGAAACGACGCAACATATCTTGCACAGCAGGGATGCGTGTAGAGCCACCAACCAGAATAATATTTTCTATTTGTTCTGGATGTAATTGTGCATCATCGAGCGACTGCTGTAGCGGACCCATACAGGATTCAACCAAATTATGAGTCAATTCGTTGAACTTTGCTCTAGATAATTTCGTTTCTAAATGCAGAGGACCATTATCGTTGGCAGTCAAAAATGGAATATGAATTTCACTCATCATTGCAGAGGACAATTCTATTTTGGTTTTTTCAGCCACTTCTTTAATTCGCTGAATAGCCATAAGGTCATGCGACAAATCAATCCCAGTCTGAGCCTTGAATTCGCCAATGAGCCAGCTAATAATGCACTGATCAAAGTCGTCGCCACCCAATCTGTTATTTCCAGAAGTGGATTTCACTTCAAAAACACCATCTGTAATTTCAAGAATACTTACGTCGAATGTCCCACCACCAAGGTCAAACACAAGGATTTTGCATTGACTATCCAGGCGATCAAGTCCATAAGCAAGCGCACTAGCCGTAGGCTCGTTAATGATTCGCAGTACTTCAAGACCAGCTATTTGACCGGCATCGCGAGTAGCCTGACGTTGGGCATCGCTGAAATAGGCAGGTACTGTAATAACTGCGCGAGTTAGTTTTTCACCAAGATACGCTTCGGCATCGGCTTTCAATCGTTGCAAAATCATGGCTGAAAATTGCTCGGGACTATAAGCGACTCCATCTATGGTGACACGCTGATTGGTGCCCATTTCACGCTTGATAGACTGTATCGTCCTATTAGGATTGGTCACTGCCTGTCTTTTAGCAGTTTGACCAACCAGACGCTCGCCTGATTTGGAAAATGCAATTACAGAAGGAGTGGTGCGCTGACCTTCCGAATTTTCGATAATGATAGGGCGTCCGCCCTCCATAATAGCTACGCAGGAATGCGTAGTACCAAGGTCAATACCTATAATTCGCTCGCTAACCATCTATTTGATTATTCATCGCGCTCAAGAGCCGACTCCACCACTTGTGGATTGTCGTCGCCAGAAACATCGCCAAAAGCATCAATAGACTCTGCCGAGTCTGTGATATCGTGCACTTCGCCTACATGTTCTTCGACTGAATATGGCTCAAGATCTTGAGTAGATGTATGGGGTACTTCTTGATTCTCTTGGACGGTTTCTTCAACTAGCCCTTCAGTTTGAGTTTCGGCTGCAGCTTCTTCAAATCCTTCAGGTGGCGCAGTAGCCACATTCACAAGCGAGGGGCGCAATACTTTGTCGTTATAGATGTAGCCCGGACGCAATTGATGAACAACTGCACCATCTGGAACTTCGGCTGTGACAATCTGTTGAACTGGCTCGTGAAACTTAGGATCAAATGGAGTGCCAATTACATCTAATTGTTTGATGCCGATCATTTCAAGACATTTAGTGAAGCGGTTATAGACCATGTTCAAACTGTCAAGCATAGCTTTTGGGTCAGATGTTTTGCCCAGATTAGCTTTAGCCAGGTCCATGTCGTCAAGGGCGGGAAGCATAGTTTCTATGGCTTTCTGAATACCAAGCGCTTGAAATTCTTCGCGCTCGCGAGCCATACGCTTGCGATAGTTATCAAAGTCGGCAGCCAGTCTTTTGTTCAAAGACTCAGCGTCAGCCGCTTTCTTTTCGAGCTCTGCCATCTCGCCTTCCATACGCTTAGCCAGCGCTTCGGTAGCGGCTCTTTCTCGGGCAGCATACTCTTCTTCTTTGTCTACTTTCATTCCAAAATCTTCCGGGTCAGGCTCAGCGCCAGCGTACATGGCTCTATAAAATGCTTTAGCGGCATTACGGTCACCCGCTTTGCTTTCGGAACGAGAGGGAGCCGCCGGCTTTTCCTCTTCTTGACTTGGGTTTTGATTATCTTGACTTGAATCGCTCATTAGTTCTGGGCACCGATGTTGTGAGACGCAAACTACAAAAACGCACGGTCTTCAATTTTAGCCGATTTGGCCGCATGATTTGTTTTACTACTGAATCTATCTATAATGTCTTGATTTTAGTTTGCAAAAATCGGCTCAACCTAGATTTAAGCTAAAATCTTTATTTTTTCTCATCAATCTGGAAAAGACAGACTATTAATGAAAATAGACGCCAAGCAGAAACTGATAATTTATTCGCCCGGTGAGTTCGGCGGCAAAAAAGGCAAAACAGGCGATGGGGTGCTCAAATTTTCCCCAGAGCGTGTAGTTGCAGTTGTCGATCCTGCAAACGCAGGCAAAACCGTAAACGAAATGCTTTCTTATGGCGGCAATGCTCCAATTGTAGCCACAGTGGCTGAAGCCATGGCGTTTAAACCAGAAGCAATGTTGCTTGGCTGTGCTTTCACAGGCGGTCGCATGCCAAAGCAATGGCGTGCCGACATACTTGAGGCGCTCAATAGCAAAATAGATGTGATAAATGGTCTACACGATTTCTTGTGCGATGACCCTGACTTTCAAAAAGCGGCTGACAAAAGTGGTGCTAAGTTAGTTGATTTGCGCAAACCACCAGACAATTTAATAGTGGCAATGGGCAAAGCACGTCACTCAAGTGCTCATATAATCCTGACTGTAGGAACAGATTGCAACGTAGGAAAAATGACTTGCGCTCTTTCAATACACGAGCAATTAAAAAAATCGGGTAAAAAATCTGCTTTTGTTGCTACCGGTCAAACTGGCATCATCATTGATGGACAGGGCGTTGCTGTAGATAGAGTAATTGGCGACTTTATGGCAGGCGTAATTGAAGAGCTAGTACTTGATGCGGCAAAAGAGGCTCAGTTTGTATTAGTTGAAGGTCAGGGCTCGCTAGCTCATCCGGGATACTCGGGTGTCACTTTGTCTTTGTTACATGGTGCAGCACCAGATGCGATGATTTTGTGTCACCAGGCGGTGCGAACAAGAATTGGCGAAACTGAATTTTCCATTCCCAGTTTGAGCTTAATGATAAAAACATACGAGAACATGGCTGAATTCATGCGACCAGCTCAAGTAATTGGAATTTCGGTCGACACACGCGGACTTAGTGAACAAGAAGCTAAAGACGTTCTTGCCAGCTATCAAAGCGAAACCAATCTACCTGCCACAGACCCAATTCGTTTTGGAGTCGAGCCTCTGGTAAAAGCAATCGAAAATCATTGTGGTCAAAATAAGCAGGAGATTTTATGCCAAAAATAAAACTATGCTTTGAAAAACAAATTTTAAAAACCAAAATGCCTTTTGGAATTAGTTACGGCACCAAATCCGATGCCAAGAATATTTTGGTCAAACTTACTTATGAGAATATCACTGGATATGGCGAAGCCGCTCCTGCTGCGTATCATGGCGAAACGATAGATACGGTTTTGGCATTGCTTCAAGCTTGGAGTGAAAGCGATATTCTGGGCGATGATCCATTTGCCATCACTGAAATAAATCAAAAGCTAGATAAATTTATTAGCGAAAACTATGCGGCTAAATGCGCAATTGATGTTGCCTTGCATGACCTGTCTGGTAAATTGGCAAACTTGTCTATATCTAAAATGCTTGGCTTGAGCGGCTTAGAGACTCAGATGCCGCAGACCGATTTTACAATTGGACTAGATACAATCGAGATCATCAAACAAAAAACAAGCGATGCACTGAAGGAAGGCTTTCAAATTCTGAAAGTGAAACAAGGCACCACAAATGGTATTGAGTACGACAAACAAATTATTAAAGCAATCAGAGATGTGGCTCCAAACACCACCTTACGTGTCGATGCTAATGGCGGCTGGACGCCAAAAGAAGCTGTGGCAATGTCGCATTTTCTGGCTGAGCAGAAAGTTCAATATATAGAACAACCAATACACAAACATTCTAGTGCTCAAGATTTCAAATATGTAAAAGACCATTCGGCTTTAGCTATATTTGCAGATGAAAGCGTTATGCGTGCCAAAGACATAATTCGCTTAGCCGATTGTGTAGATGGCGTAGTGATGAAACTAGCAAAAACGGGTGGCATTCAAGAAGGTCTCAAATTCATCCAGATGGCTCGCGCTTGTAATTTAGAAGTGATGATCGGCTGTATGCTTGAATCATCATGTGGTATCACTGCTGCAGTGCACCTGGCACCCCTCGCCGACTATTTAGATCTGGACGGCGCGCTCTTACTTGCCAATGACCCATTTAATGGCGCTACGTGTAAAAGCGGATTACTTGAAATCAAAAATGTCCCAGGACTTGGAATTACCCCCACTTCTCTATCCGGTCTTGAATCAAAGCTATAGTCGCGTTTGAGCACAAAGAGAAGGGCAACACCTTTTTGCCTTTTTTATTAAACTTAGTCACTTCATCTCTGCTTTGTGTGTCGCACAAAATAAGATCTGCATGCTCAAATGTGTATTGCCATTCTGTTTTGTCAGACAACAAAATCGTCCTTACTGCCACATCATTTCCGCGCTGAGCAGCAATGAGTTTAGATGCCATTTTCATCAAAGTCTCACTGGCAGAAATGAGCATTATCAAGCTGCCTGAGCGAATCTTGCCCACTTCATCAAGCTCGGCTCTTGCAGGCTCGATGTTGCAGGGGACAAGTCTTGTTTTATCTTTGACATAATTCTGAAACGCAAATAGATGATATAAACTTGTGACGATTAGCGAATCGGCAAGAATATCTGGATTATTTTTAAAATCTTCTATCGTTATCGCTTTGACTGGCAGCTTGAACTGCGGCTTAAGCTCTGTGAGCCAAACTGAGTGAAAGTCGGGATTGCGGTCAATCACTACAATTTGTTTCAATGGCTTGCGTTTGGCAATAAATGCTTTGAATTTATCGAGCACTTGCTCAGCAGATAAACCAAAATCGCAGCAGTCTACAAGAAAATCATTAATCATAGAATCAAGTTGAACATCTACTGATTTATCTGCACCAGTCTTATCTTTGGAGCTTGGCTTTTTATGGGCCGACTTGAGCGAAGCAACACGCACCCCGCTTCCTTGTCGCACTTCCAAAATACCTACATCAGCCAGGTGATTATAGACTGAAGTGATAGTCGAATAATGAATGTCGAGCCTGGCTGCTAGAGCACGAATGCTTGGCAATTTGTCTTCGTGACTCAAAGAACCCGACGCAATTTGCAATGAAATCTGCTCGATTAGCTGATCTCTAATAGAAACAGCGCTTTCTCTATTTATTTGGATTTTCATTTAGCAAGACCCATTTCGACTCTGTCTACAATATCATTGACCAGGAAAACCAGTAAATACATTGCGGGTTTGCCGTTTTTATCCTGCATTTCATAAGCCATACAGTCTGGCTCTTTCAATTTGGGGTTTTGCCCTGAGCGCTCATCTGGCGGTCCAAGCAACTCTTCCACTTGCGTATCTTTGAGTCCTTTTAGTTTCAAGGGCAGAATTGAACACATTTGACTGCGCATTTTTTTGTCTTTCTTCCAAAACTTAGAATCAAAAGACAATGACGACGACGAGCCAAGAAATTCACCGCGTTTGCGAAATTCTTCAAACAACATGCCCTGACAGCCGCTAAGCAGAAAAATCTGCCAAGTGGCGCAAAGACAAAGAATAGTTCTAGTCATAAAAGCAACTTTCATCATTTCCACCACATTCAAGTTTAAGCGCATCGAAAGTCTAACGCAAATGCTATATAGGAATCGGTCTATTCGGTCGACAATTTAACTAAAATAGAGAGACAGACAATGAACATATTCTGGCGGACTTTAGTGTTGATGGTTCTTTTGGTGGCGATAGGAATACTTGGATATTTTTCTTACGTCAATATGGCATCTATTGACCAATCAGGTCAGGTCGCCGTAACAAAGACAAATCAGACTTCTGAAGCTCCGATGGACACAGCCGAGTCAACTAAAGCCGTCCAGACAGAGCAGCAGACTCAAGAACCTGGTGAAACTTCTACCACAACACAAACAGGTCCAAAAGCTCCAAGTCCACTAGTTTTTGAAACCTCAGGCGTTATGTCCCTTCCATCTAATATCGCTCACCACGACTGGACCAAGGAATTGCCTGTCGTGATAGTTGTGGACAAAAAAAACACAGCCACTTTGGTACTACAAATGATAAATCATAATTGCGTCTATGTAGTTTACCAAGCTGATAACGCAATTGGCAAAGAAGAATCACCAACGCCACCAGGACCATATTTGGTGGCAAGCAAAACTCTGCAACCAACCTGGACTCCTCCCAAAAATATTGAGAAGAAACAAAGAACAAGAAAACCTTTTGACCAGGACAAAGAAAATCCACTTGGGGTAGCTGCAATTCGTCTAAATAAGTGGAACATTGTTTTACACGGCACAAATAGCCCGCACTCTATCGGAAAAGAAGCAAGTCACGGTTGCATTCGTCACCGCAATGAAGATATTCTGCGCATCTACGATTCAGTTTGGAAAGGCACACCGGTGATTGTTGCTGAAAAATTGGAAGGAACCAAAGTATCTAAGGATATGTTCCTACCAGTCAAAAATCACGGCGGTTGAATATATCCGCTGCAAGTTTCTAACCTAGGATTGGAAGTGACTAATTTTCATTATCGCGAAGCGCATAACGCATAACGCATAGCGCTTAGCATTAGGCGCTATACGAAAATAATATTGCGAAGTGCGCACCAAGAATAATTTTTCATTCAGTGAGACAAGAATACGTATCCCGTATCCCGTATCTAGTATCCCGTATCCCGGGCCCCGGGGCCCGGGATACAAGAACTGGATACACGGGCAAGCTCTAAAATTTTAGGATGCCAATCAGTGCCAATTCAACACTAGTGAAAGTGTTTGTTTGCGCCTACGTGGCGTCTTTGAGTTTCTAGAATGAGGGTATGAAAAACTTCGTGTCTATCCTCAAAAATTGGTACGCCTACCAGAAAGAGCGTTTTCCGCTTCTTAAATACAGCCTGATTACGGCTGCCTTTGCAGGCTCGGGACTTGCACTATCTTCAATGACCAGCACGCCGGGTGAACCTTTTCCCTTCAGAGTTTTCCCGGCTGCCTTCTTAGTAAGTCTCTCTTTCTTTTTCCAGCTTAGAGTTTCTGACGAAATCAAAGACTATGAAATAGACTGCCGTTTCTATCCGCAAAGACCAGTCCCTCGGGGGTTAGTGACGCGCAAAGAGCTTGTAGTTATTGCGCTAATTCTTGCGGCTGTGCAGATTATGCTTTGTCTTCAAATTGGATTAGTGCACTTACTGCCACTATTTGCATGTTGGACTTATTTATTATTCATGCACAATGAATTTTTCATTGGTGAATGGCTCAAGCAACATCCATTGATTTACACTTTCTTGCACATGCTAGTTTTATTGTGTCTTGATGTGTTTATCACATCGTGTCACTGGCTCGATGCGCGTCTGCTGCCATCACCCACATTGATTTCATTTTATGCCACAAGCTTTTTCTTGGGACTGGTGCTTGAAATTGGCAGAAAAGTAAAAAGTCCGCAGGAAGATTTCAGCGGCAGCAACACCTATACAAATATGCTTGGCGAGAGTGGTGCAATCTCGCTCTGGTATGCATCGATTGTATTTTGTTTTGGCTTTGCCGCGCTGACTGCCATGCAGACAAGCGACATGCTCATGTTTTTGTCTTTCATTTTTCCATCGCTCTCATTGTGTTTTTTAAGCGGTGCATTCTTTCTATTTCATAAAAATGCAAGCACAGCCAAACGCATAGAATCGGCAGCTGGACTGTTTGTGCTCTGTACTTATTTATCTTTGGGTCTTGTGCCATTCATTGTGCAAAAACTAGGAAGCTAAAATC
>CAZSHS010000038.1:0-25092 GCA_964606665.1 uncultured Candidatus Obscuribacterales bacterium | reverse complement strand
TTGCAATCTCAAAATATAAGCGAAATTGGAAGCAAAGCTTGGAATTTGCTTAAGCTTGAAAAAGCAGGATTTCGAGTTCCACCGGGACTTGTTTTGACCGCTCAATTTATAGATTGGCATAAGACTGACCTGGCGCGCCAGTTGGTCCAGCATTGTATAGCAATGCCGCGCGGTAATTTTGCAGTGCGATCGTCTGGCGTACAAGAAGACTTAGCCCAAGCATCTTTTGCGGGTCAATACAAAACTTTGCTTGATGTCAAAATGGCTGAGATTGAAAAAGCTGTTTTAGAAGTTAAAAACAATAGTGATACCACTGGTCTAAATTTATATCGCAAGCATTTAAATCAGACTAAAGACAAATCACTTAACCTAAGACCAAGCGTTTTGATTCAACCAATGCTTTACGCAGACGTCTCGGGCATCGCATTTTCGGTGCATCCAAGTACGGGCGAGGTCGCTACTTTCATTTCTTGCATTAAGGGTGTTGGTGAGAAACTAGCTAGCGGCGAGCTGAGTGGACAAACTTATAAATTCAAGAAAGTTGCTACAAGAATTGACGACAGCAAAGAAGAAGCCAATTTAACTTCAAATCAATTAAAAGAGATAGATCGACTAGCTCGAAAAGTGAGCAGATATTTTGGCTCACCCCAAGACATCGAATGGGCATATGTCGGTCGCAAGCTTTATTTATTGCAGGCAAGACCTATTACAACTATTAATAAGCAAATATTCGATAACTCAAATATTGCCGAAAGTTATCCTGGTATTACTCTGCCTCTTACATTTTCATTGGCTCGCAAAGCTTATGCAAACGTATATTTCACCTTTATGCAATTGCTAAAAGTGAGTCCAGAAAAAATTGAGCGCAACCAGGAAATCTTTGCGCAAATGCTTGCCTATATAAAAGGTCGAATTTATTACAACATGGTTAGTTGGTATCGGCTTGTTTCACTCTTGCCAGGATACCAAGCAAACAAAACTTTCATGGAACAAATGATGGGCGTGCAAGAACGCTCATCAGCTAAGGCTAAAGTAAGTATCGCTTCAAGTATTAAAGATAATTTGAACTTGATTCAATGCGCATTCGCTTTGATTTTTTATTACATCACTTTAGATAAATCGGTAAGTCAGTTTAAGAATAGACTTGAATCAACACTTGAGACAGCCAAAGTAAATCTCGATGATAAGAGCATTTTCGAGTGTGTAAGCCTTTATTTAGAAGTAGAGAACAAATTGCTTAAGCATTGGGACGCGCCGATATTAAACGACTTTTTCACGATGGTGTCATTTGGTTTATTGAAAGGCTTTTGCAAAAACGACTCCTATAATCAACTGCTTGCAGGTAGATATAAAAGCTCGTCAAGTGAGCCAGTAGAACTTTTAAACGAGATGGCATCGATGATAACAGAACAAGAATCTGAGCAGTTCAAACAAAAGTTTCAAGAATATTTGGATAAATATGGCGACAGATGTGCTGGAGAATTAAAACTTGAAAATCCAACTTTGAAAGATAATCCATCTGCGCTTCTTGATGCGATAGTGGCATTGAGCCGGAAGACTAATAAAAGTTTTGTTTCGACAAAAGCAAATTTGAAACAGTATGAGTCCAACTTTGCTAAACGCATAATACTAAAGTTATTGCTCGATAAAGCAGCAAGACACATCACACTACGTGAGTCTATGCGCATCGACAGAATGCGAGTATTTGCACTAGTTCGCAGAGTCTTTCTTGCCATCGCCGAAGAATTAGTGGCACAAAATGTGCTCGAAATCAAAACCGATATTTTCTATTTGGAAATAGACGAAGTCATTCAATATATAAATGGCACAAGCACTGTTCAAAATTTAAAGGCTCTAGTCGAACTTCGAAAGCAAGAGATTGACAGCTTTAGAGCCATTAACCCCCGTGTTCATATCGAAACCAGCACATGCATTGCCTGGCACGAAGATATAGCCGAATTACAAATTAGTCTTTGTCAGTCGAACTTAAAGGGAACCGGATGCTCGCAAGGAGTGGTGCGTGGGCGAGTAAAAGTAATTCTCACCCCAGAAACTGAATCACTAGACGGCTACGACATTCTTGTAGCGCAGCGCACCGATCCTGGCTGGATAACACATATCGCTCAGGCTAAAGCAGTTATAGTCGAGCATGGCAATATACTTTCTCACACCGCGGTAGTGTGCAGAGAATTACAAATTGCAAGTATCGTATCAGCTTCAAATATTTGCAAAATTTTGCGCACCGGTGACTATGTAGAAATCGACGGCAGCACAGGCAGAATTTCGCTTTTAAGTAGCGATGAAATGGAGCGTGCAGCATGAATAGCGAAGTCCAATCCAAAGGCAATTTCAGCCTAATAAAATATTCGCAGTGCTGGGAAGATACTTATCTTGTGTTGAATACACTTGAGATAAAGCCTGACGACATCTGTTTGAGCATTGCAGCAGCAGGAGATAATTCGCTGTCATTATTAACGCAATCGCCCAAAAAAGTTATTGCCATAGATCTAAATCCATGTCAGTTAGCCCTGCTTCAACTAAAAGTAGCAGCGATCAAAGAACTTGATTATGACCAGTTTATCACTCTATTTGGCTATAACCAAAATACAGAATCACGAATTGAACTTTATCTTAAGATAGAAAATAAACTGGACAATCGAACTAAAAAGTTCTGGTCGCAAAATCTTCATCTTATAAATAAAGGCATTGCAGATTGTGGACAGCTCGAGTATTACTTTCGCTTATTCAGAAAAGGAATTCTACCACTCATTCACAGCAAAGGTCTGACTAGAAATCTTTTCACCAAACGCTCAAAACAAAAACGAGCAGACTTCTTTTTCAATCGCTGGAACACAAGAAGTTGGAGACTAATTAGCAAGATATTTTTTTCGCGCTACACTCTTGAAAAACTCGGTCGCGACCAGTCCTTTTTTGACTATGCCAAAAGGTCTTTATCTAGTCAAATTGCATCTAGATTGAAAGATGCACTAGTCAATCAAGAGCCAGCTAAGAATCCTTATTTGCACTGGATTTTACTTGGCAGATATGACTTTGAAAATAACATTGTCCCGCATTGGCTAGAGCCTCAAAATTTCAGAACCATAAAAGAAAATATAGACCGGCTTGAAATAGAGCAAAACTCGCTTGAATCATACTTAAGCAATTACAAGGGACAAGCAATCGATTGTTTCAACTTGAGCGATATCTTCGAATATATGAGCGAAGACAATTTCGCCACTTGCCTTACATTAATTGCAAGCAAAGCAAGTGATGGTGCCAGACTAGCTTACTTCAATATGCTTGTAGATCGCATGGGGCACACCTATCAATTTGAAGAATGTTCAATCAACAAATCTAACCAAACATTTTTCTATAGTCGTTTTATATCCGAGCGCATAATCAAGGGAAAAGCGGCATGATTGGTCATTTTTTCCAGCCTTATATAATTGCGGGAATTTTGCTTTTGGGCATACTTTTTATTGTGATAAAAACACTGTCGCACATTCCGCTTACTTCTGACAAAACGCAAGAATACGTACGCAAAACTCTTCATGTATCTATGGGTTCGATTTGTCTTTCTTTTCCCTGGATTTTTCAAAGCGGACTTGTTGTAAGTCTTTTGGCGTTTCTTTCTACCAGTATTCTTTGGGCAATTCGTTATTGCAAAGGTTTTGTCTTAAGCAAAATGAAACCGGTAATCTGCTCAAATTCAAGACTTTCATATGGAGAATTTTATTTCCCGGCAGCAGTGGCAATCACATTTATTTTAAGCGGCGGCGAACCTTTACTGTACACAGTTCCCATAGCAATACTCACCTTTGCTGATACAAGCTCAGCCCTCTTTGGCATTAAGTGGGGCAGACACCCATTTAAATATTTGCCCTTCAAGAAATCGTATGAAGGGTCACTTGCCTTCTTTCTAGTTTCATTCATAGTGAGCGTAATTGGACTTGCAGCCTTTAGTGACATCGACACTCGATTCGTTTTGATGATATCGGCAATGGTGGCTGTGTTTACTACCCTTATAGAAGCACTGTGCCCCATTGGGCTTGATAACTTAATGGTGCCGCTTGGCGCTTTGTTCATACTCAAAACACATCTTGCGCTGAGCCAGGAAGACCTTGTTCTTCGATTATTGGCCATGATGGCACTGCCCTTTTTACTTTTATTGGATCAACGCAATCTCAACCTGCGTGGGGAACGCATAAAATGACCGAAAAAGAGACCATTAATTTGGGCGAAGCAGGACATGCAAGCCTCTGGTATCCAGGCGAAAAAACGGGCTATCTGGGTAATTTTTTTGCTCAAAGCCAAGAAGTAGCAAATGAACTATTGACAATTGCGCAAGATCGCTTCACCGTAAGTGGTGTCAGAACAATTTACGGTCCGATAAATGGGAGCACATGGAACCAATACCGCTTTGTAACGTCTGGTTTCACTAACAAACCATTCTTGTTTGAGCCATTCAATCCAGAATCTTATCCAAAATATTTTCTTGAGTTCGGCTTTGAAACCGCCGCCTCCTATGAAAGTTCGATATTGAAAACGCAAGAAAAATACAATCACAGCCAGATTAATCTGGCACCAAATATAGAGCTTTATCCATTCAATCAAGAAAAAGCATTGATTGAGCTTGAAAGCATGTATGAAGTGGCAATAAGTTCGTTTGCCGACAATTTTCTATACTCAGATATAAGCAAGCAAGAATTTATAGACAAATATAAACCGCTTTTAGCCAGTCTCGATCCACGCCTTGTAATTTTAGCCAAAGAAGGAAAAGGTACACTGGCGCAGACAGTAGGATTTATGTTCGCCATTCCATATGATTTTTCGCGCAATTGTCGCACTGTAGTGTTAAAAACTTTGTGCCGTTTAAAAGGCGAACAATACAAAGGTCTTGGTCTGGCACTAACAAGTGCCTGCCACCAAAGTGCTCATAATATTGGCTACACAAGAGCAGTGCATGCGCTATACAAAACAGACGGAGGCTCGGCAGTACTCTCCAAAAGCCAGCAATCAAGAGTTTTACGCAAATATAGTCTTTTCAAAAAATGTATTTAGAAGTCCAGTAAATAAGCAGGTAATCCCATGGAATGCATCACCAATAATATAGTCAGTTTATTCGACGAACAAGCGCTCAAAACGCCTGAACAGACGGCGATGATCGAACACAAACTTGGGCGTGCTTGCGCCATTACATATAAAGTCATGCGCAAAAAAGTTTTAGACCAGGCTAAATTGCTCAAAAGACGCGGCGTGGGCAAAGGCGATATGGTGCTCATCATGCAATCTATGTCAAGCGAGCTTTATATCAATCTTCTTGCCGTTCTTCGTGTGGGTGGTATTTGTTTATTTGCAGATCCATCCATAAGTAAATCTGTTTTCTTCTCCATGATAAAAACGCTTCGTCCCAAAATGGTTTTGTCGCGCTTTATACCCGAGATTTATTTCAAGTCATACAAAGGCAGTGTTGATCTAATTCCAGTCAAACTAAACGATTCAGCCCTCCTTACTTTCACAAGCGGAACCACTGGTCAGCCCAAAGTGATTAAACGTACGCACGGATTTTTGCACGAACAATTATCCGTTTTGAAAGAAACTCTAAATGTAGAAGCAGGTGAGCGCGAAATAACAACATTGCCAATGTTCGTTTTACTCAATTTAGCTTGTGGTGTCACCACCATATTGCCAAACGGCAACTTGAGCCAACCAGCAAAGCTAAATATCAACTCTTTGATTAAAACAATTATCGAGCAAAGAGCAACAAGAATCTTGTGTTCACCACCCATACTTGAAAATCTTTTGCTTTTCAACAAAGAAAATCCAGTTGTGCTTCAGTCCATAAAATTCTTGCACACCGGGGGCGGTGCTGTTTCGCTTCGCAATCTAAAAGACCTGCCTGAGATTTTTCCCCAAGCCAAAATAAAAGTAGTCTACGGATCCAGTGAGGCTGAGCCAATCTCAGTTTTAGATATGGACGAAGTAAGCCTGATTGATTTAAACAAATCAGGGCATGGCGCAGGTGTCTTAGTAGGCACTCCAGTAAATGGAATTACTATATCTATAGACCCAGTAGACAATCCGATTTCTACCAATAATATGGGTGAAATTATAGTCTCAGGCAAACATGTTTTAGGAGGCTTTTGCAAGACAGGAGACATAGGCTACATAGACGAATACGGTCGCATTTGGCTAGTAGGCAGAAAGTCAAAAACCATTTGTGATACCACAAACTCTTTGTCACTTGAGACAGCTTGTGCCTACATAGAAGGTGTGGCTCGGGCAGCTTGCTTCAAAGTGGGCGCCAAATCATATCTCTATGTCAAATTGATGCCAGGCATAAAAGAAGTGCCCCACTCGGTTTATGCTTTTGCTCAAATGCATAATATTGACGAGCTTCGAGTGCGCAGCGAAATCCCACTGGATAGAAGACACAACTCAAAAGTTTTGTATAAAGCGCTTATTCCAAGCGATTGGCGTCGTACTGGCTAACCAGATTTTCGCTTTCAGACTGCTCGAAAGCTTCCATTTGCGACACTGGAATGCTCATGTGCGAAAGTTTGCTTGAATGACCAAGCGTGACCATGCGGTCCATCACCATAAATATATCTTCGATATGTCTTGCCAAAGCGCGTCCCTGAGGAATGATGCTGGCGACTGGTGAATTGATGTAATACTCAGAGGCAATGGCGCTTGCTGCGGCTGCATTACCTTCGGCCTTGCTCCATGCACTTTGAAAACGCAGTGTGAATGGCGCACCCGGATATGACATGAGTGTAAGCTTGCGATTGAAGCCTTGCTTATTGATTTCTATTTCGGCCATCAGCTTATCGAAAGTATCAGGACCACTGGGCATTTGCCCCTGCATCTTACTGACTGCAGTGCCAAGCTCTTGAGCTAAAAGCTCTACCAGACTGGCGAAAGCCGCGACTCCTTGTAAGTCAACAGTTTTTCCCTGAGCTTGATTAGTAGAAGAATTCATAAGCTTGAGCCACCTCTTTGCTTCTCAATTAGCGACAGGCTCGTACAATTACTAGCTGTCTAAGATAAGATTCTACAATGAAATTGGACCGCCAAAGGTAAGAATGTGGATCAAAACGTGAAAACATCCACCACGCGCGAATGGCTTGAAATGATCAAATTCGAGCACACGGTATTCGCTTTGCCTTTCGCTATGTCCGGCATGATTCTTGGATATACAGGCGGCATAGCTCCTGGACCAGCAACTATTTTTTATACAGTGCTCGCCTTTGTTGGAGCGCGCTCGGCGGCAATGACGCTCAATAGACTTATTGACGCAAAAATTGACGGACTCAACCCAAGAACAAGCATCAGAGCCATTCCAAAAGGTCTAATTTCCAAGAAGAGTGCACTTATATTTGCAGTTCTTTCATTTGCGTTAATGCTTGCTGCAGCGACCCAACTTCCGCCACTTTGTCTTGCACTGTCTCCCATAGCTGTTTTCTGGCTCAGCTTTTACTCATTTACTAAAAGATTTACCTGGCTATGTCATATCGTCCTTGGCATTGCCTTAGGCGGAGCAAGCCTCGGGGGCTGGATTGCAGCAGGCGGAAGCTTAAGCGAACCGGCACCATGGATTTTGTCTCTAGCTGTAACCACCTGGGTCGCAGGCTTTGATTTGATTTATGCATGTCAGGATGTCGATTTTGACAGAGAACAAAAACTAAATTCGATGCCAGCTCGTTTTGGCATTGCCAAAGCACTCTTAATCTCGCGCTTTTTGCATGTCATTACTGCTGCAAGCTTGATTGCACTCGGCACAATTATGCAATTGCACCCGCCTTACTTTGTAGGCGTAGCAATAGTTTGCGCCATGCTTATATACGAACATAGTCTCGTAAAGCCTGACGACTTATCTAAAGTAAACGCAGCTTTTTTCACCGTCAATGGTGTCATTAGTATTTTGTGTTTTTGTTGTATTTTGGCTGCGAAGATTTTTTAGAACGAAAAGTAAGACAGGCTTCCATCAACTGCTGCAAGCAATAAGCCCTGACGAGTGAAAACTGGAGTCGATTCCAGTCCGCGCTCGAAATTGCGTTGCCACAAGAGTTCACCTGTTTTCACATCAAAGCCTTGCAACCAACCTTCTTTGGATGCTGCCACAACAGTTTGACCTATGACTGACAAATCGGCTTGCACTCTGCCTTTGAGTGGTGCTTTCCAACGCAGTGTGCCATCATATTTTTCGCAGCAATAAAGCCAGCGGTCATAACTAGAAAAAACAACCGACGTAAATATAATTTGTGCGCTTGAAATAATTTCTTTTCCGGTTTGATATTCCCAGAGTATCTGTCCAGTTTCGATAGACAAGGCATAGAACATTCCTGACTGCGAGCCAAGATAGATACTATCTATGGAAGTGGCGGGAGTGGAGACTAAAGTTCCATCAAGTGTAGTCGACCAAACTTTGTTACCCGTTTTGGTATCTACACAAATTACTTTTCCACCACGAGTAGATACAAAAATCAAATCTCCACTCAAAGCAAGATTACCTACGATTGCCGCTTTTGTAGCATAGCTCCAAAGGGTCGAGCCGTCTGCTCTGTTAAGACAATGAATATCGCCTGCTCTATTTGCGATAAGCACTTTCTTCGCCATCACAACAGGATTTCCAACTACCCCTTCTTGAAATTTTCGTTGCCAGCGCAATTTTTTCTTGCGGATATCAAGCAACTGAACATGTCCATCTACAGTGGCTAAAACTATTTCTGTATCTTTCAAAACGGGACTTGCCATATAACAAGATCCAGAATCGTACTTCCAGTTTAGTTTGCCGCCTTCAAGCTCAAATCTGTAAGCGCTGCCATCTGTTGAAGTCAAATAAACAGTCTGATCTTCTACATTTACGACCGGGCGCGAATGCCATCCAATTGGTCCAGAAGTCTGATGTTTCCAGATTTCTTGCAGCAGTGGCAATAAGCCTTGACTGATACGAATTGCACTTCCGCTCACTCTAGTATTTATATTCACTTCCATCGAAGGTCTGCGTACAGGACCAATTTCTTGTGGCAGTTTTATCGACTCGCGAAGAGGATCTTTGCTTAAATCTTTAGCCGGTTCTTTTTCTATCTTTTTGTCTTGAGTCTCGCTCTTTGCATTTTCGATTCCAGACTTTGGTGACTCAAAAATAGCCGACTTGTCTTCACTTCTTTTTTCCGGCTCGACTTTTAAGCCCATACGCAAAATGCGCTGCTGAAAGGCAATATCATCGATGATACTTATTACATCAAGCAGAGTTTGATACCTATCGGCAGGCATTTTCTCCATCATTTTCATGACCATCTTATCCACCACAGTTGGTATCTGTGGATTTTGCTGCCTTACAGATGGAATAGGATGACTAGTGTGTTTCATGGCCATCTCGACCATGCCGTTTGCACGATAAGGCAAATTACCCGTCAAGATTTCAAAAAACAAAACACCCATACTATAGATATCTGAGCGTAAATCTTGCTGCTCGCCCTTACAAAGTTCAGGCGACATGTAAGCTGGCGTGCCCATACCTTTGATAGTTGGATTTACATAAATTTTGTTTGCCATCAATCGAGCAAGACCAAAGTCGCCGATTTTGATATCGCCTTCTGTAGTAATAAAAATGTTGTCCGCTTTAATATCCTGATGCACCACTTCTTTTTTGTGCGCATAAAAAAGACCGTTAGCAAGTTGCTTCATCCAGTTAAGAGCCTGTTCTAAAGGCACTCTCGACTGCTGAATATAATTTGCCAAATTACCACCAGGCAAATATTCCATAGCAAGATAGTGATAGCGCGTGCGTTCTTTTTCTTCTTCGCCAATATCAAATATGGTGACAATATTTGGATGCTCCAGATGCGCAACCAAGCGAGCCTCTTCTTTGAATACATCCAAATTTTTAGGATCAGCCATAAGCTCAGGACGCAAAATCTTAATAGCTACATCGCGCTGCAAAAATTCGTCTCGACACTGATAGACGACACCCATTCCGCCCACGCCAAGCTCTTTGACCACTGTATAGTGACCATTTCCTAATTTATCGTTGCGGACAAGAATTACTGCCATAATTTGGTAAGTTCAAGGGTAAGTCGCAAGCCCCTATTGTGGTATTGCCACAGACCGGACCGCCAGTTTTATTCGATTAACCATTTTTAATCCAACTCTAAATTATAGTTTGTCAAGAAAGAATCGACGTCACAGTCGTAAAATAGACCAAGATTCGACTCATCGTCACATACCCATAAACAAGGGACCAGCAAGTGAGCTCAAACCAGGATAACCCGATGCCGACCTCGATACAGGATTCCACATTCCAGGGGCACTCTTTAGACTTTAGCGTTCTCAAAGCAGAGAAGAAAGAAACCGACCTTTTCTCCGACCCTGACGCCATAAGTCAAGCATATTCAGTCTTGAGCGAAGAAGCGGCAGCAATAGTCTCTATGCGTGACCGTCTGAGCGAAGAATTCTGCAAAGCAGTCGAACTCATTATCGAATGCCCTGGCAAAGTGGTCGTCACCGGTATGGGCAAGTCGGGGCACATCGGCAATAAAATAGCCGCAACCCTCGCCTCCACCGGCACCCCAGCATTTTTTGTCCACCCAGCCGAGCTTCGTCACGGCGACTTTGGCATGATTGAAGAAAAAGACATCGTCATTGCCCTTTCTGCTTCCGGCGAAACCCAAGAAATCAAACTGGTGCTCGAGCCAATCAAACGATTGGGGCTCAAACTAATCGCCATGACTGGTAACCTGTCGTCCACCCTGGCTAAATTTGCCGACTGCGTCCTAGATGTGGGCGTCGAGCGCGAAGCTTGTCCACTCAATTTGGCACCGACATCTTCGACCACAGCCTCGCTTGCAATGGGCGACGCACTTGCTGTCGTGCTCATGACCAAAAAAGATTTTCGCAGCGAAGACTTCGCTCACAGCCATCCTGGTGGCAATCTGGGCAAAATGCTCGTGACTGTTTCAGACGTCTGGCGCTCAGGCGTTCAAGTCCCGACCGTTGGACTCAGCGCCAATGTAGAGCAAATTTTGCTTGAAATTGAAAAGAAAAAACTTGGCTTCACCGCTGTGTGCAATGACGAAGGTCAGCTCATGGGCATGATCACAGACGGCGACTTAAGACGTGCAATCAAAAAATTCGCCGCCGAAGTCTTTAGCAAAAACGCCCAAGAGCTAATGTCGCGCAATCCCAAAACAATTGATTCGGGCTGCCTTGCAGTTGCAGCGCTAAAGCTAATGGAAAAGCACAGTATCGCCGACCTCATGGTCCTAGACGATAAGCAACGACCAGTTGGCGTGATCGACTTAAAAGACCTGCTCAAAGCAGGGATTATCTAAGCAAAAACGCAAAAGTTAGCTAATTAGCTAATTAGCTAAATCATTAACTTGCGCACTCTTGGATCTCTAAGCCGCCAGGCGACCGCCTCGGTGAGTATATGATGTGTACCAAAACAAACCAAAGCAGTAACTATAGCAAGATCTTGATTTACTCCCAAAAAAGCGCTGGCCAAGCGAGGCAAGACTACGAATAATACAATCCCGACTGCAGCCAGGCTGAAGAAGTAGGATATATATTTTTTGGTCCAAACTTGGGTAATGATTTTATCTACTGGCATTTCTTTGGGCAAACCGCTTTTCTTTATTTCATAAGACATAATCACCGCAATGTTCTGAGCACCGTGATAATAAGCCGATAGCAAGATTCCAAAAGTCGGATCATTACTGATTTTCATGAAATAGATGCAAACTGTAGTGAAGACCAACAAGAGCCCTGGAAGCGGAAACAACTCGTTTGACTTGAAATATCGACGCAAAACCATTGCCGCAAAAACAAGCACAGTGGCAACAAAACCGCACAAGACCACAGTAAAGAGCCATTGAGGACATACGTTACAAGAGGGAATATCGACGTTGAAAAACTGAGTGCCAGCATACTCTGGTGACGATAAGAGTCTGGCTACAACGAAATATAGAGTCGCATGAAAAACAGCAAGAGTGATATGTCGTTCGGTTTTGCTTAGGCTGTAATTGCGTTTCATGCAATAAATCAAAACCACCCCGTATGACTGCATGACAAAGTGCTTGACCAGAATCACCGAGTAAATTCGCACAATCCAACCAGCAGCCCAGTCGAAGAAAAGCGACGCTGGAATTAACAAGGCGCAAAGAACAGTACAAAAAAGAATGTAGCGCCCACTCTGCTGAATAATCTCTTTATCGAAAAAGACTCTCTGCCACGCTGCAGCAGAATGCGCATTTGCAAAAAAGTGCACACCAATAATCCAGGCGGTCCAAAGCATTGCTTGAGGTATTGAATCAAGGCTAGTAGTCAAACCAAGTCCAGCAAAAGCAAAAAACAAAATCCAAACAAAACCGCCGCAACAAAATAGCAAATCTATTACCGGATGCAAAATCCACTGATAAACCTTAGGCTGATCAGAAGCGCTATCGCGCGAAAAGTTAGTTATAGAAAAAGCGTCGGAAGAAGACATAGTAATTTTAAGACTTCAAGATAGTAGCTTAATTTGAGGTACAACTGCCCTTTATCTTATCTTACCCCCTGCAAGGAGAATCTAGTAATGGCAGGTTTACATAGCCGGGGGAGTAATTTAAGCCGGAGTGCGTGCGGAGTGCTAACCGCTAAGCGCTTAGCGCTCTAAAAAGATTCGCCCTTCAATTGGTGGATTTACGATAGCGAATGCCTAAATTGTGGTCAATATTGGGAATCTCCCCAGTTCAAAATTGCCTCCATTTATATATTTTTGTATTTGGCGCGGCTTAGGGTCGCAAAGCCAAGGCGGAAATATACAGGCTCAATGCAGAACTTCGACACACCGCAAGACTACAATCCCAATCCCGCTCCAACAATGAGGTTGGAGCAGCCGCCTAGCGACTTGCCAAACACAGTCAATAGCTCAGACATTCTGCGCCAAGAATTTTTCCAACAAAACATAGCTAGTCTCAGCCCAGAGCGAAATATTGCCAATCCAAATATTCCGATTCGCATGGACATGCAAGCGACCTTCAGGGGACCTCGTCCGTTCAACCCGTTCGAATATGTCCCATCGCACAACTACAGACCGCATGAACCCCATAGACCGCAATTCCACAATCAGTGGTCGATGTATCCGCAACAATTCAGACCACAACAATTTAGACCACAACAATTCAATCAGGCATATGCAGACCAGCAAGAACCGCTAGATAACTACTTGCCCGAAAATCCGCAGAACAATTTCATTCCGCGCAACGATGCAAATGATCGTCCGCCAACACAAAGAACTAATAATGCAGAACGTCTAGTAAAACTAAAATTGGATAATTCAACTGGTCCGCATCGCACAGCCGATGCGATGGTTTACTTGCCGCCAGGTTTTAATCCCAATCAGAAATACGACGTTGTCGTCTTCAATCACGGATTCAGGTCATCAGCAGAAAGTAGCGTGCGCGAATTTGATTTAATAAACCAGATGAAGAAAGGGCATCCACAGACAGTCTTGATTGTTCCAGAATGGCAAGTTCAAGCCGGAGCCAGCAATCATGTGCAAGGAAAATTTGCCCAACAGGGCTTCTTCACAAATATGCTCAAAGAGATAGTTCAAAAGACTCCTGAACTTGCACAAGCAGGACTGAATGGAATAGAGCGAATGCACCTCTTCTCACACTCGGCTGGCTACACCCCAACAGGCTCGATACTGAACAAAAATCCAGAAATAGCAGCCAAAGTCCAAAGCGTGACCATGCTCGATTCATTATATTCAGACACCGTGATGCCATGGATTCAAGCTAATCAACAAGCTTTTGCCAATGGCGAAAAGCAATTTAGAAATATTTTCGGCTCAGAAACACAAGCCAATTCTCGCAATCAACAAGAGCGACTGAGACAGATGATGGCGCGCTTGGGCAGACCCGATGCTGTTAGAGCGATAGACGGTAACAATCGATTTCGTGACGCCAATGCCAGTATCCTCTTCAAACGAACCAACACGTCGCATGGTTTGATACCAAATAACTATATATCGAACAGCATGGAACATTCAGATGAAGTTTAAGCGCGCAAAGCAGCTTCTGCTGTGGACTTTGTGCGGTATCTTGACAGCCTATTTGTGCCTGATTACTTATGCACACCCAAGTCCCGAGCTGGTGGCAGCACTTAGTCTGGAACTAGGATTCTTTTTGTTCATGCTCATATTTAGGAAATTGAATGCAAAACGCAAAAGCGAACAAAAGAAAAAACTCGTGATTGATGTTTTATTGCAATTGACAAAACCAATCTCGATTATGCGCAAGATTTTTGATGGTGGCACGATAGCTGTATTGTCACTATTCATCCTACTTTTAAGTCTCGATCTGAGTGCACTCTGCGCTGCCATTAGCGGAAATTTTAAATACTCAAAAGCCGCATACATAATCTCGCCTTTTCCATTAATCGACAACTGTCATCCCGCATTGAGTTTGGAAATTTATTCAGGAGCAAGTATTGAATCAGGTAAGTTCGAAGAAGCACATAAATACACAGACTTCTTGCTCGATTTGCGCAAAAGTATTTATGGCGAAAGCAACTGGCGATATGGTGGCATGCTAGGTAATCTCGCCGGATTATATTACAAAGAAGGTAATTTCAAAAAAGCGATTGAAACTTACGAACAATCCATAAAAGTCTGCACCGCCGCTGAAGGCAACAAACATTTGGGATCAGCTTACACTAGACTAGCAAATTCTTATCGTGCAATTGGACAATTCGATAAAGCCAAAGACTGTTACGAAAAAGCGCTTGCAATGCGTATAGACGAATATGGTACAAACAGTTTACGTGTGGCTGAAACCAAATTCGAACTAGCCAGTCTACTCAACCTGATCAATCAAAATAAGTTGGCGGACAAATACAGATTTGATGCTCAAAAGATAGTAAAATCGCAGGTAAAGAATAAATCCAACGACCTTGTTGGCTTAGTTGCTTTAATCGCTTTTTCTTTTTCTATATCCTATTTTCTCTTTGGCAAACGCGGCTTCCTGACAGGACTTGCAATCAAGAGAATCGAACGAAAGATCAATCTAGGCGAAGATTCGAATTTTGAAGACCGGGCTCTTTTGAACAAACTGAAAGCCTGAGCATGTGTCACATGTCATCGTTCTGCTGAAAATCTCGGAGCTTAAGTTCATACTCGGCCTTATAATTCATTGCGGAATCGACCAGGTCTTGCCTACCCTGTTTTTCTGCCATCTCTGCTCGAACAGCCCAGGTTGAAATTTGATTCTTAATTTCTTCGACCGTCAACTCCTCTTTCCTAGGCAGGAGCAAATTTATTTTCGAAATATCGAAACTTGAAAAATCGAATCCCATACGCTGAAGAATTTCACGTGACTCGTTGCAATATTCAGAAGCCAAAGCGCAAAGCACTTGACGCGGTTCAATGATCTCAAAATCTAGTTGAATCACTATTTGTTCTGCTATCGACAAAGCCAACTTTGCATTTTCATCGAGTTCAAGTGTTTGCGTATCTGCTCGTGCCGCTGAATGCGCTTTGCCAGTAAGTATTTCGACAATGCCTCTTACATCTGAAACAGATTTATGCAACGCCAACAATTCTGGAACAACTTCAAGTCGAAAAATACCAATCAAAAGGTGCTCACATCTCACGCAATCGCATTCAAATGCCGAAGCCTCTTCGCTTGCAAACGTTGAGGCTCGAGCTGTTTCATGGCTTAAATTCAAATGCAACAGTTCACCCTACCTAATTAGCTGATATTATCTAAGTTAACTCAAAAGAAGAAAAGAGTAAATGAATTTACTAAAAGCACTTTGGAACGACCTTACTGCAGTCTTTTCCATTAAACAATGGAAGGATACTTTCGGTGCGCTAAAATCTGTCAATCGCAAAAGTCTGTTTAAGACGATTCAGCTCTTGCTACCGCAAATGGTGCTTTACTATATTCTATTTTCTCCACTTGTAGCCGCGCCGTTGTACGACAATCTTCTATTTCACCCGACGAAGACCGGTCATTACGATGCACGCAATCTAGCTGGCACAAGAATAGAAAACGTCACTCTCAAGAACGGCGAAGAGAGCCTTCATTGCTGGCTCTTAAATAAACCAGGTTCCACAAAAATTGCACTCATCTGTCATGGCAATGGTGGCAATCTGTCTAATCGAGCCGACATCATGAAGGCATTTCTAGATCAAGGATTATCTGTTTTTATTTTCGATTATCAAGGCTACGGCAAAAGCACTGGCAGCCCATCAATTCCTAAAGTAATTACCGACGCTGAAAAGGCTTTGAATTACTTACTGAAAGAAAAAAACTACAAGCCAGAGAACATTATTTTGTTTGGCGAATCTTTGGGAACCGGCTTGACTTGCCACTTATCGACAAAGGACAAAGTAGGTGGAATAATTTTATTGTCGCCTTATTATTCTATTGTACAACTGGCTCGCGAAAAACTCGTATGGCTGAATTTATATCCCGACTTTGCATTCAATTTTCCGCATCTAGATAATGGAAAAATTTTGTCTCAGAGTCACCCGCCTCTACTAATTATTCATGGTATGAAGGATCGATTGATTCCGGTGGCAAATGCAGAGAAGCTATTCAAAACCTCAATGGAACCTAAGCAACTTGTATTGCTAAAAAACAGTGGTCATAACGACGTTTTCTTGAATGATGAAACAGAGTTCAAGAATGGGCTGAGAGACTTTTTTGATCAGTACCTGAAAATGTAAATTTGGCAAATGTACAGCCTCCTTCAATTGAATTGAAGGAGACTGATGATGCTCGTGAATTATCGAAAGAAGTAAAGCTAGGAACTACTTGGTTTGACCAGTAGCTACAGGCGCAGTTTCTTTGCCTGAGGCTTGCTTATCTTTCTCCGCTTCGTTCTTAGTTAGTACTTCCTTCTTTGCTTCCGGCTGCGGCACTGCAACTGGTGTCGTTGGTTTGCTTTCTTCAGCTTTGGTGGTCACTGAAAACCCGAACGTCAGGACTGCGGCTGCAATAGCAAGAAACGCTAATTTCATTGATTAGTCTCCTATCTTTTTTAACGGTGACGAAAAGAACGGTATCAAAATATTTGCGACAGTGTGTGCAATTTCTGTGCACTCCAGATTAGTAAAAAAAATCAATCTATACACAAATATCTATTCAAATTGCTCATTGTCAGTTCTCATCTGCTGCACAAATTCTTAGAAAAACCTCTTCGGAATTTAACACTAAAAATGCGTTAAAATTTACTGCCGTAGTCAAATTTGATGAGAAGAGGAATGAGACAACTAAATAAAATAACCTGTTGTGCTCTCTTTTCAAGTGTTATTTTCAATCTCACTATTGACATGCATCGGGCTATCGCTAATGAGACATTCCAGCCGAATAAAGCAGCCGTTTCTGCCGCAAAAGAAAAATCAAGTGAGCCATGGTGGAAGCATGCAGTATTCTACGAAATTTACCCGCGCAGCTTTGCAGACGCTAAAAACACAGGCACCGGAAACCTGGCAGGCATCACGTCCAAGCTAGATTATTTGCAAGAGCTTGGAGTTGACGCCATCTGGATAACTCCTTGCTTTCCCTCACCACAAGTAGATTTTGGCTATGACATTTCAGACTACTGCAATATCGCGCCTGAATACGGGACTCTTGAAGATTTCGACAAATTGGTGGCAGAAGCAAAAAAGAGAAATATCAAAGTCTTGATGGACTTCGTGATGAATCACACTTCAGATAAACATCCCTGGTTTATTGAATCATCCTCTTCAAAAAATAATCAAAAACGCGACTGGTATATCTGGCGCGATGGAAAGAATGGCGCTGTACCAAACAACTGGCAGTCTATCTTTGGACACTCAGCATGGAAATTGGATCCTAAAACGAACCAGTATTACTATCACATTTTCTACACTGAACAACCAGATTTGAATTGGCGCAATCAAGAAGTGCGCAAAGCTATGTATGACGTTGCTCGTTTTTGGCTCAATCGAGGCGTGGCAGGATTCAGAATGGATGCTGTTGGAGTTTTGTTTGAAGATCCTTCTCTCAAAGACAATCCGCTTGTAGAAGGCGGCAAACCAAACGCATATGGCGACCCTGCCATGCAAAATAAATACAATGATAATTTGCCTGAAATTCACGAAGTCTTTCGCGAGCTTCGCTCTGTACTCGACTCATATCCGAATAATCCTGTACTCATCGGCGAGACGACAGTCAAAAGCGAAGCAGAAATCAAATCTTTGTATGGGGACAAGCACGACGAAATTCAGTTGCCGATGAATTTCTTTTTTGCGTATTTGAATAAATTATCCGCACCGGATTTTCGAAAACGCATCACAGAGGCGGAGAACATGTCAGCGTCTGACTGGCCTCTCTATTTCTTTAGCAATCACGACGAGCGAAGACACTATGATAGATACGGCGATGGAGTGCACAACGATCAGATAGCAAAGCTTACTGCGGCACTACTTCTGACTTTGCGCGGGTCACCAATTCTCTACTATGGCGAAGAGCTAGGGATGAAAAATAACGATCCTAAAACAATAGAAGACGTCAAAGACCCAATTGGAAAGTTGGGCTGGCCAGAGTTCAAAGGTCGCGACGGTGAGCGCACTCCCATGCAGTGGAGCGCGGGCAAAAATGCAGGGTTCAGTGAAGTTGAGCCATGGCTGCCGGTTGCGCCTTCTTACACGACTTACAATGTCGAAACTGAAAGAAAAAATCCAGAATCAATTTTGAATTTATATAAATCGTTGATCAAGCTTCGGCGCGACAACGAGGCATTAACTCAAGGAAAACTCAAACTGGTTGCTCGCGAAGATCCTTATGTATTGTCGTATGTGCGTAGCACGGAGAATCAAAAGATACTTGTTTGTCTAAACATGTCATCTCAAGCACAGCAATTAGATCTCAAAGAAGCTTCATCGGGATCTGCTTTGCGAACGCTGTTTTCCACGATGAAAGATTCGTCTTTGAATAGTCAGACATCTAAGTTAAGTCTGGCACCATATGCGGTTTATGTAGGGGAAATACAATAGCTTAGAAGAACTGCTCAGATAGCCATCCGGCCTAAGCAGATGGATTAAAGAAAAGTGCAGAGATAAATAGACAGGAAATAAAGGGCAACATTGCATATGCAGATGGAATAACTGCAGCGCAGCCAATCGCCAAATTTTTCTTGAACAAACTAGGCTTTTTAGACAAATGAATTGCCATAACGTCCAGGGCTGCTCAATCCATATCATATTCCCAGCTTGTCTAGACTTTTAATTTTGGAAACGCTAGGCTGGATTTAAAATCTGTAGTTATTTGCCCATATCAATATATTTACCGCACAGTAAATATATCAATTCTAGCGAATATTATTGACAGATTTACATATTCGCTGTACAGTAAATATTTAGATTATGGCAAATATTGTGAACTATCAACAATTCGAACAACTGCTTATTCAACAGTTCTTGCATACTCTTGAGGAGCTGCCTGACATTCAAGCCAAATCACATTCAGAGCACCGCACTGATAATGCCGCGATCGATGCCCGAATTGACGTTAAAGTTGCAGGTAAGTCCATTGAACTATTGGTAGAAGCAAAGAAAAAAGCTGCCTATCCGCGAGATGTTCATCAGGCAATTTGGCAGCTTCGAAAATCTAGTCAGGAGCTGAATCTTCATAGTAAAGAAACGGTACTGGTTCTGGTATCTGAATACCTTTCCCCTGGCGCCAAAAAGTTATTGCAATCCGAAAAGGTTGGATACTATGACAGCGGCGGTAGCTTATACCTGCCAACCACTGGCGCATATATCTATATAGAAAAACCGCCGGCCAAAGTTTTTGAACGGTCCGTTCGCTCTTTGTTCTCGGGGCGTCGGGCGCAAGTGCTTCATGCGTTACTTATCCATCATCAAAAATGGTTTGGCGTTCATGAGCTGGCAGAACTTGTCATGGTATCACCAGCGACGGCATCTGAAATTCTTTCCGAACTGGAGCGCATGGACTGGATGATTTCCCGAGGTAAAGGACCTCGGAAAGAGCGCAAGTTGACTGAACCTAAAGCTTTACTGGATGCATGGGTCAAACAAGTAAAGGCAAATCCGCCAGAAATCATGACTCGTTATTTTGTGCCTAGCTCAAAAGCTGACGCACTGTTAATCCGCATAGGCGAGGAATTCAGTGACTTGGACTACGCGGTCACCAGTGAAGCTGCCGCTCAGCTATATACGCCGTTTTTATCCAACATTTCACAAGTGCGTGTAAAGTTGATCAGTTCTCCACAATCACAAGCGGCTATCTCCGCTCTGGGAGCACGTCCGGTAACTGAAGGCTCTAATCTGTCCATCATTTATGTTGAATCACAGGACGATCTCTTGTTTCGAAATCAACTCAATAACATCTGGCTAGTTAGTCCTGTGCAAGTATATCTGGATCTCCAGCGCGGAGAAGGGCGGTCCACCGAAATGGCCGAGCATTTGCGTAAAGAGAAGCTTGGTTTCTAATGCCAAAACCCGACTCACTCCAGGGATATGACGGACAGCTAACGCTTGACTGTGAGCGTCTGCTGGTGACCCTTTTACGAGGACTTGGGCCATGGAAAAAATCTGTGTTTCTAATTGGTGGATTAACACCAAGATACCTGGTTCAATCCAAACCACCTGATGTACCGGCACATGCTGGCACACAAGATGTCGATATCGTAATTGACTTGAAGATACTAGCTGATACTGAGGCATATCACACTTTAGAAGAGAATCTCAAAAAAATGGGTTTAGAGCGTGCTGAAAATGACGCTGGCAAGAAGCTTTCCTGGCGCTGGAAAACTAAAACTGAAAAGGGTGACACGGTGATTCTGGAGCTGATCGCAGAGTCAGAGGAGTTAGGTGGTGGCAAGGTCCAACCATTGGCGACCGAAAAGGCAATTTCAGCATTGAATGTTCCATTTTCTTCGATGGTTTTTGATTTGCATGAGGTTAAGGAAATTCAAGCCGAACTTCTTGGCGAGAACGGCGTTGCGACTGAAATAATCAAATTTGCAAATTTAGTCAGCTTTACCTGTCTGAAATCGTTTGCTTTTGATCAACGTAATGAACGCAAAGATGCGCATGATCTGATCTATTGCCTTGAGAATATATCGGGTGGTATTGAATCTGGTGTCGAGCAATTCCGCAAAGCTTTGGATGGTCCCCACGGCAAAACGATCGCGTTAGCTCTGGAGATACTGCGCAAACGATTTGCAGACGATGAGAAAGTTGAAGGTTATAAAAAGGACGGACCTGTGTCTGTCGCCAAGTTCGAACTTGGCGATAGTAATGACGCCGAGTTAAAAGAAGCCAGACTTTTACGGCAACGACAAGTTGCAGATGTAATTGAACAGGTATTGCAGAAGCTAAAACAACAGAATATGTAGGAGAGCTGAAATAACGAAATGAACAAAATTCGACAATTACGAATAGTCGGCATTGCAGAAGGAATTTCCTTTCTTGTATTACTTTTTATCGCGATGCCACTCAAATATGCCGCCGGATATCCTCTGGCTGTAACTGTAGTTGGGAGTATTCACGGCTTTCTCTTTATCGCCTACATCATTGCCATGGTCCGCGCATTGCTCGAACACAAATGGGGCATTAAAAAGATTTCTGGAGTATTTGTCGCTTCGCTTATCCCGTTTGGCACTTTCATTCTAGATCGCAAGTTACGCGAAGAAGAAAAGATTTAAACTATACAAACACTTATGGAAGAAATGCAGCAAGAGTTACTATAGAATATTGTCCCAGCTTGACACAATGCTCTTTTGAGAGTTCAAGCTTGCCGGAAACCAACTCGCTCATGACACTTGCGGTCTGCGCACATGGTGATAATTTGTTTTACCAAGAAGTACTTCCCCGCATAATTAGTGTCGACCCAGTCGACGCCGAAGTTTGTCTGTAGTTCAAAATATAATCTGGTGGCACTTCTTCTTGGACGCAAAATAAATGGGACGAATCACAATTGCTTTTATTGTTCTTTTTTTGGCAGCAGGTGGATGGTTTGTCTTTGGAGAGCTACAAAAAGGTTTAATAAAATTCAAACAGGATGCTGTGACTAACGCTGGAAAATGCAACGGCTCGGCGCCCCAAGGACACTAAGCATCAAGTCTACGTGCAATTTTCCTCCCGGTCCTAGATCACTAAATCAAACAAGAACTTCAGGAATCTCCGTAGTAGGCATTACTAAAGGAGCTGGAATGAATGACTGTATTTTTTTCAATTCGCGCTTAGTCATAAAAGAGTTTCCTAATGAAACAAAAGTACCAGTGGCAGAGTCTTCTTTTACAAATTCTTTTTCGAAAAGATTCTCGCGCAACAGCTCTCTATATGAAGTTCCAAACCAACTTAACCAAGTTAGTTCTTGCGGAAGTCCTTGCCATCGTCCAGCCGTACCCATATAGTAATCTTCAGTTATTCCTTTTTCATAAAATTGTGTTTTGCCAATCAATTTAATATTCTCTATTACAAATACACAACCGTAAAATGGAACACTCAATTTACATAACTGTAAAAAGATATCTTGAACTTGCTCACACTCAAGAAGTGATGAATCAAACCTGAGTGTCAGTTCGCTAACTTTTATGAAAAAGGGATCGAGTTTGTTCCACTCTCTTTTATCAGGAGAAAAAAAACAACCTTCAATTTTTCCATTCTTGCAATACCAGTTCAGAATTCCTCGAATCTCTCTCATCGATAAAGTGTTCCACATAGATTCAAATGCAGAGTAGTCATTCGAAGGCAATTTCGTTTTCTTGGGTTTCGGAGAGTCTTCTATTGATGTTGGAAGAAATTGCTTATACTTGGTTTGAAAAAAATTGATCAGCTTGGCTGGAAATTCATTTGTGAGCATTTGAGGATCATAAAATAACTTCATGACCACAAGATTAAGGTACTTACTTTCTCTTTTTCTTTTTGAGATTCCTTTGACAGTCGCTGCATTAAATAGAATTTCTTCATTAGCGCCATCGAAAACCAACCCGACGCCTTCTTTAGCGATAGCTATAGATAACTCTGCAAGCTCTTTTGTGTAATCAGGTGCCGATGAACATGATACTGTATATAACCATTTAATTCCTTCCATAGCACTAATTACGGTATCTGGAAGAGCATCTATGTTTGCACGCTCTTCGTAAATAAACGATAGTTGCGTACCAATTTCGACCTCAAATGATGCGTGTCCTTTTATAATTTTCAAGGATTGCGATTTACTGAAAATACCAGACGTAAGCTTTTCAAAAATATCAAACGCAATTCGTTTAGTCGTAACAATATTAATTTCAACACTCATAAAACTCATTTCCAACGTATTGATCATATTAGGATTAGTAAGAATACGACAAGGGTACGCAGTTAATGCGCGTACCCTTGTCGTTATAGAAGTGCTCTATGTTTGAAATAAAGGCACTATATAAAATCTTATGCTTACTAATGGTACTGGCATTTTTTCAATGTTCAGCTCTATCTGAAGCTAATAACTCAGAGAAAAATTCATCTAGCTTACGAATTCCCGAGCTGATGCGCATCTCTGATAATCACCTTGAAAGAAATATAAATTTCTACAAGATGGGATATTGGCGAAACAAAGTAATTCTTAAAAATCCATCTGGTCTTAGCTTCATAAATGATGAAGGCATTCTTTGCCCCTTAGAAATCGACGTGCCAGGTGTTCCAAAACAATTTTGTTTTGATGAGAGAAATCACCTGGGAGTTTTGACTCTCGATGGAAAAACCATGCGCTTCTTTGTAGAGAATGGGTCAAATTGGAACGAAATTTTACTTCCTATGGAATTCCGCTATGATAGCGGCCGAACTAGCTGTGCGATGCGAAATCACGAACTTTTTTTAGTAGAAGATCGAACGATTTTTTTTAAATCGAAAAGCGCTTGGCAAAGTTATCAATTGCAATTTTCAAACTCGACATATCCATTAAAATCTCCTCCTTGTATTCATCTCAAAAACAAGAACTTGATAATGGGATTCGATTACGGAGAAAATGGAGGACATTTGCTTTTGGTTAATCTTGATACAAAAAAAATCACATCTCTGGATTCCGATCTTCCTGTGACAAATATTTGCGAATCGAAAGATGGCACAACTTGGATTCTGGCTTCGATTCACCATCTCACTTATTTCCACTCGAAGCTGTTTTCTCTGAAAAATAAAACGCTGAAATTGGAGGTTCATGCTCAAGGAAATGTCAATAATTCAAACAAATTTGACAATTCATCTAACTTTGGGGCTCAGAAAATAAAAGATAATTTGAAAAAAAACTGCCTGTCTGGACTGTTCCTAGACTGCGGAGCGCGTCCAGTCCTTTTTGTACACAAGATTGGATTGTTAAGAAACGAAAATGGAACTTGGAAAAAAATTTGTGATGCGCCAGAGGGAGTTGTTTTTGTCCAAAGTGCTTGTATGGACGAACGTCAGAATATATACCTAAGTCTTTTGATGAAAGGAATATTGAAATTTCAATTTAGTTCAAAGTCATATCATAAAATTTCTTCGTTCAGTTTCCCCTCACTAACTTTTCGCGACAAATTGATTGTAGAGAATTAGATTTGTTAGTGACCTGCTCGCAAAACTTCGCTCCAAGCCAAGTGAAGTATATTGATGAATTTGAAGATGATCTCCCTGATCTGAAGTCTGCTAATAAATCTTATGTTTTATTTTCTCCCTTTGTAGTACGTATTTGTATAGTAGACGACCGGATGCCCTGAAACTGGCGCGTTCACTGAATCCTACTCTTACTAATCTACTAACACTGCCGGCGCCTTCCTTTTCTGCCCGGCATAACAGCCTAGCACGAAGATACCCCGCGTCAAATCATTCGATTTGACTCCGGGACCCATCTTGGCGCTTTCAGGCAGAAACGCCAGACAGTGCGGCGCCTCTATTAATCGAGATTTTGAATTTGGGCCAAAGATATTGCATTGAAGCTTCAATGAAAACAAACATCGCTGTAAGTGATTCCAACTAAAGATGCAGATTTGGATAGTTAAAAAGCAAAGTTTTCGTAAGACACCAAGTTTATGTTAGCTCAGACACTGTCACACCTCAAGTAAATTGCAGGTAGACGAGCATATGTAGGCGCG
>CAZSHS010000037.1:1116-42245 GCA_964606665.1 uncultured Candidatus Obscuribacterales bacterium | reverse complement strand
AAATCAAAATTGTCTATAACTCTAATGCTGGTCGAAAAGATTATGATCCGAACACAAAAACTATTGAGATAGGGGGCCAACTAGACAATGCTCGAAAAATTGAAACTTTCGTGCATGAGGCTTACCATGCTACGCACCGGGGATTTTTCAAACTATACCTTGATCCCATTCTTGACGGTCGTCCGGCGAGTGTTGATGATTTTCTCAATGTTCGTTTTGGTGATGAAGTCAGAGCTTTCATAGAGGAAATCAAAGTCAATAGTGAGTTAACCAGCCATATTAATGGAGCTCAGCCTGTAACAATGATGGTTATTGAAAAGGGAGGAATAGCAAATCTTCCCCCCATTCCGTTTTTTGATAAAGATGTTGTTAATCGGCCTGATCTTAATGCGCTCTACGCAAGAGATGGGCTTTCAGGTATTTGGCGTTTTCTGCGAGATGGAAAACCACCTCAAACGAATTCAAATGATCAACCAATAAAAGACGGAGGACAAGGCTTTAAAAGCCATGAAACCTACGGCCAGCGTTATAGAAAGCAGTACGAATGGTATCAAAGTACATATGAACAGCAATTACAAATCGCGAAGCAAGTATTAATCAAATTCACGAATGAATTTCACCACACTCCTGAGCAATTCAATGACTGGGGCTATTAAATGGTCTATGGATATCGGACAAATACTGGTTCTGAAATTACTTTGTCGAGCGGCTTATTTTCTTTCAACGAAACTTTGCTTATCAAGCTCATTCCAACTATTAGTACTAGCGACATTAAACATAGCAGAGCTCGGTGCCAGTTCCCGCGTAAACCGAGAAACAGTGTTTTTGTCGTCGATATCAAACTGAACATAGTTTGATTATGGAGCGTACTTTAGGAAAACACAAGCCGGTATTTCCCATTTTGCGATTGCCAGTGTTAATGACCTTTCAGTTCGAATTATGGAGTCGATGCCATCGCTTTAGGTGCTGGAACAGACGAGAAAACTTTCTCGAAAATCGAAACTGCTTTCTTGCATTCGTCCATGGTGTTGAATTTTCCAAGGCTAATACGCAAAGAGCCTCGCAACATATTGCAAGGCACTTGAAGGGCAGACAAAACATGTGAAGGTTCGATTATGCCCTTATGACAGGCAGAAGCGCTTGAAACGCAAACGCCCTGCATATCGAGTTGCATTACAAGGGCTTCACCCTCTGCATTTTCGACTGCGACACTGACATGTCCAGGCAAACGTTTTTGCAAATCGCGTGTGCCAGTAATTTGAATGCCATTGATTTTAGATAGTTTTTCCATCAAGTAGGTCTGCATTTCGCGCAGATTTGCTTCTAATTGATCAAACTCAAGATGAGCCAGACGAGACGCTTCACCGATGGCGACAATATTTGTCAGACCTTCTGTGCCTGGAATAATGCCCTTTTCCTGACCACCGCCAAAGAATAAAGGCATCACATTTGTGTTTTTGCGCAAGTACATTATGCCGACGCCTTTGGGGGCGTAAAACTTGTGACCAGATAAAGACAAGGCGGATACAGGACATTTTTTAGTATCGATTCGCACTTTGCCAGCAGCTTGAATGGCATCTGAGTGGAAGAAGATCTCTTTATTGAATTCTTCTGATTTGGCTTTGACTAAATTGGATAATTCTTCGATTGGTTCTATTGTGCCAATTTCGTTATTGGCCCACATCACAGAAACTATGCTTGTTTCGCTTGTGATGGCATTTTCCAAATCTTCTTTGCGCACGAAGCCTTCTTTGTCTACTGGAAGATAGGTGACTTTCCAGCCATTTGCCTCTAAAAATTTTGAAGGACCAATGACCGATGGATGCTCGATAACTGTAGTGATAAAATGCTTGCCCAGATTATTTGCCTCGGCAAATCGTGCTCTGCCAAGCAAGGCGGAATTATTCGAGTTTGTGCCGCAGGCGGTGAAATAAACTTCGGTTGGCTCACAATTTAAAAGTTTGGCTACATTCTGGCGAGCCTTGGCAACAGCCTTGAACGAATCTCGACCCATGCAATGAATTGAAGAAGGGTTGCCAAAACTGTCACTGAGAAAAGTGATCATGGCGTCTACCACTTCCTTTCGGACCGGGGTGGTGGCACTGTTATCAAAATAAATAGTCATGTTTTAGTGGATAAATTTTACGTCGACAAATGCGACATGTTAGCATGCAGGAGCTACACTCGGTTAGATACAGGTTCTTTGAACATTTTAATTAGGCTTCTAATTCTCATCTTACTACTAGTCTCCTGCATGGTCTTGTCCATTCTTTTAGGCGACGTCAGTATCGATGCTGAAACGACGTTAAGGACACTTCTTTCGCCGGGGCAGTCGAGTGGAGATTTTCACGACATCATTTGGCAAGTGCGCTTGCCTCGCGTCCTAATTGCTCTTGTAGTGGGTGCGGCTTTGAGTGTGTCAGGATACATTTTGCAAGTGCTAACACGAAACACCCTTGCTGACCCGTATTTAACAGGCGTGTCTAGCGGGGCATGTGTGTGCGTTGCGCTTGCAGTCGCCCTGGGACTGAATTTTGACCTTGTACCCTTTGCCGGACTTGCGGGTGGATTAATTGCAAGCGTGATTGTGGCATATGTCGCGCGCTCCCATGATTATCAGGGGCTGTCTGTGACCAGACTGTTGCTAGCCGGTGTGGTGCTTTCGACTTTTCTAATTGCACTTACTAGTCTGGTTATATTTCTTTCGGGCAATCCGGTCTTGGCTCAGGGACTGCTTTATTGGCTTGCTGGCGGCATTAGCGGAAAGTCATGGTCAGAGTTTTGGCCTGGCATGATTTATACCGTAATTGGAATTGTTGGTGCATTCTTTCTGTCCAAGCAATTGCGACTATTATCTCTGGGCAAAGATTATGCCGCATCGCTTGGTGCTCCAGTGGCGAAGATTCAGTGGTCATGCCTTCTTGTGGCGGTGCTTTTGTGCGGGGCAGCAGTGGCGCTCAGTGGATTAGTTGGATTTGTTGGACTGATAGCTCCGCACTTGTCGCGCCAGTTGTTCGATCACGATGAGCGTCTGCAAATTTTTACTTGCGCCGCTATTGGTGGCATACTTGTGATGCTATCTGATTTGTGCGCGCGAATGCTTATTCCATCACAAGAATTGCCTCTTGGGACTTTACTTTCATTGCTTGGTGGATTTTTCTTTTTGACCCTTATGGCGCGTGACAAAGGAGAGATAACAATCAAATGATTGAAACAAAATCTCTTTGTGTCGGATGGGACAAGAATAACCCGGTCTTGAAAGATGTAAGTCTGCAATTTAAACCCGGCATGGTTACGACCATCGCTGGACCAAATGGTTCGGGTAAAAGTAGCTTGCTCAAAACAATCACCAAACTTTTAGAGCCATTGGCAGGCGATGTTTTGTTGAATGATAATTCAATTGCTCAAATGAGTTTTTCTGATTTTGCACGAAAAGTGGCTTATGTTCCACAGTCTAAAGATTTTGCAGCGGCACTGACAGTAAAACAGATTATTTCGCTTGGTCGCAATGCGCACCAAATGTGGTGGTCATGGCAGATGAGCCAAGACGATTCAAAAGCTGTGGAAGATGCCCTTTTGAAGGCGGGATTGAGCGAGTTGCAAGATAGGAGTTGGAATTGTTTGTCTGGCGGTGAGCGACAACGAACTTTAATTGCAGTAGCTCTGGCTCAAAAAGCTGATTATCTTATTCTGGATGAGCCTGTTTCACATCTTGATTTTAAATATCAATTGGCTGTGGCAGACTTACTCAAGAGCCTGAAAGAAAGTGGCATTTCGATAATAGTAGTTCTGCACGACTTGAATCTTATAGATTTGGTGAGCGACAACGTTGTGCTCTTATCTAAAGACAAAGGAATAGTGCATGCGCAAGGCACACCGCTAGAAATACTGACCGAAAATACTTTAGAGCAAGTTTTTTCTGTCAGAGTCAAAATTTCCACTGTGGAGCAAAGACGCAGCTTTCACTTGCTTGGATATTAGCGGCTGTATAAAGGTCCACTGCCTATGCGGGTAGCAAGAGAACTTGATTGAAAAGAAAAATTAGAGCTTGTGCTTTCGCTCTGGCGATAAGAATTGAAAATTACTGCCTGATTCAAATTCAAATTGACTGAATTGTCATTGACGAATTCTTGCGCTTGGGCTGCATAAGCCAACCTTCCAAGAAAGGATGTAATTTGATTTGCGCTGTTTTTTTGTTCGTCTGTGCTCATTGCTTGTTCCTTCAAAGATTCTTTTTTTAAAGAATTATCGCCCCGCATAAATTTATTGCAGAGCTTGGTAATTGGCCCAAAAGAAACGTAAGACTGGTTGGAAAATTTGCCCACTTCGTATTTCTCCCATTGCCATTGTAAGAGCAAGAGAAATATTGTCAATATTTAATTTTGCCTAGATGTGCAACCATCCTGAAGCCAGGCTAAACACTTTAGGTCCAAAAACTATGGCACCGATTGCCATTGCCACAACCGATGCCACAAGCACAGAGGCTGCAGCGGTGTCTTTGGCGAGGCGGGCGCTCAATCTGTATTGACCGTCGGTGGCGATGTCGACTAAATGCTCTAGAGCGGTATTGATTAATTCAGTCGAAATGACAAGTCCCATGGCTATTACTAGTGCCAACCAACCAGTAGTGTCAATCCCGAAATAAAATCCGGCAATTGTTACTGCAAGAGCCGCTATCAGGTGAATGCGCAGATTGCGCTGTCCGCGCAGACCTACGCCTAATCCATGAATGGCGTGATAGAAAGACTCGATTAAATTGGAAGCCTGACCGGTTTTTCGTTTCCACCCAAAAGGAATAAAAGATTTTGAGCTGACCACATCAAAATTTTTCTTGTTTTGCTCTCGCGCCTTAAGCGCAGCCGAACCGTCTGTGGGTTCAGCGTTTTTCTTGACTCGTTTCTTGGGGTTTTGCACTATCGATATAGACCTTAGAACTTAGAACATTGCCTCTTATTCAATCATCCATGTTAGAGGCTAACTTGTCTTTATTTACAGTGCGAACTATTTAATATATTTACATCCTCATTACTTGCAGATCTATCTTTTATAGCCAAGTCGGTCCAGTACAGACTTTTGACGTGAGAACATATCTTTTTCTTCGGGCTTGGTTTCGTGATCGAAACCTAATATATGCAATACCGAATGTGCAATTAAAAACGCCAGTTCGCGATCCTGACTGTGTCCGTAACTGTGCGCCTGCTCTAGGCATTTGTCCATCGAAATAATAATTTCGCCCACGATCCATTCGCTACCCTCCGCATTGGCGGGGTCCTTTGAGTCGTATGAAAGCTCTATGGGGAAGGATAAAACGTCTGTGGCATAGTCTTTCTGGCGCCACATTTTATTGAGCTTGCGAATTTTTGAGTCGGATACAAGAGCCAGACTGAAGTGCCCATAGCGCTCTATGTCTTGTATAGTTCTGCGCTTAAGCCAGGCGCAGGGTTTTTCTTTTAAGTTTGCAAGGACGCCAAGAACTATTTTGTCTGCCATAAGGCTGACCTGGTCTTTGTTTACGCTATGACGGCGTTGACTGTTTACGACCTGGACGCGACTTGAAAGTAACATATTTTGGCAAGAATCCAATTTCGCTTGAAAGCTCGGGAAATGCCATGTTAACATACGCAATTAGTTGAGTTCGTTTGGTATTCGTAGGTCGTCCAGAGGACCTGCGAATTTTAGTTCTAAGGAGCTTTTTTATACTTTTGTCGGCAAAATCAGAGTCAAATCAAAAAATGATATCCCCAGCCAGAGCCGCTCTTATTGAGTCAGCAACTAAAATGGCGGAAGATGTTTTAGCCAAACAAAAAATGTGCCTGGTTGATTTGAAGCTAGAAAACTCAGGACAGACAAAGGTTATAGAGCTTACCATCCACAAACCGCTTGGTCGAGTGAGTTTAGATGACTGTGAAACAGTTAGTCGCGAACTAGACGCAGTGCTTTGTGCAGACAAAGAATTCGGACTTGGAGAATTTCTTTTACAAGTACAAAGTCCTGGCATAGATCGTAAATTGAAGTCACAGCGCGAGTTTGACACTTTCAAGGGCGAGCTAGTCGAAATCAAATATAAAGACAATCTCGATATTTTCGGTTATCACTTACTTGGTACACTTGGTGCGTGTAACGCTGAGACAGTCGAGATTGACAGTCCAAAAGAGTTTCCATCCCAAGACAAAAAAGCTAAAGGCAAAGCCAAGGCTAAAGAAGCTGAGTCTAAGAGCAATTTGTATCCCAAAAATCTTAAACTGAAACTTGAAAGAGTCTCAGAATTGAAGCTTTACCCCCAAATTCTGATGCCATCAGAAACAGATGAACAACTAAATAACACCACAACTGAATAAAGGAGGGTTCCTCGTGATCCCAATTGGAGAAAAACTGCTCGAAGCAGCCGAAGAACTGGAAAGAGAACGCAATATTCCGCAAGACGAATTTATTGCATACGTTTGCGATGCAATCGTTGCCGCGTATAAAAAGAAAGTGCCCGACCATGACGTTGAGGGTGTACGTGCGATTTTCGACACTGAAACCGGTGAAATCGGTATCTTTGCTCCAAAAGAAGTGGTAGACGAAGTTAGCAATCCATATCACGAAATTAAATTGGAAGACGCTCAGGACCTTATTCCCGACGTGACTACAGGTGAAGTTCTCGAGATAGAAGTTACTCCTAAAGACTTTTCTGAATTTGGTCGTATCGCTGCTCAAACCGCCAAACAGCTCATTACTCAGCGCTTGAGAGAAGCTGAGAAAGAATTGATCAAGAAAGAATTCGATGTGCGCAAAGGCACCTGTACAACAGGTCAAATTGAACGTATCGAAGTTTTGAGCAACACCAGAAACAACGTTATTGTTGATCTGGGGCGAGTGGAAGGTTGCATGCCTTCGCGCGAACAGTTGCCTGGTGAGACATATCGCGTTGGCAATCGTATTCGTGTTTATGTACTTGAACTGAAAGAATCGGGACGCGTTCCTCAAATAATAGTTTCACAAGCACACCCCGAACTGGTTCGCGAATTGTTTGAACTCTACGTGCCTGAAATCGAAGACGGCACAGTTGAAATAAAGTCTATTGCTCGCGAAGCCGGTTATCGCACCAAAATTGCAGTACACTCCGAAGATGGCGATGTAGACCCGGTTGGCGCCTGTATTGGTACACGCGGTGTTCGTATTCAGAACGTGGTTGCAGAATTGCGTAACGAAAAAATCGATGTGATCAGATTCTCAAGCGACCCAGTCGACTATATTTCGAACGCACTGAGCCCAGCTCGCATCACAACAGTTGCACTGTACGACGACAATCCAGAAACCGGCGGTAAACGCGCCGAGGTTATCGTGCCTGATGACCAGCTCAGTCTGGCTATTGGACGCGGCGGACAAAACGTTCGTCTGGCTGCCAAGCTCACCCAGTGGAAAATTGACATTAAGTCGGAATCGCAGGCTGGTGGTAGCTTCCGCAGCATGAATCAATCTCTGGAAGACTTGAGTGCCCAGGCCTGAGAAGAAAACAGGAGCAAAGCTGGAGAGATTATGCGTGGCTTGCAGGCTCTACAAGCCAAGGGGCGAATTGTTTCGTTTGACCCTTGAAAATGAGAGTGGAAGCTTACGCGTAAATAATGACCAGAGTCGAATCTTTGGGCGATCGGCATACATTTGCCGGTCGCTCGATTGTCTTTCTGACGTCCAGCAGCAAAAGTACGGCAGACTGCGCGGGGCGCTTGTGGGGCGCAAAAAAACACGCCCAAATTTGGACCACAAAAAGCTTTCTGCCGAGCTTGTTAACGTAATTGGTGATATTTGCGCAGAATTGAGCAAAACATGACAAAATACACAAAGAGTAAAACACCAGAATAATATTTAGAGTGAAAAGTGGAAGAACGCGTTAGAGTTTACGAATTAGCCAAGAAAATGAATATCTCCAATCAGGAGGTAATCACGGCTCTTCGCGAGCTCGGATATGACGTCAAAAGTCACTCGAGCACAGTGGATGGAAATTCTATCAAGCCACTGATCGAGCATATTAAGAAAAAGGCGAGTTCAGACGCTGCCGAAACTCAGAAAGCAGCGGCTAAAGGACCTGTAAAAGCCAAAGGTGGCGGTATTCCTCAAGCTAAAATAGCTCCTCCTCCGCCAGAAAAAAAGGTGGAAGCAAAACCTCGCGTTTTGGCTAGGTACAAAAAGCCAACCACGCCAGATGGTGTTCTAGAACCAATTTTGCCTGAAGGTCAGACTCCTGATAAGGCATCAGTGGAGCCAGGCAGCCAAAGTGTACCAAGCCCAGTGCCAGGCATTGCAGCAAGTGTGGCCGGTGCGACAGCCACTCAAGGTGGACCTTCACCATTACCTGCATCGCAAATTTCTTCAAGCCCACGTGTCCCGCGTCGAATTGGACCCGATGGCGAACAGATATCAGTGCCATCCCAAGCACCAGTTAGCCAGCAAAGTTCTGTTGCCACCAGTTCGCCTGCGGCAAGTGCACCATCAATGACACCATCGCGCATATCTAGTAATCAGACCCCAGGTTCTGTTTCGGTGCAAAACCCGATTACAAGCGAAAAGCAAGCTTCGGTTATGGAAGCAAGAGCGGATGTAAAAACAGAATCTAGGATTGATGCAAGACCTGCTGTTGAAGAAAAAGGTCTAGATACAAACAAAATTGAAGAACAGGTTGAAAGTCAAAGCGAAGCAGCTCCTGCTCCCATTCCTGATGTTAAACCCACTGGTGATTCCTGGTCCGAAGAATCAAGATTTGCACCAAATAAAATTCGCAATTTAGACAATCTTTTCCAGAAAAAACAGCGTGAAGAAAAAGCGTTGCGCGAAAAAGACGAGCCCAAGCCAGTTGAAGAAGCACCAGGCAAAGGCGAATTTACAAACTTAGAAGAACTGACAAAGTTTGCCCGCTCCACTCAACCTGAAGGTAAATCGAGTGGCAGTCCTGTTCCAATAAGAGTGGCTGCTCCCTCTATGCGCGCCACACCTCCACGTCCTCCAAAATCACATCGTCAATCACATTCATCTAATAAACCTAAGCGCGAAGATGAGCGTGAAAAGCCAGAATCGCCTTCAAGTGATGTACCTAAGTTCGTTACTTTGACAGGCAATGTTACTGTGCAAGAGTTGGCCGAGCGAATGAGTATTCAACCAGCAGATGTAATCAAACATTTGTTTATGAAAGGCATCATGCGCACAGTCAATCAATTAATTGAATTCGAGTTGGCTAAAGAGCTTGCCACCGAAATGGAATATGAAGTTTCGACTGAAGAAGTCAAACCAGTCGAAGACGCAAAAGCACAAGCAAGAGCTGCTGCAAAAGCAAAAGCAAAAGCCACTGCTGAAGAAAATGGCGAGCTGACCACAAGACCTCCAGTAGTCACAATCATGGGTCACGTTGACCATGGTAAAACCTCGCTACTCGATGCTATTCGTCAGACCAAATTGCAATTGGTAGAAGGCGAAGCTGGTGGTATCACTCAGCACATCGGTGCTTATCACGTAGAAGTAGAGTCTGAAGATGGTGTGCGCCAAATCGTATTTTTAGACACACCAGGTCATGAAGCCTTCACTGCCATGCGTGCTCGAGGCGCTAAGGCTACTGACATTGCTATCCTTGTAGTAGCAGCAGATGATGGTGTGATGCCTCAAACTATCGAAGCTATTGATCACGCTAAGGCAGCGGGCGTTCCAATTATTGTTGCCGTAAACAAAATAGACAAAGCAGGCGCTGATCCAGATAGAGTTCTTTCTCAATTAATGGAACACGACTTACTGCCTGATACTTTTGGTGGTGACACAGTGACGGTGAGCGTTTCTGCTAAGAAGCGCACTGGTCTAGACGAGCTACTCGAAATGATTTTGCTAGTTGCCGACATGCAAGACCTTCGTGCCAACTTAGATATTCCAGCTTATGGCGTTATCGTCGAAGCTGAGCTATCTCGCGGTAAAGGTGCAGTCGCCACTGCTCTTGTTCAAAACGGTACATTGCGCGAAGGCGACCTGATTGTAGTCGGCAGCACAAGCGGTAGAGTTCGTGCCTTGTTTGACGATCGTGGACACAGAGTTAAAGCGGCAGGACCTTCGATGCCTGTTGAAGTGCTTGGTCTTGATCAAGTTCCTCAAGCTGGCGATCCATTTGAAGTAGTGGATAGCATTCAAGAAATGAAAGAAATTGCCGACACTCGCAAAGATGCAGTGGTTGCGCGTCAGGGTCATCACGTTTCGCTTGAATCCTTGCATGAAATGCTTGAGTCTGGCGAAATGAAAGAACTGAAAATTATTGTCAAAGCCGACGTACAAGGTACGGCTGAAGCCATCGCAGATTCGGTGCGCAAGCTCTCCGACGAAAAAGTTCAAATTACATTGCTTCGAGCAGCTTCAGGCGAGATTTCAGAAAATGACGTTAATCTGGCTGCATCTTCAAATGCAATTATCATCGGATTTAATTCAAGCCCTGATCAAAATGCAAGACAAGTTGCAGAAGCGACCGGCGTTGATATTCGAACTTATAACGTGATCTATCAAATTACAGATGACATACAAAAAGCGATGCTCGGTATGCTTGAGCCAATTCGCGAAGAAGTGAAAATCGGTACAGCCGAAATTCGCAAAATCTTCAAAGTGGGTAAAGGAAGTGTCATTGCAGGTTGTATGGTGCAAGAAGGCAAAATTCAACGCAATGCAATCGTTAGAGTTGAGCGCGGTACAGAGATCATTTATGAAGGTAAGCTCGATAACCTCAAGCGCTTCAAAGATGACGTCAAAGAAGTCGCATCTGGTTTTGAATGCGGCATGAGCTTTGAAAAATTTGGCGAATTAGAAGAAGGCGATAAAGTCCACGCTTTCATCATCAAAGAAACCAAGCAAGGTTAATTCTGCTAATCGGACGAATCGGGTAAAAATCACATGGCACTAGAACGCTCACTGAGAGTGTCTCAGTCAATAAAGAAAGAAATTGCGTCAATGTTGCAACGCGATATCCGCGACGAGCGTATATCGGGACTCGTTTCTATAACTGAAGTGGAAATGACTCATGATTGTCGCTCAGCTCGTGTTTACATTTCTGTCTTTGGAGACGATGAAGCAAAGAAAAAAACGCTTGAAGCTCTTCAAGATAATGTCGGTATGATGCGCGGAGAAATCTGTCGTCGTTTGCGTTTGCGTTTTGCTCCAGAAATGCAGATCTTCTTAGACGATTCACTTGAACGTGGAGCGAAGGTATCCGAGCTACTTGGCAAAATTGCTCGTGGCGAAGTCTGATTTAAATAAACCAGTTGGATTTCTAAATCTTGTCAAGCCGGGTGGCATCACATCGCACGACCTGGTCAATTCTGTGCGTAAAATCACTGGCATTAGACAAGTTGGTCATTCAGGCACTCTAGATCCAATGGCACAGGGTGTAATGATAATTGGGCTTTCAAAAGCTTGTAGGCTTATACAATTTTTGCCGGACGATAAAACTTATTTGGCGGAAGTGTTGTTTGGCACTTCGACCGATACTGACGACATTGAAGGAAAAGTGATAAACGAACAAGCAGAGAGTAAAATACTCGAAAAAATTTCACGAACCGATATCGGTTCGCATTTAAAAACATTTCTTGGAAAAATCGAGCAGATTCCTCCGGCCTACAGCGCCATAAAAATCAACGGCGTAAAGATGTACGATATGGCTCGCAAAGGACAGTCGCTGGCAACTGATGCAATCAAACCACGCAGAGTGGAAGTATTTTCCATCGACGCACTTAACTTTGAAAATCACGTTTTGCAGTTGCGTATTAGCTGCTCATCAGGAACGTATATACGATCGATAGCTCGCGATCTTGGTGGAATGCTCGAAGTTGGCGCCTGTCTAAAAAGCTTATTGCGAGAGCGAGTTGGCACATTCAATTTAAAAGACGCTATAACTATCGACCAGTTCAAAGAGCAGTGGCAAACAGAAAACAGTAAAGTAGTAATGACTGGAGCTAATGCCATAAATGTTCCATCGCATCAACTAGAAAGCGGAATTTTGCTAAGGCTTGTCAATGGACAACAACTCGACGACCAAAACTTAAATACCGATGAACGCGGGCTTTTCATGGCATGCGATGAAAATCGAGAAATTTGTCTGGTATTGGTCAAAGACACAAAAATGAAAGCACAAGTGGTGCTAGTCTCGGCGGAGCACTTAAATTGTGATTGAAGAGCGTCCACGTCAGTACAAAAGAGGATTTGTTCTTAGTACTGTCATAGTTATAGAAGCGGTGTTGCTGGGTATCGCTGCCATCTGGTGTCTTGTAAGCAATATAGATTTATTGCCAGTGCTTGCCAATGCTCGCATTGAGTTTTTTGTATTTGGTGCATTGATTGGCGTTTTGCTCAGTGTAGTTGGACTTGTTATAACCAAAGTAGAATCGTTTAAGGCCTTTCATCAATTAGTGTATGAAATTATGGGGCCCCTTTTCGCCCATTCAAGAATCGTCGATATAGCACTGATAGCTGCAGCTTCGGGTTTTTGCGAAGAAGTATTTTATCGCGGTGTTTTACAAACTGAATTTGGAATAGTGATAGCCAGTCTGATTTTTGGAATCTGCCATTTTGCTGGCAGTCAGTTCTATCTGTATGTAATTTGGGCAGCGCTTGCTGGTTATCTGTTTGGAGTCTTATTCGAAATAAGCCATTCATTGTGGCTTCCAATCACTGCTCATGCATTTTCCAATTTTGTCTCTATTATCATATTGCGCCAGAAGATGAAATCATAAAAAGAAGGAGCCGCTTGCGCGACTCCTAACTATTTTTCGTCTTAGCTGAGAGCTAGTCGTTTTTATAATTTAACGACGGCCTTTAGCTTTCTTTTTAGCTGGAGCTTTTTTAGCTACAGGCTTTTTAGCGGCTTTCGATTTGGCTTTAGGAGCAGCTTTCTTAGCAGCAGCTTTCTTAGGAGCGGCTTTTTTAGCAGCAGCTTTCTTAGGAGCAGCTTTCTTAGCGGCAGCTTTCTTAGGCTCGGAAGAACCTACGTTTAGAGCAGCCATTTTCTGCTTGCCATCTACGATTGCTTTGAGTTCTTGACCAGGACGGAAAACAGGAACGCGTGCAGCAGCAATTCTCAATTTCTCATCAGGATTTTGAGGATTGACACCCATGCGGGCTTGTCTGTGACGACGCTCGAAAGTGCCGAATCCGACCAGGGTAACGCGTTCGCCAGAGGCCATCGCGGAAGTCAGACTATGGAGGAGTGATGCAATTGTGTTATGCACATCCAACTTAGTTTGACCGGTAGCCTTAGCTACTTCGTTTACTAGTTCTGCTTTGTTCATACTTTATTCCTACTTTGATATTGTTCATCAAGCTGACGTAGACTGGATTTTTAAAACCGCGCCTTGTGCATCGATATTTTTTCACACCGGCCGGAATTAAAAACGAATGTGATACTACCACCCAAGTTATCTGAGTTCAATAGGATCTCCAAAGATTTTCAATTTGTGTGGTAGATTTTTTCAGTATGAATTCATTGCGAACTAATTTCGACACCATATCGGCGATCTCGACTCCTCCAGGGTCTGGCGCAATAGCTATCGTTCGTATATCTGGTCCTCTTGCAACTGAGATCGCCCAGAAAATCTTTTCCTCCTCTCAAGACGCGCTTTTGCCGGTCAATCTCAAAGGCAATAGCCATAAAGCCATGCATGGCTTCATTCTTCAACCGCAAACACAAATTTGTGTAGACGATGTTGTTCTCATTCCTTATAAGGAACCTGCAAGCTACACTGGCGAAGATCTGGTTGAAATAAATTGTCATGGCAGTCCTGTGATTGCCCGCGAAATATTGGAGCTTATTCTTAGTCTGGGCGCCCGACTTGCAAGACCAGGCGAATTTACTCAACGTGCCTATTTGTCGGGAAAAATGGATCTCACTCAAGCTGAAGCGGTTATGGATTTGATTCAATCTAAAACCAAATCGCAAAGCAGACAAGCTCAGGCAGCTTTGAGCGGGCAAATTGGCTCGAAAATTTCAAACGTGCGAAGCGATCTTGTCGAATTGCTGACTCGCATAACTGCAGGAATAGATTTTCCCGAAGAAGTGGGCGAAGTGCCATTAGATGATTTAGAGCGAATAGTGGTGGACTCTAAGGCGCGCTTGACTAGCCTCGCTCAAACGATGCGTGCAGGTAGATTCTTGCGCGAAGGTTTGCGCGTATCTATTGTGGGTCAGCCAAATGTCGGCAAATCAAGCCTGTTAAATCAATTCCTCAAATTCGAGCGCGCCATCGTGACAGAAATTCCTGGAACCACAAGAGACTCTATAGAAGAGCTTGTGGAGCTTGCGGGCGTTCCAGTCTTACTAGTCGACACCGCAGGTATTCGCAACACTCAAGACCGTGTGGAGCAAATTGGAATAGACCGGACAGTCGCATCAATAGAGCAAGCTGATCTGGTTCTTTTCATGATCGACGGTTCGAAAGAGTTCGATCACATCGACCAAAAAATTGAAAGCATGATCGCTGAAAAGCCTTTTATCATGGTTAAGAACAAAATTGATCTGGGCGAGGCAAAAAATAAAATGCCAGAAGACGCAATAGATCAAATTTCCATTTCCGCAAAATCTGGAGATGGAATGGACCAGTTGGGCGAGTGTCTTGCACGCTTTGTATTTTCAGGCAGCCAGGACAAAGGTGCTTCAGTGAACGAACGCCAAGGCGAGCTGTGTCTTAAAGCGTTGCAGTCATTAGTATTGCTTGAGCGGGCGGTGAGCGACGACTTTCCCCAGGACTGTCTGGCTACAGATTTGAAAGAAGCCATAATTGCATTGTCTCAAGCTTGCGGAACCGAAGTGAGCGAAGAAGTAATCACTCAAGTCTTCGCCCGCTTTTGCATTGGAAAATAAGTCTTTTCGCTAAGCGCCCCTTACTGGGGGAAAACCGTGTAGCCATTTTGCATCTATAAATGCAAAATTTAATCATGGATCGAAGTCTGGATACTCAAAAAGAAAGAGTCGAAGACACTCAAGCCCCCAGTGTGAACACTGGAGAACTTACGCTTTTGTACAGTCCCTTTCAAAGAAACGAAAACACAAGTATCAATGTTGCATTTACTAATTTCATGCAGCCGCAAAATATGGATTTCAGCCAAATTTATAACAGGGGGATGAATTTCGGTAATCAAAATCAGTTTGGTTTGCAGTATTCAAACTACAGACCACAGTACGCCAACTTCCGGCCGCAACAACCCGGGTGCAACCAGCAATTCAATAATGGGCAGTTTAATCAGTTCAATCAAAGTCCATGCCATCGTGAGCAATTTAATCCACAACAATTCTATCCACAGCATTACAGACCGATGCATCAATATAGACCAAATCAACAGTTCAATCCGTTCGATATGTTGAAAATGATTCCGCAAGTAATGCGTCAATTTGATAATATGGACCAATTCAATCAGCCTGGACCTGGACCCGACCAGTTTGGTCCGTTTAGACCACGAACACAGCCTCAAGAAAATTTCGATTATCCACCCGGAGATGATGATTTCTCGCCCGATTACGAGCAGGACATGCCGCCGCAAAGACCTGATGTGAGGGAGCGACCCAGGATAAATGATAGACCAGAGCGCCCTGCTAATTCAGCTATTGCCAGATTGCAAGCGGCAGTTGAGCGCGCAAATAATGGCGGCAAGCCTTTAACCGTAGTCCAGTTCGGTGATTCGCACGTGGCAGCAAATACTTTGCCCGAATCAATTAAAGCTCAATTGAACAAAATCGCCCCGACCGATTTTCAGCCTGTGGCAAAGGGCGGCGTCTCATCTAACTATCCTGTTCAGCATGCACGCGAATGGTTGGATGGACCAATAAAAGACAAAAAGCCCGACCTGGTAATTATTTCTTTTGGAAGCAATGACGCCAATGGTCCTTTTAACGATACTCAGTTCAGAAGTCGCTATCAAAAATTGATAGATGAAATCAAGCAACGCTCGCCCAACTCAGCCATATTAGTTGTAAGCGCTGCCGACGGTAACGTCAAAGGTCGACCGCTTCAAGGCATCGACGGAGTAGTCAACGCTCAGCGAGACCTGGCTCAAAAGAACGGCTTGATGTTCCTTGACTTGAGAGAAAAAATGGGTGGACCAGGTTCTATACATAGATGGCGCGAGCAAAAATTGGCATCGCCCGACTTATTGCACTTCTCACCTGGTGGGTATCGAAAAATCGGTGAAATGACCGTAGACGCACTTCGCGAGCAGGCTGGACTAAAAAACAGACGCTAACCTCGAAAGTCCGTGCTACCACAGAGGTAGATGAGTTACGGACTCCTTGGGGGAGTGGAAATATGAATACCAATAAGCTTTTGCTTGGCATAGCCGCAGTGACACTTACACTGGGATTTGAACAAGCACCGGCATTTGCCGCAGACCAGACTACAGTGCAAGAGGTGATACAGACTGGACCAGCAGAGGTCGTCGATAGTTGGATGGAGCCCAAGATTGTACGTACTAAAGAGATCAAAGACTCTGATGGTAATACGACTGTAATAAAAGAGCCACTCATTCAAGAACGGCACGAAAAGGTAGTGGTTCCTACAAACAAAACGACACTAACTACAACTGTTCATCAAGAGCCAGCAGTAGTTAAGACTGTCGAAAAGCATTATGTAAGTGTTGCGCCTAAAAAAGTTTATAAGAAAAAAACGGTGCGCAAAGCCAAAAGAGTAGCGTATAAGCCAAAACCAAAACGCTATGTTGCTGCACGAGAAGTGGTGCGCAAAGAAGTAGCTCCGCCTAGAACCACCGTGATTCAACGCACAGATGCTCAATCGTCAACAGAAGTATTTGAACGTCCGGACCCAGCGCTCGATAGATAATTTAAGAAGAAACAAGTCTGCTTCGAACTGGGAATAAATAATTCACGGCTCGAAGCGACTGCAATGGAAGCAGAACAAGCAGATAAAGAAAAAATGATTGAAATTGTTGAAGAAGATGTTGAATCTTCTTCTTTTGCGCGTAACAACGCCGCTCCTCCTTGGCGTGCTTCGACTGATGCTGAAACCGATATCAGTCGAGAAGCCGGTTTGGACGAACGCTACGACGTCTTGAGTCGCGTAGGTGAAGGCGGTATGGGCAGCGTCTATAAAGTTATGGACAAAGTGCTTGGAAAAGTCTTTGCCATAAAAGTTTTGCGTAGCGAACTGGCAAGAGATAAAAACGTGGTGACAAGATTTAAGCAAGAAGCTCTTGCTGCAAGCAGATTGACCCATGTGAATCTTGCCTCCGTCTATTCGTCTGGTGAGTCTTGCACTGGCGCACCCTATCTTGTAATGGACTATCTAGAAGGTTCGAGCCTGGAGCAAATACTTGCAAAGGACGGACATCTGGAGCCGGCAAAAGCAATAAATGTTTTTATCGAAATTTGCGAAGCACTTGAACATGCTCATTCCAAGGGAGTTATCCATAGAGATTTAAAACCTGGCAATATTCTTTTAGTCGATGACGAAGAGCGAGTGAAAATAGTCGACTTTGGTATCGCTAAGATTTTGCCTCGTGCTGGTCTTGATACTCTCAAGCTAACATCAGGCGAAGAAGTGCTCGGCAGCCCGATTTATATGAGTCCTGAGCAGTGTCAGGGCGACAAATTAGATGTTCGCTCTGACATTTATTCGCTTGGTTGTTTGATGTACGAAGTCTTGTGTGGCGTGCCACCATTTCTTGGTGATAATCCCATTAAAACAATCTTGATGCACTTGAATGAAACGCCATCTAATTTAACTCTGCATCTAAAAGAAGCTGAGCTTCCCAAAGGTCTTGAGTATGTCATTTTGAAATGTTTGCAAAAAGTGCCAGAAGACAGATATCAAAATGTATTTGCCTTGCGCATGGATTTGCTTGGTATCAAGAATAATAAACCGCCTCGCCAGAAGCCGCTCAATCACAAGATGCGCTGGGTTGCACCGGCTGGAACAGCATTGCTTGTGACAGTCGTTTTTCTCTTTGGATTTGAAGTGGTGTCATCTTATGTAAATCCAGATGATGATAAACGTCCACTTACTTTTCCTGGACTTTCTGGTCTATTTAGTTTTACTGAAAAACCGCCTGTGGTGGCAGCGACTGGTGAAAATACAGCAGAGATGCAAGAGTATTCAGATAAAATTGAAGCGGCAGTACGTGCTTACCCAAGAAATGACAAAGTGTTGGCAGAAGCCGAATTTGAGCTTACTACCTACTTGATTCGCAAGAATGATTTTGCCAATGCAGAATTGCACTGTCGCCGAGTAATAGATATGCTTTCAAGTATCCAAGACGAGCCTCTTTTGTTGTCTCGATATCAATACACAATGGGATTTATTCTGGAGCGCGAGCGACGCTTTCCAGACGCAATTAGATATTATCAAAATGCCCTTGAGTCAATGTCCGAGTCCTTTGGCGATGCCAATCCCATTCTTGGTTTAGCACATAATAGAATGGCAATTTCGTATGAGCGAAATCGCTACTACACAGAAGCAGAAGAGAATTATAAACAAGCACTTGAGATTTTTAAAAAAGAATATGGCGCCAAAAGCAGCGAAGTAAATGCGGTGCTCAGAAACTTGGTTGGTTATTACAAGCACCGACGAATGCCTGAGCTTGCGCAATCTTATCAAGATCAATTGAATAGTAATCCATTGCAAATCGCGCGTCGATTCAAAGTCGATAGTCGCGACAATCCAGGATTTATGTCAGTTGAATATTCGCAGAATTTTACTGGAAAGATTGATGGTGAGCGCTAGCGCTTAATATCATAGTGATTTTCCTCCCCAGGAAAAGTCGCTCTGCCAGAAAATGGGACGACTTTTCTTGTGGTCTTTGTGCCACCTATAACGGCGGCTTTTTGCGCGACTGCAAAGGCTTGCTCTGACCGCCTTTTGAATTGGATGTGTGAGAAAAACCATTCGTTTTTACTATAGCCTAACGGGCTGATAGATTCGAGCGCTTCTTCTAATTTGCTTCAGCTAGTAGTAAATATGCGTTGTTTTTCTTACAAGACCATCCCAAAACCCTGATAGAGCAAGCGTTTCAAAACCGATTTTTTGCGGCGTTATAGGCAAGCAAATTGCATTGCTTAATTTCGCCAGACGATGAATCCGAGATACAGGCAAGGGCTTGCCACTTAATGGCGATTTTTGCTAGCGCCAAAAATTTTTCTGAACTACTATTTTTATTGTCTCGCATCTTGACTCTGTCATCAAATTTGATTACGCTTAGAACATTGGAAGTTTTCAATCAAAATCTTCTATATGAGTTTGGCAAGCTCCACTCAGATGCGCGCAAGGCTCTGGCTGCCTGGCTCGCTATTGCGCGTTCGACAGACTGGTCAAACTTAGTCGAACTCAAAAGTGACTTTCCATCGTGCGATTACATTCCTAAATCTCGATATTGTTTTAATATCAAAGCAAATGCGTACCGACTGTTGGTTTCAATTTCATTTCAACAAAAACGCATAACTATTCTAGACGTCTTTAACCATGCAGAGTACAGCAAAATATCCCCCTTGCGAACAAAGTAGAATAACAAAGTGAAGATAGACAAAAAATATTTGAAATGGATTGCTGAATTTCCAATCGTGCCAATTGAAAATTGGACGCAACACAAGAAGGCGATCAACGTACTTTTGAAAATGGATGAGTTAGATGGTGAGTTGACGCCCGCTGAAATCGCTTATGGCAAAGCACTTGGGGTAATGATTTCAACCTTCGAATCTTCACAGTTAAACATCAAATTGGAGAAGGTTTCCGGAAACGACATTCTGACTTTCATTATGGATCAGCATAACTTAAGTCAGAGTCAGATAGCCGAGCTGGTCGATATGCCAAGACAAAATATCAATTCGTTTTTGAAAGGCTCTAGAGGATTACCACGAGCAGCTCGCGAAAAACTAGCAGCAAGATTTAAATTGAAACCAGAATTGTTTGAATTGAAGAATAAGCGAGTAACTGCTTAGCCAGTACTCTGCAATCCTTCAGCCACACCATTAATAGTCATCAAAACGGTATCAAGCAAAGTGTCTGGTTCGCCAGACTCACCTGGTGCCACTGTTGCATCTTGCTTGGCGCTTGCTTCTTTTAGCTTGGCTCGAAGTTCTTTAATAAATCGAACCTGCAAATAACTTAGCGGGTCGATATATGGATTTCTAAGTTCGATTGAGCGACGCAAATATTCTGAATGTTGAAGAGGGAATTCTTGTCCAGATAGGGTTAAGACGGCATTCTTGGTTGCTTCGAATTCGTCTAGTATACGACCCATTATTTTATTTTTGATCTGCTCGTTTTCAACCAAACTATCGGCATAGTGTTGAGCAATTCGCATATCGGCTATAGCAAGCGACGTTTCTACTTTGGTTACAAGACCTTTGAAGAATGGCCATTCTTTATATAAATCTTGCATTAGTTTTAGTTTGGCTGGGTCTTTTGCAAGTGTATTAAATGCAGTGCCAAAGCCATACCAGCCAGGAAGTAGAAATCTACTTTGAGTCCATGAAAATACCCAGGGTATCGCACGCAAATCTGAAATGGCAGTACTGCCCTTGGTGCGTCTGGATGGGCGTGAGCCAAGTCTTAATCTACTGATTTCAGTAATTGGTGTACACTGCAAAAAGAATTCAAGAAAGTCTTTGTCTTCGTAGATGAGACTTCTAAATGCTTTAAATGCCTCTTTAGATAAGTCTTCGGTCAGCTTGAGCCATTCAGGTTTGTCGATGCCTGTTTTCTTTTTCTTGTTTTCAGTCAGGCTCGATTCAATTACGGCCGCTGCTAATCGCTCGAAGTTTCTAACCGCAATTCCATGTACTGAATATTTAGAACTTATCACTTCGCCTTGCTCGGTGATTTTAATGCGACCAGAAACAGTGCCTGGTGGTTGGGCAAGAATGGCTCTATGAGTAGGACCGCCACCACGTCCGATAGTGCCACCGCGACCGTGGAACAGTCTTAGTTTGATATTGCGAGAATCGGCCAGTTCGACTAGTTTTTTCTGGGCTTTATACAATTCCCAGTTCGATGTAACGATGCCGCCGTCTTTGCAACTGTCGCTATAGCCAATCATGATTTCTTGCAAGTTGCCGCGCGATTTTAGATAATCGCCATAAACTTTATTTGAAAGCAATTTGTCAAACAAGACTGGCGCTTCACGCAAGTCTTCGATTGTTTCAAAAAGTGGGACAATACTTATAGTGCGATTGGGATTTGATTTTGCATCGGGGCTGTAAATGCCAGCTTCTTTGGCAAGTAATAGTACTTCAAGCATGTCGGATGCGTCTTTGGTCATGCTCACAATATAAGTATCGACTGCGCGGATGCCGTGCTCGTCCTGCATTTTGGCCATCATATTTGCAGTGGCTAAAGTCTCATTGGTCTCATTACTGAATGCAGGTTTGACTGGAAAGAGTGGACGGCGATTTTGAATTTCTTGAGTTAACCATTCGATGCGTTTTTCTTCGTCAATTTTTTCGTAGTCTTCAAAGATGCCAAATGATTTACATAATTCACTAAAAGCCTGACTGTGTCTGGCGCTGTGTTGGCGCAAGTCGAGTTTGGCTAAGTGGAAACCAAAAATATTTACCATCACCATCAAGCGTTTTAATTGTTCAAGACTGTGGCGACATTTGGTTTTTTGCAATGCCGTGTGCATCATTTTAAGTTCGCCCAAAAATTGTTCTGGATTTTTGTAGGCGTGCTCTTTTGCGTCTAAAGTTCTGCGCAATTTTTCTTGAATGAAAAGCAATTTGCGTCTGAAAGGCTCGAATTTGTACTTTTGATAATAGCGCTCGTGCACGTCGGGAAAGAGCTTAACGTCTGCTTTGACCGAGTCCAAAAGATTCTGGTCCATTTTTAAAACGTTTGAGCTGTGGCTCAATTCATTGAAAACTTTTTCCAGTGTTTTCAAATATTTTTCAAGTATCACTTTGCGCTGCATCTCAAGAGTTGAGCGCGTAACATCTGTGGTTACATATGGATTTCCGTCGCGGTCACCGCCGATCCAAGAACCAAAAGTGGTGTAGGTCAAATTTTCCGGAACTTGTTTGTTGAGCTTTTGTGCCAGTTCTTTGACCAGCAAGTCTAATTCGCTATGGACGTCTATAATCGAATCAACCACGACGCTATCAAAAAGAGATAGACCATAGCGCACTTCATCTAATGGAGATGGCTTGAAATAAATAATGTGATCCGAGAGCCAGAGCGATTCTACAACACCAGCCAGACCTTCTTCTATTTGCTCACTTTCTTTTTTAGTAAGCGGTGGGTGATCGCGCAAATAAAGTAAATGCGCCATTCTAAGTTGTTTTAACAAAACTGTCCGGCGCGTAATTTCGGTGGGGTGCGCTGTGAAAACGACTTCGATATCTAGATTGGTAAATGTCTCCCACAGCTTGTTTGCATTGTCTTGCGCTTCTTCAACATGTCGACGAACATATGAAAGCGAGTCGTTTTCTATCTGGTCAGGGTTTTCTGATTCACGTTGAGCGCGCCTGCGGATTCGATGATTCTGTTCTGCCATGTTTATAACGTCGAAATAGCAAACAAATGCTTTAATCAGTTTACGTGCCGTTTCCAGATCCATGCTGCTTGTTAGTTTAGCCAGACGGTCTTTGTTTTCGTCGCTTGGCGTGGCTTTAGTTAGAGCGCGAAACTCTTCTACCAGTGCAAGAACATGCTCGCCTTCTAAATTCGAAATAGTTTGTCCAAGCAAAGAGCCAAGCATACGCACATCGTCTCGCAGAGGTTTTGTGCGCTGCAAAAGGTCCGAAGTTCCGGTCGAGCCGGGCTTAGTTGTTGTCACGAAATTACCCGCCAATAGAGCTGACAGAGCTTAATTTAGCACTATTTTAAAAGAGGGTGTCTTAACTCTTGTATGCTGTCAAGCTATCCAGACGAAGTAAAGCTAGCTTGCTTTTAAGCAAATCTGGGTGGGTATTGGCCAGTGTCTTTTCTTGAATGTCTATTGCTTTTAAATATGCCAAGCGGGCTTCTGTTATTTGATTGTTGGCTTCAAGCGCCTGTGCAAGACCGCAATACGAAGCGGCGGTGTCTGGATGGTTTTCACCGAGTGTCGTTATGCGCATGGCAAGCGCTTTGTTGTAAAAATGAAGCGCCATTTTGTGGTTCGATTTGGCTAAGTGTAGCTCGCCTAGTCCGTTATAAGAAGAAGCAATTTCTGGATGTTCTGCTCCAAAGGTCTTTGTGCGCTTTTCTATTGCCTGGTTGAAATATTCTTCTGCCTGGTCAAGTTTATTTTGCCAGGTGCAGAGCCGTGCCATGTTGTGCAGGCTTGAGGCAAGATCTGGGTGATTGGAGTCTGGTCCCAGTTTGGTTTGTCTTATAGCCAGGGCTTCTTGGTAGCAATTTTCTGCAAGAGCTAGATTGTTTTTGTGAGCTTGGACTACGCCTAGATTGTTGAGTAAACGTGCCACTAACAAATTCTTGTTTGTTTCACTTTTAAGCAAAGATAGCCCTTTTTCATAACAAACCTGCGCTTTGTCGAAATTGCCTTGTTTGAAATTGAGCGAGCCTAGATTATTCAAAATTATTGCAGTTTGTGGATTTTGATCATCTTCTGTTTGTGGAGCATCTGCTTCAATAATTTGATTGAAGTAAAGTTGTGCACGCTCATAGTCTGCTTTGTTCAAATAGAGCACGGCTAGGTTATTTAACAATACCTGATAATAAGGATGGCTAGAAGCAACTGCTTGATCGAAGAGATTTTGAGCATTTAAATAAAGCAGTTCAGCTTGCGCAATGCGTCCGTTTTGTAATGCGATAGACGCTATATTGCACAAGCTGATTGCTTTTTGGGTTGGCTTTTGGGTTTTGAAGAAAGCTTTTTTTGAGGAATCGAGAGACTTTGCATAGTCGCCTTGGCAATATGACTGCCAGGCAGAGTCGGTTTGTTTGTCCCAGCGGCTGCGCGATTCTGCGGCACTCACTTTTGATGCGATGTTCAAACTGCTCATGGTTAGTGCTGAAACGAGCAATACGGTTGTTAGGCTCATATGATATTTCATATGCTGCTCCATAAAAACTAGTTCTATCGATTCTGCGACCTGGTGCAAGTCACATTTCAACTATGACAAAATTGATGGTGCGGCACATCGCATTTTAGTTTGATTTTTAGTAGCCACCCTAAAGTGTGATTTACTGAAAATCTTTGGAAAGTACAAAAATGCCGCTAAGGTTGCCTTTCTTGAATGTGCCTGTGATTTGGCGCTTTTCAGGATCGTAAATACCTGCCCAAAGCTCAGGCTTTTCGAATAATTTCCAGAGCCAGAAGTGGTATATGACGTTCAAATATAGTTCGTTCTCACAGGATTTGCCTTCTATGGTCACTTTGCCATATAAAGGTCCTAATAACTTGCTGTGGTAAGTGCCAGAAAGTCTTTTATCTGGCGTTTGCTCTAGTTTAATAAAAAAATCGTTTTGGGTATTTGCACTGCGGTCGAAACTGCTTAAACCGTGCCATGTGCCTACGAACTTGTCGTTTTCGAGATTTCTTGAGCTTTTATCGGCTAAGAGCTTAATGCCTTTGTCGTAGTCTAGAGGTAAAACAGGGCGCGCCATACTGAGCAGCTTGGTCCCCGTGCGTGGCGGCAAGAAGAAGAGTCTGATTTCTGCATTAGAGAGCCAGATTGGACCGCTCTTTGTGGCTAGGGCTAAAGGCTCGCCTGTCACTGGATTTATGTGGGCAGAAATCTTTTGGGGACAGTTTTCATTGATCAAACCAAGCTCTGAAAAATTCTTTTCGCTTTGGGGCATTGGTCGCACATGATAATTTTTGAGAGTGTTGCCCATTTTGATGCAAAGTTTATACATCATATGTTGTTGTGAGACGTCGCGAGAAAGCGAGACTAGCTCTAGCTCATAGATGTCACTGTGGGCTAAATGGAATGAATTTTCGCGAAGCGATTCCTCAACACCTTTGACGACTGTAATCACATACCAGACAGGCAGGGCAAGGATGACGAGGAAGCCCAGGAATACAAAAAGATTGTGCTGAGACATACCCATCATCATGCTAAGAATAATAATTAAAGCCAAACCGCCGCACGAAAAAAGCAAGAAGAATCGAAGAGTTTTCAAAGAGTTTGCTGCTGGTCTAAATTCTGCATGCATTGGATATTCAGATGGGGTGCGCATCTCGATTGGTCTAAATTTTTCAATCGAATTGCCAGGCAAAAAAGAATTGATTTGTGGTGCACTATCTAATTTGTTCATTTTGCGTTTCAAAACTAGATAAACAATAGCCGCAGTAAAAAACATCATGGCAAAGAAAATTGCATTTTCGAGCAGGATAACGTCAAGATGCCCGCCACCAGGCAGTTTCATTACTAACTCGAAAACAATTTTCATAGCAGTTATAACTGCCGACGGCACCAGCACCGAATTGACAAAAGTCATCTTGTCTTTGGCAAGTAGAGGCTCTAAGCGCCTTTTCTCTAATTCGTCTTTGCGTTTGATCATATAAATTGCTATTTTGGATCTTAGAGATCTATTTGTTCAATTTACCCGTCTGGTTGGTTAGAACGATGACATTAATTCGACCTTGACAAACTAGATTAAATGCACTAGTGTGGATTGGTTGATTTGAAAAGAAGCGCCTTTTGCGCTGCGTTTATTCGCGACACTTACCAGCATAACCAAAATCAACTGACCCGATTCTTACTAAGTTTCTGATCATAATCGGCTTTGCACTCCGGTTATTTTGCTACTACCCTTTTGCAGGTTGCATTACCGCTTTTGGTTTTGCGTGGGCGATATTTTTTCGCTTGAACTTGCATCTGTTTTGGTGTGCTTTTTTGAGGACACAAACTTACCATGAACAACGAAATCAATAATACCGAGTATCGCTTGGGCAGTTTGCTGATTGACTTCGGCATCGTAAACCGCCAGGACCTGGATTGCGGATTGAGAATTTCGTCTATGACCGGACTGCCACTGGGTAAAGCACTCATTTTTCTTGAGTGTTTGCACGAGCATTTATTGCACGATGCTATCCAGGCTCAGTCTATGCTTAGAGACAAAATCATCAATATCTCCCAGGCCCGTCAGGCACTGAATATAGTGAAAATGAGTCAACTCAAATTCGATGAGGCGCTCGTTACTCTAGGCATCAAGACATCCGATTCAAATCGCACGCGCCTTGGCGAGCTGCTTGTGTCGGCGAGCAAAATAAATGGCAAACAACTGGAATTTGGTCTTAAAGTTTCAGACTGTTCTGGCTTTCCGTTGGGACAAGTTTTGGTGATGCTCGATTTTATTTCGGACGATTATTTGCGAGTAACTCTGGCTTTGCAGCGCGAGCTGCGAGCTGGAGAGTTAGAAGAACAAACAGTTTCAAGCAAGCTGCGCAGCATTAAAGCAAACGACGAGACATTTTCGCGTATACCTTCTTTTGATGCTCAAAAAATCTTGCTGGGCGAACTGCTTACCAAAGCAGGCTTAGTAGAGGAGTCGCGTGTAAAAGACGCGCTTGTGAATCAACTTGAATCTGGAAAAGCAGTAGGACAACATTTAGTCGAATCTAAGTCTGTCACAAGTGAAATACTGAGTCTTGCGCTGAGATTGCAATCGCTCACTCAAAGCGAGCAGATTAATGCCGACAAAGCGGTTGTAATTCTAAAAGAGGCAATTAAACCAATAACTAATTCAGAGTCCATTTCAGAAGACAAAGCAAGCTCGCTTACATTTTGGAATTTTCTTGGTGTTAGTAATTATCTAACTACAGATCGAGAAAACGAGTTGCTTTCTCGTTTGTATCAAACAAACCACTTATATTTTGTGGTACTGAAAACGGTATCAAACGAAAAAGCAAGAACTCGTCAGGATTCATTTGCTCTGCTTAAGTTGGCATTGAAAAAGGACGCAGTACTGCGTTGTGTGCTTTTGGAACTGTATCCCGAAGACCGCTCGCTAATTGACTCTGCGTTTATATTGCACACATGGGTACGCAAAGGAAAGATTTCACTTTCACGCGCTATAGTGAACTTTATCATGCTGCGTAGAGGACTGAACTCCGAGTTGCTCAAGACTGCCTGAGGAAGCGTTTTCTCAATAAGTCGTTTTCAAATTACCAACTTTTTTCATCAGTTCCCGCAGGCCAATGGATGGACTTAAGTCGTTGTTATTTGCAATTTTTTCAAGCAGTTTTAGGTCAGTATCTTTTAAGATTTGATTTGTCTTTTGTTGTTTATTGCAATAAGCTAAGATCTTAGCGGCAATTTGTGGATCCAGCCAAGGAGAGCCGCCTGCTACAGTTCTGATCGCGTTTATTAGAATGGAGTCGGGATTGTTTTTAGAGCAAAAACCGTCTGCACCGGTTGCCAAAGCGGAAAAAATTATTGAAAGCTCCTCGTGAGAACTGCGAAAAATAATTCGAGATTTTGACTGCCTGTTGTTTAGGCGAGAGGCACATTCGACGCCGTCTATGAGGGGTAAACCTATGTCAAGTAAAACTACATCAGGATTTAATTGTTCTACCTTTTTTAAGCAATCTACGCCATCCTCGGCTTCACCGATTACTTCAAAATTCGACTCTTGCTCCAGTACTATTTTGAGTCCAATTCTAGTTATTAGATGATCCTCTACTATTAGGATCCTGATTGGTGCAACCATGTCAGTTAGTTCTCGTCATTCAAACTTTAAGGGCAAGATGATTGAAAAAGTTGCTCCTTTACCAGGTGGACTGATGCAGGTGATCTTTCCTTTGAAAGACTCCACTATTTGTTTGCACAAGTATAGTCCAAGACCTGTACCATGTGCATACTTCTTTCCAGGGGTACCTTGCCAGAAACGATGGAAAAGTTCTCTTTGATCTTCTTCCGCTATTCCTGGTCCTCCATCCTCAACCTCGATAGTGCAATTTTCATTTAGATTTCTGAGTACTATTTTGATAGTTCCATCTTTTGGTGTGAATTTAATAGCGTTGTCCAAAAGATTTGACATCACCCTGTCAATGTCTTCAATGTTGAGATCTGCGTTTATCGAATCTTCCGGTAAGTCCAATTTGACTTCGATTTGTTTAGATTGGAAGTGAATTTGATTGCGTTTGACTAAGTTTTTCAAGAGTTCGTTTAAATTCACTACTTCGATTTCTGGACCTCGACTCATGGTGCCATATCTGTACACGTCAAGTAAGTTGGAAATCATGTTTATCAATTGGGAATTACTTTCTTTGAATTTATCCAGAATGGATTGTTGATTTTCGCTTAAGTCGCCGAATTTGCCTTGAATTAGAAGGTCGATTACGCGATTGGTTCCAAGAAGCGGATTTTTGAGATCATGTGTGAGTGTGGCAACGAAGTCCTTCTGTTGTTGTTCTAATTTTATTCGTTCGGTAATATCTTCATAAATTCCAAGTACACCTATAATGTTTCCGCCTGCGTCTAGAAGCGGCATTTTGCTTGTATCTAGCCAAGCTTGTTTACCATCTGCTTGAAGCTGCGGTTCAATTATGTGATATTCGGGTTTTCCCGATTCGATGATGCGCCGGTCGCAAGCTCTAAAGAAATCAGATTCCTCTTTTTTGTAAACCATATCATAGTCATTTTTCCCGATCATTTCTGCTGTGGTCTTTCGGCCGGAATGTGATGCAAACAAAGTATTGCAGCCAAGATATCTTAAATCGAGATCTTTCCAAAAAATAGCGATAGGAATGTTGTCCATGACTATTTGAAATGTTTTTTGCACCTCTTTGAGAGCATGAATATCCGAACAAATTCCCACCCAGTGTTTTAAAATTCCCTTTTCATTTAATATCGGCCAGAAGCGAAGAAAATGCCATAAGAACAATTGAGTTGTGCCTTGTTTAATACGTATCTCCAGGCAAAATGCTGAATTGTTTTCCTGAGCTTCGGACCACATCTGCTTAAGCTTGTCAAAATCTTCCCTGTGAATAGACTCACCGGGTGGAAAGTTCTGAAAAGTCTGCTCTGTATTTTCTGCGTTTTGTGAGTTGCGGATACCGGTGAAGTTGAACCAGTGTTTATTGCAATAAATTAGCGAGCCCTTGGGTGAAACGCACCAAACTATTTCGGCCATTTGATCGATGAGACTTTTGATTTCTGTGGATATAAGGTTAGAATGCATTTTAATTCTCTAGCGCCGTCAAATCACATACCATGCATAGATTTCACTTTCACGCGCTATAGTGAACTTTATCATGCTGCGTAGAGGACTGAACTCCGAGTTGCTCAAGACTGCCTGAGGAAGTCTGTTTTTCTGTCTCAAACGAAACACGAAAACGTGTTTCGCCACCGTTATCGGGAATGCTCACGCAGCTTATGTCTGCGTGATGCGCTTGGACAATTTGAGAGCAAATATATAAACCAAGACCGGTTCCAGGAACATAGCTTTTACCCTCTTCTCCTTGATAAAAGCGGTTGAATAGTCTTTTTTGACTTTCTTCGGGAATAAATGAACCAGTATTGATCACCTCAACATTCAATGTGTGCTCGGTACCACTCAATGCCATGGTTATTTTCCCTTGACTGGGAGTGAATTTAAGAGCATTGTCGAGCAAGTTGGAAAACAAGCGTACAAGTGAGTTTTTGTCTGCCACCACACTATAATTTTCTTCAAGTGAATTATCCACTTCAAAATTCAGCTCCACTCCTTTTTCGTTAGCCAGAAGAGTTATATCTGTTATGGCCAAACGAGCGTAGTGCACTAAATCGACCAGCTCGAAGTTGAGATATTCAGCGCCTGTATCGTACCGATAAATCGCTATAAGATTTTGAATCATCTGTAAAAGTGAGTTATTACTTTCTTTCAACTTGTGCATAATTGTGATGAGTTCGCTTGAAATAGGTCCCATCCTGCCATTTAAAATAAGCTCAAGAATTCTGTTGGTACCGATAATAGGATTTTTTAAATCGTGGCTCAGAGTGGCTAGAAAGTCTTCTTTTTGAGCAATCAATACAGCCCGACGATTGGTATTTTCGCTCAACTTATGGTCACTGATATCCATGATAGATCCGATGAAGATCGCTTCACTTTCGAGATCTGTGCGACATGGAACAGCCTCGCCACGGACCCATTTTAATCGCCCCTCGATATCGCGGATGCGAAACTCGCATTCCCAATTAGTTTCTTTTCGTATGCATTTTGCCCAACTTGCAACTACGCTGGACTTCTCTTCCAAATGTATGAGATTTTGCCAGCCCGTTTGCAGAGCCGCTTCTGGAGCAAGACCAGTTAGTTCGCTCCATCTTTGTCCCACGTAAGTCCAGTTGCCTAATTGATCAGTTTCGAAGATTGTTACTGGAGCAAAAGCACACAAAATTTGAAAACGTTCCTTTTCTGATTTCGCTTCAGCCGTTCTTGCTGCCACTTGTGACTCAATTATTTCATTGGTGTTTTCCAGGAGAGCATGCTTCTTCGACATTTCCCACATTTCTTTTCTTGTCGTCAGGCACCAGTTTATAAAAAATATGTCTCCAAAAAATACCCAAAAGCCATGTTCAATGAATCGCCATGTCTGAGGAGCGGTCACTCCGTAAATCGACATTGGAAAGTAGATTCCACGAAAAATATGATCGATTAAGACAATTAAGCTTGCAGAAATCAGCACTTTCCAGTCTCTGTAAAAGGAAAGAAAAGCTAGGCTAGCAAATACTAGGAAATGAGTTTCAATTCTTCCTCCACTCAAGTGAATGATGAAGGCAGTCATGATCATTTGACTAATGGCAATAACATGTCTGGTTAAAATACTGCCTTGTTTTTTTAAGGTCAAAAACATGGGCAAGCTTATAATCGCAAGCCCAAGCCAGACCGCCAGGTATACGTGAAGGTGGGTATCTGAAACACTTCCTTTCCAGACGCGAGGAGACCAGATCATGGCCAAAAGTATGCCTGAGATCCACTCAGCAATTAAAAGTCCAGAAAATAAAATATCGCACTGACAGAAGATCTTTTCTAACTGGATCTTGCATGTTTTTTGAGCCTTAATCACCACGCGCTTGTCCAGCGCATTAAGTTGCGCCGTATCTTCCAGTATAAAACGATTGGCTTTCGCCGCCTCGTCCATAAAAACGCCCAGCCCGTAAAACTTAAAATATTAGCCCTATTACGAAACTATCATCCCCATCTTGAGCGGGCTATCCCCTATTAGGTTGATTCTTTCGCAAAGCCAAGGCACGAAAGAAATTCCGGCAAGCTCCTGTTTAAAAGGAAATGACCTTGATTTTCTACTATGTGCAATTTTGATTTTGGAATATGACTTCTTAAATAATGCGCTTGTGAAATGGGACTCAAAGTGTCATCGTCGCCATGAAAAACATGCACTTGAGCCGCAATGGCATTGAGTGGAAAGCCCCAAGGTCGTTTAACTGCGATATAATCGTCTATCACTCCCCAGCCGTTGTTGGTAAGCGAGTTTTGCATGAAAGATTTAAACTCATTTTTGGTGTAAGCCTCGACAATTTCTCTGTCGAAACGCGACTTGAGTTGATTCAGAAAATCCTTGCGCACAAATTCTGTTGGCAATATCGAATAGATGCTCAATAACACACTAATGGTCCAGTGCAAATTGTCTGGGCACGTAAACAAGATTCGATCCAGAAGCAAATCAAGATCTTTGACTGAGTCAAGCTGTCCGATTGGTCCGCAGCTTCCAGAAAGTGCCATTTTGTCTATTAAGTCAGGCAGTGCATAAGCGCAAGCCATTGCATAAGGACCACCTAGTGACCATCCAATAATAGGCATTGGTTTTTCAATTTGAAGTTCGCTCAAAACAAATCTCACGTCTTGAGACCAATCAAGAAGTGTCCGCTCAGCTTGCCTAGTAGATTGTCCGATGCCTGGACGATCTAGCGCAATTAAGTCTATGTTGTAATCGATTAGAGTGTTATGTGCAAAGGCAATGTCTAGTTTGCTCGAAGCGCCGCCATGACAATAAAGAAGCGGCTTTCCGCCTGGGCTGCCGTAGCGGTCGAATCCAAGAACGCGCCCGTCTGGTAGCTCAATTATCTGATTTAGGCGGTTTTGAGATGAACTCATTTATTCTCTGCAAGTAGTGATTGAGCATCTGACTTATGGGTCTGAATCCAAGGGTGCTAAAGACGTCATAAATTCTTGGCAGTAAAAAGCGGGTGCGCATTGCACAATAAACTTTTTTTTCGTGCGCGCCTTTCATACCTGGTCGGTACTGTTTTTTGTGTTGAGCCAAATTTTTGAAATTGTAGAGATAATTGGCATTTTCATAGGCATACTGGAAATATGCTTTGAGCAATTTGCTGTATTTAAATTCGCCCTGGTCATCTACTCTGGCAAGAGGCGAAAAGCCCATCGACATTATCAGTTTGCCTTCGGCTTTGAATAATTCAAGAGCGTGGACAACAATACAATCGACTACTGAGTAGGTCGATTTATGAATGCTGCGTAAATGCTGAGCGATATAGCCAACAATTTCACCATTTTCGTACATGGGATCAAATATTACGAAGCCGACTATTTCGCCGTCTTTGAGTGCTACGAATCTGCGCACATCAATTTCGTCTACATAAACAATGGGACGTACGATGAATTGCATTTCGTTATTGCTGATTGTTTTTTCTTTGATCCAATCTGAGCTGATTTTTTTAAGCTTACTCAAAGTGGTATTGTCTATGGAGTCAACTTCTTTTATTTCAAGATTGTCTTTCTTGCCGCCGTTACGGGCGTTGCGTAATTGTTGTTTCTTGCCGCCAACAAGATCAAATTCCTGGATGTCTACGACAGTTTCAATACCAACTTCGTTTATGCAAAAATCGTATTGCGCCACTATCTCTGCTACTTCGTGACTGATGTGCAAGAAAACAGGGTCGCTTTTCACTTTCATGAATTCGTCTATAAGCAGTTTTGTGTTTTCTTTTTTGCAGATAGGATCTGAAAGAACAAGCACAGATTGAGGACCGTCATGTAAAGGTTTATAGGCAATGAACCCATATTCTGGGTGCATGAAATAATCAAGACCTTCTTGCAAAGCGGAGAATGCCAGAGACCCACGACCGTGATGTCTCAAGTGCTCAATGCGAAAGCCCATAGTAGTGGTACAGCCTTCGAGCGCTTTGCGAGCTGATTGTAAGCTTTCCTGACTGGCTTTGAGCGTCATAGTGTCAGCCTGGCTGTGATTCTTTTTCGCTTTCATTTTGGAGACGAATTTGAGCATTTCGCTATTCTAGCAGATAAAGAAAATGCCCCTTTGAAGCGGTTATACTTCTTGCATGGTTTACTACTTTGCACCAATTGCAGAAGGTTTAGGAGATCTGTTAATTACGCTTCCCGCTTTGGAAGCGCTTATTTCAACAGGGGTGCCTACTTATTTGGTAATCCGCTCACCAAAGCAAGAAGGCGTAGCTCAGTGTATACCGGGCTTGAGCGGCTCCTTGAGAGAGCCAGACTTTCTTGCCTTAACATTAAAAGAGGACGACCGCTATATCAATCTGCGTGCTCATCCTCTGCATCTCGATAATGTTTTGGGATCTGACAAATTTATAGCCAAGTTCGGCAATCTAAGCATATTTGAAGTCTTTGAGAGGATCGCAAAAGATTTTATTACCAAAGACCTTGGTATCGTTTGGGATTTCAAAAGATATAATCCTTTGCCTTTTAATTTTCGTCCTGAGTTAGAAGACAAAATATTGTTTGTGCCAGGTTCTGCAGGCGAGTTTAAGTGCTGGACCAAAGATGGCTGGATAGAATTGTATTCTCGTCTTAGGAAAAATAATATTGATTGTTTTGTCTTGGGTCAGCCAGAAAAATCAAAAGCATGTGCAGAGCTTTTGGAAAGTGGTTTGCCATATTTTGAAACTGCCACTATGCAAGATGTTCTTGATGTGGTTTCATCGTCGATGGCGATGGTAAGCGTCGATACCGGACTAATGCACATGTCGATACAGCAAGGAAGACCAACAGTTTCTTTGTTTCTTGCACGCGCTATTTTTGATCGCTACCAGGAAAATTGCAGAGTAATCAAAGCCCCTACCTGCATTGAGGAGTGTCTCAAATGGGTTAAGGCGGAACCTTCAAATTTTGCAGATTTTCCCGTTTTTGAGGAAGTACTTTTTTTTGATTGCTTGGCGTCTGCGAGCAACCGATGCATGAACCAAGTCACGGTGGATCAAGTATTGAACTCGTTAAGCGAGTTAATACATATATGATCTGCCTTGCTAAGGCTTTCTTTTTACTTGTCCACTAACTTTTGAAATGGCGACTGTGCCTTGTGGATCAGAAGTTTTTGCAATTGCTTTGTATTGAGTATTGAGCAACTCGAGTTCTGTTTTTAGACTGGCAAACTCACCTGAAAGCTGTCTTTCGGCCTCAAGTAATTTGCTGCGATTTAAGACTTGTGTGTCTTGGGCAGAATTTGCCACCATTGCATTTGTGAGTCTGGCTTGAGCAACTTGCAATTCGCGCTGCGAAATGATTAAACGTTGTGTGTCAGTGCGCATAGAGTTAGCCAAACTATCAGATTCTTGTACAGATGTGTTCATCTGAGGACAGACTCTGGGAGGTCTCAGTTCGCCTAAATTAAAATTGGGAATGCGAATGTGATACGAGTCTATGTGCGATTTCCAGGCGGTAAGCTGATTTTTATAAGCCGCCTCAGATGCTTTGCAATGACCATAGTCTTGTTCTGTTTTTAAAAGATGCGATTTGTATTTTTCGGCATGTTCCATGAATGCAGCCAGATTCTTTTTGTAAGCGTCAATATGTCCTGCTTCAAGTTCACCTGCAAGCTTGTTCGTCTCGCCTTTGAGCATGCGGGCTCTTTGAATAGCGTCTTTCAATCTTATATTCGATTGAGTGGCATTGAGTTTGAAGTTCTTAGACTGGTCAATAATTTCTTGGGCAGATTCTGCTCGCCCAGTCTGGCAGCACGAATCTTGCTTGGTTGAAGAAGGCTCACTTTGAGCATTTGCAGCACTTGCCAATAAAATTGCAAGACCAAAAATTAGATTATTTGTTTTTGTCAGTCGAAGAAGTTTCATTGTTATCATTGCCTCGAATTTTATCTCTTTAGTCGCTCTGGCTTGGCTTTAAGCTCAATTGCTGGGTCTTCAGGTATTTTTTCGTCGGTCGAACTTGGTGTTTCATCGCCATAGTACCGAACGTACACGTTAGTGCCGAGTGCTCGTAAACGAGCTGCACCATTTTTGTGTGGGCGCAATAACTGATCTTTTAGATTGGTTGCACTTTCAGCTACGTATGCTGCTTTCTGGGCTGCTTCACGCTGGACGGCCATGGCTCTTACTCGAGCATCGCTTCTTGCATAATTGCTTCGCAGATAATTCAAGTCGCTTATCTCGCCTGTGCCATAGCCATTTCTGCCGCCACCATAACCACCTCCGCCGCCAAAGCCATAAGCTCCACCACCCATACCTCCTCGACCGCGTCTTGGGTAACCTGGGGTGTAGCCGGTGTCGTAAGCTGGTACAAATCCGGCTGGAAATCCAAGAGCTGATTCGCGCCTAACGCGCATTGAGTTTCTTCTGCCATCGTATTGCATTCGATTGGCGTAATCTCGAACTTGTCTGTTGATTGTTGTTATGGTGTTTTGCACGACTGGTTGGGTATCTTGGGGAGCTGTTTTGCTTCTTGCATTGTGAGCTGAAAGCTTTAGCAATTTTGCTTTGGCATATTTGCCATTTTCGCCAAACGGGTCATTTTCAAAACAAGCTTTGTAAGATTCAATGGCGCCTTCAGAGTCTTTTAGTTCGACTAAAACGTCGCCTAATTGTCTGAAGGCAAGCGACGAGGATGGATTAATCTGAATGGCATTCATCAATTCTTCCGCGGCCGCATGAAAGCGTCCAAGACTAATATCGGCTTGTGCGCGATTGAGCAAATCGGCAAATTTTTTGTCGGGTGCTTCTATTGCAGGAGCACTTTGAGATTTAATTTTTGTTTTAAAAGCAGGTGGATTCTCGATTTTGAGCTTTGGTTCTCTGCCCAGTGCGCGCTCTAATCTGTCCAGTCTGTCACTTAAGGCGTCATAAGAAGAGTTGCCGAAAACGTTAATTTCAAGGCGGTTTACGCGCTGATGCAAGTTGTCTTTGTCGTAAGGGCGTCCAAAAAAAGCCGCTTCTATTTTATAGATGCGGCTCAAAGCTGAATTTTGACTTTGATCGATAATTCCATACTCAGGTTGTAGGCGCGGCACGGGCGATGTTCCGTCCTCATTAAGTGCAAGGACCGGAAGCTGGATGCAACTGGTCAGCAGCAGTAAGCTGCATAATGTGAGTTTGACCATTTCTTTTGACCCAAAAAATCCGCAGGGTTAGACTGACGATTGCCATATTAGAATGTTCCCAAGATGCCAGAACGTTTTTAATGAACATCATTGCCATTTTCGCCAGCGCGCACGCGAGTGGTCTGGCAAATAACTTCTACCGAACAGTTGGCGTAATTGGCTACTATTTCAGAGACGCTTCCTATCATCAAACGCTCTGCCAGATCTTTGCCAGCAGAACCAAGAACAATCAAGTCGCACTGCTCTTCATCGGCAATTTTAACCAGCGTTTCTCGTGGATCACCATCTAGAACTCTAGAGCGCACTGTGCAATCTTCAACATGTGTCTTTAAGAATTCTTCGGCAGAATCTAGAGAGACTTTGATTGACTGAATCAGTTTTCTTCTGTTGTGTTCCAGCTCCGAAATCGCATAACTATCCTGAAAACGATAAGAATATTCTGCCAAACTAGGCAAAGCTGAAACACAGACAAATTCTGTTTTTTCTGGCCAAACTCGACCAGCCATCTGTTCAAGCGCTATCGAAGCGGAGCTTGATTCGTCCAGTGCAAGTACGACTTTGTTTCCTGTTTTTGAGCGTTTTGGTCGACAGATTCGAACTGGGCAATGCGCAGTCATTAGTAATTTGTGCGAGAGGCTGCCCAAAAACATGCGCGATATTCCAGTAGCGCCTCTTGTACCGGTTACAAGCAAGTCGGAATGAAGATTTTGCAGAAGAGTCAATATTTCTGTCTTGGGCTCACCGCGAAGAACAAGGGATTCGACTTCTGTAAATGAGTCATTCGCTGCTTTTATACTGTCACATATGCCGTTTACGAGTTGATTTGCTTTTTCTTCGTGTTGTTGGGAGGTTTGCATCCCAAAAGGACTGGAAATGACATGTGCCACCACTAGATGCGATCCCTTTGGCCAAGGGGAGTTTTTGACTTCTTCAACTGCTACGTTAGAGTGATCGGTATAGTCGACCACGAGCAAAATATGCATTCCTTCAATTGGCACAGGTAGTGGTGCGGGGCGATATTTGAGCGAGCTTGATTCTTCTGTTCTTGCTTTTAGAGTACGCAATCCGCTGATTGAATAGTCGATACCGACACGCTCACAATCCTGTTGAAACGACTTTAGATAAGTCGAGCTAGAATGATCAACAACATTTACAGAGTGATTGATTTTTATAAAAATCGGTTTGCGTCGTTCAAAAGCTTTTTCACAGGCGGCTCTCAAAGAAAGTGAGTTGAAGCAGACTACCGGTCCGCCGATGAAGATAACGGTAGAGTCTTCTTCTTCTTTAAACTCAGTAATAGGACTCTTAAACAAACTGCTTATTATTGAAAAATGGAAATTGTAGTTTGCTTTGGAATTGTATGTAATCAAAATGGCTAACTTGAGCAATATTCCAGCCAGAATTCCTACCATCAGGTCTGTACTAACTGTCACTAAAATAGTGGTCAAATAGATAAGAATTTGCTCGGGACCAAGAGCAAACATCATATTCCACTTATGCGGTCCAGCCAGTTTCCATCCGATGTGTACTAGCACAGCAGCTAGTGCTCCAAGCGGAATCATGTGAATTAGAGGGCCGGCTGCCAAAAGAAATATTACCAGGAATACTGCATTATAAAAGTTTGCCCAAGAGGTGCGACCGCCGCTATGTATATTAGTTGTGCTTTTGATAATGCCAGGAATAATGGTTAAACCGCCAATCAAACTAGAGCAAATATTGGATACTCCCATTGCTAACAAAGTTCGATCAGGACTTGATTTGCGATGCCAGGGGTCGATTTTGTCGACGGCAAGAATGGTTGCCAGTGATTCTGTTCCATCAATGAAAGCAAGCGTCAGGACGATGACGAAAATTGAGCCAACCAGTGATGGATCCGAAAATAAAGCATGAAAATCGGGGGCAATAATACCGTTTTGCAACGGATTATCAGGTACTGTTACCACGAATTTTTCATCCAAATGCCAGATTTGGCCTAAGATTGCTGCAACTATAACGACGATAAGTTGCGGGGGAATCTGGCGAATGAGTTGTATTTTCAGTTTTGGAATAATGAAAAGAAGCGCCAAACTGATGCAAGAAATAGCAAAAACTTTTGGATGCAGATGAACGAATTCATGGGGAGTTTCGAAAACCATATTCCAGAACTCATGGGCTTCATAATGTTGTCCGATAAAGTTGGGAATCTGTTTGGCAACCAGAAGAAAACCAATTGATGAAAGCATCCCTTGAATTGCAGCGTTAGGAAAAACGTAACTGAAGCGAGCCGCGTTGAGCCATGTCAAGACAATCTGGAAGAATCCGACCAGCATAATAGCGCCAGTAATAAGCCTGTATCCTTTGTCCATGTCGCCATGTCCAAGGGTGAGAATACCTGAGTAGAGTGCTGGAGCTAATCCTGCTGCCGGACCGCTTATCGCCACATAAGAGCCACCCAGAAAAGGAATAACAATTCCTGCCACTACTTCCGACCAGATTCCGCATATAGGTGGCGCACCCGATGCTAGTGCAATTCCAAGTGAGAGAGGTACAGATACAAGCGCTACTACAAGTCCTGCCAACATGTCTTGACGCCAATGTTTGAGACCGGCAAGACCATTTGCAGGTGCTTCTGTTTTGTTTGCCTGAGTTCCCTGCGTAGACATAAATATACCTGAATAAGGGGCGAGGTCCTGATTTTTAATGCCTTATCGTATATGGCAACTAATGATCGAGTTGTGATCGCTTTGAATAGATTTATTGCCGCCAGTTGACAGGAGCTCTCAATGCGCAAAAAAAATTGGTTCTTTTAGCTGTAATTGCTTATTCACCAAATATGGTGCATTATGCGACCTTTGCAAAATTGACAACAGCTTTGTAGAGTTCATTCCTTGTTCACTCATGTTTGAGACTATTTCAGTTGAGGATCACAAGATGAAGAATGATTCGCTCGCCCTTAACGATCCAATACTCAGCGGCACTGACGAAAGTTCACAGTGGCTTAGATGGCAGACTGTGTCGCACGAGAAGTTAGCCGACTGCAAAATCTTTTCGGTCAACAAAATTCTGGCTAGCAGTAAATTTGATAGTGAGAGCACTAGAAATTTCTTTACTCTTACTTGTGGAGCCTGGGTCAACATTATTGCAGTTAATGATAAGAGTCAGCTCATTATGGTTGAGCAATACAGACATGGTATTGAAGAACTCACTCTAGAGCTGCCTGGCGGAAGTGTCGACGATACAGATATAGATCCCCATGAGGCAGCTAGACGCGAGTTGAGAGAAGAAACAGGCTATCTCGCCAATACTTGGTCAATGCTTGGAACAAATCATCCCAATCCAGCTCTACAGAACAATCTTTGTTACACATATCTTGCCGAAGGGGCTTATCAGATTGAACAGCCTAAGTTCGATGGTACAGGTACAGAAAGAGTTAGAACTCGCTTTGTTGACCTTTGCGATATCGGTGCGCTTGTTCTAGATGGAACGATAAGCCACGCTCTTGTTATAACTGCTTTGCACTTCTTGACCCTCAGGCGGCCAGAATTGATTTTAAATGCACCACATTTGGTGGCGAAGTGAAAGTTGGTAAACTCTAAGTTGAAGGTCTCTAATGTAGCTATTGTCGGAGCTGGCATCTCGGGTCTTGCCTGCGCCAGTTTGCTTTCTAAGAGCGGTTTTAAGGTCACCGTTTTTGATAAGGGGCGTCATCCTGGCGGCAGACTAGCTTCAAGAGACAGAGACGATAATTCATTTGATTACGGTGCGCAATATTTCACTGCTAGAGATTCTAGATTCAAGGAATTTCTGGCTCATCTTGTTCATTTGAAAAATGCATCTGATTGGAATGGTAAATTTGCCAGACTTAAAAACGGTTGCTTGAAAGAGGAAATTTTGTCCGAGCCGCGCTTTGTTGGTGTGCCAGTTATGCGGTCTATCGCTGATTTTATGGCGAGCAAAATTGAAAACAAAATAGACTGCCTCACATCGCATCGTGTAAGTAGCGTTTCCAGACAAGACGATAAGTGGTCGCTCACAGGCACTGTGCAGAATGAATCTGGCGAGACTCTGTTCAGTCAGGGAGATTTTGATTTTCTAGTGCTTAGTTTGCCTCCAGCGCAAGCAGCGGCTTTACATCCTCACTCCAAGCTCGACTCCATAAAATTGAGACCGTGCATAGCATTGCTTCTGGCATTTAATTCTCGCGTTAACTTAGTCTTTGATGGTATTTCTACAGATGATAAAATTATTTCTTGGGTTGCACGTGATTCAAGTAAGCCAGTACGGCCAAAAGGCGAGCGGTGGGTAATTCACGCCAAATTACACAGAAGAATTTCAAGGCAATGCAACCCTAAATACTGGAAATAACAATATACCAGTTGCTGTCACGGATGGTGCCAACAACACGAAGACAAACAACTACCAGGTCGTTGCAGGTACTGGCTCAAGCGCATCTCCCACCTTTGACGCGAACGGCAATATGACAAGCGATGGTACCAATACTTATTCTTGGGATGCAGAGAATAGGCTGATTCAGATTACTTATCCGGGAAGTGGAAATAATAGCCAGTTTACTTTTGATTTTTTAGGTAAGAATACAAAGATTGTTGAAAATTCTGGCGGTTCTCCTACCAATACTAGGCAGTTTATTTGGTGCGGAATAAATAGATGCGAGTTGAGAGATAGTAGTGGAGTATTATCCAAAATATTTTTGCATAAAGGTCAAATTAATAACGGAACTAAACTGTTTTATGATCTCGATCATGGCGAATCAATTAGAGATATTACTGATATCTCGGGTGCACTAGTTTCGCAGTACCAATATGATCCTTTCGGCAATCCACAAAAGCTTCATGGTAGTACTGATTCCGATTTCAGGTATGCACATTATTACTTTGATCCTCGCAGTGGTCTTAATCTTACTTTGACACGTTCTTATAATTCTA
>CAZSHS010000037.1:0-1106 GCA_964606665.1 uncultured Candidatus Obscuribacterales bacterium | reverse complement strand
TGGCTAAGCCGTGATCCAATCGGAGAATACGGAGATATAAACCTTTACGCCTACGTGACTAATAATCCAGTGTCAATAAATGATCCCAGCGGTTTGAGGGGTGGAGATCCTCCGGCACCACAGCCTCAACCAGAACCGACACCTGGTCCAGAACCTACACCTGGACCAGGACCCGAACCAGCCCCTAGTCCGGAACCAACACCGGCTCCGGAACCAGAACCAAGTCCTAAACCGGTTCCGGTTCCGGTCCCTGCTCCTCATCCGTCACCGAAACCAAGACCTAAGCCTGATCCAAATCCACCGTTTCCAAAGCGTTGTGAAGATTGTAGAAATCCCCCACTAAACAGAAGAAACTGGGGGAGAACCAAATGCTATGCTTGGTGTGCGCGACATTGTAATAGAAGTCCAATGGATGCCTTTCTCGAATGTACCGACAAATGTAAAAAATACCCCTGGGTACCCTTTCCTCTACCTCCGCATCCTGACTATTTTTATTAATCTACAGTTTCCGCAAATGAATTAGTGATGAAGAAATTATTTGAGCACATTTCAAATTTAATAGGAAAAAGGATTGATGAGAAAGAGTTTCACTATTTTATGCAGTATTGCGAAGATCAGCCAGAACTGCTGAAAACCAAAGATTCTCAACTATTCTTTTTGAAGAAAACGGGAATCATGGTTATATGCAAAGAGGATGAGATCTTCTCGATATTTTTACCATTTGAGTCAAATAGTTGGACAGGTGAGATGGCTCCATATAATAGTGACTTGCCTTCTAATATTTCGCCAGGTGATAATCGTAATTCTGTTGGTGATAAACTTGGAATGAAACCATTGCAGTCAGAATTTATTTCTGGCGACGTCTGGGATTCCTACCTTACTCCGCCACTAGTAATTACATTCATCTTCGGCGCTGGAGGTCAAAAACTGTTATTAATTTCGATAGAAAGAATGGCTAAGACATAAATTTCATAGGATGCTTCTTTTTGCTGGCCTGTAGGCTGGTAGTCATGTCGTTTCAGTTACCTAGCGAAGTACGAGAAAAATCCTTATATGCAATCGTTCGACTAGTGGCAGACGATAAGTTGAATGGTGGAAAAAAGTAC
>CAZSHS010000036.1:0-42690 GCA_964606665.1 uncultured Candidatus Obscuribacterales bacterium | reverse complement strand
GTACTTTGGTTTTTGTTCATTTTATTTCTACCTTTGAATTTTGAACCAACGATTTCGTGTTCGACTTTTCGATTATGGAAAGAAGAGCGGCTTTTGATGCGGGATCTTTAGGATTTAATTGAAACGCTTTGCGATAATACTCAACGGCAATATCTTCGCTTCCATCTTGTTTGTAAGCGTCAGCTAGAGCAATAGTGGCAAAATAATTAGAAGGTGAGCGCTCCACAATTTTGGTGAGCACTGCAATTGCCTGTTTCACTTGCTTCTCATATAGATATGCGCGAGCAAGTCCGATGAAAGCCAAATCATTTTTAGGGTCCATGCCTACAACTTTCATAAAGCAAGTTTTGGCATTTTGACTGTCTGTCTTTTTTAAGTAAACAGTACCAAGGTTATACAACGTGGTTATATTCTTAGGCTCCTGGCGCAATAGCAGGTTGAATTGCTCAATTGAAGCGTCTAAAAAACCGCAATTCTGCAAGCAAAGAGCATAATTGCCACGTACTTCTTTGTCTTGCGGTCTCAGTGCCAATATTTGCCGCAACTGACCGCCTGCCTCATCATATTCGCCGCGCTTCAAAAATATGGCTGCAATCTCACCTCTGGCTTCAAGATTTTCTTCAGGCATTTTTGATGCGGCATTATTGACAAAAATAGTCTTAAAAAACTCGTTAAGAGCTGTTTCTTCCTGACCTAGTCTTGCCAGTGATTTACCAAGACGAAGATGTGCTTTTGCATCTTCTGGATACTGGTCAACCAAGACTTGATAAGCCTGGGCGGCTTCACTGTATGCCTCACAGGCAAATAATCTATCGCCTGAAGCGTAAGGCTTTTTGGTTAATGACGGCAATTCCAGCGCCATTGAAGCTGGAGCAAACGTAATCAAATAAAGTAATAATGTAAGTACAGGCTTGGTCTTACTCTTAATATTGGTCAAGGAAAGAAAAAACCTCGATGCGACTCGTTAGATTATATGATGTCAAATCCTATTAAATAAGTATTAGCCTGTCATAATAATCAGCAAATGGAAACCAAAGAAAAAGTATATCCACAATGAGTTTCGGCTTTGATCTGGCAACACTTTTTGCATCGCCAGAATCAGTATTAATAAAAGTAGTTTTGCCTCCCTTCTTCTATGGCGCACACGGTTGGGTGGCAACCTGGTGCGCGGTGAAAATGCTTTTTCATCCATACAACACTTGGTATTTTCCTGGCACCAAAATAGCAGTGCCTCTGACACCGGGTATTTTCCCAAAGCGCCAAACAAAGCTCTCACAAGCGGTAGCTACCACAATTACCGAAACGCTGCTCACACCAAAAGATATTAAGGCTAGAGCCGAAGAGCTTGTTACTGAGCCAAATATTTATAACGCTATCGATTTGTTTTTCGATCGTGTTTTATTGCTCGAATTTCGCGACACAACTAAATTGCATAGACTAGCTCAGGATCTTGCTCAAATCAGTCCGACCGTTCTTCAAGCATTTGTAGCAAGTACTATAGAGTCTCTTGAACAAGGAAAAGAATCCAAAATTCCTGCAATCGTAGACAAAGTGTTTGATCAAATTGTACTTTCCGCGCGCATTAACCTAGACCAAGCCACTGAGCTGGCTTCGCGCATTATGGAAAATATAGTTACCCCCGAAAAAATCAGAAATGCTCTGGTAACTCTTCTCAGTCCCCAAAACATTGCCGCCTTAGAAGAATCTGTAAACGTGCACGCATCAGGTCCTTACAGACTACTGGCAAAACTAATAGGCATTAAAAGAGTTTGTTATGAATGGCGCAATTTTCTTGAGAAAGAACCTGAAGAAGCGCAGAAAATTATTAATGACCTCATAACCAGATTTGGTATCAAGCATCAGATCGCCATTCAAATTGCCAATTTCGATTTACGCTCTATGCCGCTCGACAACATAGCCAAGCTCAAATTGAACGTCAATAATTTTGTACGACAATTTATGATCGAACACAAAGAAGATCTGCTAGAAGCCTGCCGCCGCCTGCAAGACGAAGCAATGATGACAGTACAATCGGCAATTCTTCGCTTCAATCCAGAATCCGTTCCCGAAGTTTTTTTAGTCAATCTAAAGCGCAATCTGGCTGGCTTCACCTATTCTTATTTGAAGCGCGAACTGGGACAACTTATTGAGCAAGCCATACCCGCAATGGGCGTGCATGGTTTGATTGCAAGCAAAATTGATCTCTTTTCGCCTCAACAACTTGAAAGTCTGGTCTATAAAATTTGCAAGACCGAACTTAAGGCACTTGAATATTTTGGACTCATAATCGGCGCCATTCTGGGCTTGATGCAAATTCTGGTCAACGCCATCACTTATTAGTAGCAATTGGCAATCTGTTAGGCAGCGAGTCACTCTGGGAACGTAAGAAAAGAGGGAGTGGCATCAACTGGAAAAAATCGGAAGCAAGGCAAGTAAGCTCAATTGATGCTGATTAAACAGACACTTAAATTTCTCCCTTTAGGCCTCGACAGAGGTCTTTTAGGCTCGCAGGCATATAGAGTCAAAATACCGGCAAACAGACAGGATTTACTCGTCGGCCAGGTTTTAAGCAGAAGATATTATGTATTGTCATTGCTTGGTCAGGGCGGAATGAACCTTGTTTACAAAGCAAAAGACCTACAAACAAAAAAAATTGTCGCAGTCAAAGCGCTTCGCACAGACGGTTTGTCAGACCAATCTGTAGTGACGAGATTTCAGCGCGAAGTGCAAGTCTTAAACCGACTAAATCACCCACGCATTGTAGGCGTGCATGACTACGGTACAAGCAAACGCGGTCAACCATTTTTTGTAATGGATTATTTGGAAGGAAAAAGTCTAAACCAGGTTTTACGCAAAGACGGTAGATTATCTATTGAGCGCTTCCAAGACGTATTCGTTCAAGTGGCCGCAGCCATTCAACACGCCCACAAACACGGCGCTATACACCGCGATTTAAAACCTGGCAACATAATGCTTGTCAAACTGGGCAACACAGAAGATTATGTGAAAATTGTTGACTTTGGCATCGCCAAATTGGTGGAAGAAGCCTCCAAGCTGACGCGCATGGGCGAAGTCTGGGGCAGTCCAATTTATATGAGTCCCGAGCAAGCAACTGGAATCAACACCGACGAGCGAACCGATATTTATTCTCTGGGCATCGTTATGTACGAAGCTCTCACAGGCGAAGTGCCTTTTCTTGGCAAAAATTATGTGGAGACTTTGAGCAAACAAATTTCAGAGCCGCCTCAACCATTTGATGAGTTGTGTCCCGAATTTCAAATTCCAAAAGTATTTGAGCGCATAATTTTCAAAGCACTTGAAAAGGCGCCAGAAGCTCGTTATCAAACAATGACAGAACTCAAATACGACCTTGAGCGCGCCTTAAGCGCAAACAGAAAAGCGCCGGTGACTCAACATGCAGCAAGAAAAAATCAGCAACGAACCACAATTTCTGAAGTAATAGATTTTGCGCCGCCCGAAAATTCGTCCATGAATATTGCTCAGACGATTCGCTCCACTTTCAACAAAATTAAGGCCATCGCTCAGCCACAAATCGAAGCAAAAGAAAGCGCCAAGGAAAGCACTTTCCACACTCCTATTCAGGCGATGAAACGCCCCAACCACAGTAAAACCGTGGTTAGAGAAAAAAACAATTCTCTACCTATTAATGAGATTAAGGTCTTCTTTTTGCTCTTAGTTATTTTCGTCAGTTTTTGGATGATTAGCTCAAACAAGTATGTAGCTAATTTTGTTATTCAATCTCTGATCGAAATGGATGTTATTCCAAAATCTTCCCCGCAGCAGATACAAGAGCCTTTGCAATCCGAGTCCCAAATGCAAATGCCGAATCAAGAATCTAACCAGTCTCAATCTAGCGATAGACCCGGATTACTCGATTAGTATTTGCTTTAGTTTTAGTCATCGTCATCATCTTCATCGTCATCGATTAGTTTCAGAATGCTCGAAGCTTCAGTTTTGAAGTCTTCCAACTTCTCAGTCAATTTGATAATTGCTTCAGCTCGCTTGAAGTCTTTTGTGGTGAAGGCTTTTCCACCCTGTGCAGCCAATTCGTCGATTTGTGCGTCGAGCACGGGCAGAAGTACAGATAGTGCATCTGACAAGTCTGGACATTTGCCAAGCGTGATTTCCACGACAGACAAACTGGGAAACTTCGTAAATGTGGGCATCACAGTGTCATCCTTGCCAGCAGATCGCGTACCGATATCGGTAGACGATTCAGAACTAGGAGTTGGACTAGACTTAATTTTTTCGGATTCTTCCTTCGTTTCGCCGCTTTGGATTTCCTTTGATTCAGATTTGGTTTGGTCAGATTTAGATTCAGATTCGTCTTCTAATTCAACTTCTTCTTTAACTTCAACATCTTCTTCAATCTCAACTTTTTCTTCAATTTCAACTACTGCAATAGAATCTTCCTCGGCATCTGAGGCACTTGTCTCTTCTGATTCTTCCTCAGAATCATTGTCAGAATCTGCCGATTCATCAAGGTCGATAGTCTCTTCTATTTCTTCAGATTCAGACTCTTCAGCTTCGGATTCTTCTGATTCATCAGATTCGTCTTGTTCGTCTTGTTCCGAAACTGACTCAGACTCTTCGTTGATTTCTATATCTTCAGATTCTTCAGACTCTTCTAGCCCCTCTAAATCTTCCGATTGCTCAGAATCTGATTCCGCCTCAGTTTCAACAGATTCACCGGATTCATCAGATTCAAATGATTCTATTTCATCAGATTCTTCTGAATCTTCTACAACTTCGCTTGAATCATCTACTTCTTCGATTTCTTGATCATCGTCAAATACTTCTTCGGATTCGGATTCGGAATCGGATTCAGATTCAGATTCAACTAACTCCTGCAAGTCTTCAGCTTCGCCAGAATCAAATTCGGCATGCTCTTCGGATTGTTCGTCATCTACCAGTTCTAGTTGTTCATCCTCGACTTCCTCAATTTGTTCGATTTGTTCGACTTCCTCGATTTGTTCGATTTGTTCGTTCGAAAATTCATCCACATTCTCGCTCAGCCCATCTGAGATGGCATCGAATTCGTCTATTTCAGTTTCGTCACCAAATTGGTTTGAATCAGCTCTTTCAATGGCATCTTCGGATTGAATCGATTCATAGTTATGCGAAACAGTGATGGGAGCAAAGTCACCAGACATTTCGGGTGGATTTTCAGACAACAACTCAAATTGTTCTTGTTCCATAATTTGCGCTGCCGATTCAGCAGGCATATTAAAAACTGGACTGACTCCAGCCAACTCTTGGCTCTGATTAATAGGCGGTCTGGCATCTTGACGCAACTGCTCCAGTTCGGCTCTAGATGGGCGCTGAAATTCCGGCAGAGTAAACTCGCTTATGATGCCGGAGTCAGCCATAGGATGAGTGACCGGTTGTTGGGGAATCGGTGGTTGCTCAAGAGGATGTCTATACGGTTGAGGCTGTTCGTGCGCTTTGGGAGGCATTTGAGGCGGCAGCGGTTGCGGCTGCTGAAAATTCTGCAGAATCTGCTGACTACCCGAGTTCTGTTGATGCGATTGAATTTCGGTTTTTGGAATAAAATTCCAAGCACCGCTTCCACTCGATTCACTCTGCGTATTGGCAGGAGTGTCAAAAGGTTCTGGCACTGGCTGTCCTTGAGGAGTTCTCCAGTTGCCTGATTGCGACTGCAATTGGGGAGTTTGGAATTGTTTTTGCGAGCCCGTCGAACTGAAACCTTTCCATTCTTCTACAGGGGGAGAATTCAAATTGGGATTCTGACTGCCTTGTAACCCTTGGAAGCTGCCCGAATTACTCCGTGTAAATTCATTGGGATCGACAGGGCGCGCGTTAGTGCTTGTACTGATGAGCTGGTCAATGTGTCCAGCTTTGTTGTGAGCTTGGATTTGCTGGACCGCATCTGCGTAGCTTGTGCGTGGAACATCCGCATTAAAGCTCGATGAAATAGCGACCTCTTTAACTTCTTTGGGCGGTGGTGGCGCCTCCGGCACAATACCGATTTCGCTAAAATCGAATACTTCGCCTGGTGCAGCTTCTTCGTTAGCGAAACGAATCAACGCATCGAGCAAGGCTCTGAAAATGCTTGGATAAAGGTCTTCTGCGACCGGCAATCCGTTTGCAAGAAACTGTGTGAAGTTGCGCTCTTCGTCGAATTTTGGAGCCATCGTCAGATAGCACAGAAAATTCTTGTCTTCTGGAGTGAAGCTTAATACTTTGTCGGCAGGCATTATGTAGACACCGAGGCCTTCGTCGGTGCCGCGCACGAGCATTGTCCAGAAGCGAGTAGAAATTCGACCACTGAAAATCTGCGCCAAACGCGTGCGACCTTCATGCCAGGCTGCCATGTTTTCTTCGCGCACTTGCGGGCGCATCCAAGTAAGTTCCAAATCCGAACCTGATGCTACTTGGTTGAAACCATAAGAAGTGTTTTGAAAGTTGTCGAACATTCGGTCGATGATTCGAATGACCGCCTGAAAAACCATTTGCCGACGCTGTTTTTCCTGCGCTTCGAGCACATCACGGTTGACAGGGATTTTCATTTTAGGAATGGAGTCGGTAGAAATCGCGCTAGGCGAGCCAGGCGCTATAGCTTTCATCAAGCTAGCTTTCCAAACTCCACTGATATCTTCGCGAGGCTGAGAATTTGTTTCTCTACCTTGATGAACGCCTGAGTTGGACCCCGTTGTAGACCCTTTGCGCAGAAGCTCTATCTGCTCTGGTCCGTCGGGAATTTTCTCCGGTTCAATCGCGTTGAGTTTGTTTTTAGTCTTACCTTTTTTCTTTGGTTTAGGCCACATTCCAAAGGATCCCCATCAAGCACAAAAGCCCGCCTAGGGCAATCTACCCGCGCGCAAAATGAACAAAACCGATTTATCTTATTATTTAGTGCATCTTAGGCCCCAAAAAGTTAACATTAGATATTTGGGCGGCATATCGCCCCGGCATCCTCTTGTATTGGTGATTGATTAGAGTGAGCAAAACTTCCAAAAACGGCCAACCAGACGGCGATTGTATCGTTGTACGCGGCGCCAGACAGCATAATCTGAAAAATATAGACATCAAAATCCCCCGCAACAAAATGGTTGTAATAACCGGAGTTAGCGGTTCGGGCAAATCGTCCCTTGCTTTTGACACTATTTTTGCCGAAGGGCAAAGACGGTATGTCGAATCGCTCTCGGCATACGCCAGACAATTCTTAGGTCAGCTAGACAAACCAGATGTCGATGCTATTGAGGGCTTGAGCCCATCCATATCTATTGACCAGAAAGCAACCAGTCATAACCCGCGCTCCACAGTCGGCACCGTGACTGAAATTTACGATTATTTGCGTTTGCTTTACGCGCGCGTCGGCGTACCGCATTGTCCCAAATGCGGTGCCACCATCAATCCACAGACAATAGACCAGATTGTAGACCACATTCTTGAATTCAAAGACGGCACCAAACTGCAAATTCTGGCGCCTTTAATTTCGGGCAGAAAAGGCGAATACAAAGAACTTTTTCAAGAGTTGAAACAAGAAGGTTTCGTACGTGTGCGCGTCGATGGCAAAGTGCACCACTTGGATGATGAGCTTGAGCTTGATAAACAAAAGAAACATAGTATCGAGCTTGTGGTCGACCGTATCGTAATGAAAGATGGCATTCGCTCACGTTTAGCCGATTCATTGTCGGTGGGCTTAAAATGGGGTAAATCGAGCGTTCTTGTAGATGTGCTCGATAACGACGATGAACCACTATTATTCTCAGAAAAATTTGCATGCGCAAAATGCAATATAAGCTTGTCCGAAATTTCTCCACGTATTTTCAGTTTCAATAGTCCCTATGGTGCTTGCGCAGACTGTCATGGACTGGGCTCTACCTATGAGGTAGACCCATCTATGGTAATTCCAGATCCAAGCAAATCTCTAGACGAAGGTGCGATTTATCCATGGGCAAAAACTGGTAATCCATATTATTCACAGATACTAACTTCGGTGGCAAAACACTACAAGTTCAAAATCACCACGCCTTATTGCGACCTAACCGAAAAGCAACAAGAAATCCTTCTATATGGCTCGGGCGGAGAAAAAATCAAACTAGCTTACGATGCTTTTGACGGCACTGGATTTTATGAATACAAAAGAACTTTCGAAGGTGTGATAAATAATCTCAAGCGAAGATATGACGAAACGAGCTCAGACAAAGTGCGCCAAGATATCGAGCAATACATGAACCAGCGCACATGCACCGTATGTGATGGCAGCAGGTTAAAACCGGAAAGTATGGCTGTTACTGTAGACAATCTATCTATCGGACAAGTCTGCAAGCTGCCAATTAGCAATTGCCAGAAGTTTTTCCACGATCTTGAAAACAGATTGTCGGCACGTCATGCCAAAATTGCTCATCAAGTTTTGATTGAAGTAACTTCGAGAATTAAATTCCTGGTCGATGTTGGACTTGGTTACTTATCGCTCGAACGACAAGCGGGAACGCTGTCTGGGGGCGAAGCTCAACGCATACGCCTTGCCACTCAGATAGGATCAGGATTGTCTGGAGTGCTTTATGTTTTAGACGAGCCTTCTATTGGATTACACCAGAGGGATAACACAAAACTGATTGGCACGCTCAAACGACTACGCGAGCTGGGAAATACATTACTTGTAGTAGAACACGATGAGGACACAATTCGCGCTGCCGATTGGGTAATAGATATTGGTCCAGGCGCTGGGGTCCATGGTGGCAATGTGGTGGCACAAGGAGAATTCGATGATATCTTAAAAGTAAAAGGATCATCTACCGGCGATTATTTGTCAGGACGAAAAAAAATCCATGTTCCACTCAAGCGTCGCGAAGGAAATGGGCTAGGAATCAAAGTCTACGGCGCCAATAAAAACAACTTAAAAGACGTTGAAGTGACCATTCCACTTGGAAAATTTGTGTGTGTTACTGGTGTGAGCGGATCAGGCAAATCGACTTTGGTCAATGACTTGATTCATTTATATATGAAGCACCATTTACATGGCACCACACCAAAACCAGACGGAATCAAAACCATCACTGGTCTTGGCGCCATCGACAAAGTGATAGACATAGACCAGTCACCAATTGGTCGCACACCACGTTCTAACCCCGCAACTTACACAGGCTTGTTCGATGCTATTCGCGAAGTCTTTTCCATGACTACCGAAGCGAAAGCCAGAGGCTATCTGCCTGGACGTTTTTCGTTTAACGTCAAAGGTGGGCGTTGCGAAGCCTGTTCTGGTGAAGGTATGAACGAAATCGAAATGAATTTTCTGCCATCGGTTTTCGTTACATGCGACGTTTGTAATGGTGCTCGGTATAACCGCGAAACTCTAGAAGTAAAGTTCAAAGGAAAATCAATCGGTGATGTGCTTGGAATGACAGTTGAAGAAGCGACAGACTTTTTTGCAAGCATTCCAAAAGCGCACACAAGACTTCAGACCATGTTAGAAGTAGGGCTAGATTACATAAAACTGGGTCAACCCGCTACCACCTTATCTGGTGGCGAAGCACAACGAGTTAAGTTAGCCACAGAATTATCCAAGCGCTCGACCGGAAAGACATTTTATATTCTGGACGAACCCACTACAGGTTTATCTTTTGCCGATGTAGACAAGCTGCTTTCGGTCTTGAACAGACTTGCCGATGCCGGAAATACTGTTCTTGTTATCGAACACAATTTAGACGTAATCAAGCAAGCAGACTGGATTATCGATCTTGGACCAGAAGGTGGGCTTGAAGGTGGTAATGTTATAGTGGCAGATACACCAGAAATAGTATGCGAGCATCAAAGCTCATACACTGGCAAATACTTAAAACCCTATTTGTCCAAATCTAAAATAATGGCTTGATGAGAGAAGTTGATGCAAGACTCTAAAGATCAAAACAGAGCCGTCGATAACCTCCGCAAAAGAGGCCATCGAATCACTTCCCAAAGGCAGACCATTCTTGAAATTTTTGCCGAATTACCGCATGGTGAGCACTTATCGGCGGAAGAATTACATGAAAAATTAAGCGAACGCGAAGCGGCTGTTAGTCTTGCCACAACTTATCGCACTCTTAAACTGTTGTCTTCGCTTGGTGCACTGCGCGAGTTAGATTTTGCCGAAGGTCACAAGCACTATGAGTTGAAGCAAGATGATTTGCCACATCAACACATTATCTGCACAGGTTGCAATCAAACAACCGAATTCGAAGATCATTTTCTTGAGCAGGCGGGTCAGAAAATTGGGGCGCGCTACAATTTTGAAGTGGTTGACGCTCAGTTTAAAATATTTGGACTTTGCCCAAAGTGCCAGAAATGAACTTGGCAGATGCAAAAGACGGTCAAGAGCTTATAGTAGTTGAAATGGCTAATGATACCGTCAACAAACAGGCATTGCGTTTTGGCATCGGCAAGGGCTCGCTCATCAAAGTGCAAAAGAATATTCATAAGGGACCTGTAATCATAAGTCGCAATCAATTAGAAATCGCCATAGGAAGGGAATTAGCCCTGCAAATAAAAGTGAGCTCAAAAGAATGAGTGAAAGAAATTGTCAAAAATGCCAATATTCTCTGACAGCATCCAGTAGTCAAGCATCGATTAAGTGCCCACGTTGCAATACCTGGAACGATCCAATTCAAAGCGGCGGCGGCTGCAATTCCGGCGGGGGCTGCTCATCCTGCGCTGGGTCGCACACTCAAACCAGTCAATCCGGATGCTGTTCCGATAACGGTTCAGGATCTACAAACAAGAATTATCTGCATGGATTTTTACAAAAAATCTCGAGTCTGTGGCGCGCAAAATGACTTTTATACATATCTAGAGATTAAATTTCAAATTTTTAGGTAATATAGATCTTGAGGGTTTTCAGAAATATTCGTCTGAAAATGAAGGGTTAGGAGCGGAAACGAGAGAATAGGATGTCTAAGTTAAACCCCTGGAAAATGCAGGGTTATAAAGCTGGACAAAACGTTGTCTGTAAAATTGTCAAAGCAGAGCAGGGCGGCTATTCCGTCGTGGTCGTCAAAGACAATTTTCCTGGTTATGTCGAATCGCAAATGCCCTACACCCCAGGGCAGGAAGTCTTGCTCGTCTATAAGGCTAAGAGCAACAAGGGATTCATTTTTGCCGAGCGTTTCCAGACACAGCAGTCGTCCACCACTCTGCAAGTGCCTCAACAAATCGACTGGCAAGCACAGGCTTTGAGCGGAGAAGATCCGCCAAACACAACCCAATGGGCCTCTCCTCCTGGTCAAGGACAGTTTCCTGTCGACAATTATGGACAAGCCACTCAAGGTCAATCTGAGCAAGATTTTCAAAATGGTTGGGGCGCTTCTCATGAAGAGCAAGCTTATGCCAATTACGGTAGCGGTCAGTCAATCAGACGTTTTCGTTTACAGCGTGCAATCGATTTGATTATGCCTCCAGTGCATGGCAATGGCAATTTGCAAACTTTGCGCATTGGAGACTACGACGTAGAATGGCTAATCACCGACCTCGAAGGCGGAATGCGCACTGGTTGTGTCAAAGCAGTTTGCGAAAGCCGACTGTCACGCGCAGCCATGCTCTTATACAAAGGACGCGCAGTCGGCTGCATCTACGGCTCAAAATCAGATCCTACAGACAAGCCTACAGAAGTGGCACTGCAAGCTATGCTTGCCGATTTAGAATCTCCTGATACAGTAGTTACACTTTATGATTTACCGCTCGATATCTCACTTTCTATGTCTTCCACATTTTTGGGATATCCAGTCCAGCCGCAACCTAATCTGACACCTACTCAGTATCTTGACTTTATTCTCGACTGGTTCTCTAAACAAGGCGGTATTGCAACCATTGCAGCGCAATTAACTACTGGACTTTGTCTTGGCTATATCTACGAAGGCAAATATCGCGGCGCTTTTTATGTTGAAACTCAAGAATTCAACGAAGATATCGGCTTTCTCCATCAATTGGTTGCAAGCGACAGCGATCCACAGCTAGCGGTGAGCATTTTACCTAATGAAATGCATTCAAACGCAGTGCGTTTTGGTTACAGTTTAAGCATGTCGCGCAAGAATCGAAAAGAGTTTTAGTCGCCCCGCATTTGGTGGCAACATTATTCTTCTTCTTTGGACTCGCTTTGTGCTTCTGTCATGGTGCCGATGCCGCCAAATTGATCTTGCTCCAAATTTGGTCTTGATTCAAGAATGAAATTCGGACGCGGTGGAATTGGCGGATTGTGCAAGTGTGCTTGCGCTTGTTCGTCTTCTTCTTGACGCTTCAGGCGAAAGACACCAGTTATGGTCTCGACCACTTGATTCGCTGTCTGAAATTCAGAATCTTCACTCGATTCGCTTCCAATTTCATTTTCTGATTGGTCTTCTGTATTTGAGCTCTCTTGTGAATGAGGGTCAGAATCAGATTCAGAATGCGATTGCAAATGTGAGTGGTCAGCCTCAGTTTCGTCATCCTCATCGTCATTAACGTAGTTGAAAGCATCAAGGTCTACCGGTTTGTCGATGTGCAATTGCACTGCTTCGTCTGAAACATTAGGAGCTTGGACAATACTTTCTTCATGCGCAACATGACTTGTAAATTCTTCCTGGTCCTCATCATTGCCATTGCTTTCGTCATCACTATCCTCGTCATCAACCATTGGATTTGCACCTGGGTGACCACTGACGAAATCTTCAGGCAATTGAGCCAGGATGTCTTCTGGAATGTCCTCGTTCTCAGGTTCAGCGTGCTCAATTTCCGCTTCAACTTCGATTGGTGGAGCCATTGTTGGTCTAATGCGACCTCCAAGAGCTGAAACCGCTTTCAAGTTTCTATTTCTCATACCGCGCGATCCTGATTCCTCAGGCGATTTAACGGTGATGACACGACGATGTTCGGCATGACCGATTTCAAGGTCTGGAATGGCACCCTGTCCATGACAGTGATTACATTTAGATGTGAATAGCTCGCGAAGACTCTGTCCTTGACGGCGTCTAGTCAACTCGACCAGACCCAAGTCTGAAAGTTGTCCAATTTGCGGCTTGGCACGGTCTTCTTCAAGAGCACGTTCAAACATTTCTAGCACTTGCTGTTGGTCACGACGCGATTCCATGTCGATAAAGTCAACGATTACCATGCCACCAATATTGCGCATACGCAATTGTCTTGGAATTTCTTGAGCGGCTTCCATATTAGTTCTACGCACAGTTTCAGCTTGAGTACGCGAGCTTGTGAAACGACCAGAGTTAACGTCAATTACAGTAAGCGCTTCTGTGGGCTGAATATTCAAGTGACCTCCAGAAGGCAATTCGGCTCTATCTGAAAGTGCTGCTTCGATTTCTTTGTCCACGCCTTTGTTGATTAAAAGCGGGGTATCTTCTGTATGCAAAACTACTCTTGTATTTTTGTTTGCCCAGCCTTGCAAATAATCAGTGGCTCGTTTTTGACCGTCTGGAGTGTCGACCAAAATTTCGTTCACATCTTGCGAATAGGCATCACGCATAACTCTATACAAAAGATCTTGGTCTCTGTAAATGAGCAATGGTCCAATTGAGCCCTCTGCTTCAGAAACAATGGTCTGCCAAGTATCCCAGAGTTGTTCGAAATCTTCGTATAACTCGTCGTCACCTTGACCTTTCGCCTCTGTTCTGATGATGACACCAACACCTGGCGGCTTAATGAGGTTGACCACCGATTTCAAACGTGCGCGCTCGCGTGAGTCGCTTATGCGACGCGAAATCGAAACGCCACGCTCTTCAGGCACGAGCACGAGAAATCTTCCAGGCAAACTAATTGCTGTCGAGACTCTTGGACCTTTGTGACCAGTCGGTTCTTTTGTGATTTGCACAAGTAGTTTTTGCTTTGGCACTAACCGCTCTTTCAATGTTCCTTGTCCGGGAATATCGTTTGCGTGTAAAAAACCCATTTTGTCTTTGCCTAGATTGACGAAAGCAGCATCGATACCGGGCAAAATATTTTCAACCGAACAAGTGTAAATATCACCCAACAACAATTCGCCGCGGTTGACGAAAAGCTCGACCACCCGGTCGTTCTCAGTCAGCGCTGCGATGCTGTCTTGTTCGGAAATAATCAGTGACTTTCTCATAGAATCCTCTATTTAAGTGTGTTTACAAAACCCCTATACCGCATACGGCGGATTGCTCCGTCTGAGCGGTAAAACTTTTGCTTGCATCTCTGCGAATATCCAAGAGCGATCTGCCATCTTTACCTTTGAGGTCAAGACGAGCGATTCGCCATTTGTTCTTTTCGTCAGTTTTGCTGCCAGTCAAAAGCTCAAGCACCTCACTTGGCTTTATGTGCAGACTTGAATTTGTTGCAAGCTCAAATTCAAGTGAAACCGAACTGCCCTTTTCATGAGCGTCCAGCATTTTTAAACTTGTGATACCGGGTCTTATGTCCCGATTTTTAGTCTCAAATTCACCAGGATATTTCCCTTTTTTGGTGACAGTAATAATAATTTCTTTCTGCTCTAATAGTTTTTGCATTTCTGCTTCTATAGAGTCTCTGTCTATTTCGCCGCGAACCAAGTCTACTCTGTATGTAGCAGTGTCTAGCATGGCTGCAAGCGAATCAGAAGGCTTGTCTTGTACTGGTACAACTTCTAAAATTCGCACTTCAGGCGGGAGTTGCGCATTCATGCGCTCCATAAATTCTTGAGCAGAAATTGCTTGAGCAAGCTCGATATCAGCGATGTCACCTTCTGTTTCCATAAATAGTGGAAGAGGTCCTGCAAATGCTAGTTTTGGATGAGGATTAAAGCCCTGACTGTAAACTAATTGCATTTGAGCACGACGAATTGCGCGAACAAAAAGTGTCTGTAAATCAAGATGTCCAATAAAACGCAAATCGCCTTTCTTGCTGAACCGCAGACAAAAACGACTTTGCCCTTCTTCTTGAGGAAGTTTGGGTGGTGCGGTAAAGAACAGGGACGGATGAGATTCGGGATCGCTTGTGTTAGCCGAAAGCTCTTTTACAAAGGGATTTTTCTTCATTACTTCAGCACTTGGATTAGCCAACAAGTGAGTGGTATCAAGTTCGGTGCAAACTCCACAAGCATGGCAAGTGTTTTCGGTGCAGTTAGCTGTTTCTTGCTGAGCAATGGCTTTATTCCATTCTTTGACCAGCCACCAATTGTTTAATCCAATATGAATAACGTCCCAAGGTTGAGCTGAGCCAACTTCGCGATCGTCGCAGCCCATGCCCTCTAAAGTCACATTCATTTCTGCCGCTGCTTTAGTCCAATGCTCCATTTTCAGCCTGTCACTCCAGGCATCAAAGGTAGCGCCATTGCACCATGCTTTATAGACCAATTCGCCTGCATTACGTCCGCCGCGCGAGATAACAGCCTCAAGCAAACTAGTATCGGTATCGGTAGTATTTAGCTTGACGTTTCTCAAACCTGAATCGCGCAAGAATTGCCTAAGCACATTATGTTTGCGTCTAAACTCTTCAGGCTTGACCTGACCAAACCATTGGAATGGCGTGTGCGGCTTTGGAACGAAATTGGAAATGGTGCAAGTAAATTCTATTTTGTGTTTGATATCTGGATTTTCGCGACGAATTTTGTGACACAATTTTGTGCATTCGTCCAAAGTATCGATAATGCCTTTTAGATCTTCGTCTGTTTCGGTCGGCAGACCACACATATAATAAAGTTTGATAGACGACCATCCAGAGCGGAAAGCCGACTCAATAGCATTCACGATTTGAGCGTGACTAAGACCTTTATTAATAACTGCACGCAGACGTTCGGTACCTGCTTCTGGTGCCAATGTGATACCACTTTTACGTACTGCTTTTAATTCCTCCGCCACATCCAGATTCATTCTGTCGGCTCTCTGGCTGGGGAAAGACATCGATGTACGATTTTCAATGTGCTCGCGATTGAGCTGTCGCATCGTTTCTTGCAAAACAGTGTAATCAGAGACGCAAAGTGAAAGCATCGAATATTCTTCGTGCCCAGACTTGGCTATGGCCGCCTTGCTTATATCAATGATATCCTGGCTCGATCGCTCCCGAACCGGCAAGAACGAGTATCCAGGTTGACAAAAACGACAACCACGATCACAACCACGTCTAACTTCGAGCACTTCGCGATCGTGTACTAGTGATAGATAAGAAACTAACGACTGAGTGGGTTGGTTCACATTAGATAGTGGCACAGCCTGACGATAAACACGTTTGGGCACGTCTTGGGAAACTGGAGCTGGAACTAATGTTTCGTTTGTCGTATACAAAGTGGGAACATAAACACCAGGAACTTCCACTGCCAATTTTTTCAGCAGGTCTTTTCTTGTCACCGTATTTGGTGCGACTTTGACCTGTTCTTTAACCTGCTCAATAATGCGCATGATGGCCGGCATGGTCTCTTCGCCGTCTCCAATAATGAAGAAATCAGAGAAAGGTGCCATGGGCTCAGGATTGATAGTCGAAGGACCACCGGCAAAAATTAGTGGAAACAAATCCACACGATCTTCGACTCTGACTGGTATTCCAGCCAAGTCGAGCATATTTAAAACATTGGTATAACAAAGCTCGTAAGACAGAGAAAAGCCGATTAAGTCGAACTTGCAAGCCGGCTTGCGCGCTTCCCATGACCAGAGGGGAATATTCTTTGCACGCATCAAAACTTCCATGTCAGAAGCTGGTGCGTAAGTGCGGTCAGCCATGAAGTTTGGCTGGTCGTTCACTATCTGATAAAGAATGCGCAATCCGAAATTGGACATACCAAGTTCGTAAATATCAGGGAAAGACAGAAGCAGTCTGACTTTAGCCGCATCGAAATCTTTGCGTGCAGCCCCCCATTCATTACCTAAATACTGACCGGGTCTTTCGACCTGCTCTAGAAGTTCTTCTATCAGAAGCTTTGAAAAATCGGTGTTTGTTGTTGACCTTGTCACTGGCAATAAGCCCTATGCGGGGCAATAGAAGATAAGTAAATCTTTCCAGGATGAAGGTCTAAAGCGAACTTGTTATATGCACTATATATAGATTAGATAACGCATTGAACAACGAAGTTCAGGCAAATTTAGACTTTTAACTACATCCTTCCCGAGCCACGTGGGCCTCGAGTGCCTTCATTATACCGTCTGAAAATTACATATATAGATATTTGACAAGATTAATTTGATAATTTACAAAGCGTAGAAATTTAGGCTTTTTTAAATATCGCTTGGCAATTTTGCATCACCAAAAACAAACCATGATATATTCGCATTTAGGAGGCAGAAAACATTGATTCTAGAAGCTTTTGCCAAATATTTGCGTCAGGCCGATCCACAACTTCACGCCACTGAAGTTTTGAGTTGCTGGCTGGCTGAAAGATTGCTTTGTGAAAGTACGCGCGAGAATTCGGTAGACAGCGTTATTCAGTGCGAAATCATGGTCGATCGAGTCGACTATCTCGAACTCAATGACAACTCCCCAGGCAAATCAAGTACCGATAACGGTACGCAAGGAATCAGCCAGGCGCCAAAAACATCTATGCCACACATCTTGCCGGTGCCGCAAAACAACCTCACTCAAATTGCTCAGTTAGACATTGAAAAATCTCTCAATGAGAAAAGTGGGCAACCCCAAAACATTTACGTGTTTAAAGGCGCCTCTCAATCGGGCGACCGACTGCTCAAAAGCTTGGTAGAGTATTGCTTAAGCATTGAACACCAGAAATGGGCTCGATTTGTACATTCGCTAAAAGCTAGCGACTTTAAACAAATCGACTAATAAATTTGGCGGAACCATTAGCCTAACTAGGCGTCACTAACTTCATCATGAAAAAACGCTCTTCAATTTTATTGCTCGGAGTCCTGGCTATCGAATCGGGGACACACACGTGTCTTGCAGCAGAAAATATTAGTTTGAAGCGCGGCATTTCGTTCAATCAAGATATTGACTCAGGCTTTCCCATTGTCGGACAAAAAATGGACGACGCGACTATCGACCCAGGAAAAGCAACTTTCATTTTCTTTGGTGGTTCAGGCGATCTGAACACTAACAGACAAGCCAAAATTGTGGTTGGTCTCTACAACAAATACGCTAAAGAAGGCGTGAAGTTTTTACTGGTTGATGTGGACAAAACAAACAAAACGCCGGCAGTGACCCAGTTAATCAAAAAATATTACAAAGGCTACATACCATCACAGGTAATACTAAATGCTGATGGCAATTTAGTGGACAGCAAAATTGGCGAAGTAACTGAAGGCGCATTGGCAAGACCTTTGAGCATCGCAGCGTCAAGTATTTCATCCAAAGGCTCGACACTTGCAGCACCATCTCACAAAAAAATCGATTTGGATAATGCTAAGGATTCTGACTCAGAAAATTCAGACTCTAGTACTGACGCTCAATCTTTGATTAAAGACGCGGCTCGATAAATTATCGAGGACGAATTGCGGCATTTTCACACCGCCCAATTGCGGCGCAAACGGCGGATACGGACCGTGACAATCCGAACCGCCAGTGACGAGCAAATCATATTCTTTAGCCAAGTCCAAAATATGTTCGGTATTCTGACCAAAAAGAGCATGGTAAGCCTCGATACCTGAGAGTCCAACTAATTTGAGTTCCTCAATAATGGATTCGAGATTTTCTTTGGGTGGATGAGCTAACACCGCTATCGCTCCGCTTTGATTTAAAACTTTGACGGCATGGGCGGTATCAACAAAATTGCGAGGTTGATAAAACTTACCATTGGGCATGAGATATTCAAAATAGGCTTGGTTGAGATCTACTGCCGCTTCACATGCAACTAAAGCTTTGGCAATGTGCGCTTTTCCAATCGTGCCTTTGACATTGAAATTTAAAATAAAATCGGGATCTATTCCTGCTTTTTTAGCTAGACGTTCCACATGACTTACTCGAATATTTTTTTGTTCTGCCAAGAGTTGCTTCAAAGAATTATTTTGCTCATCGATGAAATAGCCCAAGACATGAAGATCTTTGCCCTGCCTTTGAGTGCTTATCTCTATTGCCGGAATGATTTCCATATTGTATTGAACTGCATGTTTGCGCGCATGCTCTATACCATCTGTGGTGTCATGGTCAGTAAGGGCAATTGTTCTAAGATTTCGATTGTGAGCCTCATCCACTAATTCTTCAGGCGACCAGTTGCCGTCTGAAAAATGACTGTGCAAATGCAGATCGAAAGTCATAACTAATTAGACTCATTTAAGTAAATACGATTGATAGACAGCGCCTTGCCGGTTTTGCGATCAAGTTCGATTTTTACTCCGCTCAATATTGCAGGTCCTTCTTCCACTTCAAGTCGGGTGGGAAGTTGTTGAATGAAGCGCCGCATCACAAGCTCGCGGCTCATGCCAATTACACCATTGATTGGACCGCACATACCAACATCTGTGATATAAGCTGTTCCGCCTGGCAGAATACGCTCATCCGCCGTCTGAACATGCGTGTGTGTGCCTACAATACACGAAACTCGTCCGTCCATATGCCAACCCAGTGCGATTTTCTCTGCAGTCGCCTCAGCGTGAACATCGACCATAATGGCGTCGCAGTTAGGTTTCAATTCTTCTATGAGCTTATCTGCCATCAAGAATGGTGATTCGAGCGGCTCCATGAAAACGCGTCCCATCAGATTTATGAAACCGAGCTTAAATCCCTCTTTGGTCTCAAGAATACAAGTCCCTTTGCCAGGCGCTGTGGCTGGATAATTCGCCGGGCGCAATACATTTGGATAGTCTGCAATAAAAGCAAGCGTCTCTTTGCGGTCGAAAGTGTGGTTGCCACCTGAGAATAAATGCACGCCAGCGGCAGCCAGTTCGTCCACAATCGTTTTTGTCAGTCCAAACCCGTGCGCGGCATTCTCAACATTGGCAATAATTATTTCAGGCGGCTCTGCCGCACCCGTCAGCTCTTTAAGATGTTGAAGCAAAAAGCGACGTCCAGGCTTTCCGACAACATCTCCAAAAAAAACTACGGATAAACTATCCTTAGGCATTCAATGAGAATACAGGAACTTGCCTCCCGGCAACCATGAAATTGAGAAATATTATCAATAGAACTATTTTTTCGATTTTAATCGCAAATGCGATTGGACTATCACTACTTTGTGTTGCCCACGCTCAATCTTCGACACGAAGCTCAACACCTGCAAAAGCTGCCACTGCGGCAAAACCAGCGTCTGCGGTAAAAACTAAAGTTCCAGAAAAAACCAAAACCAAATCCAAAATCAAGCGCGACGTCTTTGGCCCCTTCGTCCCTCCACCACCTCCTAATATCCCCACCTTCTCAAACGCCGGTGAAATGGGTTCGTTCGATATAGATCTTTCGGGACTATCATTCATGTCTGAAGCTGATCTCAAATCACGACTTACAAGTAACGAGTTGAGATTGAAAAATGCTCAATCCAAACTTAAAGACCAAACAGCATTAGTGGAAGAAAATAAAAAACGTGCTCAAAATTTTGTCGAATTATTCGCTCAAGGAATTGTGAGCAAGAAAGAGCTTGAAGGCTCATCCAAAGACGCTGAGCAAGCAGTGGCAGATCTCGAAGAAGCCAAAGGAAAATGCAAAGACCTCGAACTTACGGTCAAAGCAATGAAAGACAGAATCAGTGTATTGCAAAAGCGCAAAGCCTTATCAAAAGGCAGCGCTAAGCCAATCGGCTCTTTCGAAATCCGTAAGCAAAATAAATCAAAATCCCGACTGCCATCCAAACAAAAAATCGAATCCAAGTCATCACTGGAAGAGACAACATCAGATAAAAGCAAAAAGTAATTCCTGCTAAGGGAAACCAGGGAACGAGCGGACATTTGAACGGTCTTACATGTTCTGGTTGAGTTTTGCGCAACACTAACACGCCAACACAAACAATGATAAAAGCGCTCAGAGTGCCAATATTAGTAAGCTCAGCAGCATCACCTATATCTACAAACATGGATGCCAAACCCACTATTAATCCTGTAAAAAGAGTGGGCATCAAAGGTGTTTTAAACTTAGGATGTATCTTGGCAAAAACAGCAGGCATCAAGCCATCGCGTGCCATTGCCATAAAAATTCTTGGCTGACCAAGCTGAAATACAAGTAGCACCGACGTCATACCTGCAAGTGCGCCAACGCTGATCAAAACATGAGCCCATGCTTGCCCCGTGAAAGCAAGCGCAGAAGCAACTGGTGCGGCATCATTGGCGTACTCGCTATAGCGCATAATTCCGGTCAAAACTAGTGAAACACCGCCATATAGAAGAGTACAAATGGCCAGACTGCCCATCATGCCAATAGGCATATCGCGCTGAGGATTCTTGGTTTCCTCTGCAGTTGAGCTTACAGCGTCGAATCCTATAAAACTAAAAAAGACAATCGCTGCACCACCCATAATACCGGTCCAACCACCCGGTGCGAATGGAATCCAATTCTCAGGATTAACGTAAAACGACCCAAAGATTATGAAAAAGAGCACTACTACTACTTTTATCACCACTGCTATGGCATTTACTTTGGCGCTTTCTTGAATGCCTAAAATCAATATCCAGGTAATTAGCGCGACGATTAAAAAGGCTGGAATATTCAGTGCAAACTGGTGGCCCAAAAGATTGGGTAATTCTGTAGTCGAATAAAATTGCCACTGCAAATTGTCGGCTGGAAGTGTAGCAAGCCTATTGAGTGCCGTTTTAGTATCTGTCGTTAGCCACATGGGTATTTTGGCACCAAACATGCCGTGAATAAAATGCAAAAAATGGTCAGACCAGGAAACCGCAACGGCAATATTTCCCACCGCATATTCAAGCACCAGGTTCCAACCAATAAGCCATGCTGTAAGCTCGCCTAAAGAAGCATAGGCAAAAGTGTAAGCAGAACCTGAGACTGGAATCATTGCCGCTAATTCGGCATAACAAAGAGCGGCAAAAGCGCATGCAATTGCTGCAACAATAAATGAAATTACAAGTGCAGGACCAGCAGGATCTCTGCCCATCGTGCTTCCCATGAAAAAATTAATTAGTGGTGTTGAAAGCCAGTGACCGGCTGTTTGAGCAGGACTACCAGCACAAGCAGTTCCTGCTAAAGCAAAAATGCCAGAACCAATGGTAGCGCCCACACCAAATGCCACCAGGTCAAAAGCACCCAATGTTTTCTTCATCTGGTGTTCTGGGTGTCCGGCTTCTTCAATCAAAAGACGGCTTGATTTAGTTCTAAAAAGCTTGCCAACAAAACTCATATCGATCACTATATCGACTCGCACAAGTCTTGCATTATGTGGCTCCAATAATCTTTTCAACTAGAGCTGTGATAGAGTATTCAAGCAGTTTTTTAGTCAGTTTTATAAAATTCAGGCAGGTTGTCAAAATGAAATTACGCGTTCAAGCAGTCTCTTTTGGGCTTTGCGTAGCATTCGTTTTTTCTGCCCTGGTGGGCGTTCCGGCGTTTGGAGACTCGGCTCCCATCCCTGGTATGCAAACGTCTTCCGATAACGGAACAGGTTTTCCACAAGGACAAGCTCCCTTGCCGGGCAACCCGAGTAATTCCAACTTTTTTCAAAATTTAAATGAAAAAACAAGTGCCCAAGCCAAAGCACCAGTACAAACGAAACAAGTACCCCAAAAACAAATTCAGGCAAGCAAAAATTCCGGCACCGCCCCTGGTGGCTATTCACTTTTACCCATAACAGTCGATCAGGCACAAGCGAGGCTTGCCGAGCTAAAAGATAAGCTCGAAACAAATCCTCCAAACACAATGCAGGAGTCAATCTACATCACGTGTGAATGGATGCAAGAACTAGCTAATTCGCACTGGAAAATGTATCAAGTATTCGATAAAAACGATTCGACCAAAGCTCAGGCCAAAGAAGAAAAGGCTTTGGCGCTCGAATTCAGCAAATTAAAAAATAGAGCCAAATTATTGAAAGCCGATTTGCTGATAAAACAACAACGAGTGCCTGAAGCAATAGACCCACTGGTCGAAATTGTAGTGGCAGAACCAACATCTACAGCCGGTCAGGAAGCCTATAAACGCCTGGTTGACTTAGGATTTTCCAAAAGCGTAGCGAGTGTCTCAAACGCCATTTAGGTATAAGCGGCGAGTTTCGGGTAAAAGATATACAATGACTTTTATCAGGAGCTGAAAGATGACAGAGCGCAAGCGTAGTCTAGTCGAAAACCTCGTCCTAGCGGGCATTGCCGTCGCAATTGGATCATCGGCAAGCGTGTCTTTTGCACCATGCCTACAAGCTAAGCAATTCGAGCTGAACGCAGAGCAGAAAAACTACACTCCAGGCGACAATGGCGTGCCTGATTACGCTCCATATCCAACTTTTACTCCGCAAAAACCAGCAAAGAAGCAGCCACCACCCAAGAAGCAAGCGCCTCTTAAGATTCAAGTCCAACAGAATCAACCACAACAGCAAATGCCACAATTGATTAGGCAGATGCCACAGGCAAGACCTATGCCTCAGTTGCGCCAATCGCCTATGTTCAATCTGGGCACTCAAAAGAGCGTTGCACTGCCACCTAATTTTCTTGGCAGATGGTCGATACAGGGTCGAAAAACTAATTTTGAAGCTATGCAACCCCAATACCAGGCGGCAGATGGTATTTTCCAGCCACAAACTCAAAACGTCTGGAATATTGTCGGAAGTCCACAATCTGGTTACTCTTTCAGCAACGACATGGGTGTTAAAAGTGCTCTCATTGTTGACAAGGTAGAAGGCAGTCGCGCATTCATCCGCTATCAACACCCAATAAAAAACACAATGGCTCAAGAAGCGATCGTGCTTGAGATCAGTCCCGATGGCAATCAAATGAATGGCATGGAGCGCATCTCGATAATTAAGCAAGGTGAGCCGGGACCACGCGCCAAGGTTACTTATCAGCTAAATGGTTTCAAACAATAGGACCTTTATTAATTTCTAGGTCTTGGCTTTTATTAAGCTATAAAATACACGGCATATCGCGCCCTCATGGAGGTCCTTCCGCCGTTATGAATTTTTTCGCCGTGTTACTTCTAGTATTCAGCATGCTCTTTGCCGCACCCGATGCGTTTGCAGCCGACAAAAAAGGCAAAGCAGCAAGCAAATCTGATGATCCGACAGTGGTTATGGAAACCACCAAAGGGACTATTAAGATGGTCATCTACAAGAGCGAAGCTCCTATCACCGCTTCTAACTTTCTTGGTTTAGTGAATCGTGGCTTCTATAACGGACTTACTTTTCACCGCTACGAGAAGGGGTTCTGCATTCAAGGTGGCGACCCACAAGGTACAGGTCAGGGAGGTTCGGAAAAAACCATCCCGCTTGAAAAATCACCTAACTTAAAGCACGATTCAGCAGGTGTTTTAGCCATGGCTCGTACAAACGATCCCAATTCGGCAAGCTCGCAATTCTATTTCACTCTGGATTCTGCAAGTTTCTTGGATAACCCACCTGGTTATGCCGCTTTCGGCAAAGTGACCGAAGGACTCGAGAACGTAATGAAATTGCGCAAAGGCGACAAGATGACCAAAGTCTACGTCCAGGGCCAAGAGCCCAAGGCCAAAGGCAAATAACTCTCATTCAAAAAACTAATTAAGGACAAAGTTATGACAAACACAGATCCGATCGTTTTGATCGAAACAGCAAAAGGGAAAATCAAATGTCAGATTTTCCAAAACGATGCCCCTGTTACCGCAGCTAATTTTCTTGATTTGGTAAATCGCGGCTTCTACAATGGACTGATATTCCACCGCTACGAACCTGGATTCTGCCTTCAAGGCGGCGATCCAGATGGTACCGGCCGTGGAGGCTCAGGCAAAACTATACCATTAGAAGTTAAGCCTCACCTCAAGCACGACGAAGCTGGCATTATGTCGATGGCTCGCACCAACGACCCTAACTCAGCCACATCGCAATTCTTTTTCACACTGGGTAATGCATCTTTCTTGAATATGCAATATGCCGTGTTTGGCAAAGTAATCGAAGGGCTCGACATCATGATGTCGCTTCGTGCAGGCGACAAGATGGACACAGTAAGTGTTTTGAACGCAGTTCCAAACGCTTAGTTCGCACCTAAAACAGAAGCAAGAAATTAAAAGGGCGGCAGTGATGTCGCTCTTTTAATTTGCCTATAATGACGTCTTTTTACGTCTTCTAAAAGCCTTGCTGCCTCTGCCTTTCAAAAGTCATCCGTAAGAAAAACAACCCGAATTTAATACCTGCTGACAGGCCCAGGGTTTCGAGCCACCATCGACAAAACCACTCAGCTAGTAGTAAATATGCGCATAATTTCTTACATGCAGGTCTGGAAACGCTCTTGGAGTAAGGGTTTCAAAACGAGTTTTTGATAGCGTTATAGGCAAGTCAAATGCCTCTTAGCATTGACATGGCGATAAACCAAAACAGCTATTCAGCTAATTAGCAAATTGGCAAATTGGCAAACTAAGTTAGATCTTGATGTAACGTCCTGATGCCCAGGCTCCGCCGCCCGCACCAACTGCCATACCCAGAGCGAGCATAACTAGGAAAGTTTCCACCAGGTTATAACCAAATCCAGTAGGCATCATACTTGCAAAGCTTACAAGCTCGTTTGAAACATAAGGCTTAATCACATAGAGCTCGACGCAAATAATCACGACAGCGGCAAAGAGAGCCGATACAGCACCGTAAAAGGCACCCTGCAATACAAACGGGCACTTGATATAAAAATGTCCCACGCCCATCAAACTCAAAATTTCAATTTCTTTGTGACGTGCCTGAATAACGAGGTGGATTGTGTTTCCAATTACAATCAAAGTAGCAAAAGCAAGAACTGCAGTGACTGCAACACCTGCAATTTCAAAGAAGTGACGCACTTCATTTAATCGTCGTGCCACCATCATCGGGTAACGCACAGCTTCGACACCAGAAAGTAATTGCAGTTTTGGAGCTAATTTTTCTACTTGTTCTGGTTTAGCTACTCGAATGTGCAAAGTATTTGGAAGTGGATTTGGAATCGATGCCACTTTCATTGTTTTTTGCATTTCGCCCCAGGACTTATTTTTGTCGATTACTTCAACCAGTCGCACTTCAACAAATTGGCTGATTTCTTGAGCCACTTTGCCCGGTTCGAAATTGTCTTTCAAAAATGCAGAGATAACCATTTGCGAACCAAAATAATTGACCACATCTTTTAGTGTCATAGTCAATTGCAATACACTGCCAAAAATTGTAAGGGCAATAGCCAAAATGCTCACGACAAGCCAATTCGACCAGCCGCTATGCTTGATACCAAGCGTGGTTTCAACACAAATACGCCAGAATACTCTCAGGTGTCTCATACTTGAATTTGTCCCTGCACTTCGTAAAAACCACTGTCGATGTCAGTTGCCACTTCGCCTGCACGCATTGATATAACGCGGCGACGCATAGTGTTGACGATTGTATGGTCGTGAGTGGAAATCAAAACTGTGGTACCACGCTGCGAAATACGAGCAAGTAATTGCACAATTTCAAGCGAGGTAGCAGGATCCAGGTTGCCTGTAGGTTCGTCAGCAAGCAATACGGGTGGACCATTCACGATGGCGCGGGCAATACCTACACGCTGCTGTTCGCCACCAGACAACTCGTCGGGAAAAGCATCTTGTTTATCTTCTAAGTTCACCACATTCAGTGCACTGTTAACGCGTTTGCGTACTTCTTTTTCGTCAATGCCATGCGCCCGCAGAATATAAGCGACATTGTCGTAAGCTGTCTGTCTTGTGAGCAGTTTGTAATCTTGGAAAATAATGCCCAGACGTCTTCTCAAAAGCGGAATCTGCGGAGAAGAGAGCTTATTCAAATTGACTCCGCCAATAAAGACGTTGCCAGATGTAGGCGTCTCTTCGCGATACAAGAGTCGCATCAAAGTCGACTTGCCTGCACCGGATGGTCCGACAAGGAAGGCGAATTCGCCGAGCGCTACATGAAGGTTGACATCCTTGAGGGCGAGCCGACCAGCATAACTTTTAGAGACATTTTGCAGTCTGATCATGTTACGAGCGAGTTAACCAGCAGTAAGAATAGGGTTTGCCATAGAGACCGGAAAATCATAACACAGTAGTTAAGAGGAAAACCCTTGCGTAACCGTCTGTAGGCTTATCATTATCTAACTGACTGTATATAACAATTTCCGCAGACGCCTGCCTCCCAGTGCAGACGCGCTACTGGCAACCCGCAAGAGGGACAAGAGGGGCAACCCTTTTGACGATACCACTCGCGCAAGTTTAACTCTCTTTTATGCACCATCAAAATGCGCTCGACCATTTTGGGGTCAATACCATCGTCGTTTATGAGAGCGCTCTTAAGCGTTTCCAGCTCACGCAAATCTTCTGGTTTTAAATCGACTTCACGCTCTATCTCAGTAAATTCAGGAATCGCAAGCAGCTTACTTGCCTCTTTGACCGGGTCTGGCACACTTTCGTCTTTGACATAGCGAGCCAGTTTGATATCAAAACGAAGCCCGGAGACTTTTACATTCATTCCTCGTCCGGCTTTGTATAGCTGGTCTTGAATCTGCATTTTTTTCAAACTCAATTCTTGAGCGCATGATGCATCGCTGCATGCCACCACCATAACTCCCTGATGGTCAAAGAAAATAGGTCGGGATAGTCTACTCAGATTCTCGCCCACAATATACGGCCATAAACTAAACAGGCTGTGCTCACGAAGACGTTGATCCAATTTAATTTCAGCCACAAGTGGTCCAAGCACGTCAGACAAATTGGTGAAATTGGATTTTTTGCGTCTTTGAGTCATGTGAAGATGATAAGCCAATTATGCATATCAGAGTATATAATCCTTGCCATGTTGAAATCAGAAAGTTTAATTGCCCAACTAGAAAAACGCTTCGACCCTGCAATTGCAGGAAAGAACACAATTGCCTATGTCTTTAACGTTACTGGAGAAGAAGGCGGAATCTGGCTTCTGCAAATAAGTAATGGTGAGTGTCAATTTGTGCCGCAAAAAGAACTGCCAGAAGATCCACGAATTCCTTGTTATATAACAATCGACACACGCGACTTAGAAATGATAGTGGACGGTCGCATGACAGCAATGACAGCCACTCTTGCTGGTATGCTTGCAATCAAAGGCGACATGAATCTGGCTATGTTACTTGTGCCTATGTTTTTTGAAAGTCGTCTCGCCAACTGCCAATCATAATGTCGGGGTTAGCAGCTTTATCCGTCCACAAAGAAAATGAAGTTGCAGCCTGCATTGCAAGCATTAACCATCCACTACAATTTTTAAATCCACGCTTTTCTGCAGCAGCAACAAATGGCGTTTTAGTCTTCAAATCTTTGGCATAGACCAAGTCATAAACAAACGTGTCCTTTGAAAATTTAGACACCACACGATCAAAAAATACAAGCTCAGGTGTTGTATCCTTCGACTGTCCAAGCGGTGTTGCATTAATAAACATAGTCGAACCCATTTTATTGAGCGCTTGTTGCTTGATAAATTCCTGCAATTCAATTATCTCAAGTGGACCAAATCTTTGCGGCCATCTTTTGGCCTGCTCCACATTGCGAGTAATTATATGAATCGGTGCATCCACTGAAAGAATACTTGAAATAGCGCATCGACAGGCTTTAGCGGCGCCACCACTTCCCAAAATATAAACATTGTCAAATCGAGCAGAAGCACCTACATAGCTTAAAAGAGAAGTTAAAAAAGCTGGAGCGTCGGTGTTATAACCAATAAGCTTGCCCGTTTCCTGATCTATTTTTACTGTATTAACTGCGCCTACATAAGCTGCATTTGAATTAACATCATCCAACAATGGAATAATCTTTTCTTTGTATGGGATGGTTACATTGAATCCAGCATAATTTTGCTCTTTAAGCCGCTTAAGCGTGGCTTCAAGTTCAATTTCTGGTACGTCGAGCAACTCATATTCACCATCCAACTGAAAAAAATCAAGCGCATTTTGATGCAACTCCGGCGAACGAGAATGTCCGAGCGGATGTCCTAATAATGCCAGTTTATAAAAATCCAAAGTGATTATTTTTACTTTGCGTAATTAGTTTGTTGCACCGTGGCAACGCGCATACGTTTGATACCAAGTGCGGAGCAAGCTTGCATAATCGCGACGACGTTTTTCTGTTTGCAGTCACCATCAGCATTCACTGTGACCGGAATATCTGCAATACCCATCTTATCAATTATTTCTTTCAATTTGGCTTGAATAGTGGCTTCGTCATTGCTTGGAAGAGCCTTACCCTGAAGAGCAACTTTGCCTTCGGTATCAACGTCAATCATGATTGTTTTGGTGCGCGAATTTTCTTTCTGCGCATAAACAGTTTCGGGTGGTTTGATCTTAAGTTCGGACTTATCAATCAATGGCGCAATCAAAATCATGATGACCAAAAGCACCAAAAACACATCTGTCAAAGGAGTGATATTGATGTCAGTGAATGTCTCACCAACTCCGCCCATCGACATAAGACGCTATCTCCTAGTGACTATCCGATCCCTCGGCTGATGCGAAGCTGAGGAAAAGAAGTTTTAAAAGTTGGAAGTCATCGTTGAAACGCTTAACTGTGTTTGTGTACCAGTTGTTGAAAATTACCGCCATAATGGCAACAATAAGACCATAACCTGTTGCAATAAGAGCCTTAGCTACACCTACCACTACCGTAGATGTACCGCCTCCAGAAGCGCCAAGTTCGTCTAGTGTAAAAACAACCCCAACTACAGTTCCGAACAGTCCGATGAACGGGCTGGTGGCACCAATGGTGCCAAGTACGGCTAAGTGTTTTTCCAGTTTGCGTGATACCAGTGAAACTGTGATGTCGAAAGCTTTGGAAAAGTCTTCTTTCTGTTCAGCTAGAAGACGTACACCTTCTTCTGCCACTTCGCCAATTACACCACCCAGGCGGCTACAGTTTTGCTGCGCCTTTTGCAGGTTGTTGTTTTCCAACTCACGCTGCAAAGTGTGAATGAATGCGGTTACGTCGCGCTTGTTCTGGTTGTAGTACATCCAGCGCTCGACGATACAGGCAAGTGTCGCCACCGAGCAAATAGTAATAGGAATGGAAGCAAACCAATCAGCTATCATGAACTGAATAAAGTAAGTTAGAAACTTGTTTTCCATCTCTTCTCCTGACTCGATTAATAACTCTTGCTTTCTATAGCAATCGCCTACAAGAGTCTATCAGAATCGTCGCAGCTTGCCGACCCCACCACCAGCAAAGACGTTGTAGTCGAATGTAAACTGTATATCTACATCGCTTGGAGCGCCGTCTGGAAGCGGTCTGAAAGGTGCAGCGTTTTCAATTGCTTTTAAAGCTGCCTGGTCGGCGATTGCAGCACCTGAAGATGTTACAAGACGCAGGTTTGACATCGTGCCATTTGCATGCACCTTGAATACTACAACTACGCGTTTACTTTCGTTACCCTTAGGTGGGAACCATGCGCGCTTGATTCTTCTTTGCAAGTCAGCCATGTAAGGACCAAAGTCAACATCTTTCTCAGCACCAACTGAGGGTCTGCCAGGTTTGGCTCCAGGAGGAGGATTGCCGTCATGGCCTTCTTTACCGCCAGAACCAGGAGTACCCGCTCTGCCACCAGGAGAGCCGCCACCACTATCTGCTCGCGGAACGACAGGACCTGCAGCAAACGGAGAACCGCCGCCTTCAGTACCGCCTGGACGTCCACCGCCTGCACGTGTTGGAGCTGGTGCAAACCCTGGTTCGCCGCCGCCTTCTTTGCCTTTGGGACCACCGCCACCACCTGCAAAGATGGGAGCTGGTGCATTTCTGCCACCACCGCCGGAACTGCCTTTAATGCTGCTAATTGGTGCAGGAGCACCACCTGTCGCCACAGTCGAAGACGAAGCAATTCTAGGTGCAGCAGCAGATGGAGCGCCGACTTTGCCTATAGAAATTGGAGCCGCAACTGGACTTGGAGCCGCTTTTGGCGAAGACACCGGAGCCGCAAACGGATTGGGCATAGCAAAAGGTGTCTTAGATGGTGTCGGTGACGGAGTTGGCGTAGGCGAAGGAGTCGCAGTAGCCATAGGTCTTGGAGTCGGACTCGGAGACGGTCTTGGTGAAGGAGATGGACGCGGAGTCGGCGAAGGAGTTGGACTTGGACGAGGTTCCGGTCTTGGAGCAGGAGCTGGAGACGGAGACGGCGAGGGCTTCGGCTGAGGCGATGGTTGTTTCATCGGCTGCGGCGAAGGCTGCTTCTGCGGCTGAGGCTGAGCTTGTTTTTGAGGTTGGGGCGTGTTCTGCTTTGTTGGTTGAGCAGCAGCTTTTGGAGCAGGAGATGGCGGAGTTATTTTCTTTAGAGGATCGTGTTTGCCGCGATCTTCAGAATGTTTTTCCGCTTTTCTTTTATATGTCTTTTCTTTTTTCATCTCTTCCTGATTTTGAATAAATTCAATATCAGTTACCTGCACCCTGGGTGGTGGCGGTATCAAAAAGAAAAATGCAAGGATCAAGCAAGTAACCATGAGGCATGCATGCAATAAATATGAGCCGCTTGTTGCTTCTGGAAATTCCATTACAGCATCCGCGTATATATGCTTGCGCTGCAATCGTGCCGCATGATCATAGGCATCGCGCATAGCGTATGCGACAAAGGAAACGAAAAGTCCTATCAAAACTAGCGATACGGGACTGCCCAAATTCATCTGCATCATCGAACCAATAAGCTGCTTATTTGGTGCGATGTTAAAAGTTTGTCCAAAACTACTAATGGCACCTAGAATGGCGTTATTGAAAAGCAGGAAGAAGAACAATCCTAAATTTATAAGTCCGGCACCAAGGAATAAATATCCCTTCCGCATTTCGCCGTTATAAATTTGACCAAGTCCAGGCAAAATAGACATGAAGCCTGCGGTCGAGGGATCTCTGTTGGTGCGAGCGTTTGGATTTCTGGAAGAGCTAGTCATTTTCTTTTCGCCATCTAATATTCTTAGCTATTATTAAGCACTGTCAGTATAACACCTTAAATGTTTGGCTTCCCGCTGGAAACCTCGCATCAATTTCAACTGTAGCGCCTGTTCACTTTCAATATAAATGGAAACACCATCATTAACACGGTGCTTTAGAACAGTTCGAACCAAGGGTTTTCCCTATGGTTTGATGCCGCCTTACATGTTCTTGTTGACGTCAAGCTCTTCAGCAAGTTCGATTTTGAGTTCGTCGCCAGGGCGCACGTCAACTCGTTTTCCTTTCTTGGCAAGAAGAATAGCAATACCGACTGCAGCACCCACACCTGCACCAATCAAAGCACCACCAGCGCGTCCCATTCCGCTCGACGAACTTGATGAACTCGAGTTAGAACTGCCTGCAGCAAGTGCACCTATACCAAGACCCACAGCCATTGGCAGTGCGACTGTACCTGTGTCAAAAGCAATATCTTTTAAACCGCGCCTAGCGTGAACCACACCGCCGCGAGCAACAAGAGTGGCTACCAGAGGAATTTGTCTGTCATCTGGAGTAGTGACTGTATCGAATTTTAAAGCGACTGAACCCGAGCGACTCATATGCTTAGGAGCATTCAACTGTGCGATTCTTCCTTTGATAACGGAGCCTGCAGGAATAAGTGTCGAGCCATCAATTGAAAGGTCTTCAGATGTACGGGCTGTGAACTCATCGCCCTCTTGGCTTGTATCGCTGTCGATTGCCGTATCCATGATTATAGGAATCTTGGTTCCGACAGGAACGACACGAGCATATCCTTTTAATAGTTTTGTAGAATTCGCGGCGGTGTCGCTAGTGGTGCTAGCAGTACTGGAAGTACTAGTCTCGGTCTGAGGCGCATCACTACTTAATTTGGGCTCTTCCATAGGAATGGTAGGCGACTCAGAAACTGATGGCGATGTCTCATCGAGCTTTGGACTTTCGGCTTCAAGAGTTGGTGCCGGTGTAGTTGTAGCTCTCGATTCTGGTGTACGCGCTGGCGCACCTGACTCGACACCTAATGGTTTGAAAGTGTCGGGAGCATAGATCTTAAAATTGAGGTCTGACTGACCAGCCGCAAATGCAGGTGCCACTGCGCTAGAGCAGAATGTGGCAAGTGCCAGGGTTAAAGAAAGATAGGAACTTACGTTACGTCTCATTCTGTATATAGCCTCCAGAGCGGCAATTTTAGGGGGAGCCTTGCTAGCCAGGGTTTTCAACCAGGGCAGTCAAGAAGTCTAGACCCTAGGATAGTAACATGTAATGGTCTTGACAAAAATTAGCCAGGTCTTAGCGCGAAGGGCACATATAGTAATGAAGCTTCGGCAAAATGACATAAAAAAGGTAGGATTGAGCTGGATGCTTATAACTAAACTGGAGTTTTTGGCATGATTCAATGCCCTGTATGTCAGGTTTCAAATGAACCCAATTCGCAATTTTGTCGCGAATGCGGAAATCGCATTGATAGGCGCAGCGAGCCTCGCCCCAAACTCAAATCACCACTTTTAAGCGGTTATGAAGAGCCTGAAACATATGACGAAGAACCCAATGTTTCCAAGCTTCGTGGCGTAAAACCTACCAAGCCCAAAGCTCCTGGCGATAAGCCCAGACTGCGCTCGCCCTTACTTGCAGGCGATGAAGAAGACGAAAGCTTTGACAACGCACCAGAAGAAAATCGCAGGTCGGGTTCGGGAACCGGTAAAAATAAGTTACGCTCACCTTTATTAGGTGAAGGCGACGAAGACGACGATGATTTCGATAGCCCGCCATCAGGCGGTATGCCACGCATTCGTCGCAAGTCTAATATGCCAGCAGGTGGTCCAGTTGAACAGACAGCCACTGGTGGTCAAAACACTGGTAATCAAGGCGCCAAAGGTGGCAAACCTAAATTGCGCTCACGCCTTCTTGACACTTCAGATTATGAAGAACTCGATGACGACTGGGATGAAGACGAACCTAAAGAAGACTCTCACGCTCTTCGTTCACCTTTGTTAAGAGCAAGAACTCACCTGGACGAAAAACCGGAAAAAACATTTCCACCCCAACCGGCTCCAACGCCAGCCCCAATGCCAAACCCAGTACCAGCTCCAGTGCCGACTACTCCAATGAGTCCGCTTGCTCAAATGAATCCGCCGGCAGCCATGGTTCCACCCACACCGGCACCAATGCCGATGCATGCGCCCCAAGCGCCCCAAATGCCTCAAGCGCCTCAAACTGCTAATTCATCTGGCATTTTTGCACAGCAACCAAGTTTTCAACCACCCAATCTACCGGCTCCTACCCCAGAGGTTCCCAATCAAAAACCTTTACAAATGCCGGGGCAACCAGATGAGAATTATCTTCCCCCGCCCATTCCTCAGAGAGAAGCCACTCCTGCCATTGCTCATCCCCTTTCAAAACAAGCAAAACCGCTCTTGGACTTAGAATCGGGACCTGATGACCGCAGACAAACTAGCCGACGCCAATCAAATACAGATAGACGCAGCCGTAGTGGGCTTCTTGGCGCAGGCACTTCAGACGATGAAGATGACGATTATCCAAGCAGTAGACGCCAAGCCGGTCCAACGATTGGTGCAGATCAATTAAAAATGGTATGCCTTGCATCCATTTGTGCTGTTGTATTCAAAGTCGTATACATCGGCTATATCTTTATGTCTTTTGGATTGTCACCGACATCACTTTGGATAATTCTTGACCAACTAGCGTTTATATTCGTGTGTGTCGGTCTAATAATGTATAGCTCCCAAAGCATGTCAAGTAGATAAGCAATCTTTAAGCTGTCACGCGTCAAATGGCGCCAAGCGCCATACAGATTTCATAAAGCTAACTTTCAAAGAGGAAGCGCTGTGTTATAGTCTTCCTCTGCGCAGGCACTTTCTACGGACATCCACGGTCAAAGAAAAGTGATAGGTCCAAAGGTAATCTACATAAATGATTTCGATGCATAACCGAAAACTCAAAGTTGGTTTTCTCAGTCTCGCTGCCAGTCTTTCGCTCATCACTTCCGGACTCACCGGATCTGGTGTCATGGCACTTGCTGGAAAAAAACCATCCTTAAAATTGCCCGTCTACGATAAGCTCGATTTGCAAGCTGCTCCTGAGCCGGCACAAGCCGCCGAGTCAAATGCAGATCTAGCACCACTTACATTGAATAGCCCGCTTGAGAAAAAAGCAGATGCAACTGCTACTGAAGACGGCAGTGAGACTTTGAACGTTACGGTCACAAAAGATCAGTTCGTTCCCAAAGGTCCGATGGAAAGTGAAAATGACACGCTCAAATCAACATTCAGCGTCAAAAATTCTAAAATCACTGGTGATGGTTCAGGCAAAGGCAGCCTGGTAGACCAAGCCACAATGATTAATGCAAGCCCGCTTACGCTGCAGCCCACTACAGATGAGCAAGCAAGCAAATTAACAGAAGAGCAGCAAATAGAAAAAGAACAAATGACTGCTTTGTGGGAAGCCGCTCTGCAAAATTCACCAGACATCAATTTCGTTCTATCAAAATTGATGCCGTCTGCTGATCCTTCTAAAACTGTCACTATTTTGATGAAAACACTAAGCACCGTCATCTACACCGGTATCGGCGGCATAGGCGTGATGGCTCCCGGTCAGGGCACATATATGATGCAGAACCTTTCATATAACGTGTTCTCACAACTGCTTGGAGCGGCTGAAGGTGCGCGTGCTAAGAAAGCAAATATTTCGCAAGCAGAGCAAATCATGCTCTATAACATGATTCGAAACACTGCCAAACAAGTAGTCGGTGATTATCGCGATTACAAGCTTCAACACAAAAAACTGATGAGCGCAAATAGCGATTTTGAAGAACTGAAAAAAATGGTGAGCGAAGCATCAGCCGGTAACGCTTCTCAGCAAATTGAGATGCAGTATACATTGAAAAAAGCTCAGCGTGAAATCAGCGACATCGGTGCTCAGTTAGGCAAATATCGCCAACATTTGATCGACCTTTCTGGACAAGATGCAATTGAAAAACTTGATGCAAGCATCGACAAAGAATTTCAGGGTCAAACCCAACTTGCAGGAAGCCCAGAAGAAAAAAAGATAGATGATCAGCAGTCGGAGATAAAACCGAAAGTAGCTGATGATGCCAAAACTCAACAACAGCTCTAGTAGCGGAAATAATAATGACTGAAAAATCAAACAAGAAGTGGATTGCCATCGTCCTCATAGGCCTGTGCGTCCTGGCAGTTCCAGTTGGTCTCGTTATCAAATCCGGTAAGACCGATTCAGACACATCCGATTCATCTGGTGGCGGTTTGATGAAATTGAAAGATCGTATTGAAGTAATAAATTTAAACGGTCCCATAGTTGATAAAGACGAAGAAGGCTTGTTTTCAATTAGCCGTTCGCCATATTCTTCCGTCAAAAAATTGAAAAAGATTTTGAAGAACGACAAAGTAAAAGGAGTTTTGATTCGCATCAATTCACCTGGTGGAACTGTTGGAACATCGCAAGAAATTTGCCAGGCAGTCTCGCAAGTTGCAGCCGAAAAACCTGTTGTTACCTCGATGGGCGATATCTGCGCATCAGGCGGTTATTACATTGCTTGTGCATCAAACAAAATTGTAGCTAACCCAGGAACTCTCACCGGATCTATTGGTGTCATCTTCAACATGATGAACGTCAAAGGTCTTGCCGACAAAGTTGGTATCGAACCAAAAGTAATTAAGTCTGGACCATACAAAGACATCGCTTCAATGTTCAGACCAATGACTGAAGACGAGCGCAAAATTCTACAAGATCTGATTGACGATTCTTATGACCAGTTTGTGACTGCTGTATCGCAAGGTCGCAAAATGAAAATAGAAGTAGTAAAAAAACTAGCAGACGGCAGAATTTATTCTGGACGTCAGGCTTTAAAGAACGGACTGGTAGACAAGCTTGGCTCTTACAATGACGCCCTAGACGAACTGCAAACAATGTGTCGAGCAAAATACAATTTGAAAAAAGATTTGCCAGTAAACGACGACACACCAAACAACATTTTTGAAGCATTGCTCGATTCATCATCTTCTGATGCTGGTTTCTTGCCAATGAACTTGCTCAATTTGTTGAATGGTCAAAGACATACAAGTTTGGAAGCATCGATGCAAGACAAATTGTTGCCCATTCACATGCAATCTCAATTTGCAGGTCAGCCACTCTGGATCATGGCACCGTAGTCGATGACAGAATCTGCTGCCCTGCCTGGCGATAATAACGAACCCATCTCTCCTGATAGCGAGTTGCATTCGCTCTTGAATTATTTTCATGCCGCTTTGTTCGAGCCAATTTCTACTCTCAAAAAACTGACAGCCGAAACTGCCACTCATACAAAAGAATTGTGGTTTGAAGCATTTCTCTTAGTCGTAATTACAGGCGCCATCATGGGCGGTGTAAAATCACACAGCCCGTCGCAACTTTTGTTCTTTGTTTCATCAAGAATTTTAGACCTGCTCATTTTCTGGTATATTGCCTCGTCCATATTGCTTAGTTTGTCTAAAGTTGTTGGCCCGCGCAAATACATAATGAAAGAGTGTGCGGCTATCACAGGTATCGCTTTTGCACCTTTAGTTTTGACTGGACTGCTTGGTTGTCTTGCCGCCCTTCCACAAGCTGCATATATGGCAATTTTGAGCCTTCCGTTCTTATGGACAATGGCATTGCTTGTAATGTCTTACAGGATTTCTCTGGGCATCTCTTATTTCAAAATCATGCTCATGGTCGCGGTGCTACCTCCGCTTTTATTTTTAGTTGAAACATTCTGGATCGGCTCAGCTCTAATAATGGCTTTGAGTTTGCCATTTCGCTCTTAAATAGATGCAAAAAAAAGGCACAGTCCTTGCTATAGTCGGACCCACTTGTTCGTCTAAAACAGATTTGAGCATAAGTTTGGCTCAAAAGTTGAATTGCGAAATCATCGCTTGCGATTCTAGAACAGTCTATAAATATATGGATATCGGAACAGCCAAACCGACACCTGAGCAAAGAGCCGCTGCACCTCACCACTTGCTCGACATTATCGAGCCTAATCAGATTTATACTGCGGCACAATTCAAAAATGATGCCGGTCTAATTTTAGAAAATCAATTCAACGACAAACAAAAAGAATTTGCAATTGTATGTGGTGGTACAGGATTTTACGCCAAAGCACTTTTGTCTGGACTGGCCATTCCCGAAGTTCCGCCCCAGGAGCAATTTCGCGAAGAACTAAAAGAGCGTGCCCAAAAATTTGGAATGGATACTTTGTATGGCGAATTGGAAAAGATTGATCCAGATGCTGCTTTGAAAATTGGACGCAATGATTTATTTCGTATAGTGAGAGCGCTTGAAGTAAGTCAGTATCTGGGCATTCCCTTCTCCAAGGCGGCAGTAAAAAAAGAAGTGCCTTTCAATGTAATTTGGATCGGACTTACATTTGAAGATAGATCTATTTTGAAAAATCGAATAATTGAACGGTTAGACGAGCAATCACATGGTGGACTGGAAGCTGAAGTCCGCAGCCTGTATGAAAAATATGGTCCCTGTCAGACACTAATGAATGCAGTGGGCTACAAAGAAATAATCGAATATATAGATGGGAAAACGACTTTTGAAGCTGGAATTGAAAATTGTGTTAAACATACTTATCAACTTGCGCGAAAACAGCTCATATTCTTCCGCGCAATCCCTGACATAGTCTGGTTTTGTGTTGACAAAGAAAAAAACTTACTTGAAGCTGTGCAAAAACATATCTCATTTGACTAGACGCAAGCACTTTTAGGGCTATACTAGAATAATGACGAACCAGGCAGAGAGCGCTTCGATAAAGCAAGTTGACCTACCATTCTCGAATGGATTGATGTCGGCTAGAACTTGGAAGACAAACGACCGACACGTAGCTGCCGTACCCGAACTTGGTTTACACTGCTACGGCGAAACAGAACAAGCCGTATGCTTCAAACTTTTCACAGTCTTGCTCAAATACTACAAACAGTTGAAAGCAAACGAATCAAGCATCACAGACAACGGTCGCCAACATCTTGAACTTTTGTGCAAATGGGTTGAAGGTATCGAGCGTCGTATGATGACACCACGAATCGAGCGTGAGAACGTTATACCGTTAGGGCGTCGTCACTAACTCTTAGAGCTAAGATTTCAAACCGCGCTGTTGCAAAATTATCTCAGTCTTAAGTTCGTGCAATGATTTTTCCAGACCCACCGGATATTGGTGCGGGTTCAATAATCGCTTAATACCAGGGTGCAAGCTAGCTAATTGATCGCTTACATAATTGCGTGTTTGCAAAAGACTGACATTTGTATTTTGCTCTATCAACTTTCCATTGCGCATAATTGGCAGCAGTAAATCAATATATTGAGTATTGGAGCTGATTTTTTTGCGTCTGGTGAAATCTACCGGGTCAACAATAATTCTAGTCTCCGGCTCACCGTGAGCGCAGTCATAAACCATGTCTGCGATAAATTGACCATCGCTTTTAAAGCGTCTTGTTTGCAGAATACCTGGATTTGAAATTTTGGCTTGCTGCTCGGATAACTTGACGCAATAACGCCAGTTCTCTTCGCCTTCTTTATTTGAACTCTCGCTCAGTGCCGACAGTTTGTAAACTATTCCAAGAGCCGGCTGGTCATAACAGGTAGCAAGTTTAGTTCCTACTGCCCATCCATCGATTGCAGCCCCCTGATAAATAAGCGAATCAATAATACCTTCGTCAAGGTCGTTACTTGCCACAATTTTTGTGTCTTGCATACCTGCAGCATTCAATAACTTTCTTGCTTCCACACTCAAATATGCAAGGTCGCCGGAATCAAGGCGAACTCCCATTAGCTTTTTGCCTTGCTCTTTTAGTTTCTGTCCTACTTTTATTGCTAGCTTGACACCATTTATAGTGTCATAAGTGTCGACCAGCAAAAGACAGTTCTCAGGAAAAACTTGTGCATAAGTTTCGAACGCTTCAAGCTCGTCTGAAAAAGACATCACCCAACTGTGAGCGTGCGTACCGATAACGGGAATGCCATGCAATTTTCCGGCAAGCACATTAGAGGTCCCGTCGCAGCCGCCTATGTATGACGCCAGACTGGCACTGAGAGCACCGTCTGGTCCTTGTGCCCGACGCAATCCAAATTCATATACCGGCATCTGTCTTGCTGCCAATTTAAGCCTTGCTGCCTTAGTAGAAACAAGTGTGGAAAAACCCAGCATGTTTAAAAGAGCTGTTTCTAAAATCTGGGTTTTGACGATGTCGCCCTTTACTCGCAAAATTGGTTCGTGTGCAAAAACCACAGTTCCCTCAGGACAGGCATCTACATCAACGTCGAAGCTCATATCTTGAAGATAATCTAGGAACTCACGCCCGAAAAGGGGCTTGCCATCTGGTCCCGGAACCTCTCTTAGATATTCGATGTCGTCTTTTTGAAAGCGTAAATTCTCCAGATACTCGCACACACGCGACAGCCCCGAGGCAATGGCAAAGCCACCACCAAACGGATTGTGACGAAAGGACATGGTAAATACAGATTGATTTAGAGCCTTGCCCGACTTCCAGTAACCGTAAGCCATAGTTATTTGATACAAGTCAGTGAGCAATGCTTGCGCAGAATCAAGCCCTTGCCTGTTTGACTTGTTTTGTACGGATATTTTTTCCTTGGACATCGACCAGACAACCGTAATTGCTTAGGATTTAAGCAGCTTACTCTAGCATGGAAGCAAACAAAATGACCGTCTTGCGTGCTTCGGCCTTTGTTCTTTTGATATTTTCACAAGTCATGATGGCACTATTGCCCATCAGTCCTTGTTTTGGCGAAGAAAAATCAGAAAAAAAGATAGAAGTGTCTGAATGTGCCTCCACTAATGCCACTAACCAATCGGAATCCGAAGGTAAAAATAAGGAGGCGATTTTATCGGAAACTCAGCCCATATATTTAGGAAATAAATTTTCCCAAAAATACCATCTAAAAGGATGCCATTTTGCCAAAATAGCCGACCCCGCCAACATTTTCGTTTTCGCCTCCTGTAAAGAAGCAATAAAATCTAACTATCGTCCTTGCAACTGGTGCCTTCCAAAGTGGCAAAAGTTTGTTAAGGGTCAAATTATAGGATTGCCAAAAAATAGAGAAGCCGATGCTAAGAAGTCGTCCAGCCAGTGAAGGCGCCTCAATTTATGGTATAACCACTTTGGGAGAGGCTGTTATAACAGTGGGCTTTTTTAGTACATGCAACAACTAGAACAAGAATTTGCAAATGCCATAGGCTTTGTCATGGACAACGCTATCGACCCACCCAAACAACTGGGCATGGCGTTTCTGGTATCCAAATCGCGCGTTGTCACATGCGCATCAGAAGTTTTCCATTACGTTGATGCGCCTTGGGCAATCAGCATTTATTTTCCTTTTACCGACGTTAGAGTGGCTGTTAAATCCATTAACTTGCACGCTGACTTCGACAAGGTTGACGCTCGTACCCGCTATCTTGGACAGATAGGCTCGCCGCAGCAAGAAATGCACAGCTATATGAACGACATAGCTCTGCTCATGCTCGATCCAGCACCGCCTGAGCCAATGACCGAGCGCTTAGCCGAGCTAAACCGCGCCTTGTGTTTACCTTTTTCTTCAGAAAAGGTAGAAGCATCAGGTAACTTGCACGGAACCGAGTTTGTGCAGTTAATTCAAACCATTATCGAATCGGGCAGACAAGGTCTTTTGACTCTGTACGATCACAGAAATATTCCTGTAGCCAACATTCTCATTGCACGTGGCGGCATTCTAAAGGTATTTTTCCGCCAGGTCATGTCTTCTGAAATGGCTTTCTGCGAATTGGTTCATCGCGCACCCGCTGTGGCTTTTGCATTTAGACCAGAGGGAAATATTAACTGGGGCGAAGTGCCAGACGTTCAAACTCCACCAGACAGACTGGTTTACGAAGCCATGCGTCGCGCAGGAGAAATCCCCAAATTGTTCCAACAATTGGGTGGACTGAACGCACGCTATAAACACGTTATCCAAACTTTCGACCCGACCAATGCGTCTGAAGAAATCCAGTGGATGGTACAGCCACTCTGGAATTCACTTGATGGATATATCACTCTAGATAAGCTACCCAAGCGCATTGGCGTAGACACTTACACTACTCTTATTGCCATTCGCGAATTGGTAAACAGAGGCGTCATATCTCCAATCAGCCAGGCATCGCCTTTTCCTTGCTCAGGAATTATGGGCAATCCTCTGGTTTCGCACACAGATTTCGAGGTGCACCCCTGGGATCCGTTGCAAGCTTTCTATCTCGATCCGCTTTCATACGGACCTCAATGGCTTAAGGGCAATTTCTTTGGTGTGGCAAACTCACTTCAACCAAAGAACATGCTGCACACAGTAGCTGTTCCCAACGACGTGGTTGGTGGTCTTATTTTAAAAGACTACAAACTTATCGGTATTCACAGCGGACCGCAAATTTTGAAACCTGGTCAACCCGCACCACCCGTGAAATGTTATCAATTCATGTGGATGGGCGCGCTGCTTGAGCTGTCTTCGCGCAAATACAAAGCAAACGAATCAGAAGACGGAAGCACAGTGGGTTCACTGCGCAGCTTGGAGCACGACGTGCAGGAACAAGGTGTTGCCCCTGTTGGTTCAGAGCAAAAAATACAATGTCCTAACTGCTTTGCCTCGAACTCAGACTACGGTGAATGCGCCACTTGCCATACACTTATAGAGCCTCCGGTCGAAGATGAAACAACTAACGCCAAAGGCGCTAAAGGTAAGCTCAAAAAGTTCCAAAAGAAACACGGCATCTCCAACCGTTATGTGGCAATACTTGCCGGTTTGATTTTATTGCCTGTAATTTCTTTTGGT
>CAZSHS010000035.1:0-43988 GCA_964606665.1 uncultured Candidatus Obscuribacterales bacterium | reverse complement strand
CAAGTTCGTACCAGCCCCGTTGCTAGCCGGTTATGCGGCTGCAACTGGAATGATCGCAGAAGATCCGGTCCATATCGAGCTTCTGTCATGGATTATATTTGGCGTGATTTGGGCCATGTGTCCACTTTACGTTATCTATATTCCTGGTGAAGCTCAACAAAACGAAGACTGCTCCAAGCGATTCCATGTTCTGGCAAGCATAATTTGCTTTCCGGTTTGGGCATTTGCGTTAGGCGGACCTTTCTCTTATATCGATGGATATCGTCCCTTGTATGGCGCATTGGTCCTCGTTTTCGCGAGTCTTCTTCTGCCGTTAATTCAAAAAATGGTGATGAAACTCGGATTTTTTAAATATAAGGCTGTGTGAAGTCTCTTCACCGAGGTGGCATCCCGACAGCTTTTTCTCTCTATAAAACTAACCGTCATGCTCTTTTGGAAAATAAGGAGCATGCAAATCAACTCCAATATGGAGAATAAAATGAAACTAAAACTATTGCGATGGCTGCTTCCAGCCATCGTTCCTGCGGCGCTGATGTTTGGCGCAGCAAGCCCGGCACATGCCGTTTCTTACAATTGCGACGGTCCCATAAACCCCGTGCCTACTAATCCCTCAGGTAGCGTTGAAATAACAGTCACCTCTGGTGATTGCGTAATCGATCATGACGTGACAGCAGGCGGCGAGATCAGAATTACAGTTCAAAATGGTTCGCTTGACGCTAAAAATCTGACCAGTGTGGGCGGCGCTATCTTTTTGATCACAGAAGGTGGCAATGTCAAAGCTGAAACAGTTAAGTCGGCAACTACAATTTATGTTACAGCTGGACTCAATTCAGGGCCTTCCTCAGCCTCAATTGAATTGGAAGATGTCATAGCTAATACTTCGGATGTGGAATCCACAAATGCGAATATTATGCTTCGAGCTCAAGGAGCTATTAACACCAAAAATATCAGGAATAATGGCACTCAGCTTGCAGCCAGTAAGCGCTCAGGAGCCATTCAAATTGACGTAAATATGTCAGGTGCGAACAATCCTTTTACCATTGGTGGGGCTGGAGGTATTGATGGCACTATCGATACTAGATCTCAAAATGGTGGTGGAATTCAGTCTCAAAGAGTTGAGAGTGGAATTCGGATTACCAATGGCACCGCCAATTCAACTGGCGGTATAACTGTCGTTTCCATGGCCAACATAAAGGTCAGAAATCAGACTTCTCGCTCTGGACAAATTGAATTGAACGCTCGAAAAGGAATTCTCAGCTTGCCCTCAGGAATTCTGGATGCATCTGAACAGGGACCTAACGGCGCTGGACTTATTTACCTGTTTGCAAAAACTATTTCTACTCAGGATGGCACAATCGTTAGAGCCAATCAGGCAACTAGCTCTCCAAGTAATGTTCACCAAGTTATGATTGCTGCCGAGACCATTCAATATCAGGGTCTTTCAGGTTTAGCTATCACCGCCAATGGTGGTGGCTTATCATCCAGCTTGTCGTCCGAGGTGTATGTTCTTCCACAAGGTGCAGTGAACTCTACAAGCAATAACACTCTGCTCAATTTGTTGTGGACTCGACCATTTGTCGGAAACTTCTTCGAATTTCTTGGCGAAGTGCACTTTGAGGGTGGGAGTAATGCAAAGTTGCTAATTGGTGCTGATGGAAACTTTTCTCGGGTTGCTATAACCGGCTATCCCGTGACGTTTACGGGTCAGAACATCACATTACAATCTCGTGGAAATGGTTTAAGGAATGATGTTCTCATCGGATATGGAGTTAGTTCCGTCTTCACGCAAACAAAAGGCATCAGCTTCTTCGATGGTGGAACCGGTAACCTCACTATTAATGTTAACGGTTTGGAATCAGGCAATAAGGGTGGTTTGATTCAACTTCAAACAGACGTTATGTTTCTGGATGGAGCGCAACACAAGTTTCAAGCACAAGGTTCATCAGCAGGTGATGCTGATGGAGGGCAGATCATTGCTGTTGGAACTCAATTTCGGTTGCGCCAAACAGCCACAGCAACAATGGCTGCTGATGCAGCATTGAATGGTAGTGGCAATGCCAAAACCGATGGTAATGGTGCTGTTGCTATTTTTCTGAATGGTACAACTTCCATTCCTAAGGTTTCGCTAGGTACTGAGCCTGGTCTCTTGAAAATTACTGCAAACGGAGGAAAAACTGGTGGGAATGGGGGATTCGTTAACATTGGTGCGCAAGCTATTGATGTAGTGAGTACGGATTCCGTCAGTGCGGTCGCTCGCGGAACGGATGGCGATGGTGGCATGGTTACGTTAGCAGGTAATATAACGCTCTACCCTGTTAGCGGAAAAACAGTTGAAGACGTCATTAAAGCTACTGGGCACGGTACTGGTAAGGGAGGGAAAATCACCGCCTTTTATCAGCTACAAAATCGCTTTGATTTCTTGAAAGCTTTTAAAGTTAATGGTGGCGCCAATCTTGCTATTGGCGGCTTGGATGGCTATATCGAATTTAACTTCGAGGCATGTCAGCAAGTTCGATTTGGTTCTACCTTCCCGAAATCGTATTGGGATTGCGTTAATCCTCTCAGTCCAGGTGCACGTGAGCAGATCCCTGTTTCAGCAATGGCTTCTCATAAGCCAGTTGTCCGAAATCTTCTTCGAGACAATAACACGGCCATTTTCACATTTCCTGATTTGAATTCGTATGTGACCTTCTCTGGTTGGGGAATTTTTGGAACAGATGGTTTACCTCCGGAAGCTGGTGGTTTTACGGCAACCTTTCGTTTGGTTCCAGCCGATCCAGAAGGCTTTACGTATGTAAACGTATTTCAGCAAGGTACTCTCGGAACAACTGCAACGCAATCGTATGATGATGGAATGTATAAAGAAGCGGCCGCCCACGAAGTCGGTCATGCAATTGATGTGGCTTTGAATCTTCCTTCGAAGCAAAGCCCTTACAGACCTTATGTCTTGCGCGATTTCATCAATCTTGATTACGTTATATTGGGTGCTGATGCAAGCTCCTCAACTCCCCGTTTTCCATGCAAGGCGACTCCTAATCCTGCTGGGGGCAATTTTGGCGCCGCTCCTTTCAAAGGAATAAAGGATTTGAGCACAGGAGCTTATATCTGTACAGGGCCAACGGGAACGGGCAACAATCCTAATTCCGCATACGCTGGAATGTCTAATACTGACATTCTTTTTGCTATTGATGGAATTTGGAACCCTACTAACCCAAACAATGTTCAATGGCTTGAAGGTTATGCGCAGACTAGTGCGTACAGGCTTGTTGGAAGTTTGGGTGTTCGTCCCATGAACGATGGTGTTTATGACAAGGGGTTCTTCACCTGCGTTAAAAGCTGGGCCACGGCTACTCATAATGGCCAGTTTTCTGGACCAAGTCCAAGTCCAGGAGATTGTGCTACCACAGTGCCAGCTTGGTATCTGCCATCTATTCCTAGATAAAAATTGAAGAAGCCTTGCGGGTACTGTTTTACAGTGCCCGCAAGGTGCCTTTGTCGATTCAATCAAATTGATCTATCATGGAACTATGAAGAAGAACATAATCAGTCTATTGATAACATTGCTTTTTTCGATTTCAATTTGTGAAAGCAAGCCAATCTCAGATAAAGACAATTCATCAGGATTTAAACCATTGGGTACAGGACTATGTAATTCGGGAGTGAATTATTTGTCTGGAGATGCTTTGACTCAATGTGAAGATTGGTTGAAACGTATAGACTTAAAACTGAAAAACAATATTTCTAAAGACTTGCGGCATAAACTTGAGCATGCGGAAATCTCATGTCGATTCCATTTAGACGCCACTGGTAAGCCCAAAAATCTTCACATCATTGGTGATTCCGCTAAGGATGAATCCAAGGCGTTGCGAGATTTGGTAGAGCGTTCATCCCCTTACCCAGTCGCTCCACTTAAATTATGGAATGACACGGCAATTACTATTCAAATTTCTACAAAACCTGAAATCCAATTTGTTCGTTTAGCAAAAATCCCTGCTGATTTTTTGAAATCATCAGAGAAGTAAGCAAAAAAAATTTCGATTTGGGATGTCAAGAATTTCTTCTCGGAGCTGGCAGCGACGAGGACCGTCACTCCTTCGCGCACGCTGGAGGCGGGTGCAGACTGAACGAAGTTCAGCCCGCACCGAGAAGTGTAGCGCTCGTGTAAGGCAGGATAAAGAGTGGTCAGTATTTGTGCTAATTAGTAATTATATGGCACTTTATAGACTGATTTATAGCCTAATTTTCCTAATTATTTCTGACCAAAAGTATATACTGTTATAGGGAACGGGAAAAGAGACTGACTTATATGCCGAAAATAGCCACTGGAAGATATGCCACTGTGTATGGAAGACTGGTCAGATCTGATGAGATCCGGCTACAAGATGCAGCCAAAAAGAAAGGAATTAAGCCATCTGCTTTTGTGCGTGAAGCGATACTGGCCTATCTAGATGCGGGGGATTTAGAAGCTGTCGATGAGCGGGAATCTTCATTGGAAAAGCGATTGAAGAAAATGGAAGATCGCTTAGCTGGTTTGATGGCAAGAACAGCAATTGATACAGGCATGATTTTTCAGATTGTTCAGGCAAACATGAATCCTGAGACTAAGGATGAGGACTTGCTTTGGGCTCACAGTCTGGCTGTTAAAAGGCTAAAGAAAAAGCTTCAGGGGCAAGCGGCTGAAGTGAAAGAGCTGGCTAAGGCTGACGAGACAAAGTCTGAGGCGGATGATTAAGTCTGTCGCTAAACACAAGTATTTGCGTGGCCGGAATGCTCCAGGCAAAGCCCGTGCTCACGTCAATTACGTTGCTTATCGTTCCGAAACTAGAGAAGAGAAAGTTAGAGGCGGGCGGGAATTCTTTGATTCGAGCCGTGATGGATTAGATGCTCGAGAAGTAAAAGATTTAGTCTACTCACAGTCAGATGATCGCAACTTTGTAATGCACAAACTTATTCTCTCGCCAGGCGTCCAGAGTGTTGACATGAAAGATTACACGCGAGAAGTCATGGACAAATTAGGACAGGAGAAAAGGCTTGATTTAGAGTGGCGGGCGGTTATTCATGAGAATACGGAGCATAAGCACGCGCATGTGATTTTAATGGGCAAAGACAAAAATGGTCACCAGGTGCGCATTCGTCGCGAGGATCATCAGTTTTTGCGTAAAACTGGAGATGAGTATCTTGACCGCGAGCATAAGCTGGATCGCTTTCTAGACAGAGAGATGAATACTCTGCTCCAGTCAAAGAATTATGACCGGGGTGGAGATGACCGTTTTAAAAGTCTGTTTTTTGGTGGTAACTCCCTAAAGGACAAAGAGAAAAAGCGCGATGAAGAGGCTTTTAGGGATAGGCGTGAGTTTGACAAGCTGGATAAAGATCTCAAAAAAGCATTCGGCTTAGATGAGCGAAAAGCCGAGACGGATTTTGGTAAGGGTAGCAAACAACAATTGAGAGAGTCTCAGGGGCGGTTGTCTGACTTCCACAGCCACGCTTTGACCATGAAGGCTCAGTTAGCCTATGAGGCTATCAAAAATCAAAATCCAGAGCTTGCAGAGGTCGCTCGCCAAGACATGGAAGCTGCAAAACAAATGGAGCGGGAATTGGCATATGGTAAAAGAGCCGATTTATCCCATTTATTTGGCTTTGATCGAACGCAGAGAGGGCAAGAGCGGGCCGGTTTTGAAACTTGGCAAATTGCCGAAACCAATCGGCAGGTCGAAGAATCACAAAAACCAGCTCCATTAGAGCAGCCAAAACCTCCCGAGAAGGATCGGGGCGATGATACGCTGGATCGTGGAGGCACAAACAAGTGAGTCCTGTAAGAGCTAGCGTTTCTGAAACTGTGAACGTGCCAGTTGAGCGGGCGGCTGAGCTTTCTGCTGCAACTGCAAATGCTCTGGGCTGGAGAATAAAGTTCGTTGACCAGAGTCTAAAAAGACTTACTGCCTCAGATAACAAGACTGATGTTGTAGGGCGGGACACGTGGCGATTTGAATTTGATTTATCTATTCGATGGAAAAAGTCTGGTGCCGGTACTGAATTTTCAATTGAAGTGGCAGAGAGAAGCATGGCATGGACAGAGCCGCACTGTAAGGAGCGATGCCAAGCTATTATCGAGGGATTGCGCGAAGACGCGATACATTTAGCATCTTCATGTAATGAGTCTGATTCATATGGATCTGCAAAGTGGGCATCATTTGATGATTTGGAAGATGCCGGCTACGTTGTAAGTCGTGGCGACCATACAAGGCTAATTCTTGGTCCAGCAGAAGATGATGGCGAAGTAATTAGTGTTCCTGGTCCCGAAACCGCGATGCATAGTACAGTGTGTGGACCAACTGGATCGGGCAAAAGCTCGACTGTTTATATCCCAAACTTGATTGAGCGAACGGGAGTTAGTGCGATTGTCACTGAGGCAACAGCAGGTTCTGAGGAACCAGATCTGTTTAAAAAGACTTCTGGATTCAGAAAAACAGCCGGGCACAAAATTTATTATTTTAATCCAGATGATCTGACATCGACTCGAATAAATCCAATTGAGCATTTGAAAACCTATGATGAAGCCAGTCACGTAGCCAATCTAATTATTCAAAATACGTCAGGCAAAAATTCCAGTGCGGACAAAATCTGGGAAGATTCGGAGCGGCAGTTACTTAAATCTTTGATTTTGCATGCCATGGGCGAAGGAGGAACATTAGGTGACATCAGGGCTTGGCTACGAGAAGGTCCTGATAAGCTTGGCATGATTTTGATGAATAGCACTTACGAACTTGCTCAAAAAGAGTTCTGGGGATTTCATAAGAACAGTTCGGAAGGCTTTAGATTTGGCGTTATATCTGGATTGATGCAGCGAATGAATCTTTGGGTATCGCCAAAAATTGTGGCATTGACAGAAAAAACTGATTTGAATATCCAAGAACTTCCCAATGAATTGTTCACGTTTTATTTTGCTGTACCGGCTCAAAAGACAGAGTTAAAGCCATTGTCGGCGTTGATTTTCAATTTTATTCTTGACTTGGCTCTACAGAAGAAATTTAAATATCCATTGAATCTTTTCCTGGACGAGTTCACTAACTATGGCTATATTCCTGGAATTGCAGAGAAGATGACAATTATTCGTCACAGAAATATTCCTGCAATGCTAGGCTTTCAGGACTATGTTCAATTGCGAAAAGTCTACGGGGATGATGACGCGACACTCTTATTCAGCCAACCTGGAACTAGATTTGTATTTCGTCCCCGCGACAATATGACAGCAAAAAAGGTTAGCGATGCGCTTGGAATGAAAACTATTAGCGAGCGCAAAGTGATGAGCTCGGGAAGTATTAGTGAGCGAGAATTTGGACGCAAACTGATGAGCCCTGATGAGGTGATGGCTTTGAAGCGAGGGCATGCGATTGTTTTCACTCCCTCGACGAATCCAATTCTCCTCAAAACTTTTACCTGGCAAAATTATGAACATGCCACCTCATATGATCCGCCGCAATTTAGAAAAATAGAGGTTGACGAAAAGCTGAAAGAGCGCTGCCAGGAGGCTGCTTTAGCGCCCGCATGGGAAGAGCAAATTAAGTCGAAACCAAATAGCAAAAATAATTCAAAACCAAAATACGATCGCAATCGGTTTAACGAACGCAAACCTGCCGAGCCCAAACGAAAACCTCAAGAAGTTCCAAAGCTCGAAAAAGAAGAGCGAGAGCCAGACATGGTAACTCCTTCAAGGTTTGATATGCCGGAGGAGATCTAGTGATCTTTGTGGGCCTAATTACTGGTTTTCTAGCATTTTGTCTGATAGGAACTTTGGTTTACCATACTATCCCATCAAATGCGGGTGCTTGCTGGTTGCCTGCAACAATTGGCTTTGTATGGGGAGCTTGGCCATTTTTTCACAAGGCAAATATTCAATCTCAAAATTTATTGCACCCTCCGCCAATGCAATTTCCTGTAAATATGCAGGTGGCTTTTTCCAAAGTGCGAGAGCTTTTATCAGTTCTCAGCTACAAATATGGTGACAAATGGAATGTTGTTCTAGCTGATACCAAGACTGGAAGAATAGTTTCTGAATTGAGATTTTCTGATGAAGAAGCTCGAATGGAGACGGATTCGCGTGGACATCCACATTCTAGAAATACAAGAGTACAGCGGTATTTAAAGCTTGAAGTTGATTTAAAGCCAGCAGCTTCAACCGAGACAATAGTGAGTATGGATTTTGAATCAAGAATTGAAGGATTCAACAAAATGGCTTGTGATGAGATTATAAATGGACTAACGCAAGAAGTTTCAATTGCCCTGGGTCCTGGTCGAATTGTAGGAACGGCATTATCTGAGAGAATCCCGGCCCCGCCTTGGTGGTTAATTGGGCTCACTGCGTTCTCATTGTTATTGCTCTTGCTAGATGTTCAAAAGTCCGTGTGGGGGAATTAATGCCGACACGTGAAGAACTTCAGGAAGCATATGTGGCATTTCGATTGCCTGTGGGTACTGATTGGAAGACAATCAAGAAGAGATACAAGCTTCTGGTAAAAGCTTGGCACCCAGATAAGCAGGGTGGACAAGGTAAGGAAGAAGTAGAGCAGGAGCTGAAAGAATACAATCACTTCTACAACGATATTTTTAAAATTCATTTTGAAGCTGAACATACCGACAGTCCCCATTGTGTTTGTCAGCTTATCAAAGAACCTACAAGAGAGCCTGAACAGGATAACTTTCAACAAGCACAAAATCAGTCTGAACAAACGAATGATTCACATGAGCCTATAGAAGCAATCGATCCTGAAGGTGAAGCTAGGTCAGAGATGCGCCGTAGACAAGCATCTGTACGTATTGTTGTAGTTTTTATAGCCATACTTGCTTACGGATTTATTGGTAGCAAAATAAGATCGATTATGCCGGTGCAAAAAGCTGCAGTGCAAAATATGCCTGCTCCAGCTTCTACTCCTGCTCCTGCTCCCGTTCCCGCAATGAACAACAAGGATTGGCGAGCGCCGTATCAGAGTATTTCGGCTCCTCTCACTCAGCAGCAAATGAAACCACAGGCTGCACAATTTATTCAGAACACTGATGATATAAAACGAGAAATCGTTTCAAAAGAAACCAAAATGCAGACGCTACAGCAAGGAGTCGACACACTAAAGGCTCAAATAAAATTTGCTCAGCCAGCTACCGCTGGGATGTTATATAGAGATCTTGGAAGCAAGGAAGCTGAGATTCAATCTTTAAGGCAAGATGTTTTTTACTTGCGTCAAAAAATCGGTCAAAATTGATGCTTAAAAAGATCAGGAAAAGAAAAAAAACACCAGTACCGATTGAGGATGTAGTCGAGCCTGGACGCATAGACACAATTTCTTTTTTGAAGGCTTATCCTGAGGCTGCAGCAATGTGGCTCTATTCGAAAAATTGCGGATTCGGTCCGGAGGATTTTGGACAAGGTTCCAATGTTATTGCATGGTTCAAGTGTTCAAACGGTCCTGACCATGTTTTTCAAATTCCAATTTACGCAGTTAGTAAAGCATTTAAAAACAACAGTTTTGCTGGCGGCTGTGGTTTTTGCAGAGGATTAAGAGTTTCAAAAACGAATAATCTAGCGGCAAGATTTCCTGAAATAGCTGAAGAGTGGCTAACTGAGAAAAATGGCGCACCCCCTAGCTCAGTTTCATTTGGCTCTCAAAAAGTGGTTTGGTGGAAATGCAAAATGGGACACATCTGGAAAGCGTGTGTGGCTAACAGAACATCTAATGATAGTGGTTGTCCGAAATGCAATAGAGGCGCACCTACAGACTTGAGAGAATATCCTAAGGTCCTCAAAGATTTTGACAAAGAAAGGAATAAAAGCGTAAATCCCTATGCCTTGCCTGTTGGATTAAAGGTTTGGTGGAAGTGCTCAAAAGACAACACGCACAGGTGGAAAGCTGGATTTTATCGAACAGACAAAGGAATTCGTTGTCCTTATTGCGCAAACAAAAAAGCTTCTAAATCAAATAATCTGAAGAAAACTCATCCTCATCTAGCCAAGCAATGGGACAAGACTAACAATGACAGGGGTCCCGAAGATGTTACCGAAGGTAGTTGTTATCGAGCGTCCTGGACCTGTAACAAAGGACCTGACCATAAATGGGAGACGAAAGTCATAGACCGAGTTTTATATGAGACAGGCTGTCCCTTTTGTAGTTTTAGAAAAACATCCGTAACTAATGTTATCTCAGCGGTAGCACCGCATTTAGTACCAGAATGGCATAAGTCCCGTAACGGGAAAATGACTCCGCAAAAGGAGCGAGCCCATTCACGAGTAAAGCGATGGTGGAAATGCATCGAGTGTTCCTACATATGGCAAGCTGAACCTTATCGGCGGGTGGTACTGAAAAGCGGCTGCCAGAAATGCTCTAGGGAAGAAGGTATTGCCAGAATGATGAAAGCTCGAGGTTATAAAAATTGGAAACAGAATTAGAGATATTACTAATGCTTTGCAGAAGCTGGAGTTTTAAATGTTTGACAAAATGGATTTTTATCGAGATTCGGAAGAACAATTGCTGACGATGGAGATCGATAAAAATGACAAAATAATGGCAGCTACGGCATTTCACGTTGGCGACGGTATTCTAGTAACGGCAAAACACAATGTGGATCATGATGGCACCTTTAAACTTATTGATAAAAATGGAAAAGAATTTCAGCATTCTCAAAAATTCTTAGCGCCAGGGAAAACAGATATTGCTGTTTTAAAAACTAATTTTCAATCTCCCGGTGCAACAGTTTCGATGTACACATTGCCAACCAAAACTGAGCCAGCAAGTTTAATTCATGAGCGGCGACCTTCGAAATTTATAAAATTGAACTCAAAGCTTAATCGCGCCCAGCTTATGAAAGCTTATTTGCTTGAAGATGTGTATTTATTTGGATTCCCTCCAGTGCCGATGACTGTATCCAACCATCTGATATCAGTTAAAGCCCAAGTGAATTCTATAGTTTTATCATCGCAGTCAGACTGGCCTTTGTTAGTAATTTCATCAGTTCCGCGGGGAGGGTTTAGCGGGGGACCTGTAATGGACCAAGATGGATCGCTAATCGGTATTTGCATTGAAGCTTTATATGAACAAAGCGAGCCAAGCTTCAGCGGGTTTACAGCTGCTATTTGTATCGAACCATTATTGAATCTAATGAAAGAAAATGATTTAAGGCCTGAAGGCAATAGCGAATTTCTGAATTAGTAAAGACCGACACTATGGAAAAGACAAAACAAACGAGATTCGGTATTGATAGATCCCCTGTATGATTAGGGATTAAACGATTGTTCAGAGGAGATTAAAATGCCAACAGATACACCTGTGCTCATGCATTATGATCAAATTCGCTTAACAGCTGATGATGACCATAATGATTTTAGAGTTCGGCGATTAGAAAGACTTGTAGGATATGTCCAAGCCCTCGCCGACATAGTTTCAGCAGAATTGCTCTTAGACAAAGTAGAGGCTATTCATGATCATGAAGGCATGCTGACTATCACATGGAAACAGGCGCCCACAGAGATTGAACAACAAATTTTCTACAAGGGCTGGGATAGTCGAGTGTGTGATGGCGGTGACAGCCGCCTCACCACAGAACATTTAGTTGCAGGCTAATCCTTCCATTGGAAATTTTGTCTCTACAAACATAATAAAACAATGCCGAAAATGACTGTTTTTTGCAATTGTATTTGTATTCCCTAAGAAAAGGCAGTTCGGACTGCCGATTCTTAAGGGTGGGCAACTATTTATTTGGTCCTGCTCGTATGACCAAATAAATGCAGTAAATTGCGTAGATTGTTAGCAAAGCACTCAAAATAGAAGCTGTCCAGCAAAGGACTGGTATCCAGCTCATTATTTGTTGGACTACTGTTAGTCCGCATACCAACAGGGTGTTTTGGGTTGTGCCCAATGTCATGGCAAGCGCCAAATTGCCACTTAACACCGCAGTGATTGCTGAAGCAGTTGCTACAAAAGCCAATTGAACTGGCTCTGAAAAGCTTTCTCCGCTACTACATGCCACAAGGCAGGAATCTTTATCCATTTTATTTTCCCTTGTGCTGGGGCTCCCTCCTGGAATTGATCGCCCCAGATCTCAACTCCATACATATAGTATAACAATATATTAAGTAGTTGTCAATAATTAATCTAGACGTTCTAAGCCCAATGTGGTTGGGTTTATAGACTCTATGCATGACATGAGCCTTGTATTGCCTCTTTACAGAAATATCAATTTAATGTAAAATAATGTTTTACTATATTCTATAATAAAACCCTTTCTTTACGGGATGGAAAAGGAATGATTTATGGTTACTAAATCTTTGACTCAATCTCTAAAATAAGCATGATAATCTCTGTTGAAGGGCTTTTCTATTAGACTTCTATTTTAGGGTCCAAGATTATCCCGTGCGTTCACAAGTCATGCCAAAAGAGCCATCAAAAGAGCTATTTGCCTAAAAGGAGCATACAAATGGAACCTGTGATATTTCCTGGTCTTCAGATTTTTCCAGGAGAGCAAAATACCAAGCTAGTAGTTTCTTTTCCTGATGGGACAAAGAGTAACGTGATGATGCTGAGCGATATTTACAGACAACATATTCTTCCGATGGATCAGTTCAAAGATTCTATCGAGCATATGTTTCAACACGGTAAAGACGAATAAGAGAGAATGTCCAATAACGGTTATCACATAGGAGATCGGCATGCCGAGAGCTGCAATAACACTTGAGGAGATTGAATATTTAAAGGCCAGGCAGCGAGAGCTTACAGAAAAAATGTTCGAGCCTCGATTTTCTGCGCGTCTAAAAGATGGAACTGTTATTTCTGGAAGATGCATCAGCCGTTCAAACAAAAATAACGCTATAACCGCTACAAATAGTGGCGATTGGGAATTTTATAGTGAAACAACTATTCAAGATCAATCTGGAAAATTACACATACTAGATTTGATGGATGTCGAAACCTTTTTTTAAAATCAAAGCCGAAGGACTGTTTTCGACATTGTATATATTAGGCTAGCTTTTTCTTTGGACAATTGAACTAAAAAATGAAACGAACCAATAGCTCCAAAAGTATTAAAAAGCCACTAGCAAGAACGGATTGGGCAGAAAAATATGTTGAAATGTTAGTGGGATTGCCTTTTATTTCAGAGTTCGTCTTTCGTAGTCCTAAGAGACTTAAAAATGACCGAGAAATTGCTGATTTACTTATCTCTCAGGGCGAAACGAATATTGTTTTTTCGCAAAAATGCCAACTCGATCCAGACAGTAAATCAAAAGAAAAAAATGATTTGTGGGTATTGAAAAACACTAAAATTGGGCTTTCACAGCTTCAAGGCGGAATTAAAAAACTTACTACAGAGGGATTTTGGTGTGATCATCCTCGACGAGGAAGAGTAGAAATTTCTACTCCATTATCCAAAATTGATGAGGCTATTGTACTTGTTGAAACTCGCGTTAAGGTTGATCTTAACTGCGATACAGCTGCTTTTCCCCTCAAACATAATGATATTCCAATAACTTATTTATCTGTTGATGACTTCCTGTTTTTAGTGAATGAACTGCGCACCGTTCCAGAGTTATTAAGGTATCTCAGTGAACGAAGAGCTTTAGCTGAGGCTGATTTGCGAGTTATCGGCGATGAGAAAAACCTATTTCTTATCTATGTCTTTAAAGACAGACATTTTGATGGATGTAAGACAAGACTTGATGCAGAAAAAATTCTTGACCAGGAAAAAGAGAAAGTCAGCGTCGCAATTCAGTTCAAGAAAAGCAATGATATTTACTGTGAATTACTAGAACGTGTGGCTCATGCGCTCTCTGTTCGAAATCCAAATCTTCCAAAGGAAATGGAAACTTATTATGAGCCAGCTCAAAATCGAAATGGTTACTTGAAAATGCAGCTAGCAATTGCTGATTTAGACTTGCCAGAACGAATGTTTTTAGGGCAAGCCTTTCATGGGGTGATCGAGAGACTGGCAAATAGTGGAAGAACTGGATCTGATTTAGTTTTTGGTGCATATTATTCGGGTGCTAAACCAGACTGGGTTTTCGTTTTCTGCTCCTCACAAAAAATGGATCACAAATCTCTTATTGAAGCCCTGTCAAATTTAGGTCATGGTGCTTTAGCAAATTACAACAAAACACAATGTTTAGTTGTGGCAGACAGAGAAGGACAGGGTTTTGAGGTGATTTATTTGTCCCACACAAGCGAATTAACTGACTATCAAAATCAAATGGGTCAAGCGCACTTTGCAAATCTCAGGATGTCCACTCGAAAATTGAGCCTCGCACCATGAAGACTTTAGATGAGCAGGAGCATAATTTTACTCGGTAATTTTCTTAGCGTCTTGCAAAATTCGGATTACAGATGTTCTTCCAATTTTAAGTTTGCGAGCGATTTCTGCCTTGGTCAGACCCTTTGAATAAAGCTCGTTGATTTTAGCAGTATGTTTAAGTGCGCTTCTGGGTCGACCATGAGGACGCCCCTTTTTTATTGCCTGCGCAATGCCAGCCTTAATCCTTTCTCTCAAAATATCTCTTTCAAATTCAGAAAAGACCGAAAGCATTCCTGCCATTGCCTTGCCAGTTGTTGTACTCAAGTCAAAAAATTCAGTTACTGAAACGAATGAGATGCCCAGCTCTGTAAGCTCTTTGAGCGTTGCCACTAAGTCAGATAAGGAGCGTCCCCACCGATCAATTTTCCATACGATTACAGCATCGATCTTTTTTTTCCGAGCTGCATTTAACACAGTTTCTCGATCGGGGCGATTAGATGCACCAGAAGCAACTTCTTTAACAGCCATCACAACAGTCCAGTTTCTTTGCTTTGCAAGACTTCTCATTGCCTTTATTTGCATTGGAAGTGTATTTTGGTCTTTTGTTGAAATCCGGGCATATAGTGCGACTCTCATAATTTATCTCTTTAAGGTGTCCAAAAACTTCCCTTGGAAAACTATAGTTGAAGTGTCACGGGCTGAGGGTTGATTTTTTTAAATTTGGATGTCTAAAAACTATAGTTTATGGACATATAGGGCAAAAGGAGAGAACAAAAGGACTTCGCATTCAATAATTTCTTACGTCGACGCATGACTTCAAGACTTCCTAATGATGACAGGGTTGTTTATGGACAATTGCGGGACGGTATCTTGCTTTTGGTTCACGAGACAGAGCTCATTGGGCTGGCTTAAGATCATTGGGGCATTCAATTGTGCAGAACAGCCTGCACAATCGAAAAACATTACCGCTCATTGCCGAAATACTGAAAAGGCTCATCAAGGCATGATTTTTGAGCATAGATATTTCCGAAGCCTTGTATATTTTGCCTGCGAAAAGATTCTTTGTTCAAATTAGTTACCCAATGTTCAGCTTGAATATTGAAGTAAGCATCCATCCCTCCATCTGCTAATGCAGTGATGTGACCTATTTCCCAACCATAGCTATGATTTCTGTCTCCATATGCATCCCAAAATATGATTCGCCCTGCTGGGTCTATCCGCCATAATTGGGGATCTAATCCGAACACTAAACGTGAACTATTCCAAACACTAAATCTTCTAAAATCGCTCATTTTGAGCCCTCCAATTATATTTTGCCTGCCACCGAGGGCGCCACCACTCACTGACTTAAGTCCAAGATAACTTAAGAGAAGTGTCTAATCAATGCTCGTTTTTCAGTACCAGATAGATATAGCCAGCGGCTAGTCGCTGGCTATCTTTTGTATATAAAGGGGCTATATTTAGCCATCTCTACTACACGTTGACATATTTAAAGAAATGGATAGAATACCAAGGGCCTTGGTATTTCGCTCTTTTAAAAACTGGCACAAAGGGGACAAGAAGGGGCCTTAAAGGGGACAAGAAGGGGCCTTGTTATTTCAAGGTATAGAATGTTCCTTTCCCTGTAGAGCCATGCCTCTCCAGAAAACCCTTTTCTACAAGTTCAGATAGTTCTCGTGTAGCTGTTCTTTTAGCCACATCAAACTTCTCTTGATAATCCAAGTTTTTGATACTTGAACCTGATTCCAAAAGGGTCTGTAAAGTGTCTCTTTGTCTTTGATTTAAACCTTGTTCTTTCAAGAATTCTGCTGAAAATTCTTTTCGGAAGGTTACCTTAAACGAGTTTTGTGATGTGGATTGAAAATCTGGAGGTGGATAGTGCTCTGAGGCAAGAGACTCGGCCATACGAAGAGTTCCTGTTCCCCACCTTTCCACAAAACCACAATTGAAAAAAATTTCCGCAATCTTTCTATTTCGTTGAATGGACCTATGTTCTTTTTTTAGGTCATCTATTTGAAGTGGTGCTAGCAAGCTACCTGGATTCCAAAATTCGATATGGCTTGGAAATAACTTTATTAGCGTTGAACCATCTTCGTTATAGTCTCTGTGACAAATTGCATTCGCTATTGCTTCTCTTACAGCATCCAATGGATATTCCCAGCTGGTTTTGCGTGCTGAGCTGTCTTTGATTTCAAATTTAGTTTCTAGTCGCTGACGGAGCCACTCAATAGATTTTTCTAATTGGTCTAAAAGATTTCCTGAAAGTTCGATTTCATCAGCAATTTGAGTAGGCGTTCGAAACCTTCCCAGTTTGATAAATGCTGTAGGATAAAATTTTTGAGGTTCTTTCCCCAATAAAAGCACTGCAGCTCGGGAAATATTGGAGCCATCCAGTAGTCCTAGTTTTTCTAGAATACTTTCTAGAGAACCAGATCCAACCGGGCGTCTATTATGCTGCTTAAGAAGAACAAGTAATCGGGAGAAAGCTGTCTCATCTAAATCAGAAATGTTTGCTCTAGAGTCAATAACCGCATCCCAACTAACTTGAGTGGTTGCTAAAAGTTTTTGTGCTATTTCAGCACCGCTCATCGTTTGATTTGTTTTACCAACTCTCCGAAAAAACTTGCCTTTGTAGCTGACCGCAGCAGTCAGATTTTGCTCCACTGTTATGACAACAATACTTTTCTGATTTTGCAAAGTTAGATTTGGTACTGTTCTTATTCGAGGGAGCGTTTTGGGATCTAGAGAAAGTTTTATGTCATTGGCCCAATCTTCAAGCGTTCTTTTACCGACCATTATCCCTTTTATGTCGCCAGCATCAGATATTCCAACAAAAAGATCTCCACCTGAAGTATTTGCAAAAGCACAAATGCTTTCCAAGGCTTCCTCACCGAATCCTTCCTTGAATTCTAAAGTTTCAGATTCGCCACTTTGAACAACGAGTTTTAATTGATCAAGCGATTCGATCAATTTTCACTACCCAACCATTTTTTCCACCAAGGTTTTTGAAGTTCTTGCAGCTTTTCTTTAATAGATGACAAATCATCTGCTAGGCTCATAGACTCTGTGTCTTTAGCTTTTAACTGCATCTCCATGGCAGCCAATTGTTTCTTCAGCGCTTCATTCTCTACATGCTTCAAATCTAATTCTTGAGCACGAGTAGCAGCCTGTTTTTGGAGGTCAGGAAGCAATCGTAATTGACGCTCCTGATCCTGTATCGTTTTTCTTTGCTCAAAGATAACTTCAGACTGAGTATCAAGTTTCTCAAGCATCGGCTTGACGATTTCTTCAGCAAGCAATTTGACTTTATCTCTATTTGACTCTATCCAATTATCTTCAGAAATAGTGGGCTGGTCTTCAATCGGAGAATCCGGCTGTTCAGTCAAATCGTTTCCATCAATGATGACTTCAGTCAAACCTACAGGATCACCTACAAACTGATTTTGTTTTCCTATAGCAGCCTCTATTGAGCCACTATATACAAACCACTTTTCGCGCAATCCAATGCTCCGCTTTTCACCCTTAAGTTGACCATTGATAAGTCTTTCTCGGACTGATCTTTCATCGAGTTTGAGCATTTCTGCTGCTTCTTTGACAGATAGTAAGGGATGTTTTTGCATGAATTGATATATCCTGAATATCTAGTTGGCTATCCGAAAAGGCTGGAGCTGCCCAATTATAGCTGGTTTCCAGGCTTGCCGCCACAAGAATTTCCGGAGTTTCCGGAGGGCGAAAACTATCAATGCCGGAATTTCCGGAAACTCCGGATTGAGCCGTGTAGTTGGATTTCGGGAATTGACTGAGTTGAATATATAAGCTAGATATCCTGGGTTCTTATAATAAAATCTTGGCTGAATGGCTATGCAAGACCTTCTCCGGCAATAGAACATTAAACCCCCGACCTTTTAAGGGCGCTCTCCGGTGTTTCCGGAAATCGCGGATTGGCGAGATGCGATTTCCGGATGTTGCGGAGGACAGCTATTAGAGCTGATTTTGAAAGGCAGGTGAGCGGGTAGGTTTTTAGTCTGATATTAGGCCCTGCTATTCCGGAACTTCCGGAATTTTAAAACCTCAATATAGAGCTTCTTCTCCGGTGTTTTGCGGCAGAGGGTGACTGTGTATCCGGAATTTCCGGAGATCCCGGCTGCCTGATCCTGTGGCTTTTTTGAGATCGTCAAGGGTTGATCGGATTTAAATCATTGTTATAGTGGTGCAAGCAAAAGAGCACTATAGATGGTGCACTATGCGAAAGATATATTGAGCTGCTCGCTCCTAGAAAGGCCACAAGTCTGACAACTAAAAAATAAAAACACCGCTATTACGCGATGTTTTTCTGCCCTAACGGACTGTTTATTCAATTGTCGTCGCGTTTGTCGAAGTTTCGCGAAGTGACTTAAGAATATACGAATGGTCTGGATAGGTCAACTCGTCCTTATTTGGAGAGATAACAATTACCGGACACGTTCGTGTGCGCTCAGCTCAGGCTGGGGCGCCAGCTAGATTTGCACGTCAAGATCATTTTCCGCAAGGATGGCAGCCTTGTATCGGGCAGTTTGTTGAACTGTTCCATAGATATGGATATATCTATAAATCACTTTCAGGTGGCTCCTGGTATTCATCCAATGAGAAGTGGAAGCTTCCGGATTCCGAGATTCTAAAGGCTATTGCTTGTGTTCATCCCAGATCCTTTATTGGTTGTCGGTCTGGTAAGTCATCACGTTTTGCTGTTCTGGATATCGATCAGAGTAGCCAATATCACAATCAGAGATCTTTAGATAAGTTGCTCAAAGTCTTGTCTGAGGCCGGTTTAGGACGGTCGTCTCTATACAGATCCAGTTATAGTGGTGGCTGGCATCTTTATCTTTTCTTTGATGAACCTATTAATAGTGCCGACTTGAGACGGCAGCTAGTTCGGCTATTGGCTCTTAATGGATTCAAAATTGAGAAAGGGCAATTGGAGATTTTTCCTTCACCTGGTAGTGGTGAATCTTTAGGGCATGGGCTGAGATTGCCTCTTCAACCGGGTTTTGCATGGTTGGATAAAAAAACTCTTGAAGTGGAGCATGAGCGACATGAATTGAATGCGACCCAAGCGCTTGAATTATTTGTAGACGCCTTGGACGGGGATAATAATTCCTATGCCGATTTCCGTAGGCTCAAAAATCATGTCCAGGAGCTCGAACAAAGTAAGAATGTAGTGGTGGAATTTGGAAATAATTCAGCAGACAATGTTGTTTTGCTCAAAAGAGCCGAAAAAGCTAGTGCGACAGGCGAGTTTATTGATTTTGTCCGTGGAGTTTTTAAGCGTCTGCCACCTGGAATTATTGTAGATAACTGGTACAAAGGCAGAATTTATCATCTTAATGGCTTGACTGGACCATCTCAAAGAGCTGAAGCGATCGAGTGTCTTGGACACTACTTCTTTTATGGTGATCCCAGTCGTGATTTGCCTGCACTTGGATATGGCTATGAACTTGATAGGCAGTGGGCAATCGAGGAATTTCTTTCCCATCGGCACAATGGCTACAGTGAAGAAATAAATCAGGGGCAGGCGGATTCTTTTGCTCAAGTTGAAAGAGCAGCTAACTGGGTGCCGGCTCATAGAAAGGGGCGAGAAACAGTTAAATACAAGCCTGCTCGACCAATTTCCTGGGTGCGCGAAAATGCAAACAGGAAATTAGATGCTCGCAAACGTATTGCTGATGCGCTTTTCGACTTGAAGAAGCTGGAGCGCTCATTTACTACAGTGCAACTCCAAGAAGCTGCTGGATGTTCTCGTCGGACTTTGTATGCTCATCAAGACCTCTGGCGCCAAGACTACGAGGATGTGGCTTCTGGGTTCTTTGCAATCTGTACCGACGACTATAACGTTGTGGAGGGGGCTGCTTGTTCGGAAAGCAAGACCCCTCTTCAAACTATTTTTGAAATTATGCCGCCTGGTCGATTGGCTGCTCGACGTATCGCTTTTGAGCTTTCTATGAGAAATGCCCGTGCTCTGAAACGTGTTCGAAAAGCTTCTGTTTTGACTCAGGAGGCTTTTCAAAATAGGTGGATGGATAGAATTACCACTTTGATGAATGCTCCGCCTTGTCTCTCTGATTTGAAGCAGATTCGGACTCTTATAACTGTTTTGACAGGTTATTTAGCTACCGCTCCTACCTTTGAGTGTTTGACTTATCTTCAGAACATCATTGGTCAGTTAAAGGAGAAATTAGCTATTTCAGGACTAAAGTCTCTTAGGTTTGAAAATGGGCCTGATGGATAGTTGGACTTATTTGATATGAAGAAAGGTCTTCTTGCTGCTGAATGTCTCTACAGATGGTCATTTAAACGACTAAAGGTTCTGAATTCAATTATTCGTTTTTGAAAAATCAACATCAAATATCTCTGCGATAGAAGTTCGTATGGTATCGCATATGGTGTCAAGTGGGAGGTCGTTGGGTAGATCGTCGAACGGTCTTTCTATTTCTTCGGCTAACAGTTCCAAACCAAAAATAAAATAGGAAGATATTCCCATTAAGATAATGCTCCACCAATGAAAGGTCGGGACTATAAGCCAGGGTAGACAAATGATATTTAGTGTTAATCCAAGCCAAATTAAAAGTTTGTATGAACCGGCAATTGGAGATTTCAGAATGCGCTCAGTGGCACCGCATATATCCAAGAATGCACTCGAATGCTTATCGATTTGTAATTGTTCCCAGTGGTCTATTATTCCCCGTTGCCGCCATTGTTTTAATTTGGAATATATTATTGAAACTATCGCCGACGGAACGTGCTGATTTCTATCCGGGATATTTAACGCTTTAAGTGTTTCTGAATCGTGAGTTCCTCTTAGATGAGTCTTCAAAGCGTATGCAAATTTCGATATCAATAATGCAAACTCAGAGCGCTCTTTCTCACTAAGTCCATCCGCATAGCATTTAGTTTTGACTGCGAGATTTCTGCTTTCATTCACAAGCTGTCCCCATAGTTTGCGACCTTCCCACCAACGTTCATAGGCGCTGTTATTGCGGAAGATGAGAAGCAAACCGATTATCGCACTGAAAGAAACTGCTGCGTTTGCATCAGTCAATTTTCCTCCTTTGAAGTCATGATTATCAACAAGGCAAACAACAGCAGTGTAAAAAACAACGAAGGATAAAATTTTCCAGAGTAGGAATCGACCAGGATTGAAATGATCTACAAAGCTACTCAATTTTTTATATATTTTATCCACACTGACCTCTCAAAATTTATACGATCATGTTGCCACCAACAAAATTTGCCATGATAAACTTGCCACCACCGAAAAGGAAACTTCTTTGACCAAACTATTAATCCTAGCAATGTGTCCGGTTCTCGCAACAATTGCAGGAGCTGCAATTTCTCTTTTCGTGTCACCAGGTCCTAAAATACGAAGTTCGATACAGCATTTTGCCGCAGGAGTGGTTTTTTCTGTAGTTGCAGTTGAACTGCTGCCGGATGTAATAAAGTGGCACCAACCCTTATTTGTAATACTTGGCTTTGCATCAGGGGTCGCTAGTATGCTTTTGCTTAAAAGCGCCACGAAAAAATTACAGGAACAAGGTGCTGGAAATACAACTTTTCCAACAGCATTGATTGCTGGTGTAGCGATAGATGTTTTATTAGATGGATTTTTGATTGGTATTGGTTTTGCAGCTGGTGCCAAAGAGGGATTTTTACTCACAGCCGCGCTCACGCTCGAACTTTTGTCACTAGGACTGGTAGTGTCATTTGAACTCGAAGAAAATTTTTCTTCGAAAAAGCGGATCTTGAAATTGGTATCTGGAATTTCATCATTGATATTGGTAGGTGCAGTTTTAGGCAGTTTGCTTTTAGCCAATGCATCCGACAAAGTTATGGAAACAGTCTTGTCATTTGGACTTGCAGCGCTTTTATTTTTGGTAACAGAGGAGCTGTTAGTAGAAGCACACAACCAGCCAGAAACGCCATCCACTACAGCTTCATTTTTCCTTGGTTTTTTGCTTTTTTTGATAATGGGAATGGTAGGGTGAAAATTCATTTGAAATCTCAATAAAGAACATTACCTATCGCCTGTTCTAAATCGGTGTAAGCCAATTCATACTGATTCACCGCATCCAAATAATCTGTACGAACCTCAACTGTCGATTGTTGAGCTATCAGGACCGAAGAAATGTCTGATTGACCTATTTCATAGCTACGCTGCGACATTTTAGCGATTTGGCTCGCACGCAGAAGCGCTTTTTCTTGGAGAATTTGAACCCTTTCACGCTGCATGACTACTGCATGATAGGCTTGTACAACTTCCTGACTGATTATATTTTTTTGTGTATCGAGTTCTGATTTTAACTGCTTTATCATCGCTTTGAATTGAACGATATCTCCTTGTTGAAATGTGAAAATTGGAATAGGAATTGAACCCTGAAAAAAGAATCCACGAAAAACATTTTTAGTGCCTGGAGTGAATCCAGGCTGCAATTCAGGACCGTTTACTACCGACGAGCCAACCCCGATGGTGGGATTTTGAAAAATATTTCCATATGCCACTTTCAAATTAGCACCATTAGTTTTTATTGTCTGATCCACAATTTTCAGTTCAAGCCTGCTATCCATCGCTTTCTGCAAAAGCAATTTGAGTTCAGGTAGAGATGTTTGAAGATCTGGCAAATAATCTAATTTTTCAGCTTTCAATTGAAAAGTTGGTAATTTCGGTACATCAAAAACCGCACTGTAATTTCTTCCTAAAAGTACGCTCAGTCCTTGTTTGGTTTGAGTGACTTGCTTTTCTGCCAGTTGCTGATTGATCAAAGCTCGTTGATAAGCCAGTTCTGCTCGATAAACATCAAGCTCCGCCACATCTCCTTCCTTTTGTCTCAATCTGGTGCTCGTCAACAATTTCTCGTACAATGCAGCTAACTCAATCTGCATTTCTAGCTTTTCTTGGGCGATGAGAGCTTGGGTGTATGCTCTGCGAACATCCCCTCTTAAAGCCCAGAGACCTTTGGCTATTTGCAGATCAGCTAATTTTATTTGATTCTTTGCTGCTAAAAGGCGAAGGGCCAATTTCCATGGTGGTTCTATAGGAATACTTACGCCATAGCGGTAAGTGAATTCAGCTTTATATCCGTTATCCATCATCAAACTGGGATTTGGTAGCTCTGTAGCTCTTGCTCGAGCTGCTTTGGCAATACCAAGCTGAAGTCGAAGGGTGGCTGCACGAGGACTTTGCATAAGTGTTTCATTCATTGCTTGGTCTATCGATACCGACTCATTCTTTAGACCGCGTAATTCAGGTTGAAACGATGCAAAACAAGGCAGGGAATAATTCATTAGTAGAAAAACTAAGAAGATTACATAGATTGCTGTCTTGGAGTACCTCACTCTTCATTCTCCTTTGCTTGCAGTTCCTCTTTAGTAGGCTCGGGAGCAATTTTTGAGCCAAACAATTTTAAAAGTGCGGGAATCATAAGTAAGGTCAAACCAGTCGAACTGAGCATTCCACCAAGTATCACAATAGCCAACGGTTGTTCCAGCTCACGTCCGGCACCACCCATGATGGCAATTGGCAAAACGCCCAAAGCCGCAGTAAGCGCTGTCATTAAAACCGGACTTAACCGATCCAAGGCACTTTGCCGAATTGTCTCGTTCACATCTCCTGTATGAGTTTTCATCATGTCGTTAAAATGCGCGACCAGCATAATTCCATTTCTGGTCGAAATTCCAAATAAAGTTATGAATCCCACCATTGAACCAACACTCATCACAGCTCCAGTAAATAGGACTGCCCAAATACCACCAATTAAAGACAAAGGCAAATTAACCATTATCAAAATAGCTGCGCGCACTGATTTAAAAGCTAAGCACAACAAAATCAACATTCCAAATAAAGAGATTATGGACAATAACAGCAACTGCTTCATTGCTTTTTCTTGTGCTTCAAACTCGCCACCATAGACAATGTAATAACCTGTTGGAAGTTTTACTTCGTTAGAAATTCGCTTTCTAGCATCTGAAATGACACCTCCCAAATCTCGACCTGAAACGTTTGCCTGTACATAAACGCGTCTTGAAATAGATTCATGACTAATAGTGTTAGGACTAGTGCCTGAAGTTATTTCAGCTAAAGCACTCAAAGGAATTCGGACACCAGATGCAGTATCGATCAGAATGTTTTTTATAACGTCTAAATTATTGCGGAATTCTGGTTTGAACCAAACATAGATATCGAAAGTTTTTTGACCTTCCAGAACTTGAGAAACCGTAGTCCCTCTAAACGCAGCCTCTATTGAAGTTGACAGATCTTTGACTGTAATTCCATATCTGGCAGATGCCGCTCTATCAACTTTTATGGAAATTTGAGGCACCGGAATTATAGGTTCGACATGAACATCTACAGCGCCTTTCACCTCTTTCATAATCGATTCGATTTGACGAGCTTTCTCATGCAGGACGTCTAGATCCGCTCCAAAAATTTTAATTGCAATGGCAGCATTCACCCCAGAAAGAGCATGCTCCATTCTATGTTGCAAATAAGATCCAGAATCCGCGATTAAACCTGGAACATGAGCGAACTCATGCCTGACGTGATACATCACATCTTTTTTTTGTTTACTCTCTGGTTTAATTCTGATCTCGTACTCACTGAAATTTCCTGAACCATAGTCCTCACCTCCTTCCGCTCTGCCAGCACGTTGACCCGCAGCCAATACCTCATGATGCTCCATGAAATGTTTGATTAAGGTCTTTCCGATATTGGTGGTGGTTTCTAAACTTGTGCCAGGCATCGAGGTGGCAACAACAATCAAATTGTTTTCTTCAAATTCAGGTAAAAATTCGGTTCCCATCACAAACAAGGGCAATAACGACAGAAGAAAAACCAACCCTCCAGCAGTAATAACTTCTTTGGGTCTGTTCAAGCTGAAATTAACGATCGGAAGATAAAGCTTTTTGAGCCATATAACCATTTTGGTTTCATGCTCAGCCAAGTTTTTCGAGGAACCTAGAAGCAAATAGCATAACGAAGGAGTGACTGTAAGCGCGACTAATAGCGATGAAAATAAAGCTAGCAGATATGAGTAAGCAAGTGGACTAAAGATTTTCCCTTCAAGTCCACCCAGCGATAAAACCGGCAGAAATACAAGGCCCACGATGAACGTGGCATAGACAACCGAGCTTCTAACTTCAACTGAGGCTTCATAAACTACTTTGAAAAAACTCTTTGGGTTGCCAGCGAGCTTGTTTTCACGCAACCGCCTATAGACATTTTCAACGTCTACTATAGCGTCATCCACCACCTCACCAATAGCAATGGCAAGCCCTCCCAGAGTCATCGTATTTATCGTGTAACCTTGATATTTCAGACAAATAATGGCTGACAGCAATGAAAGCGGAATAGCTGTTAGTGAAATAAAAGCGGTACGCCAATTTTGCAAAAATATGAAGAGAATGACGACAACCAGAAAACCACCTAGGATTACCGCTTCACCAACATTTTTAACTGCAATTTCAATGAAGTCGGCTTGTCTGAAAGTGACAATCGTTTTTACATCTTTGGGAAATCCTGCTTGCATCTCTTCAAGCGCTTTCTCTAAAAGCTTCGTCGTCTGTAACGTGTTAGCCCATGGCTGTTTGAACACAGTTAAAACTACACCTGGATGCCCGTTTACAATAGCATCGCCTATTTTGAAAGCTGGTCCAAGCTTCACATCAGCCACATTTTTCAAAAGGATCGGAACACCATTCTTTGTTGCAATAATTGAATTTCCTATTTCCTCAGGCGAAGAAACTCTACCCAAACCTCGAATTAGTTGTTCCGATTCTTGTGTTCGAAGTAATCCCCCAGCAGCATTTACACTACTAGATCCGGCAGCATTTAGAACTTGAGCTAATGTCAAATCATATTGCCTAAGCTTATTTGGATCGACTAAGACTTGATATTGCTTAGTTTCTCCACCAGTCACAACTACATTGGATACACCATTTACCGCTAGAAACCGCATTTTCAGCGTCCAATCTACAAGCGTTCGCAATTCCATCAGTGATGTTTTGTCAGTGGTGTAAAGACCAAGCTTTAAAACATCACCTGCTGCAGAAGTTATGGGTGCAAGAACAGGTTCTTTGACTCCCGCGGGTAATGTGTTTCTTGCTACTTGCAGTTTTTCTGAAACTAATTGTCTTGCTGTGAAAATATTGGTTCCATCCTGGAAAATAACTGTGATTACAGATAGTCCGATGGTTGAAATAGAGCGAACAATTTCTACATTTGCAGTTCCATTGAGCCCGACTTCGAGCGGTCTTGTAACCACCATTTCAACTTCTTCAGGAGCAAATCCAGGTGCTTCCGTTAAGACCACTACCTGTATAGGAGCAAAATCTGGAAAAACATCCACAGGCATATTAAAAGTCGAGTAAATTCCCAGGAAGAACCAGACCACAGCAAGGATATTTACGATCCATCTGTTGGTTACAGACCAACGAATGATTCCATTTAACACTAGTTATTGGCCTCCTTTCTTTTGCTCACACGGTGGAGCAAGATCCAAAGAAGTAAAGCGAGTATAGAAACCCCAAGTCCAATTGCAATGCCGGTAATCAGATCTGTTTTTCCATCAGTGGATTTTTCGGCCTCTTCATGCTCTTTGTGATCTTCATGCTTTTCACCAGCATGTTTCTTTTCTGCATCAGGCTTGGTTATTGATTGTGCAAGCAGTTGATTAGCCCCAGAAGTCACGATTTCCATGCCTTCTTGAATCCCGGAATTTATTTGCACCATGCCGTTTGAGCGTTGGCCAATTGTTACTTCGATGGGATCATAATGTCCCTCGTCAGCACAAAAGTCATAAACATAATTTCTATTTTTATGAGTTACAACTGCTGACTCGGGGACCAAAAGTCCGATTTCATTTTTACTTCCGATGTTAATTTCGGCATCCACAAACATTCCTGGACGAAGAATTTCACCATTGTTATCTGAAATTATTCGAACGTGCAAAGTCTTAGTCACGGGATCGATCACAGCACTTTTAGAGGAGATTTTTCCAGTCACAACTTCTTTGGCTGGATTTTGAATACGAACGCTCTGTCCCTCTTTCACGAGGGGAATTTGTTCCTGATAAATGTCAACCATTATCCAGATAGGCGACAGATCAATAATAGAAAAAATACTCTTTAGTGGCTCTACACGTTCACCTAGAGTTATATCTCGCTTCACTATCCAACCATTGACTGGTGCCACGATAGGCAGATTTGCACTAACAATGCCGGATTTCAAAACAGTATCAACAGTTGATGAGGGAATCCCCATTATCTTCAACTGACCTTTGACTGTTTCAGTGTTGACAGCAAACTGCTTATTTAAAAGAATAATTTCTTGCTTTAACCGATCTTTCAAAGTTTCCAGTTTGACTACGTTAGATTCATAGCTGCTTTTGGCTTCCTGGTACAGTTTTCGAGCACTTATACCTTCTGTCAGCAATGCTTCTTCTCGCTCATAACCTATTTTTGAAAGCTCGACAGCTTTTGATTGGACTTTGATGTCACTTTCATATTGCGTTTGAATTCTAGCTATGTCTGCTCTGGTTTTCGTTCTGTCATTCAAGAGTTGAGTTAAAATTGTGGCTACTTCGATACTATGGAGTATTGCCATAGTCTGACCAGCTTTAACAGTATCTCCCTGTTTGACTAAGACTTTTCGCACCACTCCTGCAATAGGTACAGTTACGTTAAATGCTCGCGTTTCATCTGCTAACACCTCACCCGTTGCTTTGAGAGAATTTTGCAATTTTCCTCTTGTCGCCGGTTCTGTTTTTATTTTTATTGCAGCAATACCTTGTTCGTCTAGAGAAACAGGTTGGGGACCATGTGACTCACTTTCATTAAAAGCTTCATTGTCTCCACTATGACTGTGCGCCACCATTGATGAATTGAAAAACAATCCAAATGTCATTGTCAGACAAGAGAAAAAATACAGATGTTTGCGAAAAGAACGAAATTTATGCATGTAAAACCACCAGACTGCTTAAGTGCATTGAATGCCGACAAAAGGTTCTGATGGTTTTAAACTAGTATTCTTTGAGTCTCTAAGTAGACCTTGATGTTTCTAGATAATAAAGGTGAGGGTGGACCTCGAACAATAATTTGGTTATAGAACTCAGTATTTTTGATTTCTTGAATTGAACTATTGCAAAGAGCGATGCAATATTCCACCGACTCTGTTGGGGCGAATGCACTGTTTAGAGAGCTGACTTCAGAAAATTCATAGCAGTCACTGCAACAATTATTATTCGAAAACTGTTGCTCAGACTGATTATTCAAATTGATATTGGCTGAAAAAGTGACATCAGCAAATGTCTTGCAATCACTATCATCTGGACAATGACAAAACGAAAGGCTGCTCCAAAGACCAAGGACGGTTAGGAAAGTCACGACTAAAGCTAGAGATTTGCGAATCACGTTTGAATTGTAGTCATATTGCAAGTGAACAGCACTGAAATAAAAATCACTTTTCTTGAAAACAGTTATCAATTTCAATCTTGAATCAGTCTACATCCGAATCCTTTAGAGACGCATCTGGTGGTATTTCAGAGAGATTTTTATTTTTCTTTTTGCCAAAATTATGCCAGCCAGGAGCATGATGAACTGCAAGCAGACAGAATGTAATAGAAGCTCCTAGAATGCTTAACACGTACATTCCATACGCCGCGGCAAGTCCTAGCGAAGCGGTAGCCCACAAGGTAGCAGCGGTCGTCAAACCCATAGTTCTGCCCTTGTTCTGCATGATTACTCCAGCACCTAGAAAACCTACTCCTGTGACGATTTGAGCAGCGATTCTAGTGTCATTATTTTGTGTGGCGTGTGAGGAGACGAGGCCAAATATGCACGCTCCTAAAGACACTGCAGCATAAGTTCTTATCCCAGCATCTTGCCCGTGCTTTTCTCTCTCGAAGCCTACGATAGCACCAACGAGCACAGCAAACAGGGCTCGTAGTGCCATTAAAGATTCCATTTGCCAATCCATAATATTTAAAAGATTCTGTTTAAGGTATTCAAATTACAGATCTATGCAGTTCATCAAGGTTGCATCATTTTCTTGAGCCCCCAAGCAGCTTGAGCTTGAGTAGCGAGCATCGCCTGACTAAATGTGTTCATGAAAGAAGTAAGAATGGTTGCTAGAAATTGAAAGAGTTGACCTAAAAGACCCATAGGTCCTGGCATTTGCATCATATTTTGCATCATTGAAGAAAGCGAATCACTGAAGTTTGGAATGCTCAGTCCAGCATCAGGGGTGGGTCCAAAGGAAATAGATTCTGCAGAAATCGACACATCTGGAAAGCCTTGTGGAATCCCGGTTTTTACATCACCTTGAAACAGTGTTTGAGCTTGACCTTGTGTGTCAATCCGAGCTTCGACATATTGCACATAGCGATCGTTCAGCGCGGCTGCGCCTTCCATAGCTCCTTCACTAGCACTGTCTGCAATTTGGCTGAACATGATAACGATTTTCGTTTTAGTAATTGGACCAGTAGAAGCTCATGGTAACTACCTTTCGAGGGAATGTCAAGCTTGAATTTTATAGAGGTAGCTGATTACATAGTCTGTTCATGCCCTTAATTGAACTACAGCAGTGGAAAAAATTACCCTAGATCTAGCAGTGCTACTGCCTCATGTGGAAGGTTCCGAAGATGGATGCGTAAGTAGAGTTAAACAAAAACTGGAAGAGGTAACAGGAGTTTTAGAGGCTCATATATCTCAAAATGAAAACAAGTCACAACTATGTCTTCACTACGATCCGGCTATCGTTACTTTAGCCTCACTCCAAAGATTGGCTCAGGATGCTGGTGCAAGCATTTCCGATAGATATCATCATGAGCTTCTTTCTGTTGTAGGTATGGACTGTTCAGACTGTGTTTTCGCAATTGAACATACCTTGAGCCGCATGGAGGGCGTGCTTAATGCAACAGTCAATTATGCCGGGGCAATATTGCGTGTAGAGTTTGATACCACCAAAATTTCCAAATCTGATATCGTCAAAAGAATTAATGGACTCGGATACAGAGTACCAAAGCAGGGTATAGCAGCGTTTGTAGAACAAAAACGCGAGCTCCTATTTGTTTTATCTGCAGGAATTTTTCTAGCTTTAGGATTTGTTTTCAGATCAGAAAATCCTTTGGTATCGAATATTTTTTATATCGCAGCTTATGTGGCTGGCGGCTTTGATATTTCAAGGCACGCATTGTCAGCAATTTTAGAAAAACATTTCGATACTGATTTACTTATGGTAGCTGCTGCACTTGGTGCAGCGATTCTCGGTGACCTTTTTGAAGGTGCTTTATTGTTGTTTTTGTTTGGGCTGGGTCATGTTCTAGAGGAGCTGGCTTTAGATAAAGCAAGAAATGCTGTACGAGCTTTGGGTCAACTAACTCCAAGAACGGCGTTGGTAACACGGGATGGAAAAGAGCAAGAAGTGCCCATTGAGTCATTAATAGTGGGCGATGTCATTTTGATTAAGCCTGGCACTCGATTACCAGCAGATGGAACGATATTGTCTGGAACTTCAGCAATTGATCAATCTCCAATAACAGGTGAGAGCGTGCCTGTGGAAAAACAGGTTGGGGATAATGTATTTGCCGGTACCGTTAATGGTGGCGGTGCTCTTGAAATTAAGGTAACTAAACTTTCCAAAGACAATACCTTGTCGAAAGTTATGCAATTAGTTGAAGAGGCTCAAAGTCAAAAAACAAATTCAGAAAAACTCACGGAGTCTTTTACTCGAAAGTTTGTACCATTTATCCTGATTTGCGATGTTATTTTTGTCGTAGTTCAAATGTTTTTCTCGGTTCCTTTTAATACCGCCTTTCTTCGTGCCATGACAGTGTTAGTCGCATCCTCTCCATGCGCATTAGCATTGGGTACACCTTCGGCAATGCTTTCTGCAATAGCTAGAGCGGCTTCCAAAGGCATTTTGGTAAAAGGAGGAATTCATTTAGAGACTCTGGGTAAAGTGAAGGTTGTTGCTTTTGATAAAACAGGGACTTTGACTCATGGAAAGCCTGAAATTGTTGAAATAAAGGTTCTCGACTCTAATTTTGATGAAAACGAAATCCTTCGATTGGCTGCTAGTGCGGAAAGTCAATCAGGTCATCCATTGGCCAAGGCTTTCGAACGTGCTGCAAATGCACGCTCGATACAATTAACTGAGTCGACTAACTTAGAATCGGTGACGGGCAAAGGTTTGCGTACCTCGATTGAGGGAAAAACAGTTTTGCTCGGTAATAAGAAGTTATTGGATGACTCTAAAATCCCTATTTCTGAAACTATTTCAAATCTTATAGATCAATTTGCTCAGCAGGGAAAAACACCTGTAATTATGGCTGTGGATAAGGCTCTAGCAGCAGTCTTTTCATTGGCTGATACACCAAGACAAAATGCCAAAGATACAATTGCAGCATTGAAAAAACTGGGGATTCAACAAACTATTTTGCTTACCGGCGATAACGAAAAAGTGGGCTCTGCCATGGCTAAAACTCTGGCTTTAGATACTGTTAGATCAGGATTAATGCCAGAAGAAAAGGTTACTGCTCTAAAAGAGCTAGCTAGCAATCAAGTCGTAGCAATGGTTGGAGATGGAGTCAATGATGCTCCTGCTTTGGCTGTAGCGAGCGTAGGCATTGCAATGGGTGGAGCATCCACGGATGTTGCATTGGAAACCGCAGACGTAGCTTTAATCAACGATGATTTGAGCAAGCTTCCCTATGCAGTGGACTTAGGTCGGGCTACTCAGCAGGTGGTAAAGCAAAATATGTTTATCTCGGGTGGAGTGATTTTAGCTCTGTTGCTAACAAGCATTCTGGGAATTACATCTATTTCTTGGGCGGTCATTGTCCATGAGGGAAGTACGCTTCTTGTAGTATTGAATTCTTTGAGATTATTAAAGCGCTAGGCTAAGTGTTGGTATTACATATGATACCAATAGGCGGGTAACACTAAAGCGTTTCTCGATTTAAAGTCAAACAATTAGATTAAATTGCCGCACAAGGTCTTGACAACCGCCCTGAGCAGATTTATCTTACTGTTACTTACTATCAGGTTATAACCCGTTACTATGTCTATTTCAGGACCCTCAGATGGTCTTAGAAGTTTAAATAGGCCAAATCTAGGAGATACTGCTCTTAGTGAAACTAGCCGCGGACTGCAAGATTTCAGTTGCGGTCTATTGGACATGCGCGGGGATGCAAGTAAAGTTTTCCAGCAGGTCAGCGATAGTTCTTCTAAAGAAACATTGCCTGGAGGATTTACCAGTAATAGAGACTTGCTTACCCAGTTAGGATTTTTAGATCAAAACGGTTCGTTGGCCAGTTCATCTGTTTCTGATGAATCAGCACGAGTCGCTGATGCAGCTATTCAAACGGGCTCGGACAGCACTGGTCCGATATAGGTGATGATTTCAATAAGATCTGAAAAATTCAATTTAAAGCCGCTGAGCCTTTTCGTACAAGAATCTTCGAACATTCATGACTCGAATTATTCATAGAAATCCAAATTGTCGTAGATGCCTAGTTCAGTTTTAACACTACTCCATCGACTTTTTCGATAAGCACCCTTGATTCTTTCATCCGCCATTTCAGCAGCATAAGTATCAAAAAGATCTTTGTTTTCTAAGAATGTAGCCGCATAGTTTTCACCGTATTCAAAGACGGTTTCTTGGAGGAAGGAGACGAGTTTTTCTGGGGGGCTTAAGTCTGTGCTGATGTCATGAAAACCAAGGCCGTCTTTATGTTTTATCAATTCCAGTTGATTAGAAACAGAGGGATCGAATATTTGATTGTGCATTTCATAGCCGAGAACTCCAAGGCTTTTAAATGCTCTTCTTGCGTAATAGGGGATTTTTCTACTGATTAAAACAGGCAGGACCAAATTCGAATCATCAGAAATGGTATTGGCTTTATTAATCAAAGACCAGAGTTCATGCCTATCTGGATATATCCATTCTCTAATATTTTTTGCTTCTACAGCAAGAAAGAGTTTCTTTTTTCCAAGCAAATAAGTGCCATCCAGCGCTCCGGGAAGGGTTTTATCACCAAATATTGTTAGGGGATTTTTCTTACTTCCTAACTCAAAGTAATCAGGAATAGATTTTAAAGCAGTTCTAAAAACGGTTTCGAGTGCGTCTCCAACAAGTCGACGATCTTGCGCGATGCTTCTGTAAGTTGAATAGATTGCATTGATTTTGTTAGAGCGGGCCTGCAGAGTTTTTTGATTTTTTTTTGTTCGGGCATTTTCTGTCAAATAGTAGAACTGGCATGAATCGACGGGATGATTCTCTGTCGAAACCTCATGACTTAGAGTCAGGTCTTTCAAAGCAGCTGTTAAAACGTGTGGGTTACAACGCTTATTGGTTGGACCGGCTTCAGATATTTTAGATTCAAGCTGTCTAGCATTGGCGTAGAGACGGTCGCGAAGGATATTTCGAATACGCTGCTTACCAAGCTCTAAAAGGGCGACAGGTATAGGCATTTAAGCTGATTTCAAGATAGAGATAGCAAGCTATATAGATATAGAAATATTGTGGTTGATGTGTGTTGCCAACCAACCGGTTGTCGGGAGGTGTCATATTCAGGGCCGCAAAAGTGGGTCGCAAACCACCGTGGCTATTATGGCTCATGAATGGCCAGCAGAAAAAAATTTTTTGAAGATTTTTGGAATCGATAGACTTAATTTGTGGGCATCGATTTATCTATCGAGTTTGCCCTTAAAAAGAGAATACAGCCACCTGGGTCGGTCGTCCCAGTACAAGAAAGGGACCTGCGCGAACAAGTCCCAATCTTTCAAACCCGTATGAGGGAGGTTTACTATGGATATTACTCCAGTTTTGGCAATTATGGCTATGGCTACTTGGGCTAAATATATTTTGTCTAAGTAGTAGCTAGGTTGGCGCCTTCGGGCGCCTTTCTTTTATTGAAGTTCAACACCTATTTTTTATTGCTTTGTTCTTCTGCTTTGTTTATTAGGTTTTTGAGATGTTTGATACTTAGAGTTTGATTCGAATCCTCACTGACTTTAGATTGAACTCTTAATACTGAGTCTGTCCAAGTTTCTACGGCAAGTGTGCCCGGTTGTCTTGAATGAGTATTTCGATGAGGGATAAAACTTGTCATTGCAAATATGGCAAGAATGGCACTGATAAAGACTATTGGTGCTGCTTTTAATTTGAGCTTTGATGTAAGACTGATACCTGGAGACATAAGATACCCTCCTGGTCTTGTGTGAACTGTGGTCTATTTATCATATCAAAGAGCAGATGGCATCGCTTTGTAGTTATGGAGTTACTAATTTTGCATCTTCTGTAGCGTTGATCATCTTCTTTGTTTTTTCACCTTCGTAAATAACTGCAGGAACAACAAGGCTTTCGCTCAGTTGAACTTCACCTATTTCAAGCTTTCCTTGTCGGAAGTAGTTTGCGCCTTCTAATGCCTGGAAGTCGTTTACTGCATAAACGAGAACTTGATCGGGCGGCTCCCAAACACAATCTTCAGGTTTAGCAATAAATTTGTATTTGTCGTGGATAACTAAATAGAAGTGGCTTGGAAATCTTGTTTTTAAGTCATTTCCTTCTGAAGCAAGACGAGCCCAAATCTCTTTGGTGTTGCGTTCTGTTTTTTCGCTTTCGTAGACTATGCATGGGCAGTTCTCTCCTCTGATTTGAACACTACTAATTTGTAGCTTGCCTTCAATGAATAGCTCTGTAGCTTTCTTTGCGTCTTCTGGAAATTTGACTGAGACTAGAAATGATTCTGGTGGATTCCAGATGCATTTCCAAGGCCTGTGGAGGAAAGTGACTAGATCGCCCGTCACAAAATACAGATCGAAATAAATACCCATTCAAAAGCCATCCAGGACTAGAAAAATCAGTTTATACCATAAATATGTACGGTATGTCAATTTCTGCATTTGAAGTAGGAAAAGGCTAGAATTTAGTGCATGTGCGGACGATACATGCTTACCAAAGAAGACCGGGATGCTTTAGGCGAGCGCTTTGGCTTTGATGAGTTTATGGATATTCATATAGCGCCTCGCTTCAATATTGCTCCTACACAGAATGTTCCTGTTGTTTTGTTTGATAGTGGCAAGCGAAGGCTAGAGATTATGCGATGGGGGCTCATTCCTTCGTGGGTGAAGGATCTAAAGACAATGAAGCCTATGGTCAATGCTCGATCTGAGACATTGGCTGAGAAGCCTTATTACAAAGGGACTTTGAAGCGAAGGCGTTGTTTGATTCCTGCTGATGGTTTTTATGAATGGGTTGTGGATGAGAAGAAGCGCAAGTCTCCAAGACTAATTCGTTTAACCGGTAATAGATTATTCGCTTTTGCTGGATTATGGGATGAATGGCTAAGTCCTGATGGTGAGCAGATTAGGACTTGCACAATTATTACTACTTCGGCTAATGATGTGATTAGTCCAATACACGATAGGATGCCTGTGATTCTAAGACCCAGTAGAGAAGCGGTTTGGCTTGAAACTGAAGTTAAGGGTGGAGAAGATATAGAACTTCTTTCAAGAGAATTATGTCCTTATCCAGATGAAGAATTTGAGATAAAGGCCGTTTCTTCATTTGTCAATTCAGCCAAGGTTGATAGTCCTCAATGCATTGCTGAGGCTGATTCTGATGATTCTAGCGATATGAGTGAATCTAGTGATTCAAGCAATTTAGATAATTCAAGTAATGGAGTTACTCAATTGTCTTTATTTGATAATTGATGTTTTGCCAGCGATTTATCCATCTTTCCATTTTCATTTTTTCTTAGCGACATTGTCCGATTGAGGCATAGTCGAGCGTGCCCCGCAGTAGTTCTTGGGCGTGTGTAAGAACTAGCTGACGGATTTTTTCCTTTGTAGCCGGCGCCTTACTTCCTGCCTGGCGAAAAGCCTAGCGCCCGACCGCCCAGCGCAAGCCCAGCGGCTTGTCGCTAGGACCCAAGTCGGGCGCTTTTCAGGCAGTGGTGCAGGCAGTGCGGCGCCTAGGGGGTGGATGGTGGATTTTTTGTATTTTGGTTTTTGTTAGATGTGGTTGTGGTGGCGGATGTGGTGGCGGAAGGCTCCGTAAAATACTTAGATGTGGCTTTGTGCCTTCCTCAATCGTACTGCGTCGGCGCCACCGCCCGTCAAGCTTCGTTGACATTTTAGATTTTCGTTTCCAGCCATGAGCTTGACTGGCAGAGCCACCGCAGGTCGTTTGCGGAGCGGCAATTTAGTCAGCCGCATACGTGGAGGACGAAAATATGGAAACGAATGAACTAGTTTTGAAAATGAAGAAGCTCATCAAATCTCTTTCTTATATCAATCAAGATCAAGATGATTTGTTTCAAGACGCAATGATGAAAGTGCTTCGATCGAGAACATTCAGATCTGGATTTGGTTCTGGTTGGTTATATTCGGTAGCTAGAAGTACTGTCGTCGATGCTCACAAACGAAGAGTCAGAGAGCTTAGCCATCGATACGGATATGTTGATTCTTGTGGTCGTGTTTGTGAAGGTGACGATGAGAATGTCATTTATCATCCTACTTATTTCGACCGATATCATGACGTAGCGCCTGAAGACCTTGATGATGTGCCAGAAATTCTTGCATCTCTATCATTTGAGCATCAAGAAGTTTTACTTCTATACGCCCGTGGTCTTACCTATCAGGAAATCGCTCATATGGTCGGATTGAAGGTGGGGACTGTGAGATCGCGAGTTCATTATGCAAGGAAGCGCGCCCATAAATTGATTGAAGAAAAGAAAAGAGCTGAAAATGAAAAGACACCTCATCTAGAATGGAGGACATAATTGATTAAAATCTATTTGAATATGACTGTGGAACGGGGGCGGCTGAAGCCGTCCCCGATTCTTTTTATTTCTTTTATTTGTGCGGCGGAATCGCTCCCCATTGGTAGCAAGAACTTGCGCCCCTGCTAATAGTCTTGCGGCTGACAAAATATCCTTGTCCTGGACATCTTTTATATTTCCGCTTTTCTGCATCCTCATTTCGCTGGTTCTTGCCGCTATTGAAGCTCGTTTGCTTTATCTCAGCTTAGTTATCTGCTTTATCCGTTTTCCTCTTTTTGTAAATGGTTCTAATTAGCCTTGCCACATCACCACCTCGCATCTTATGTTTAGTTTTTAGCACCCTGAGCCATTCTTCCGTTGCATCAACATCAATAAGAGTATTTGGCTTGCTCCATTATTTGAGATTTTTCTTTTGACCGCTTGGTTTAATTGGCAATCTTTTGCCAGCCTTTATATCGAAGACTTTGACACATAGGGATTCTTGCCTATGCCCGACCGCATCGACTTTGTTATTCATAGCTGTCTACCCCTGTGCCGGTTTTAGTTGTGCCAATTTAGCACTGCACTTCCTTGACCTCAAATCGACCCTTACAGGGTGCTTCGCAGATTTGAAATCAAGTCGCTACGCGCTCTTTTGTGCACACAAAAACACACCACAGGAGTGACATCTTATGAATAACTTCGTCTCTGTAGTCGGACACATCGGCAAAAATCCTACAGTCAAAGTCTTCGACACTGGCAAAAGATTAGCCAAATTTTCCATCGCGGTCAAAGAATTTTCTCCCAATTTGGAGCAGCCAATCACTCTTTGGTTTGATGTTGATGCCTGGGAAGGACTGGCTGATCGGGTGCAAAAAACTATCACTAAAGGACGCGAGGTGGTTTTGGCTGGCAGGCTTTCTTCGACCACTTACATGAAGGAGGAAAACGGCATTAAAATGCAGATAACCAAGCCAGTGATTAGGCTTACGAGCTTCTTTCTCTGCGGCAAGAAACCAGTCGCTAACGAGGAATCAGTGGTAGCGGAAATCCAAGAGTCCAAGCCAAGGAAAAAGTCAGCCTAGCAAGACTCTTATAGGCAGGGGCGCAAGCCCCTGCTTTTATTTGTTCGTGATTCCGCCGATTCTTTTTAGATGAGCGGTAGTGACATCACCGGTGATGTCATTACCGCTCATGGGAGAGGTTCTTGAGATCTCTTAAGAGTGGCGTCTTTATTGTTTCTTTAGGTTCTGCCGTAATAAAAGTGACAAAAATGATAGGTAAAAAACATTGTTGTCAAATTAACTCAACTGTATTTAACTGGTATCAATTATGGTGCAAGGTTTTCTACGATATTTTCATATCTTTATCTATCTGAAATCCACTGTGTGAGAGCATTTTGGTGATTTTGGTAAATTGGATTTAAAGAGGTCAAACTGGCTCGCGCAGCTTAGCGAGGTAGAAGTTTTGAATAACCCAATCTAATCGATAACTGCTCGAAAGGTGCAAAAGTTCCATATTCGCGAGTTTGCACGCTTGCAATCTCGCAGGAACTATGAGTCGATTTTAAAAGAAAGAAGACAGGGCCTTTCGCTACTCTGGGTCATTCAACCTACTCACAGATCGCTCGGAGGCCCCGCCAATAAAATAAGGATAAAGGAAGACGTTTTCCAAGTCCAATTAAATGCCAAAGTGTGGCATGGTGGAGCATCTCCAGTGAGAGTCTTTTCTTCTGAGAGAACTATTAGTAAGCGATTGCCGATCTAAACCTAATAGAGAGCAACGTAAGCCAGGTAAATTAACCAACTTAAATCGACCTGGCTTCTTTTGCTCTCTAAATGTCGTTCGTCAAACGAGCGATTTTTACTAATCTGCAATCAACAGAAGAAAGATGCAATATAGCGAGACCGGCAAAGTGACTGGTGTTCCAACCGGTTCAGTCGATCTCAATTGATTTAAAGGCACACGATCCGATCTTCTTAAGATTACTGTGCCATTCTAATTTAAATCTCTAGAGTGTAGAAATGCTCTACTTCGAGCACTTATCGAAACTTTGATGAACAGCTAGTTTTAGCAAGCTTTTGCTTGCAGGAACAAAAATCAACCCCTAGAAATAGGAAAGAAAATGAAAAGACAAAACACAAAGAGATCCATAGGCTTATTAGTAGCCTTGGGTCTGAGCGCCATGATAGGTACTTTTGCAACACCCGCAAGAGCCGATTACACAGGAAACTGCGCTGGATTATCCGGCAGTGTTTCAGGAAATGTCACCATTAATGACACGTCCTGTACGATTTCGAATGATGTGACTGCTACGGGCAACATATCTATCACAGCATCTTCTATCAATGGAAAGTCGTTAACCTCTCAAACTGGTTTCGTGAATTTAACTGCTAATAGTGGTGCAATAAATCTGACTGGCACCGTTAATAGCTATTTGAATACAATTCTCAAAGGAACTGCTGTAACTTCAGGAATAATTACTTCTGATTATGGAGTTCAAGTCGAAGCTACAAATGGTGCTTTGACACTATCAGATGTGACTTCAAATAATGGGGATGGATCTTTTGGCGGCAATATTATGTTGACCGCTACTAAAAACATCAAAGTCGGAAACGTTAAGAATAATGGTTCCACAACTACAGCAGGTATTGAAATTCGTGCCAATACCGCAGGCGGGGCTACCCAGTTTACTATTGGTGGAACTGGAGCAAATAGCTCTGGGAACTTGAGCGTTCAGTCAACGACTGGCGGTGGTACAGACCCTTACTATATGCCTAACGGCATTTATGTCAGTAGTGGCCCTGCTGCTGGTATCAAAGTTACCGCTATGAGTAATTTGGTGGTATCAAGCAGTGCTTCGCGTTCAGGAATTCTCGTTCTGGATGCACCTGGTGGAACTATAACTCTTCCAACAGGATCACTTTCTGCCGACGGAACTTCCACCCAAGGGGCTGGAAGAATCGTATTGAATGCAACCACAGTAACAACTGTGAATGGAACAATTATTTCGGCGAGTCAAACAACTAGTGGTTATTTTCATGGTGTTGATATCGCCGCGTCTACTCTTAATTTGGCAGGAGCTTCTGGACTTCAAGTTAAAGCTGATGGAAATGGGGTTAGCTCGGCTCCAGGAACTACCTTCATTGGAATGTTTCCTAAAGGTGGTTTAAGTTTCAACTTCACCGGTGGTATTAATAACCGAAATCTTCAGGTGAACTATGTAAACTTCTTCCAGAAGTCTGGTAATCTGACCGTGGCAGGAGCCAATTCTCCACTTACAGTATCAGCTAATGGCGATTACAGTGTTTTGAACATATCGGCTTATCCGATTAACTTCAATAACAAAACTGTAACTATTCAAGCAAGAGGCACTGTCAGTCATCTTGTGCAGATAGGTTACAGTGGCAGTTATTCAGGAGTTACTGGACTTCAGTTCACTGGAACAGGAAACGTTGCTATTGATGCTAACGCGACAACCGGCACAGGAGGCGATGTTTCTATCTTCAGTGATAAGTTTACATTCAATTCGCCAACCATCACTTTGTCGGCCAATGGGCCAACCAGTGGTAATGGAAATGGTGGTACTGTTTATTTTTCTTCTAGCGCCCTAACACTTAGCAGTAGCTCGACCTTAACTGTTACTGCGAATGCATCCAGCGTCGGGACAGGCAATGCTGTGCTTGGCGACGTAACGATGAATGTTCCCAAAGCGATTCAATTTTATCCAGGAAGCGTAGGCCTCAATATCGGCACGGCGACTGGAGTTGGTCAAGTATCATTTTCTGCCAAAGGCGGTTCTGCTGGTGGCAATGGTGGTACCATTCTTGTTTCGTCCTCTCCCGTTAATATTAAGACAGCTAATGCGCTCAATGCCTCTGCGCTAGCTGGTAATGGTAACGGTGGAGAAATTTACTTCTATTCTTACGTTTCATCTCTAGACCCCTCTTCTACAATTCTTGCTCAAGGATTTGGTAATGGTACTGGAGGTAAATTTACCGCTTATTATGCTAATGGAACGGATACCCTGAACATCAACAACATCATAAAAGTTGGTGGTGGAACGACTCTTTCCGCAGGCGGATTAGATGGACGGATGAAGCTGAATAACATTACTTGCCAGCAATATCGTATTGGCGCCAGTTGGCCCAATGCTTATTGGAACTGTGCAAATCCAGATTCTCAAACCACAAGAGAGACATCTCTGAAAGATGGTGTAACCGTTCTCCCGCCGACTTTTAAAACGTCTTTGAGTGGCACGAACATTTACATCTTCACTAAAGCTGCGGATTATAATACTTTCTTCGCTCCCATGACTACAGTTGGCATTGAGGCGCGAGGATACTCGATTTCATCGAAGAAGTTAGCGATGGTTTTTGAGCAAAAAGGTTCTGCAGGTGATGACATTACTCTTTTCCTCAAAGGAGCATTGAATCATGAAATGGGTCATTTGGTAAACGCATTTAATGGAAACCCGCAAGGTACAGCTGGTTTCATTAGTGCTTACACTGCAGATATGAACAATATGAAAGGTAACTATCCAACCCTTCCTCAGTCACCTACTTGCATGCAGGTGTTCAACGAGATGAACTTTTGCAATAATCGTTCTGCGGATGGTAATCCATGGATTACCTTGTCAGCCGTGTACATCGGTACTCAGCCAGTTGATTCGGAAATGTTCGCCTTTGCATTTCAAACATGCTCTGGATTTACTGTTTATGACCTTCCACTCAACAACGCTGAATTTACCAACAGGTACAATATTAGTCCTCCTAATTTAGGATATATGGCTAATGTAAATACCTGGATGAATGGTTATTGGCCTGGTGGTTGTCCTTAAACAAAAAGGGAATCGCTAATTAAACTAATTGCCGAGGAGAAGTAGTTTTACTTCTCCTCGGTTTCTAATTCAATCCAATCCGGATTATTTATATTTGGTCCAACTATTTTGTATGCTTTTAGGAAATTTCTTTTATAACGAATACTGATGAAATATCTTTCTCTAATTTGCTCTACTCGTTCAAAAGAATATTCACCCCAGAACGAATAGGTTTCGTTTTTAACCTTGGCTTGTGACCAGTTTTTTTGAAAATCGATTTTTTTTATAGGTTTAAGATCTCTAAAATATCCTTTTTCTGATTTGTCTATGAAAAATACAGAAAGAGCCTGGGGATGATCCATTCCAAATTGATCAAAAAAAATCCGCACATGGGGACCATTTGGGCAATTAGGATAGGGAGCTGCCCCGCATTCATGTATGTCCGGAGGCAAATTAGAGTTTGCTTGCGTCATAGGGCAATAAACAAGTAATAAAGCCAAGGCCAGGGAGTATTTGATCATGTTTGATAGGAGTTTATGTATGACGGCTATTACAATTTTGCAAACTAGTTGAATTAAGGATATTGATTATACGGCTATTTTCAGAGGAGTTCCAACTAATTCAGCTCTCATGGATTACCAAAGAAATAGAGAAGTCATCTTCACTAAGAGAAATATTTAGTAAGCAGTTGACGTTTCAAGCCTGATAGAGAGCAACGTAAGCCAGGTAAATTAACCAACTTAAATCGACCTGGCTTCTTTTGTTCTCTATATGTCGTTCGTCAAACGAACGATTTTCAATAATCTTCAACCAACAAAAAGAAAGATACTGCTTTGAAAAAACGCAAATCTAACAAAGCAGATTCACGCTTGTTTGGCATAGATGTTTCACACCATCAAAATGCGGTGGAGTGGGACAAATGTGCTGCAGCAGGCGTTGTATTTGCTTTTCTAAAAGCGACAGAAGCTTCAACATTTGTAGATCGTCGCTTTGCATATAACTGGAGCGAGACTAAGAAGAACGGGATTGTAAGAGGTTCTTACCACTTTTTTCGTCCCAGATCTGTAGTTGAAAACCAGGTATCGAATTTTTTGGCTGTTCAAGGTCGGCTTGAGGTAGGCGATTTGCCTCCTGTGCTCGATTTGGAAGTGCCAGAATCCTGGCGTAGTCTTTCACTCAAAAAGCGCATTGCCATAGTTCGGCAATGGCTTGATGCGGTGGAAGCTGCACTGGGCATTAAACCCATCATTTATCTCAGCTCCAGCTTTCCTGGCGATGTGTTGGGTAATGATGCGTTTCTGAAAAACTATTTGCTTTGGGTTGCAAATTATCAGGTTTCAAAACCTAAAGTTCCTGCACCTTGGAGCAGGTGGGATTTTTGGCAATATAGCGAGACTGGCAAGGTGACTGGTGTTCCAACCGGTTCAGTCGATCTCAATTGGTTTCAGGGCACACGCTCTGATCTTATGAAGCTAACTGTTCAAGCTTAATTGTGCTTCGATGAAAGAATCCAATCAAGCTAAAACGGGTACGTCAGTAGCTGATCCTACCACGCCACCGCATCCTCAAGTGCCGGGGCGTGATGTTTATTTCGACCGGATAATAAAGTTCGTGCCAGCGCCATTGCTAGCCGGTTATGCGGCTGCAACTGGAATGATTGCCGAAGATCCGGTCCATATAGAGCTTCTATCATGGATTATATTTGGCGTAATCTGGGCGATGTGTCCACTTTACGTTATCTATATTCCTGGTGAAGCTCAACAAAACGAAGACTGCTCCAAGCGATTCCATGTTCTGGCAAGCATAATTTGCTTTCCGGTTTGGGCATTTGCGTTAGGCGGACCTTTCTCTTATATCGATGGATATCGTCCCTTGTATGGCGCATTGGTCCTCGTTTTCGCGAGTCTTCTTCTGCCGTTAATTCAAAAAATGGTGATGAAACTCGGATTTTTTAAATATAAGGCTGTGTGAAGTCTCTTCACCGAGGTGGCATCCCGACAGCTTTTTCTCTCTATAAAACTAACCGTCATGCTCTTTTGGAAAATAAGGAGCATGCAAATCAACTCCAATATGGAGAATAAAATGAAACTAAAACTATTGCGATGGCTGCT
>CAZSHS010000034.1:38348-45194 GCA_964606665.1 uncultured Candidatus Obscuribacterales bacterium | reverse complement strand
GTACTTATGAGTATTAAGGCTTGGGTGTAATGGATTTTCTTCCAAGAACCTCAGCGCTTTGACTACAGCCTTGTACTGGATTTTTAACGATTTACTCGTTTCCAGCTTGTCGAGTTGTCTATCTGCGTCTTCGGTATATAGCAACTCGTAAGACATATTTTCAGTCCTTCAATTTGCGCTTGCGCACTTTGCCCTGCTCAGCCTGAGCAATGCCCCTTTTAATCGTTTCTATTCGAGCAGGATTTTCATAAATCCAAGCTTCGTCAGCAGGAACAGATTTGACCGGATCTAATAAAATTTGCCCTCGCTCATTTTGCATAACTCTGTATCTAACGCCTGGCGGGGTCTTTATTGATGTGCCTAAGCTAACACGATGTTTTCCATCGGGTTCCGATTCTTTACCGGTAAAAATCCATTCCATGGCTATGCTCTTTTGTGGGATATAACAAGATTATATCATAAAGTGGGAAATTCCCACAAGAGTTCATGTGGGAATAAGCTTAGCAGGAATGGTAGTTTCTAGATTTGGTTATTTGTTCTAGAATAATGCTGACGTAATCCAACAGGTGGAGCCCCGGCATGAACAACAACCCCGAAGAGCAAAAATTAGAAGAACAAAAAACAGAAGAACATTCTGGCGACACAGCAACAACTTATGTGGTCGTGATTTTACTTGCCTTGGGCGGTCTTTTCCTGTTTAACAAAATGAACGAGAAGAAAGAAGTCTCCACCAGCTCAACGACAGTTATTGAAACAAGGACCACTGAGAACAAGCCATCTGTAGTTGAAACCAAAACAGTAGAAACACAAACTGTTCAAGCAGCACCAACCAACACCAATACTGTTGATACCAACAGCACCATTCCGGTTCCAGTCAATAACAATCCCGCTCTTTACCAACCTGTGAATAACACCACTGTTAACACCAACAACACAACAAAAACTACTACAACCACCACTGAAACAAAGTCGGTAGCACCGGCAACTAATGGACAATGATATAAAATCCCAGATATTAGAGCTTTACGGCTCAGTGCAGGAATATTCCGACTCGGGCTCATTCAATCTAGCTTTCTCAATTGCCAATCAAAAAGCTGTAGTTTCAGGGAAATTTGCTACAAAATATACACGTGCTAGCAATAAGCTCAATATGAGCTGGTCTAGACGGACGGAGCTAGAGTTCGAAAACCAGGGAAAGCAAGAAGTCCTAAAAATTGACAAATACAAATTACAGGTTGGTGATTGCGCCAACTTGCTCCATGTATACAATCCAGTGAAACGACTTGTGGCAGTTGGAAAAAACACTGAATTGGAGCTTAAGGCTGATTTAAATAGTTTTTTCCTAACGCGAATAATTCCTCCCTTGCTTAAAGAAGATCTTTTCACTACAACTAAAAACCGATTCGACGCTCAGAAAGCACTTTTCGAAGTGGAAGAAAGTGAACACTTCAACAAACTAAAATTAAAGAATTCAGTTGCAAACATAACTGTATTCTCTGGCAAAGACCACCAAATAAAAGAAGTAATCATTGAGAGAGTAGACTTGAAAGACCTTTTCAAAGATGACATTCCAAAATTTGGAGAAGACATTTTCGAAAGTTTGAAGGGTTTTGTACAAAAGAATCTTCCTACGACTTTTGCTGGAACTTACAAATTCGAAAAAGTTTCTATGAATAACGAGCCTTCTGCTGAATGAAAGCAGCTATCCGCTCTACCACAATAATCCAATCAGTCAAACTCAATCGGCATCTTGGTTGCGATGTGGTGCTTGCTAGTGAAACTTTTCAGCACACGGGCAGTTTTAAATTTCGTGCCGCATACAATCTCGCCAAGCACGTAGAACAAAATACTATCCTGACTGAATCGTCTGGTAACTTTGGTCAAGCACTTGCCTATGCGTGTCAGTTACTTGGCAAGAAGTGCATCGTAGTGATGCCCAGCACTTCTGCGCAAGTTAAGGTCGATGCGGTCAAAGGATTTGGTGGCATCGCCGAATTAACTGACGTCAAAGTTAAAAGTCGCCGTACGCGTTTAGAGGAGCTAATCAAAGACTTTCCAGAAGCCTATGTGGCAAGCGCATATAACGACAAATATGTGATTGAAGGCAATGCTTCACTGGGACGAGAGATATGCGAATTATCTCAGTCCATCGATTATGTGGTGGCACCAGTTGGTGGTGGCGGATTGACTTCGGGCATTATCGAAGGCATCAAGCAATGCGGAAAGAAAATCAAAGTCATCGGTGCCGAGCCTGCCATGGCAAATGACGCGTCGCGCTCACTGCAAGCCGGAAAAATTATGGCAAACGATCAAGAACCGCAAACCATCGCTGATGGTGCTCGTGTTTTAGCCATTGGTAATTTAAATTGGGGAATTCTCAAAGATGGGATCGAGCGAATCATTGAAGTCCCCGAAGAAAACATAAAGTCTGGACTTAGATTATTATTCGGTTTAGCTAATCTCAAATGCGAGCCAACAGGTGCGTTGGGTATTGGAGCGTTGCTTGCAGAGCCAGATTTCTTTAGAGGCAAAACAATCTGCTGTGTAATTAGTGGTGGCAATGTGGACCCTTCAATATTTAAAGAACTGATTTGAAACTAAAAAAGCCCACGCCCAATTTCCTTTTATTTACGACCCTACTGGTGGTGCTTGTAGCTTTTATTTTCATAAAGGTCATTGCCATAAACGTCGACAAGAAAATGAACGGCATAAGTGGTGGCAACATTCAAATCTCAGACCATGCAAGAAAATTACATCAGAGTCTTTTAATCATTGACCTGCATGCAGATTCACTCTTGTGGGATCGCGACTTGCTCAATCGAAATACGCGTGGGCATGTGGACGTTCCACGACTCAAAGATGGCAACGTTGCAGTGCAGGCTTTCACCATAGTATCTTCGGTGCCAAAACGTTCTGGACAAATGAAAGGCATCGATCAAATTGGTGTTCTATCCTTAATTGAACGCTGGCCGCCCCAGACGTGGTTCAGCTTGAAAGAGCGTGTGTTATTTCAAACTAAAAAGCTGGAGCAAGCAGCCGAGCGCTCTGGAGGTGAGTTTACCTTGATAAAAACTGCCGAAGATTTACAAGACTATCTTAATCGCCGCAGTAAAGTCTGCTCACTCACTGCCGGGTTCCTGGGTGTCGAAGGGGCGCATTGCCTGGAGGGAGACCTCAATAATATAGATGTACTTTTCGATCACGGCATTCGAATGATGTCGCCATCGCACTTCTTTGATAACAATATAGGCGGCTCATCGCATGGCGAGAAGCGAACGGGACTGACTGAACTTGGCAAAGAAATGATTCGCAAGATGCAGTCTAAATCTATGATTGTAGACCTCGCACATGCATCTAGCGCAACGATAAAAGACACGCTCGCCATTTCTGCAAGACCTGTCGTGATTTCTCACACAGGCGTCAAAGGGACTCACAAATCTGACCGCAATTTATCCGACGAAGAAATTATTGCCATAGCTAAAACAGGTGGTGTCATTGGCATTGGTTACTGGGCAGAAGCAATTGGCGGCACAAATCCAGAAGACATAGCTCGCGCCATGCGCTACACGGCAAACTTGGTTGGGGTCGAACATGTGGCTTTGGGCTCCGACTTTGACGGCGCCTGCGCTGCACCGTTTGATGCGGCTCATTTAATAACTGTTACACAGGCACTTATTAACGAAAATTTCTCGGATCAAGAAATTCGCCTTATTATGGGTGCGAACACGCTTCGCGTCTTGCAGACTGGTCTTCCTTCCAACACTTCTAAAAGTGTTGGATCGGCCAATTGACCCGACCTGCATTTTGTAAGCTTGGGGTATGAAAAACATACCCAACCTAATTACAAGTGTCCGGTTATTTGCAGCTTTAGCAATAATCATATTTTCTGTGACCCAGTCGATGGGGACACCAACGTGGTTTCTTCCATTCTTTATTGCAGCTGCGGTTTCAGATATGTTAGATGGCTTTATTGCTCGCAAATTTAGCTGGTGTACTGATTTTGGTGCCACATTAGACAGCGTGTCGGACATGACTTTGTACGCGGCAGTCTTTACTTGTTTTCTGGTATACAGACCCGAGGCAATGACTTTGTGCGCGCCAATATTTGTAACTGGTATCATTATTCAAGTTTTGCACTGGGCATATTCTGTCTGGAAACACAAACAATTTCCAGCTTATCACTCGACTCTTTCTAGAGTGGTGGCATACGCGATGTTCTTTGCCTGTCTTTATTTCTGGATCACAAAGTCGCCAATTGTACTTGGAGCCATGCTTATCTTCTGGATTGTATGCTCGCTTGAAGGGATGATTATTACTTATGTGTTGAGCGGTCCCAGATCAAATATCCCAGATATTAGGCTTGCAATGGCGCTTTCAAAACAGTCTCGTCGCGAGATATAACTGCCAAGACTTCTTTGCCGTTTGCGATTTGTAACTCGACTGAAGCGTAATTTAGTTCTGATTTTGCAAGACGATCTCTTAAAACGACTACAATCTTTGCAGCATCAACAGGCTCTTTAGCGCTTGCGATCATTCGTTGAATAGAGTTGGTTACTTGTTTGGCGTCCAAAGGATAGTTTGCAGCTTGTCGAACAATGCCATTGAGACCAGATAAAATTCTTTGTTCGTCGGAGTTGAGCACTACATTTTCGAGAAAGTTTTTTAAAGTGTCTGCAGGCGTCGGCAAGTCAGACTCAGATTTGGCATCGATTTTTGATTCAACGCGTGTGGGCTTGGGGGCGGGAAGATCGAGGATGTCGGCAAACTTTGGAAATCCGTTAGACACACAAACTGCTTCATTTTTGGCTGGAGACATATTGTCCAGAATTCTAAACGGACTGGATAATTTCAAACCAGCAGGTGCGGCTGAGTATCCTAAATCTGCTTTAAAATCGCTTGGTGATAAGTTTGCGGCTGTACTCATTGGTCTGTCTCCTGGTTATGCTACGAGCAAGTCATTTGCTGCTGAAAATCCGAAATGAATCATTGTGAGGTCGTCGTTTTTGGGGTCGCGTCTGTGATGATTGAGAGTCAAAGAGAAATCGACTTGAGGGGTTGGCATCCAGGCGGAATATCCGGCGGCTTGGTTATCAGATTCTGATCCGTTCATTTTGTTTTCGATTTGATTCATTTTCATGGTCGCGGTCCTCAAGGGAAGGGCGAAGGGAGCCGGGAAGTTTGGACGGGGGAGGCGGGAATGCATTCAGTATGCCGAAACGTGAAGCTGGCGCCTATGGCGTAGTGCGCAAAGCTTTGGGAGGTGTGCGCAAGACTTTTGCGTAAATCCGCAGCTTATGAGAAAATCGCCCCGTATGGAAATCGAGTTCAAAAACATCGAGACAAACGGGGTTACCCTGCACACTGCCTTAGCTGGTCCAGAGCGGGGCGAGCCGGTTATACTTTTGCACGGATTTCCAGACCACTGGATGGCGTGGCGCAAGCAAATTGGACCACTTGCAGACGCAGGCTACAGGGTAATTGTGCCCGACCAGCGCGGTTACAACTTAAGTTCGAAGCCCTCGGGTCCGCACAACTATAAATATCCTGTTCTTATAGATGATATTGTCGGACTAGCCAAAGCGCTTGGATACGACCGCTTTAACTTAATAGGTCATGATTGGGGTGCGGCAGTTGCCTGGGGAATTGCGCTAAAGAGCCCGCTTAACGTCAAAAAACTTATTATCATTAATGCTCCTATCCCTACTGTTTTTCGCGCATTCATGAAGAAAAACGTTCGCCAGATGCGCCGAAGTTGGTATATGGGCTTTTTCCAGATTCCATTATTGCCTGAGCTTTCTATTAGAAAACAATTCAAAAAGCTTGTGGATAAAGTGATTCCAGGCTTAAGCCCTGAAGAGAAGACTCAATATCTAGAAGCGCTTAATCAGCCGCGCGCGCTAACTTGTATGCTCAACTGGTATAGAGCTATAAAATTTTACGAGCCAAGGCCTCATGAAGAGCTAAATGTTGTTGTGCCCACTTTGATTTTGTGGGGCAAAAAAGACCGTTATCTTAGACCCGAACTTGCCGAACTAAGTCGCGATAAATGTGACATAGGCAAATTAGTCTTATTTGATAAATCAGGTCACTGGGTTATGGTTGAAGAAGCCGAGCGAGTCAATGAGCTTATCTTAAATCAGCTTTCTTCTTGATCTGTTTCAGGCGATTTTTTCATTACTGGAAATACAGCCATCAATAGCATATACATAAAGGCAGAGGCGCCAAATCCGACAAACCAGGCGTAATCATATAACGGCTTAAACGATTCTATCACTAAGCCACCAAGGGCGAGGGCACAACCAAATATGGTGGCAAATACCGCGCGCCAATTCCAGCCTAAAAAGTAAGTATATTCGCCTTTCTCCATGTATAAATCGACTAATTTAAGTTTAGTTCGTCGAATAATCCAGTAATCGGCAATGAGCACGCCGCCGATGGCACCAAGTCCACCTGAATAACCAAGAAGCCAGGAGAAAATATAACCAGATGGATCGGCCAGTAATTTCCATGGTTGCATCAAGATGCCTGCAATACCTGTGATCAAGCCACCCGTACTAAACGAAATCCATTTGGGAAAGGCATTTGCAAAATCATTTGCAGGTGATACCACATTGGCTGCAATGTTGACAGACAGAGTTGCTATTACAACAGTAAAAGTGGCGATTGCAACAACCCAGGCTTGATCGAATTGACCGATTAGTTTAATCGGGTCCCAGAGTTCGCTCATTTTCATTTTAGGGAAAACCACGACAGCGGCTGAGGTAATTACTACGCTCATTGCCGCAAATGCCACCATCGTAGTTGGCAGCGCCACCACTTGACCAACCATTTGTTCGCGCTGACTGC
>CAZSHS010000034.1:27054-38338 GCA_964606665.1 uncultured Candidatus Obscuribacterales bacterium | reverse complement strand
TAACGAGTGAAATCTGGCATGTTTAAAGATAGTGTTGCCCAGAAGCCTATCATGGCGCTTAGTGATGGAATAAATACCTTCATAAATTCACCGGCATTTTTAAATTTATCCGGTTGATGGAACAAATAGCCGATGCCATGCGCTTTCCAGACTACCCAAACGAGCAAGAATGCAGTCATGACTAAAACGAATGGTGCCGCCCAGTTTTCTACTTTGGCAAGCAAATTCATTCCTCTATAAACAATGAAAATATTCATTGCCCAAAATAATAAGAACGATATCCACTCAGTGCTTGTATAGCCTTGATACATACCAGGGATAAGCTTGTGCCAGTTCGGAATAATGGCACTAAAAAATGTATGCATCGCTTGTCCGCCAATCCACGATTGAATGCCAAACCATCCACATGCCACCACTGCGCGCATTAAGGCTGGCAAGTTTGATCCAAAAGTACCGTAAGAGGCGCGGGCAAATACAGGAAAAGGTATACCGTATTTGGTGCCTGGTTGTGAATTTAACAGAATTGGAACAAGCACAATTGTGTTGCCAATCAGAATTGTCAATAGCGCCTGCCACCAGTTCATACCTGAGGCAATGAGTCCCGAAGAGAGCATGTATGTTGGAATACAATGTGCCATCGAAATCCAAAGCGCAGCATAATTGTAAGTAGTCCAGTATCGCTGAGCAATCGGGACCGGAGCAAGGTCGTAATTACTGATACGACTGCTTGCAATAACAGTCGGGTCAGTCAATTCAACGCGCCCATCGGGTCGCATTATTGCTGCTCTCCCGTATGTAGAATCGCTCACTGGTCACACCCCCCTAACCGTAGCGGCTCTATCCTACACAGTTTGTATCATTAGAGCATCTCTTGATATCGCCGTTTCATGAGATTCTCGCTTCTAACCTGGTAAAATTGGCGTCCATTGCATGCAAGGAGGATTTTTGGCATGAATCGACGAGGCAACATCACGAAGCTGATTTTGGCGGTATCATTGTCCTTGACCGCCCTGGGATGCGGCTTATCTGCCCAGGCACAAAGAGTGGACTGGACAAAAGTTCCGGCATACGTGGATGTCAATTCACGCATCAATGAGATGGATGCACAAATTGTCAGGTATACAGCCGAAGGTCGCCTCAGTCGCGAGCACCTGACCGATATCAGAGAAAGACTAAATCGCATTCGCGAAGAGTTAAACAATGCTTCTGCCAATGGTGCTAAGCCGTCTGTGTGGCAGCGCGCACGCCTGGTGCTCGAACTCGATAAATTAAACCAAGATGTTCAACTCCGCAGCACAAGCCGCATTGCAGCATCGACTGACAATCCTGGACGTCGACTAAAAATAGAAAACGACATTACCGAAGCATTGTATTCAGGACGTATCACCAACAGCGAAGCTGCAGCATTCAGAAGCCGCCTTGAGAACACTAAAGAAAAAGAACGCACTTTGCGAGCAGATGGTGTGTTCTCACAACAAGATCAGCTCGCACTTTCCTACGAGCTTGACCAAATTAGAACAATGCTCGAAAAGAGCTTGCGCACTAGACAAATTACAGATCCTAAAATTGACAAAATGCAAGCCGACCTCGATGCACGAGTAACATCGATGCTTGCTTCTGGCAAAATCACAAATGAAGTTGCCCTACAAATTAGAGCGGACGCCAGTCGTATTGCTAACAAAGAGCGTCGTTATCGCGAAAATGATGGCGAATTGACTACAGAAGAAATTGTAGAACTTGCATATGGCTTGGAGCAAATCGACAAAAAGTTAGATGTTTACTCACCAACAGCTCAGTCGCCTGAAGAAAAACTCATTGACGACAAAGAAGCCGAAATCAAAAAGCTTATCGCCCAAAACAGACTGGCAAATAAGCTTTCTATTCAGCAAGCACAAGGATTCACAAGAGAATACAACTCAATTGAATCTTTAGAAGCTGTGTACAAGAGCAATGGTGTTTTGTCCGCTGACGAAGTCAGTTCACTCAACCAAGATTTAGACGATTTACGCGATCGTATCGTTAAGTCACTGACAGTAGCAACACCACCTGCTGCTTTTAGCACCAGAAAAAATGCACTCAAAGCCAAAATCATGGACTCAATTACATCTAGAAGATTGAGACCTGGCGTACACTCAGAAGACTTGCTCGATGAGCTTGCACGTATCGATGCTAAAGAACAATTCTATTTATCCGATGGCAATTTAGATGAGACCGAAGTGTTAATAATCGGTCGCGATTTAGATTCGCTGACACGTACTTTAGAGGGTGCATTGCAAGCGCTTCAGAGCCTTGGCGATCGCAGAGCTCAGCTTGAACTCAAACTCAACGCCGCTCTTGCAGCTAAACGTTTGACTCTTAGACAAACAGACGAATTCAAGCGTCAAATTGCTCGCATCTCCGGGATGGAAACTGCTTATCGTGCAGACGATATGTTGACAGATGAAGAAATGCTTTCGGTCTCAGACGAATATGAAAGACTGGAAAATAAGCTGGCAAGAACATTGCCTCCTCTTCCAGACATCGATAAAATGCAAGCCGAAGTGACCAAGAAATTGGACGAAGCTAGAGGCGCTGCCAAAATCTCCGAGTCTGATGCTGCTCCTATGAAAGTAGAACTAGAGCGTATCGAGTCGGTCGAGCGTGTTTTCCGCAATTCGGATAACACATTGAGCGACTGGGAAGTGGTATCACTCAAGAGTGATATCGAAAAACTTAGTGCCGACATCGACAAAGCAATCAAAGCATCAGAACAGCCAACAGTAGTTGTTAATGTTTCCAATTTGCCAAGCGATTCGCGCAATCACTGGGCACAACAATATATTGGTATGCTCATTGACAAAGGCACCATCGGTGGTTTCCCAGATGGAACTTTCAAACCAGACGACGGTATCTCACGTGCTCAATTTGCAGCCATTATTGTAAAAGCGTTGGGATTGCCAGAAGCTGGTCGCAATGCTGAATTCAAAGACCTCTCAGACAAGCACTGGGCTTACAAAGCAATTAGCTCAGCCGTCGAAGGTGGGCTGGTTGGTGGCTTCCCGGATGGCAGCTTCCGCCCAGAAGATAAAATCACCCGCACTCAAGCGCTTGTAATTCTGGCTAAAGCATTGCCTGGCGGCAATGGTGCACCACGAATACTTGATCGATACAAAGACGGTAGCGAAGTTCCAGCATGGGCCATTCCATCTGTAGCTAAAGTGGCTCAAGCAGGCATTCTAGTCAACTATCCTGATGCATTCACAATCAGAGCAAATGACAATGCAACAAGAGCTGAAGTGGCAGCCCTTACCTATCAAACAATGGCAAATCTTGGTCAAAAGCTGCCATCTATCTCGACTGGTCTTGATGCTGCGATCAAATAAATAGTCGAGCTATCAAACTCAAGCGATTGAATAAAATTAGAAAGTAGAAGTCTAGGCTTCTACTTTTCTATTTTTACTTTGTCGGTCATCCAAAAATATGACTTAACTAGCTCGTAGAAAGCATCCACAGAGCTTTTGAAATTTTTCTCGTCACGCGAAGTCATGACGATGGTTATCACTTTCTTTGGTTCTTCAATGTAGCCCACGGCTTCAAAGGTTTTGAACTTGTCGCCGGACAAATATTTTATATGAGCTTTGGCACCGCGAGTGCAAGTCACTGGATCTTTATCTTCAATTTTATAATTTGGTGCGTCCTGACTCATATGCTTTAAGTCGAGGTCTATAACTTCCTGAAAAGTCTTATCGGTTTTGTCGTTGATACGCGAGTACATTACGGCCTTCGAATCAGACCAACTTCCGCCTTCTGGATAAAAAACAGCATGAATTCCCTGTTCCACGCCAGACCGGTTATCTAGAACCCAGCCTTTTGGCGCAGTCAAAACATAAGCGTGGTCTTTGCCAAAGATTATTCCGCCCTTAAAATGAGCGTCGCCTTCCTTATCGCAAAGCTCTTCCAGAAGTTCTTGAGGCTTTTTGACTTCTTCGGCAAAGACACTTTGGGCGCACAGTCCAAATGTAAATGCAAGCGCCAATGCCAAAAGTGTAATCCTGTTTCCCGGGCCCCGGGGCCCGGGAAACGTACATAATTTCAATTTTGCATTTGTCATATTTAGTCCCACAAAACTGGATTCAATATTTAGGAGGAAAACGCTGCTTTATCCGGCATAATTTAAGGATGCCTGTAATTCGTGTCGAAACCAGTATAAACGCATCACCCGAGATTTGCTTCGACCTGTCTCGATCCATTGATTTGCATCTGGACAGTACCGCCGAAACGGGCGAGCGAGCCATTGCCGGTGTAACGAGTGGTTTGATTGGCATGAACGAACATGTCACCTGGCGTGCTCAACATTTATGGTGGCAAGAGCTTACAAGCAAAATAACAGAATTTGATAGATCAAATTATTTTTGCGATGAAATGCAGAAAGGCTTCTTCCAATATTTTAAGCACGGCCATTATTTCAAAGAAACAAGTGGCGTTACTATTATGGTCGACGAAATTAGCTTCCAGAGTCCATTTGGACCGTTTAGTATTATTAGCGAAACGATTTGATAAAAGAAATTGCCGAATCAAAAGATAAGCGAGCTAAATATCTTATTTGAGTTCAGGATGTTCTTTGAGAAAACTATCCTCATCTGAAGTGATAGGAATGATGACGGTTTTGCTTGGGTCTTTAGGACTTGGCTTCAAATCTATTTTTATAACTTCTGTTTTGCGTGTGGCAATAAGCCTTGAGCAGCCAGAAGAAATCTCGGGCTTGGCATTTTTCGACCAGACATCATTTACTATCCAGCCTTTATCGGCTAGCTCTTTCAAATAGAATGCAAGTATTTTATCGGCATCATCAGCGGTGACAAAAGAAACAAAAGTTTCGCCAATATCGCCAGCACCTTTTGAACCTGGATATATGACAAGATTGGTATTCTGGATAAAACCGCCTTGTCCCATCTGGGTTTGCATGACTAGACCTTCTTTGCCGGTAGGTGTATCACCGGCTGACGGCCGCAAATTGGAACACGAAGTCAAACAAAGAGAAACTAATATAGCGCTCGATAATAATTTGATTTGACACTTCATAGCTATCTTCTCCGCCTCACCAAGTGTAAAATTCTAGTGCATTCGAGGGCAAAATAAAATGGAACAGGAAAGTAAAGCGGAGTCACAAGAGTCACAAGAGTCACAAGAGCCAAAAGTAACTCGCAACCTGAGTAACGTCGGATATCCTGTAGCTCCTTTCAAGTTTATTGTCATGTCGATATTGACATTGAATTTATATCCTGTCTATTGGGCGTTCAAGAACTTCACTGTGCTTGATACCACCCCGGTGAAACGTCCTAAGATTCTTGCAGCTTGTTCGGCCATATTTTTCACTTTCACATTTTACTGGCTCCTGAAGTATATCGAACAAGCATCTGAGCGACACGGCAATCCTATTAAAATGCAGAAGGGATTACTGGCAGGTGCCTTTTTCTTTGTTCATTTTGTGCAAGTGTCTGCAAGAAGAGTGCCTTTCGATGGTGTTACATCTGAAATCCTTGACTGGACAGGAGTAGTTATATCTTTACTTATTTTGATGGTGCCTGTTCGCGCTGTATTGAAACTGGCCGAAACTACCAATCCTCCAACTCCAGTTGATTTTGATTTCACCATCACAAATTATGTGTTCATGGTAATCGGCGGCATTTTAACTGTGATAGGTCTTGTCGGAGCTTTCATGCCTGGCTAATTAAGGCTTGGTGATGTCGTACATAACCGCCACCGATGGTAGTGCCTGAATCGAAAATCCAATCACAAATAAAATGGCTCCAATAAATCCAAAGGTCTTAGGCGGAAGATTGTCTGCATACCATTCGATTATGGGACTGAGTGTAGTTATGATGAGCGTGGTGCAAGCAAAAGTGAGTCCCATGCGAACAGCGAATTGAAACATTTCGCTTTGCCCAGTAAATGCGGCTCCAATAAAGGCAGTAGTCATAGCGATACCACCAAGTACAGCGGCGATTATCAATTGCTTTTTCTTTAGTTGTGGTTTCTTTTCACTTTGATACACCGCTGCAGGCGAAATTCCCATGCGCGGCAACACAAGTGATATCAACATTACAAATGCAGCCATAATCCAGGCCATTTTAGAGAAGCCGTTAATCCAGACTCCAAGCCCTATGCCTACCGCTCTGATTAATCCCAGTTTGATTAAAAAGGAAAAGGAGTCTGGTTTTGATCGAGATGCATTTTCCAGATGAAGACCAAATGCGCATCCAATTCCTAGTCCAGCAGGCAGGGCGAATTTAGGACCAAGCGAAACGCAAAAAATCAACACTGCAAGCAAACTGTAGTTGACCAGCCTAAAAAATGTATTGAGCGGACCTTTTTCGCCACCAAGTAAATCGTAAGCAAGATAAATACCGCCCACGACGTCGCAAGCCATACCCAAGAGTGTCAGTTGAGCAGCAAAATGAGGTTCCATCAAGACCATTTTAACAGTGGCAAAATTATTTGTGCACACTATAATATCTATTCTCAGATTTGGACCAAGAGCATGACAGAGCCTCCAAAAAAACCAAAGAAAAAGCGCAAGACCAAAGATGTCACTAAAGATTTCCAAGTCGAGGGCATGATGACGCGCTCGCAGCTTGAGACGACCATTGAAATTGCTGCTCTAAATCCAGAAGAGGCTTTGAATCCAGCATTTCCGGTGCGCGAATCATACATTCAGGGGCTTCAAGCGCTAGGCGACTTGACCGATGACCCCGAGGAAGCAGAAGAATTTCAGGCCCAGTTTTCGATCAACTATATAGAGCGAAAGGCGCGTGAAATTAAAATCGCCTCTTTCCAGGAACCCAAAAGCAGGGCAGTTACAGGCGAACAGATTGCCGAATATGCTAAAAAATTAGGCGAAAAATGGGGCGAGGGTTGGTGGCTAAATCAACATACAGGCTTCATAGACCGAGTTTTTCGCGACTTAGATGTTATCCTTCCCTGGCAACGCGGGGAAGTGCCCGACGTTCACGAAATGCGCATAGTCTTAGCCACCGCCAAAGAGTGGGAAGTGGCATACTACGACGTTATGCCGCTTGAACTTTACAAACTCAAAGCTGGCGACCTGGCGTTTTGGGACAAATTGATCCAGGAAAAACTGCCTGACGGGACAGTCAAATTCAATACTTTCCTGCAGGCTGGCATCGTTTGCGACCATTTCGACTTCGAATCGATGTGCCAGAATGAGGGTGCCGGAACCCCGACTATCATATTCAGGTTCAAATACGATTAATGTATGTCAAAGCGGCTATTGCTAATATCCTCTTTTCAACATCGAGAATAACCTCTTGACGACTACTGTAGCTGACCTCATTCTTGGACTTACCGGCTTCGCTATTATTGTGACCGTCTTCTCCGACGTGTTTCAGTCCATAATCGTGCCGCACTATCGCCCAAGCTCCGGGCGTTTCTCGGCATTTTTAGTATCGCGTCTGATGTGGAAGCCTTTCTGCGCCATCATCCAGGCCCTACCTTGCAAGGGCAGTCACTCGACTTACTTAACTTTGTTTGCTCCTGCAGCCATGATGACTTTGCTCATTTCGTGGCTAGGACTAATGATCACCGGCTTTTCTGTTTTGCTGTGGGCTGAGCGCGCACAAATTCGTCCCCCTCTAAAAGACCTGCAAGAAGCCATTTATTTTGCCGCCACATCTGTCTTGACTATCGGATATGGCGACGTGGTGGCAGAATCAGTGCTTTCGCGCATAACTATCGTCGCGGCGACAAGCTCCGGCATTGTTTTGCTAGCAATTACAGTTTCCTTTTTGTTTGCGATGCAATCGCACTTTCATTTGCGCGAGATTAACTCGCAAATAATTTCATCGCGTTTTGATAATACTACAAGCGGTGCAGTCGTTTATAAACACCTGATGAATACTGGCTCTATGGTTAGCAACTTAGAACTTTGCGAACGCTGGATTGTCGAGGTTTATCAAAGTCACTCGGCGTATCCATTATTATTGTATTTTCGCTCTCGTGGCTCATGCCCACCGTGGCTCATTAACCTTGCCACCGTCCTTGATGCTGTGAGTATCGGTTTAACAATGAATGTGACGCAGAATCGCATGCTGTTTAATTCAATCTACAATAATGGTTGCAGAGCCGTTGAAGTATTCGTTAGCTACTTAGATTTGAAAGTAGAAGAAGACTCTGTCATCGATTATGTAACTACTACTCAGACTTATGAGCCAATCTTTAGGGCTTTTGGTTCTGCAGACCCAGTAAGCGCTGCCATGGATTTTGCCATGCGCCGAAGAACCTATTATGCCAACATGCAGGCATTGGCTGAGTTTTTCATGCTAGATCTTCCACCACTCACCTATTCGGGCGAGGAAGACGTGCTGCAAAGACCGTCCGCTAGAAGTGGTACACAGGAGTTTGTACGTGTCAGAAGATAAAAACGAAGAGAAGCAGGAAGATAAGTCCGGAGATAAAAAAGAAGAGGTCAAGCCTCCTGTCATGAGAATGGCTCGAACCACCAGTAGTGACAATAAAAAAGACGATGCTTCTATTTATGACACCATGCAGATTAAGACTCTTGCATTAAATAATAATCCAGTGGCGCAGGCGGTGGCAGATATGCTTGGCAAAACTGAAGATCCCGATATTCGAAACTCAATTAAAAAAGCCGCTACCGACGTTATGAAGCCCCAGCTTGGCTCGCCTGAAGAATTGAATAAAAAACTCGAAGCGAAAAAAGAAGCTGACGAAAAAACTATAGATAACGAAGCCGCAGAATCTGAAAAATAGCTTAGCGAATGCGCCGAAAATCTTTGTTGCTTAGGTGCCGTTTTAACTGCCTATAACGCCAAGAAAATCACGTTTTGAAACGCCTGCCCCATGAGCGTTTCGGGGTGGGCTTGTGAGATATTCTGTGCATTTTTAATACTTGATGGAAAGTGTTGTAATGTGTGGCTGAAAACAGTCAGCCTGTCAGCAGGTATTAAAAATGATGTGTTTTTCTTACGCAGGCGTTTTGAAAGGCAGACAGAATCAGCCTTTTGGAAGGCGGAAAAAGTGAGCGTTATAGGCAGCACAAAGATGACTCACAAAGACGGCTCACAAAGGCGAAGCAAATTTCATTGCGGTGCCAATTTCGGCATTATTGGAACAGGCGAAACAAGTTTTGTCTCTGACTTAGCAGCATTCAAGCAACTAACGAAGGCTGTCTTATTGGCTGAGAATGCTGGTTGCAAAATGAAAGCCCGGTATATTCTACCAGGCTTTCACCGCTTCAGATAAACCGCCTTTGCCTAGCGTGGGGAGCGAGAAATCGATACAAGAGGTGGAGTATTTGTTTTTGGCGCCAGTCCACCTATTTCGATGTCCATGGCCAAGCCTCCACTGTAATAACTTTTTCTTGGTTGTGCGGTAAGTTCGCCACCATTCATTTTGGTGAATGAGCCATCTTGTATAGAATCGGTTTTATCAAATGCAAGCAATTGAGTAGCCAACTTGCCTTTGCCCAGAAGCAGTGCGATTTGCTCATCGCCATTGAATTCTGGCAATTCGCACCAAGCCACATTCTTTCCAGGCAGAGGTTGTCCGGCGTGATTGCCACCATATTTTGTACCAAGAAATCTAACGTTGTTTCTGAAAATAATTACCGGATTGATACCACCTGCAATATTGGTATCTGCAATAACTTGCTCTTGCGAGTCGGCAGTGGCACCCACTGGAAATGGATCATTATTTAAGACTCGTCTTGAGATTTTTCCATCAGATGCAAATTCGTATGTGTATATTTCGTCTTTTTGTCCTTGACCAAGTCCATTGAATGATTCATTCACCATACCCAATATCGAACTCAATTTGGGACGTAAATTTCCATTGCGAAGCCAGTAATAGAAATGCTCACCAAACTGCTTCGAAGTCCCCGGTGCACTGCCGCTTTGCGATGGATACATACGTGCGGCAGAATCAAGCGGATAATCACCATAAAATGATCTATAAGTAGTTACTTTATTATCTAGAAAAGTATTGTCGGCAAGCAAATCTTTCCAGGATGACAACGCAGATACATGCTCACCGCTGAATCGAAGCGTAAGAACTCCCTTGGGACCTGCATCTTTTCTGGCATAAGGCTGGCAACAAGAGGTGTATGCCACTTCTGGATGAATTTTCAAATCAGACTTTATTGAATCAGTGCGATTAACCACAATTGCCAGTCTCACAATTGAATTAATATGGTTTTTATCGCCCTCCTGAAATTTTGTTGCAGTCACCACTTTTGATGCCGAACCAAGTCCAGCAAAATGAAAGTCTTTGTTGTTAAACGGTATATTTATAAACGGCTTGTACTCTTCACCTTTTGCTAAATTCTCTGGAACCTGAGCCAATTGTTTTGGTTCAGGTATTTTTATAGCTGATGAGCCATCAGCATCTTTCAAGTATCCGCACGACAATGAAACAGATTGCAATTTGACGTTCGATGGAAGATTCGCCGCCAAGTAACTGTCGACCTCTTTCTTGATATTTATCATATCGCCTTCAGCATCGACATAACTGGTATCACCATCAAGTGAGTTTGCAATTGCCTTGTTTAACTCATTAATAGTGGCAAAGGCATATTGTCTGTCGGTCTCAGCTAAATCTTCCATTGCTTTATTATTTAGCTCTTTGGCGACGATCATATTTTGCCTGATAGTACCAAGTAAGGTGTTGATACCAATCACAGGAAGTGGCTCCCCGTCGACGGCTAGTGTCCCAGCACCAGTTGGAGGATAGTTGCTCAGGGACACGTAGCCGAAGTGGGGGTCATTTATAACGATTCTCGAAATGCCATTAGCCGCAAGCAAACAAGCACCATCTACCGCATTAGACGCTTTATCGCGCTCTACGAAAAACAGCCCAAATTGACTTACTAGCATGAATGCCGGTACAAATATCAAACATACTACAACAGTGATCATCACTAGCACGTTGCCTTTGACATTTCGAGATTTTCTTTTCATTATTATCTTCCTGCGATTTTGTTTTCCAGAGCTGTGATTTGTCCTTGCAATGTAGCCATTTCGGCGTACAGTGCTGTGTAGGCAACAGCTAGATCTGCCTTGGCTTGAGCAATTTTCGCTTCTTGAGCGGCAATTGCAGAGGCGCTGGCTCGATTATTCTTCAAGTCGAGAAGTCTGTTTTGCATATCCAAAATTCGATTATTCTGGTCTCTCAGTCTGTTCTCTTTGTCTCTCAACCGATTCATTTGATCTCTCAATCTGTTGAGCTGATTTCCAAGTGCAGGATTGTAGGGCGGTGGTGTTGGAGTTGG
>CAZSHS010000034.1:19267-26942 GCA_964606665.1 uncultured Candidatus Obscuribacterales bacterium | reverse complement strand
TCGGAGTCGGAGTCGGAGTTGGAGTTGGAGTTGGAGTTGGTGTTGGTGTCGGAGTTGGTGTCGGAGTTGGAGTCGGAGTTGGAGTTGGAGTCGGCACCGGCGGCGGTGGTTCCGGAGTGGGGTTAGGTGGTGGTGTTTGGCCATGTCTCAAGTTTGCAATAAGTGTTTGCATCTGAGGTGTGTCCTGTCCATTTTTAGGTTGAACGCCAAACATATAACTTTCCCACCAGGGACCTGCCGACCAGTAGGTGTATCCAAGCCAAACATCACTGTTGTCGTGCATATACTGAAGCATCGCGCTCAAGCTGGCTCGTGCTCCCGAATCGGCAGTAACACCAATTTCAGTAAGAAACGCTTTTTTGTGATGCTGTTTGCACCAGTTGGTAAATCCACTAAGTGTCGCAACTGCATTTGCAGGGCTTAAATAATCAGTGTGCGAGCCAGATCCGTCATAGTCTAAATATTGGTGCACGTCATAAGAAAAATTATTCAACGGGTCGGTGATATTAATCATCACTGTCGAGTTGTCATTATTCAACCAATCTTTTGGATGCATCCAATAAGTCGACGGAACTAAAATATGACCGTTAGCTCCAGTCGCACGAATGGCATTGATTGATGCTTGAGCCGTTGCAAGCCACGTTTGAGCGGTCATGCCACCATTCACTGGTTCGTTCATCAGTCCGTACATAACTTTGGGATTGCTCTTATACCGATTAGCCATCAGTGCCCAGAAGTTTGCCAGTTGTGAATTCGGCAGTCCGCCATTGACACCAACTGTTTGACCATAATAGGCACCATAATTGTGCGCATCGAGAATTACAAATAATCCTTTGGCAGTGGCACGATTTACCACCGCATCCATGCGCGCAACCTCAGCGGCATTTAATGCACCGTTAGCTTGGTTTTGCATACGTTCCCATCTAAAAGGAACACGAATTATATTCATGCCTTTCGATGCAAAATAATCGATATCTTGATCGCGAGGATAGATGTACTGAACACCCACCTGACCTGGCAGGGTATGTTCACCCCACTCAGCACCAGAGATGTTGACACCTTCGTAATCCATCGCTGCACAGGCTGGTCCTATGCCTAGTAAGAGCGAGAATGCCAGTCCCGAGAGGACGTGAGCAACACGAAATTTGGACAATAAGGTATTAGACGCCATAACACAAACCTCCCTGGACTATAAGTCATGAGTGCTGTGTTGAACGCGCATTGAACTTGCAAACTGACCATCACAGTTCACTCATTCAAGTAGATTTATTCAGATACTTAACGCAGAAGTGTTTTGCCTACCCTCATCATAGGCGTTGGCACTGTTTAAGCAAATCACCTAAGTGAGGGAAATTCCCGACACAAAGCTCACTCCTAAGGATATCTGGGGCTATTAGGGCTGTTTGGTACTAGTTAGTTGTGTCTAATTAGGCAGAATGCGATCACTCTTGTACATCGCTGGGGTTAGTCATATTGTGGTCGATTTAGCCAGGTTAGTTAGGTCAAAGGTACTAGTTGCATCTAAAAAATACCATCTACCCACACTTTCGCGCCTGCACATGTTTCGCCTTAGGACGCGACATCTTTTTTACTTTGTGAGTGCGCTCTTCCATCAGCTCAAGCAAACGGCGACTATGCAATTCTGCCGTCGCCATATTCTTGCGATAACGCTCGACTACGATCAATCTATTTAATTGCTCGCATAGAATCGATTTGTCTTTCGACTCTGAAATGGTGGCAGAACATTTAGCGACCATTTGATTGAGCAAATCGTTTTTAAGTTTATTCAAAAGAAAAATGCCCGGCACCGCAAGTGCTACCATGACCGGCAAAACTGACTGCACCATTTGTAGTGCCCTCATTTCTTCGGCATCTAAGGAGCCAGCATGACCAGATTTTATGACCGAAATTACTTGTACCCAAAGTGATACCTGGATAATTGAAAGTATTGTGGCAAGAAGAACTTTCAACTTAGGCTGTGACCTCAAAAGCACTGACCAAAAGTCCAGTGCCGCTCCTCTGCGCATTACGGTCAGAATAGCCAGAGCCCCCGCAAAATACAAAAGCGAGACAGCAAGGTTTAATGCAAGCACATCGAGCCCAATGACCACGAGCAAGGCGGCAAATAAATATCTATGGATAGTAAAAACCAATTATAAAATCTCCAGAGGAAGTGGATACTCTATTAATAGGCGTATCTGGTTCACAACGCATCCGTAGAAATACCATGCCGTATATATTGAAGGGCTCAAAGGGCAGATTTAATGTTCGCTCACCACAAGCTTCAAAACTAAGAGACAGGCGCGAATGCGCCTTTTTTAGTAGACTTAACTGGTTGACAGTCGGAGTAAGAGGCGTGCGCTCAGCCATTCGAAGCAAAGAAACCCCAGATCTATCGAAATACGAAATTTTTGAGATCGACGTAAATGCCAGTCCGGCAGTCGTCTGGAGCCTTTTGACCACTTATGAAGAAGTGCCTAAAGTCTTTGGCTTCATCACAAAAATCAAGCGCCTCAGACAGACTGGACCCATTCTGCTGCTCGAACAGGAAGTGCAACCGCTCCCGCCCGTTCCAGCCATTAAATATACGGTTGAAGTGACCGAAGACAAAGATGAAAAGCTCTCTTGGGACGGTAGAACGCCTTATATCAAAGTAAATAAAGGCTTCTTCAAATTAGATTCGCTTGAAGGCGGCACGAAGACGCATGTCACATTTGCATGTTGGGCAGAAGCGGCGCTACTCGTGCCAGTCTTCGTAGTGCGTTTGCAACAGAAAATCATTATGCCTAAAGTGCTTCAAATTCTAAAAGAACACGCAGAGAAAAAATGAAATCGAAAAACCTGGCTTTACTTCTTGCTGTTGCGTCAGGATTTTTACTGACTGCCATTATGTCAGTTAAAGTTTTTGCCGCTGACAAAGCGCAATGTTTGATTACATTGAGCACTGCCAAAAGATTTGAAGATAAGCAAATCGGCGAAGGTGGCAGCTCAAGCAAAATATATAAAGCCTACGAAGAAGCTTTTAATAGCTCAGCTTCGATTAAAAAAGAAGACTATGAGTGGCTATTGCAAAATGGCACACCTGCTGGAAGAGTTTATGGTGCGATGCTTTTGAGAGGCACAGGCAATGCCGATGACAAAAACAGTTTTGGTAAATTGAGCAAGGACGAAAGCAAAATTGACTTTCAATCTGGTTGCGAAGTTTCAAAAGACACAGTCAGTGCAATCGCCAAAAGCTTCATCAAAAGCGGCGATTACGTTGGCATCAAGTATTTAAAAAAGAAAGATAAGTAGACAAAAAGTTCCGGTAAAATGCCGGAACTCACTTTGTTTAGATTGGCTGTGAATCAAAACTATTTGATTTTGATTTCAGCAGAATAGCTTGATTTCACCGGTTTGACCTTAGTTTTGGTTTTAACGGTGGTTGTTTTGTTCACTACTGGTGCAGACTGCGTTTCCACACTGGTCTTTTCAACTCTTTGTGTAGTTACAGGAGCCGATTCAGTTTCGGTGTAAGTGGTCTTTTTGACCGATGTTTCAGGTTGATCTGATTCAATTGTTGTTGTTGAAACAGAATCAGCCATAGCGTGACCAGCGAATAGCACTGTTGCCACGATAGCAGTTGCAAATGGTGTTGTCTTATTCATTAAGAAGTTCCCTCCATATTTGTGTGGATGCTCATTAAATTCACTAGCGCAAAAGATATAGATCGGTTTCTAGTACTTAGGCTAAATACCTATAAGAAATAAAGGGGTTAGGCATGAATATTCGAAACATTATCATTGGTTGTGGTCTACTCGTCATGGTCGCAATGGCGCTTTATCCACCGTGGAACTATCAAGACGAGAACGGCTCGAATCAAGCGATGGGTTATAACTTTTTGTGGAAGCCGCCAGCGCACTCTAATGATGCTAAGGCTGACATCTTTGGTCTGAAAATTAAAATCGACGGTCCAGACACCAAAGCAAACAGTATAGATATGTCAAAGCTTTTGGTCCAAGAGGGAATTGCTCTGGCTATAGTTGCAGGACTTGTGTTTTTGGTAAGATTGACTGCGCAAAGAGCTTAATGCGGAGGCGCAGTCCATGCGCGAACTGAAAGAAATAAATTATCGCCAGGGCGCGCTGCGCTTTAGTCTTCCCTGTGATTGGACCGAAGAATATGGCAAAGAGTCAGGCGGGACGTTTTTTGAACAAGCCCCAGATTCAGGCACATTGCGATTGTCTGTAGTGGTCTTAAATACTAAAGGCAAAACCGATGCCGACGCTCTTGAGCGTTTTTTGAAAACAAGACCTGAAGCGCGAACTAAAGGTGCGCAAATTTCCAAAGAGTTAAATGGAAATGTGGTGCTGCAATTTATTCAAAGAGTGAATGAAAATGGCGATGACATGAGCATTATCTGGTGGTTTGTGGCAAGCGGAGCGTTTGAAGACCATATTCAAATTGCGATGTTCAGCTTTTCCCTGCTCAATATCAATTTGCAAAAAGTGCAAAATAAAGAAGACATTCTTTTGTTGGATCAAGAATTACGCAAGACCCAGTTTGTCATGCTGCCTACGCCTGTTAAACAGAACTGAGTATTTTCCAAATTTCAGGCAGCCATTCGTGATGCTCAGGCTTCATTAGGCAAGATCGCAAACAAGTGATCGTGTCTTGATCCCAGTTAAAATCGGTCAGTTTATCTCTGAAAAAACTTGCAGGCAGGTTGGCGACTGCCAAATGCAGACCTAATTGAGCAGTCTCAGCAAAAATCTCTTTTGCTTTAGCTGAAGATTCAGATGCCGATTTTGTTTTTACTGCAAATACTACGATGTCTAATTCAGGCTCGAATGGGACTATAAATCTATCGTCACTATTTAATTTGTCACAAAAATCTATTGCAGTCTGGCGACAAGTTGCCATGTTTTTAGCAAACTCAGAATTCGTTTCCATTGGCAACAATTTCTGTGTAGCCCACAATGCCACAGCCGATGCTCCAGGACGCGAACACTCAAGACTTATTTCACCCAGGTGCAATTCATTGGAACTAAAATAAGTATAGGGCGAGTCATGTTTATAAAATTTGCCTACTGATGAATCTTTGAACAAGACACAACCACACCCATAGGGCTGAAGCCCGTGTTTGTGCGGATCTATAACGACAGAATCAGCTTGTCCTATGGCGTCAAAGACTTCGCGTGTATGCTTTGATAAGTTATTTGCCAGCTTGAAATAGCCACCATAGGCAGCGTCTATGTGAATACGGAATTTGTATTTTTTCTGCAATTCAAGTATCTGCAAAAGTGGATCTACCGATCCTGTGGCGGTAGTGCCAGTGGTGACAACGACCGTTCCTACATCATCCGACTTAAGCATAGATTCAAGTTCTTTGACGTCCATACGCGCTTTGGAATCAACTGGAACGCTTTTATATGGAATCTTCAATACTTCGCTTATGCGACTATGAGTGTAATGCGCCTGACTTGATGCCACAATTGTTTTGCCCGGATGCAATCTGTCAGCGACCCACAAAGCCTCTAGATTAGCCATGGTGCCACCACTGGTCAAATGACCAAGATGTTCGCTAAAACCAAGCATCAAAGCAAGATTTGCCACCGCTTCTTTTTCCATAGCCGAGCTTGCTCGCCCGCCATCCAAAGCGTGATTATTTGGATTGAACCACAGTGCAAGAGTATAAGCAAGACGTGCAACCACATGTGGGGGCTTGATCATTTGCCCTGCATACAATGGATGCGGATATGGAAAATTGTCTTTTAGTTTTACTGCAACTTCATTTAGTACTGACTGCAAACGCTCTCTTTGAGCCGCATCTAAAGATGAGTCATACAAGGGTAGATTAGCTTCGCTAAAAGATTCTTCCATCAAAGCAACCGCTTGATTCAATAAATCAAGACTTTGGTGCTCAAGCACCCGGCTTTTTTCTTTCGTGGTCATAATCGTTATATTTTCCCGCTGTGTGTTTATGCTGCCATCGACTGCAATCTATCGCCGTCCAAACCGTCCCAGAATATTTTAACCGCATCGAGTATCGCTTCAGCGCCCAGTAAGAAAGATTCCTGACAAAAGCCTTCGCGCTCAAACAACATATTTAATTCGTCGCTAGTGTGTGCGGCGTGCTGGTCTTCGATTTGGTCGTGCCACACCCAGAATCCAAGAGGAAGTTCTGGATTTCTGGTTGCTTTGATTGATTTTAAACCATCAATCAATTCTTTCCAGAAGCCGGCCGCTGCCCAGTGCTCGATTGCGTGCGAGGCACCTGCAGCTACAGACCAGTCTTCTGAGCCGTACCAAGTCATAAGGGCTTTGCAAAATTCCATGGTCGATTCTGTTGCATGTGATGGTTTTCCAATTTGATTAAAGGATAATCCAAGGTGTTTAGCAAAATCAGCAAGCCACTCGAAGTGTCCAGCATCGAATTTAAACTTGCCACCATTTACAGAACCGTCTTTGTTGAAGACCACTCCAAGCTCGTTCATCAAGATTTCTTTGCTTGCTCTGTATGCTTCTAAATCCATGGCATTGATACACTTGCGCAACTGAGCTTCAATAAATAGATGGCTAAAAACAGAAAACTGCACAGTGAAGTGTTTAAGTTCTTCGTCAGAAGCGCTTCCCTGGCTGAACCAGGATGTAAATTCGTTGTGCTTTACGATCGGATGATTTTTAATCAAATTGTCGGCTTTGACTGTAAATTTAGTCAGTATCTCGGTCTTAGTCCAAGTATTTTCCATTGTCATACTGCTCATTTTGTTTCTCCTTTTAAGATTAGACGCACAAAAAAACCATCTCGGTCAGAAGATGGCTTTCAAAAGATAATTTCTATCTACTTATTGCAACGCCAGCTATCTGACCCTTTGGGGGCGGTAATAATACTGATAGCGGTAGGTGTTGTTGTGCTTCATAGTTCGTCCAATCTAACAAAGATATTTGGGGCTCACAAGCTTTTATGAAGTTTGTAATGAAGCATTTAATCTTTGATTTGAGCAGCTCGTTTCAGTTCGTAGACTTTCAAATTGCAATAAACTGTCTCAAGATAGGGCACAGACACATTCTTGTCTTCAGCCTTTCGAACCAAATCGCCAATAATTTGATCTGCTTCTATTGGATTATTGTTTTCCATATCGCGACACATCGATGCTTTTAGTGTCGAACTCTTATCACGCAAACGTTCGCCAAAAGCTTCGCTTGGTTTAAATCCATGTGCATTTGCAATAGCAAGGCATTCTTTATATATGGAGTCTGCAATTTTGTCGCCGTAAGGCGAACCTGCTATTTCGCCTATCGATGCACCAAACAAAGTAGTAAGAGCCGCAAGCGACGATATCATCACCCACTTTTCCCACATGTCGGCGATTATTTCATCTGATTTTTTAGAGACACAATTTGATGGTTTAAACATTTCATCTATGGCATTAATACGATCTGTTGCAGGTCCGTCTAATTCACCATATTTGATACCGTGCTTGTCGTTTAAATGAAGAATAGTCCCGTCACTATCAAGAGTAGACGAAATAATGCACAAGCCACCAATGACGCGCGCTGCTCCAAACTTGTCTTTCATTTTAGCTAAATGACTCATGCCGTTGAGCAAGGGTAATACCGCGCTTTGCGGACCTACGGCTGGTGCCACCGAATTCATCGCATTGTCTAAATCCCAAGCCTTGCAAGTAAGAAT
>CAZSHS010000034.1:1268-19257 GCA_964606665.1 uncultured Candidatus Obscuribacterales bacterium | reverse complement strand
AGATCATAATGCGAATCGGCAGATTCGATTACATTGAAATTTTTGCCTTCGAAATTGCCGCTTTCACTAACTATCTTGAGTCCATTTTCGCGCATGAGTTTAGCTCGTGTCGGTCGCACTAGAAATGTGACGTCTGCTCCAGCTTCAACCAGCCTACCTCCGTAATAGCCACCAACTGCGCCTGCACCTAAGACTAAAGTTTTCATCTCAATTACCTGGTTTCCTTCTTACTTATTAAAAACATCAACACTTCTAATAACTTGATTGCGTTTGATTGTTTGAGTAGTTTTACTGCCCACAATAAAACTTTTATCGAGTAATTCATTGACGCGCGATTGTTTCGGATCAAGCTCTTTAATTTCAATGTCACTGTCCAAGATTATCTCACCCTTGCCAAGTTCTCTTGCTGCCACAAAGGCAACAATGTGTCCTGCGCCGTCCAGCACGAGATCATCGCGTACTAAAGTTTGATCTTCATTAGCACCATATTTAAGTTGGTGCCCCACAGCATTGCGAATGTCACGTATTGCGTCTGCGGTATCAGAACCAGTATCAGCTTTTTCTATTTTCAAATCTGCCACTTTTAAGGTAGCACCTTTCTCAACTGCTTTTTTTGTCTTAACTACAAAGAGTGTTTTAGCCATCGTAATCTTGGTCGATTTATCGTGAGGACAGATTCCTATTAGTGGATCTTCACTATCGAGCTTTTTAATTTCCTCTTTTTCAAGCTCCTGCTGATTCATTCCAATATCATCACAAGTTATAAGTGAATTGGCGCTGATTGAATAACGCGCTGTATGACCCACCAAAAAATCTTTGCACAAAATAGAATTAGCGTTAATCGATGCTGGGTCAACCATCTTCTCAAACAGGTCTTCTTCCTTGATCACTTCACCATCATCGATATCTCTTTCGCAATACACAACCTGACCAATTTTATGAAAACCTTTTTCGCGCCAGGCTTCATTTTCCTGAATATTGTCAATGACGGAAGCAACGAACCATGTTAGTCCCGCAGCCAACAAAATAGCCGGCAATGCAAGCAGAAAGACGAGTATTAGGTTGCGCTTCTTGTCCATTCAATGGTTATCAACGGGCAGATTTTATTATATAGAATAATCAAGCGTAGTATCATTCTTCATCTGCCAGTTTAACGGAGGTTGTCAGGCATGGTGATGCAGATTAATATCGGTTTGAGCGAAACACAGCGCAAACAGATTTCAGATGGTCTAAACAAGCTACTCGCCGATAGTTATACACTCTATCTAAAAACGCACAATTTTCACTGGAACGTTACAGGTCCGATGTTCTCAACATTACATCTGCTTTTTGAGACTCAGTATTCCGAGCTTGCTTTAGCGGTAGATTTAATTGCCGAGCGTGTACGCGCACTTGGTCATTATGCAGAAGCTAGCTACAGTCAGTTTTCCAAAATAACTGGTATCAAAGAAGAAATCGGTCATCCAAATGCTGAAGACATGATTCGCCAATTAATCGAAGGGCAAGAACAAGTGGTGCGCACCGCCCGCGAATTACTGGCTAAATGCGAAGATGCACATGATGCGCCAACCGCCGATTTGCTCACTCAACGCATGGAAGTGCACGAGAAAAACGCATGGATGTTGCGCTCACTTTTGGAAAAATAAAATGCATCGCCTGAAAATATTCGCTTTAGCAGTCACTCTTTTGATACTAGGGGTGCTACCAAGCTTTGCGATGAAACGAGCAGGAAATTTTCCTTTTGTTCTTTCGGGACTTGATGGAAGATTTTATGCTCGTTGCATTCCGGCAAAAGATGATGGTGGTGCTGGTAGTACTAAGATTTATCGAGTGGAATCAGCCAAAGACGTTCTAATTGATTCATATGATTTTTATCCTCAACACGGACTCTGGTTCGGCTGGTCACCCAAGGCAGGAAAAATTGCTGTTTTAAGCCGATTGATCGAACACAACGTTGATCCAAAAAAACAAATTGAACTCACTTGTTACCTGGGCGGCAAAAAACTTGCCAGCTATACAACTGAACAAATATGGAAAATGGGCGCTCAGAAAAAACTGGACATGGTCGGCGGCAATTGTGCTGAGATTTCAATTAGTGGTTGCGAGCAAATCCCAGGCACCAACGACTATGACTTCGTTATACGCACTGGTTTAAAGACCTACTTGCGCATCGACATTCTCACTGGAAAAATCAGAACTGCAACTTCAAGCAATGGCGGCAATGAGAATTTTAAGTTCTAAACGGGTTTTGATGCCTTTATTCGTTTTTTTTCTAGCTTCTTGTTCTGTTACAAAAGCGCCCACGAATGCAGCCAAAAACTCGCCTGTAATATCTACTGGAACATCGCTTGTACTTGCCGATGGTATCACTGTCACACAAGCTGAATTGGACGGCAGAAACAAATACATAGAATCAATCGATAAAATTCTTCCCGACGCTTCGCCCAAGGCAATTCTGGTCGAAAAGCAAATTTTGCAACTTGGCTCGCCAGCAGAAAAATTCAAAAATGATGGCACCATGCAAGCGATCATGAATTATATGGGTGAGTTAAAGACTGATAGCGATTTGATTTCACTTGCAAAAATAAACAAAGCAATTAGTGACAAAGAGATGGCTTTAGGCGATGCAAAAAACAAGTGGCTCTGCAGGTTGACTCGAAGCACTATCTGGCTTTGTGCTGTTCGTGGCTCATTAATGCATGGAGAACAAGGCACAAACGTTTTAACTCAAACCAAAACAGCGCTTGCACCGCTCGACACGACAGAAGAGCGTGATTTTGCTGGCATGGAAAAATGGCAGCACGGACTTAAATAATTTTCGCAGCAGTTACCAGGTGATTTTCTGCGGCTCTGATCTAAAAAATGGTCCATTGACACAATAAGCATCGTTATTCCATTCTATCTGCATCCAGCCGTACGGCTTTTCTTCCATCTCTTTAGGCAACGCTGGAATTGATTTTGCGCTAGTCAAAAGCGAGCGAATAAAATCGGCTTGTTCTTTATTATTGCCTTTGCCTTCAGTAATGATTTCGCCTAAAGTGCCATCTGTGACTTTAAAAGTCATCTGTACAGCGCCTTTCGTTTTTGCAGACCAATCTTTGGTGAAAACGTCGCGGAATTTATCTGAGTATTCACTATCAACCGAGCGCGAGTTTTCGCTCATGGGCTCAGCATCTTCTTTATCTGGGTCGCGACCAAAAGAAATTTTCATCTCGCCACTATCGTAAGCTTTGACTTTCCAATGATCCTTATATACTTTCCAATGACCGCCTTCGTTAATAAGCGCAACCGAGCCTTTCATCGAAAAGCGCGAATCTGTGGACTGTTTTTTGAATTCGGTGGGAATCTCATCGGGTGCTAATTCGAAATAAACTTTACCGTTTTTATTTTCTTTACTAACTATTTTTACGGTGCGAGGCTCTTGTTTGCACATGCCTAAGGCTAACTGCTCGACCATCTTCTTCATTTCGGCAGGAGCGTCTTTGTAATCTTTATCTTCTTGGGCTGTACTGACCGGATAGAATGGCCTTAATTCTTCAAGAGTTTTTGCTGTATGCAAAGTCTGAAAATAGCGCTTCACAAACGCGTCAGGCGATTCAGACGGTTCTTGTGCTAGACCAGGTTTCATTAGACCCAGCGCCAGGAAAATAGAAAGACCTAGTGCCTTTTTAGACTTACAAAACATGGGCTAAATCTCCAAATGGTTGTGGTTTCGGCTGATTATACACGCTTGCGCTGCATAAGATTCAAACAAACATTCGGGCAAAATTTAGGCGGATCTTAGTCTTAGATTAGAGCTAATAAAAGTTGACCAAACTGATACCAGATCTGGTGATGGCTAAAATTATCTGATACCAAAATCTAAAAATGGCAACGGTCTTCGAAGAAGCGCTATTAATAAGGATAGAGGAGAGAATTTGAATAGAGATTTAGAGACTGTTTTCAATACCAAATGTTCCCAGATTCCCAAAAAAATTTATCTAGTTTCGTGATAATAAGCGATTGATTAAAATACTTACCATTGCCAAGCGGACAAAAAAATTCCATGTTATGAATTAGAGAATGCCACTTAATTCAGTCGGCGTTCAATGTATTAGAAAGAGGTCCCCATTATGTCTTCCAAGCCCACCCTGCGTGCTGCAGTGGTCACCTTATCTGCTATTTTCTCGATTATGTTTAATCCAGGACAGGCGCAAGCCAAAGTAGACAAAGAAGTACTCAAGCTTAATGGCGTCAAAACGTCTGTTCCCGGATTAAAATGGCAAGACAACTCTGTCACTGCCAAGGCAATAGTTCTGGGGTTGCATGGCGGTGTTCAGCACGCTGGCAACTTTGAAGAGCTAGCTGAAAAATTGGCTCCAGAAGGAGTCATTTTCTATGCCATCGACTTTCGCGGGCATGGTGTCTGGCTCACCCAAAGCGAGAAACGACCAGCGGTTGAATACGATGCCACTGCTCGAGATCTGGTGCCAATCGTGACCGAACTTCGAGCCAAAAGCCCTCTTTTGCCCGTTTATTGCGTAGGCGAGAGCCTTGGAGCAGCGATGGCAATCAAAACATCTGCCACTAATCCAAAATTATTCGATGGACTTATATTAGCCAGTGCAGGAGCCGGACCTGCCACCAAATATCACGTTGGAGCCACATTCAAGTCAATTGGCTCAGGCATCAAAACCCTTGGTAGAACGGTCGACATTTTGCCCCACATTGGCGACATGTCCGACGACAAACGAAGCAACGAACAAACGCTCAACGACCCACTCATTCGAAGCAAACAAAGTTTGAGAGATCTTCTTGTGTCGGTCAATTTCTTGCGCACTTCGCACAATTTAGCTCCAAAGCTGGACAAAAACCTCCCCATACTAGTACTTCAAGGCGAAGACGACCACATTATCCAGCCAGAATCAACCAAAAGTTTATTCAAGAGGCTTGGCTCCAAGAAGAAGTCTATAGCCACGTTTCCAAAATTCGGACACTTACTTGTTACCAACTCATATCTCAAGCCTGAAGTGATTAAAACTATGACCGATTGGCTTTCTGAGCAAGAAAAATCAAGCGCTCCAGTAGCCACTACCGCCAAACACCCTGGCGGCACGTAAGAATAATACGGACAAAAGTTTTGGCAGTATAATTAGCTGCATGAAATCAAAGCTTTTACTTTCTGTATTACTCAGTGCTGGCATTTCCAGCGGATCTATCGCGCTGCCTACGTTTTGCAAAGATCTCGACCTGAGCAAAGCAAGTCGGTCCGAAAAATGGCTCTGGGCGCATTCTGCCATCGCAAAAGGCAGCTCGATTAGCGATGTGGACCGCGACAAAGCTTTCAAAATAATCGAGCAAGAAGAAGCTAATCTCGACAAGACACCGACTGCGCAATCTGCGATTTCCTTTCTTTCAATTGTAGATTTCTATATTAAAGCGGGCGAAGCCAAACTAGTGCGCGCTAAAGAAGCAAAGGCAGTGGCTAAAATCGAAGCTGCATCCAAATTGCCTGGCATGAGCGATGCTCAAATTACAAGATTGGCACAAGGTCTTGAGACACTAGCTAAAAATCATCTGGTTAATGGAATGGCCGAAAGCAAGCCAGACATGGACAGAGCCGAGGTCTTTTATCATCTTGCAGTAAATCTGCGCGATCGTCTGCAAGCGCAGGATCCCCAGCGTAGTCTTGGCTACAGACAAATAATTAAGTTCTATTTGGACAATCACGAACCCAAAAAAGCAAACGACATGACCATTCGCTTGTCGCAACTTGGTGGCACAACGCCTGTGTTGGGAAGTGGCCCCACTAAAAAACCAGATCCAAATCAAGAGTCAAAAGATCCTTGTCCAACTTGTGGTAAGGGTTAAATCACCATGCCCGAATTAAAAGTGGGTCTGCATGCGATGCCCACAGATGATTTCAGGCAAGCTGCAACTGAACTAATACTAAACGACCAGGTCGATGTACTCGAATGTACTTTCGATGCACGTTGGCAGTTGGTAGATGAAATTTGCATTTCAGATTACCAGTATCCAGATTGGTATCAATCTTTGATTCAGGTCTATAGCGACGAGAATAGTTTACTTGGACATGGAATCATGTTGTCTCCACTATCTGCCAAAACAAGTCCGCGGCAATTACGTTGGCTTGAAAAACTTGAACGTGAGTGTGTCGAGCGCAATTACTTGCATGTGTCTGAACATTTTGGATTTTTTGAAGCAGATGGTTTTATCGATGGCGCACCACTGCCGGTGCCTCACACAAAAGAAGCTGTTGATATTGGACGAGGGAGATTGAAAAGCATGGCTCAATCTTCTAATAAAGATGTTGGACTGGAAAACCTGGCTCTGGCTTTTAGTAAGACTGAAGCGCAAGAGCAAGGAGCATTTTTAAACAATCTTCTTGACAATCCAAATTACTTTCTCTTGCTCGATTTGCATAACATCTTCTGCCAAATCGTCAATTTTAATCTAAATGCAAAAGACCACTTATCTCTTTATCCCCTGCACAAAGTGCGCGAGATTCACCTTTCCGGCGGTTCTTACTCGAAGTCATGGTCTGGCAAGAGGGATGCTATACGCAGGGATACACACGACGGGCCAGTACCGGCTGAAGTATTTGACCTGTTGGAATTGGCGTTAACTGTGTGTCCTAATCTTGAATTTGTAATTCTGGAGCGCCTTGGTAATACCATGGATGGTGAGGACGACTTTGCTCAGTTTAGAGCCGACTATAAACGAATGTATGACCTTGCAAGAGGAAAATAAATCATGATAGGAAGAGACGAACCCGATCTAGTGCTATTTCAACAAGAATTAGTGAGCGCACTCAGCTCAACGGATTCTCCCGACAAAATCGTTCAGGCGCTGGAAACAAATCCAAAGCTAAATTCGTTCCGCAGTTACATCTCCACCTTTGACGTGGATATGGTGCAAGTGGCAAACGAACTGGTGCACAAATGGGGCAGTCGCCACTAGAAGGCGCTAGAATTTAATAACTACTTTGCCGAAATGCGCTTGCGAATCCATGTATTGAAACGCTTTGATGGCATCTTCGAATTTAAAGACCTTATCTACAACTGGCTTTATTTTATGCAAGCTAATCGCACGCTTCATGTCTTCGAACATTTCGCGCGAGCCTACATAGATTCCTTGTAGACGAATTGTTTTCATCAAGACGTTAATGGGATTGAAATCTCCTTCTGCATTTGCAAGAACGCCTATGACACTGATGTGTCCACCAACTCTTGTGGCATTGACTGACTTAGAAAGAGTTCCGGCACCACCTAATTCGACTGTATGATCTACTCCGCGTTTTTGCGTAAGTGAAAGCACTTGCTTATCCCAATCGGGATGATTCTTGTAATTAATACAATCGTTTTTATCGACACCAAATTCCTTTTGAAGTCTGGCTAGCTTTTCATTACTACTAGACGTTACTATCACGCGTGCTCCCATCATTTTGGCAAACTGAACGGCAAAGATTGAAACGCCACCAGTTCCAAGCGTAAGGACTGTGTCGCCAGCTTTAATTTTTCCTGCCTGAACCATGCCATTCCAGGCGGTGACTGCAGCACAGGGAAGTGTTGAACCTTCTTCATAAGATAAGTGCTCAGGCAAATGCACTAGTCCTTCTTGCTCGAAAATTACTGACTCGCGAAGAACTCCGTCTATTGAGCCACCAAGGGCGGTTCTGCCTATTTCGGCATTGATCTCGCCACCAATCCAGCCTTGCATAAATATGCCAGCGACTCTATCTCCGATTTTAAATCGAGATACATCTTCTCCAATCTCGACCACTTCGCCTGCACCATCCGAACACGGAATCAGCGGCGTCCCACCAGGAGTAGTGGCACCATCGTACAATTTAGCATAATGTCCCTTTACAACAAGTAAATCGCGATAGTTGAGCGAGACTGCTTTGATGGCAACACGAACTTCGTGCCTCTTTAGTGCTCCGGCTTCACGCTTTGTGCAGTTGAGCTTGTCTATTGCAGGCTCCTTGCCCAATTCGACAACCTTAACTTTGCTACCTGACTTCACTGATGTAGTCATGCCAATATCCTCGCCGGAGTTCGTGTTTTATAGATGGAACAGTATATCGCATGTCATAATCGAATTTTTTATTTTTAGCTTGATATGCAAATTCAATTCTTATGTGATTGAAACACGCGATGAAACAACGATTGCAATGTTAATAAATGTCGAATTCATCAGGGAAGAACCAGAATAAGTATTTAGGTTTTAGCGCTTCTGACTTGAGAAATGCTTTTGGTTCTTCACTCTTAATACCTGTATCTGTCCAATCGAATGTTCTAGCAGGTTCATAGCTGAATACAACATTTTGATCGTTCCAGTTGGGCTGCCAGTTTGGACCATGAAATGTCCCTTGCACATACGCCCAGCGTTTCACTTTGTTATTTTCAAATTGAATATTTACCCATCGATGTTGATTAGCGCAGCCAGTCATCTTTACTGTATAGAACAGGTCATTTGAATTTTTAAAAACTTGTTTTTCAGCATCTTCCGGACGATCGAGTAAAAGGGATAAAGTATCTCGACTCATCCCAATCAAGTCATATTCTCGAAGCAAACCCTTAAAACTTGATTCTTTCAATTTGGGATAAACTTCAACTTCAGATTTCCAGTCTGCAGCACTGAAGAGAAAATCAGGTGACTTACCTAATATGAAATTACCTTGTCTCGTTATAGTGATGTCATTGTACTCCGGTCGTAAAAAATACTCGCCAGATTTATCGATGATACCCACATGTGGGCGACCGTTTGCAAAGCTTGCTGTAACTACTGCTAAATCATTTTTAAATGAATCGGCCTCTAAAAACTTAGGCTTGATGACAACTTTTCCATCTAGATTTAAATATCCAGCTCGATACTTCCAATCATCGAATTTCTGCTCGCCATATCTTTTAATTACAAACGGTATCAGATCTGAATCTGTTTCCTTGGCGTAGACTGTGTTTTCTGGAAGTCGAAACTTCACTTTTCCTTGCGAATCAAATAATTCTTCTCTGTTGCTAGATGAAACGTCCAAAAATAAATCTTTGGCGATCTGATGAAACTTCCTGTTGAAAATATTGCTGACGAACTCCTTTGAATCCCTAATTTCTTTGCCAGTTCGGTCCACAACAAGCCAACCATTTGAAGATTGGAAGGAATAGTAATTGGAATTATGTTTTAGGAAGTCTTCATTTAAAAAAGAATACTTTCCTAAATCAGCAATCACTTTCCCACTCATATCAAACATTACAGTTGTAAATGATGAATTCATGGCAATAATGCAATTGTCATCAGTCCAAATTTGAAAAAACTGCGGCTTGAGAATTATTCTTCCAAACTTATCGCATAAGCCTTTTAATGCTGAAACAGCCTTGTCAGAGTCTTTTTTAGTATTCCGCTTTATCACAACATAATCATCTATTACAGCAGAGACTGAGCAGTCGCGAGGCAAATTAAAAGACAATGGCTTGCCGAATTTGTCGAATACTTTTATTTGAGATGGAGACATCTCAGGATTTTTAAAATCGAACTCTCCAGCAAGCAAAGTACCATCACGGCATTCGTGAATGCTGAAGTATTTTGCAGGCACCATCATCTTTTTGTCGCGTGACATATAGCCAAAACGCGGTAAAGCTGTATCTTGGTGAACTTTAAAAGTCGAAACCGTCGACGTTTTTTTTGAAGCACAGGAAAAAGAAGCTAGATTCAACAAAATCAAAAACGTAATCAAGAAACTCTTCTTTCTCATCAAAACAATTTCTCCATTGCTTCTGAGAATCGCTTGAACATTCCTTTGGTTTTACCCACGATAGATTTAACAGGCTTGGTTACGTTCTCATCTACGGCTTGTCCAACGTCTTCTACAGTTTCGTCAATTGCTCTTAGGAATTCATATGAGTCTGGCATGCCCGGGTTTAAAGCAACTTTTGGGTCGGTGAAAGCAACTTTGCGCTTTGGATGTTTCAAATAATATTTACGCATATAATTAGCCCAGATTGCCGCAGGCACCACACCACCAGTAGCAGCCCTTGCATGAACAGCATCGTTTGCGTCGTTACCAGTCCAAACAGCAGTCACCACCTCTGGGGTCATGCCGACAAACCATAAATCTTTTTGCTCGTCAGAAGTGCCAGTTTTTCCTGCCACTTCTACGCCCGTTAAATAGGCTCGCTTACCGGTCCCCTCTTTAACCACGTCTACCATGGCATCGATAATTTGTAAGCACGGCTCCTGAGGCAGCACTTGCTTGCTTACTGTTTTGAATTCGCGCATTGTGTGATTGTCTTTATCGACTATTTTCCGCACAAAAATTGGTGCCATGAAGTAACCACCACGAGCTATGGTGGCATAGGCGGTGGCCATTTCCATTGGTGTCACAGCGGCTGTTCCCAATGCAAGCGATGGGGTTGGCTCCATTTGAGCGGTGATACCAGCTTTCATTGCAGTTTGAGCGATATTCTGGGGACCTGCATCTACAGCCACTTTCACTGCACATACATTGCGTGAAAATTTAAGAGCATCGCGCACGTTGAGCGGACCCATATATGTATTATCATAATTTTTTGGTGTATATGTGCCACCACCTTTACCATCGGGCAAAGTGAGCGGTTCGTCTACTATGACAGAATCGGCATTAAGAGTACCTGTAATAAGTCCGGTCAAATAAACAAATGGCTTGAACGAAGATCCTGTGGTATGAGGATTAAGCGCTCGATTCCATTGATTTTGTTCGTAATTAGCAGCACCAACCATAGCAAAGACCGAACCGTCTTTTATATTCATAGATACAAGCGCGCCTTGATTTACACCTTTTGGTGCTTTGCGCACGCCAGCCCATAGTGCCGCTTCAGCTTCTGCTTGTGCTTGTTGGTCTAAATAGGTATAAATTTTGATTGGGTGTTTCCATATTTCGTTTTCGCCCAGTTCTTTTTTGACTATGTCTACAGCGTGCAGTGTATAGAAAGGAAACTTCAATTTGCGAGGGCCCGCTTTGAAATTGAGTTTGATATTTTGCATTACGGTCAATTCTTCGGGCTTGATATAACCGCATTCTGACATGTCGCGCAAAACTTCTTTTTGTCGCTTCAGTGCTTTATCTGCATTAGTGCCATACGAAGATGGGGCTTTAATAAGACCAGCCAAGAATGCAGCTTCTGGAATAGATAAATTTAGCGCCGACTTGTCGAAATAAATTCTTGCAGCGCGCTCGATACCATAAGCACCACGGCCAAAATAAACTTCATTCAAATATGTTTCAAGAATTTTGTCTTTGGAATATCCGTTTTCAACGTCTATCGCCATAAAAATTTCAAGAATCTTGCGACGCATAGATTTATCTTGAAAGCCAAAATATTTGGTTTTCATCAATTGTTGAGTAAGCGTGCTTCCACCTTGCTGCAATTCGCCTTCTTTCATGTTGGTGAAAACGGCGCGAATGATACCAAACGGGTCTACACCAAAATGATGATAAAAATTGCGATCTTCTACAGCTATTAATGCGTTTCTGACATTCGGCGATATAGCCGAAAGTGGAACGGGTTCGCGCTCGCCTTCTTGCTGAACTATTGTGACTAATTGGTCTTTGTAGTCATAAATAGAAATGCCTTCCGCCTGAGTAGCAAGACTTGGCAGTCGCACAAATGAAATGTGGCAGAATCCTTTTATTATGACCAGAAAAAAGAGTCCGACAAAAACAAAAAGGCTGACCAATGCGAATTTGCCCGCTCTGGTGTTCCAGGCTTTCTCAAGCCGGGGCTTTAGTTTTTCGTCCCAGAACATAGCAATTTTCAATCATTCACTTCCTTATATAAGGATATCCACAATTCAAAAACTCTATATGAGTGAAGTATAGTAGTCGACAAGCTACACAATATTATTAAGCATTGTAAAGCGATATTTAACCACTTCCGGATATGACAGCGTTTCGGCATGCTAGATAGAAGCCAGGCAGTGTAGCCGACTGAATACAGCGAAACGAGAGAGTATCCCAGGAGCGCGTTATGTCAATTTACTTAGGACTATTTGAATTCGAAGGACCCTTCGTTGAACCTGACGACATGAAAGACGAAGCTGGTGTGTACGCGATTTTGCATTTTGTCGACAACGAATATAAGCTTCTAAGATGTGGAGAAAGAGATTCTTTGCGCAAATGGGCTAGCAGAGTGAAGTTTGATGATATCAAACACCGTTTGCCTGGCAAAATGCTTTTGACGGTCTATTACACCAATTTTCCAAAAGAAGCTCGCAAGTCAATTGCCAAAGCCATTACCGAAGAATTCAGACACGAAGCAAGAGTTTCATATTTGATTAAACCGATGCTTCAAGTTGCAAGCTAATTTATTTAGAGTTTCAAATATTAGCGCTTCTCCAAAAGGAGGGGCGCTTTTATAGCCTATCGCGTCTGGCTTGTTCTTTTGCTTTTTGCTTGGCGCGCTTTTCAGCTAAATGCGCTTCGTGTGCTTGTTTTTCTTTAAGCGACTTTTGATGAGCTTTTTCCTGAGCTTTCTTTTCCAAATAGTATTCGTAATTACTTGGATAAACTTTGAACTCGCCGTCTTGAATCTCTATTATTTTATTGGCTATTTTACTGATGAAATAACGGTCGTGTGATACCACAACCACTGCACCATCAAAACTACGAAGAGCCTCTTCAAGAGTCTCTTTAGCAGGTATGTCCAAATGATTTGTAGGTTCATCTAAAACTAGAAAGTTAGCAGTACCAGTTAACATTTTGGCCAGTGCCAAACGCGCTTTTTCACCACCAGATAACTCGCGCACATACTTAAATACGCTATCTTGACCAAATAAGAAGCGTCCAAGCAAGCCTCTAATTTCCGAATCTTTCCAATTGTGCACTTCGTCAGAAATAGTCTCAAGTAGAGTTTTATTCAGGTCTAAAGCTTCAGCTTGATTCTGTTCAAAGTAAGCAGGAAAGATATTGTGATCGCCTAGTTTCACAACGCCTTCGTTGGGTTTCTCTTTGCCCATCAAGAATCTGAGCAAAGTCGATTTGCCCGCACCATTTGGTCCGATTAGTGCGATTTTGTCGCCGCGCTCAATTTCTAGGTTGGCATCCATAAATAGAATGTTGTCACCATAAGCGTGACTGAGATCTTTCACTTCTGCCACTGTCTTTCCGGATCTGGGACAGGGAGGAAATTTGAAGCGCAATACTTTGGCTGCTTCATCTGGTTCTTCGATAAGCTCGATTTTTTCTAGTTGCTTTTCTCTAGATTTTGCTTGAGTCGATCTGGTGGCACTGGCTCTAAATCTATCGATGAAAACTTGTTGTTTAGCTAGTTCTTCTTGTTGACGCTCAAAGGCTGATTGTTGAGCCAGTCTCGTTTCTTCTTTGGTTGTTACATAATAGGTATAGTTGCCGGCATAAGTTGTTGATACACCAAACTCTATTTCGACAATTTTGGTGCAGATTTTGTCCAGGAATTGTCTATCGTGCGAGACTACGACCATTGGAACATCTTGCTTGGTCAAATATTCTTCAAGCCATTCTATTGTCTCTATGTCTATGTGGTTAGTCGGTTCGTCGAGCAAAAGAAAATCTGGTTGGCGCAACATCACTTTTCCAAAGCCGATTCTTACTTGCCAGCCGCCACTAAAAGTTGAAACCAGTCTATCGGCATCTTGCATGCTGAAACCAATTTCAGGCAATATTTTGTCTACTTTGCGCTCTAGAGCATATCCGTCTATGTGTTCGAATTCTTGCTGCAATTGAGTCAAGCGTCTGATAGCTTTGTCTAGATCATCTCCCTGTGCTGTTTCCAATTGATGTTGCACTTCGTGTAACTTCATTTGAATTTTGTATGCTTCGTCAAAAGCGCGCAAAAGCTCGTCGCGAACGGTATTTTCTTGAATAAAATCAAATTCTTGACTGAGATACGCGATTCGCGCACCCTTAGGCATAAAAACCTGACCGGTGGAAGGCTCAATTTCACCAGTTATAATTTTAAATTGGGTAGTTTTGCCGCAACCGTTGGCGCCAACAAGCCCAATACGCTCTTTATTTTTGACTTCCCAGCTAATATCTTTGAGCGCTTCGCCGTTGGGATAAATTTTACTAATGCGATCAAGTCGCAACATCGATTGGGTTTCCTATCTGCAGAATATAAAATCTTACCATGGGAATACTGATCAACTGCCAGTCTATAACTAAGAGTTACGCCAGCCGCCCTCTTTTTCGCGAGCTATCATTTGCAATCGAGGATGGTGAGCAGCTTGGCTTAATTGGTCCAAACGGAGCTGGCAAGTCAACGCTTCTTAAAATACTGGCTGGATTGACCGAGCCAGACGCTGGATCATTAGCAATACGTAAAAATTTAAGGGTTGCATATCTGGCTCAGCATCAGAAATATGAGCCCGGTCCAAGCATTATTGATCTTGTTACAAAAGAAACGCAAAACGAATCGTTTTCTGAGCACGAGCGCGATGCAGCGATCGACTCCACTCTTGCATTGATAGGCTTTCCCGATAAAAATGCTGAAGCGGCAAAACTATCTGGTGGCTGGCAAAAAAGACTGGCGCTTGCTTGCGCGCTGGTCAAAAAACCTGATTTACTTCTCTTAGACGAACCCACTAACCATCTCGATTTAGAAGGTGTTTTATGGCTCGAAGCATTTCTCAAAAAGATTGCTTCACAAAAACAGCGCACCATGTCTTTTGTCTTGATTAGCCACGACAGAGCCTTTTTAGAAGGTGTCTGCACTGGCGTGATGGAATTAAACCCTAGGTTTCCCCAGGGATTTATTAAGTCTAAAGGCAATTACACAGCCTATCTTCTAGCCAAACAAGAAATGGAAGCGCAACAAGCCCATTTAGAGGCGGCTCTTGCCAGTCAGATGAGACGCGAGATGGAATGGTTATCTCGCGGAGCGCGCGCACGCCAGACCAAGTCTAAGCATCGTATAGAAGGCGCTGGCAAGCTCATGGAAGAACTGTCTGAAGTAAAGCAGCGCAATGCCATGGCAAGCAAAATGGGTGTCGAATTCGAAGCCACCAATCGCAAAACCAAAGAACTCCTAAATGCAAAAGACGTAAGCAAATCTTTTGACGATAGAGTGTTATTCAAAGACCTCGAACTGGTCTTGAGACAGGGCATTCGCATAGGACTGGTTGGCCGAAACGGCTCGGGCAAGACTACACTTTTAAAAGTATTGCTTGGTAAAGAAAATGCCACCACAGGCACAGTAAAAAGAGCAGATGGGCTAAAAATGGTCTGGTTTGATCAAAATAGAAATCAAATAGATCAAAAACTCACGCTTAAACAAGCACTCTGTCAGGCTGGTGAAGATGCAGTTGTTTACCAAGGGCGCTCAATTCATGTAGCAACCTGGGCCAAGCGCTTTTTGTTTGATCCCCAGCAATTGGCCATGCCTGTTAGTTACTTATCTGGTGGTGAGCAAGCACGCATCTTGATTGCTAATTTGATGCTTCAACCTGCCGATATTTTGATATTGGATGAGCCTACAAACGATTTAGATATCCCATCTTTGGAAGTATTACAAGAAAGTCTAGAAGAATTTCCCGGCGCTATAATTCTTGTCACTCACGATCGCATGATGCTGGATACAGTATCAAATTGCATACTGGCACTTGATGGCACAGGTGGTGCTGACTTTTTTGCTGACTTCGATCAATGCAAATATATTTTTGAAAAATCAAACAAATCAAATAAGTCAGACAAATCGGATAAATCAAAAGACCTGAAAAATTCAGATCAGCCTAAATCTGACGCATCCAAACCACAGCGAACTTCTAATAGCTTAAGTGGCTCGCAGAAAAAAGACCTGGCTGCCTTACCTGAAAAAATCGAACAAGCAGAAGCTCGTCTTGAAGCTATCGGCAAAGAAATGCACGATCCTAAAGTAACGAGCAATTTTGTACGCTTGCAAGAATTGGCTAAAGAAGAAGAAAAACAACGCAAATTGCTTGAATCGCTATTTGAGCGCTGGCAAGAATTGGAAATGCTCCAGAATAGCTAGTCTTCCTTGACTATTTCGGCTACACCCAAATTATCGTTGATTGTGCGAGCAAGCTCTTCAGATGTGTCAGTACCAAGGTAAATGCGTTTGCCACTTTTCATCGTAATTTCGACTGCATCAAGTCCGTATACGTTATAAAGCCAACCTGTGCCAATCCAATGGATTCCCCAGCCGTGCACTGGTTTCAAGCGGTATTGACTAGCGCAAACGATGTCGTCAAGTGAATATTTCTTTTTGAACAATCCATCACCAAACCAGAACTGAAGGTTGTTTTCATCAATTGCAATGGTCATACTCTTCATTGAAGCGGTAATTCCGCCAAGAAGCCCCATCATTGCCAGCTTGGCCATGATGCCAGGAGGAGTCAGACCAAGAAGGATGCTGGCGGCACTGGCTGTGTAAAGCCACTTTTCCGGTAATTTTTGAATGTGATAGTAAGCCATTAAGCACTCCTTCGCTCTGTTTTCAAATTATAATACCTATCATGTTCAGCGGTTCACCACCAGTCCACTTAATGTGGTCCAGCATGTACAACCCGGAGAAGCAAAAGCTCAAGCGGCGGGTTGATTGGCGCCGGTTAAGCGAACTTTTTCGTCCATACATTTGGCAAGAAGCGCAAATGACAGTGTGCATCGCTTTAACCTCGATTCTTGGTTTGATGCCGCCATTGCTCACCTTGTCGATAATAGATAAAGCAATTCCCAAAAACGATTTCAATCTTTTATTGATCGATGTTGGTCTGATGCTTGCATCCGCCCTTGTCTCGGGTTTAATTGGAGTATATCAAGGATATTTGGGCTCGCTTGTAGGTGAAAGCATAATTCGCGACCTGCATACAAGACTCGTTACGCATCTTCATCATATGCCACTTTCATTTTTTGCCTCCACCAAAACAGGCGAAATTATGAATCGCGTCTCGAACGACGTTGAATCTGTCGATTCTGTTGTAACCATGACTTTGGTGGCAATCATAACCAATGTTTTAATTATCATCACTACTCTATTTGCTATTTTTGCACTTGACGCACGCCTAGCAGCACTATCACTGGTATTGATACCGCTCATGGTATTGCCACTATGGCCTGTGGGCAGGCGTATGTACGACGCGCGCAAACGCACAAGAGCTAAGCGAGACGAAATGCATGCGGCCACTCAAGAAACTCTTTCAGTCTCGGGCATCGTGCTTGTTAAATCTTTTGTGAAAGAAGATCTCGAGCGCAAGCGCTTCTTCAATCTGGCCGATGATCTCATGAAACTCGAGGTCAATGTGGCCATGGTTGGACGCTGGTTTTTAATGGCGATTACAATGATGATTACAGTAGGTCCTGCAGCAATCTGGTTGTTAGGTGGATGGCTTGCCATTAATCATGGTGTCACAGTCGGTGTACTTGTAAGCTTTGTGGCACTTTTAGGCAGGCTTTACACGCCTGTTTCATCGCTAGCAGGCGTGCAGATACAAGTAGTGAGCGCGCTTGCAGTATTTGAGCGCATTTTCGATTACTTAGACATGAGCGAAGAGAAAGACTCGCCTGAGGCAATTGAATTGAAACAAACAGACGGTGCGGTTCGATTCGACGATGTAACTTTTGTATATCCAGGCACCAATCGCGGTGTTCGCAATTTGTCTTTTGAAATTAATCCAGGACAAATGGTAGCAATCGTCGGACCATCTGGTGCTGGCAAATCAACTATTGCCCAGTTGCTACCTCGTCTGTTCGATCCTGATTCTGGGACCATATCTATAGACTCAATTGATATTAAAGACATGACCCGCACCTCGGTGCGCAGCCACATTGGAATTGTGATGCAAGAAACATACTTGTTTCATGACACTATTTTGGCTAATCTCAAATACGCACGCGAAGATGCAAGCGAAGAAGAAATAATTCAAGCATGTAAGGCAGCAAATATTCACGAATTTATTTCAAGCCTTCCAGAGCAACTTGATAATTCTTAAGCGCCGAAATGCCGCATTGAAATTAGCACTTGCTTTC
>CAZSHS010000034.1:0-1258 GCA_964606665.1 uncultured Candidatus Obscuribacterales bacterium | reverse complement strand
ACCCCAAAATTTTAATTCTGGATGAAGCTACAAGTTCGCTCGACACAGAAAATGAAGCAGCAATTCAGGCGGCTCTTGTGCCTCTAATGCAAGGTCGAAGTACACTTGTGGTGGCACATAGACTTTCCACTATAATGAATGCTGATTGCATTTATGTAATTGAAGACGGCTCTATAGTGGAGCAAGGAACTCACCAAGAACTTCTTTTGACAGGTGGCGCTTATGCCAGACTTTATCGGGCAAACATGTCATAATTGGGCAAATTTAGTTTCAATTTGATTTGAATGTTAATAAATCAAGAAATAAGGGGTTATGGATCAAGAATTAGACGTGGGAGAACTTGAAACCTGGGCGGTTCAAGATCTCAAATTTCTAAAAATTGAAGGCACCGCAGCAACAGAGCAAAACATGCTTGTAGACCAGCTCTTTGGTCTGCAAAAAAATAACTGTAGCATCGCTTATTTAAGTCTATCTATCAACAATCAAAAAGACTTTTACATCGGTCTTTCGCTTCCCTCCAAGCAATGCCCTCCAGCTCTTGTCGAATCGGGCATTGTCCCGCGCTCTTCTTTTATAGACGCTGAAGAATTAAGCGATCAGATGGACGCACTATTGCAACATGTGGGACTATGCAGCGGTATTCCTTTTTTAAATGCTCGCGAAACCCCTGAAGATCTTAACAGCTCTAATGACTCTGATGACTCTGATAACTCTCATAACTCCGCGCTATTTGATGCCACCAATTATGGTTCACTCATTCTTGCAACGCCCATCAGCAAAGAAAATCTGTGGTCCGAAGAGTTCAATGTAGCCGAGCAAATACGCGTTGCCAAAAATGGTCTAGATCCCGAAAAGCAACCAACTATTCAAGAATTTGTTGAACGCGAACAAGAATATTTCGACTATGTGCTCAATACCTATGCAAGTGGTGCTTGGCTTGTTTGTCCTTATTTTTTCAGCGCCAATGAAGAGGGATTTAAAACCGTCCTGAAAAATATCCAATCGTCACTAGAGCCGTCATTGAAAGCGGCTCCGCTCAAGACTTATACGTCTAGCGAATTGCGACCTTTTGTAGAAAACTTCGCTTGGCTCAAAAATAAGAAACCTGGCGAATTCATCAATCAATTGCTGACCTTTGAATATTTAACGCCCTTAAGCTCAGCTTCTCTTGCTCAAATGATCACCGTTCTTAAATAGATATTCTGGCTCAGGCAACAAGTATTGCTCTGCCTTCAATATATTTATCGTTGTTTTCTTT
>CAZSHS010000033.1:0-48205 GCA_964606665.1 uncultured Candidatus Obscuribacterales bacterium | reverse complement strand
GGTTAATTATTCCGGCTACCGGATTATTCCGAGTATGTACGCGAATCGCCGGGCCGGGAGGCAGACAGTGACTGCTGCTCGGCATAATCCGGTACGTCCATCTACAATGGCCTGCGAATAAAGAGAAGCATTTCTTGCTTCAAATTCAGGATTCTGTGAGCAGCTCAGTTGTTCCGCCAGCCGGCACGGTATCCGGGCGATCTATGCTTGACCATCCTAAAGGCTAGATATACAAGAGGGAAGACCGACTGTGACTTGGCGAATTATTTTGCCGACTTCTTGGCGAATTAAATTGCAATTCGTGGCGAATTGTTTTGCAATTTCATCGTTGGCGGCCAGAATTCTGATCACGGAAGCACCTTGAGTCAACCAATGACGTTATCGAAGCTGTTCAGCAGGCCTTTGATAAACTACAAAATATTCACAGTAATTGAGTGGAATTGCTTTCTAGAGTTCGTTTCTGATTATTTGTGCAATTTCCTCAGCATGAGTTTCGAGGGCAAAGTGCCCTGTATCGAAGAAGTGAACTTTGGCATTAACAACATCTCGTTTAAAAGCCTCAGCTCCCACAGGTAAAAAGAATGGGTCGTTTTCGCCCCAGAGCGCAAGTACGCTGGGCTTATACTTCCGAAGGTATTTTTGGAATTCCGGATACAGGGCTACGTTAGTTTTGTAATCACTAAATAGGTCGAGTTGAACTTCGTCAACTCCCGCTCGCTGCAAGTAGAAATTGTCCAGGGAATAGCCGTCTGGCGATACCAGCTCAGAATTGCTAACACCATAGGTATACTGCCAGGTTACGGATTCAGCAGAGAGGAAACCCCTAAGAGCATTGCGATTTTCATCTGTGGGGTCGCTCCAATAGGCTTGTATAGGGCTCCAGCCTTCGCTTAAACCCTCTTCGTAAGCGTTGCCGTTTTGCGAAATAATAGCTGTCACTTTTTCTGGCATTTGCAAAGCCAAGCGAAAACCGGTTGGTGCGCCATAGTCAAACAAATACATGGAAAATTTCTCGAAACCAATATGTTTGACAAATTGTTCAATTTTTGTTGAGAGGAAGGCAAAAGTTGCCGGACGTGGTGGCAAATCGGAATTGCCGAAGCCAGGCAAATCAGGTGCCACAAGGTGGAACTTTTGCGACAGGTGCGGAATTAAGTCGCGAAACATATGGCTGGAACTTGGAAAACCGTGTAGCAATAACAATTTTGGATTTTTGGAATCTCCTGCTTCCCTGTATGCAATTTTGAAATTGTCCAGGTCGACAGATTTGTAGAATATGTTTGTCATTTTTATTTTGATTAACCTTGATGTTTGATGGCTTTGATGGATTCGGTTAGAACTTGAAGAGCTACTCCTAGTAGCACAACATCCTTAAGAAGAAATTGTCCAGGAATAGAGAGTGCAGGGATGACACCAAATATGGTTCCAGCAACGGCCCCTGGAGTCGAAAAAATAAAAGAAAGTGTGGTCAAGAACATGCCGGTTGCAAGAAATCCGCCGATTGCCGAAAGCTTTGGATTTATCCCACGCATGGTAATCAGCGACGCCACTACAAGTTCGACACTACCAAGAATGTTTGATAGGACCTGATGACTTACCAGGCTATATGTCCAACCCATAAATGGACTGTTTGCTACGAATGGAGCTATGCCTTCGGCTTCTGGAGCCGTAAATTTAAGAAGGCCTATCCAACCGATGGTTAGAGCAAGTCCAAAGTATGAAATGTATTTGGCAACTTCGTCTGGGGCTGTAGCTGACATTGCAGTCAAAAAAGAAGTTTCTTTTTTATTGGTAGTGAGAGTATTCATGATTCAGGTCCTCAGTGGTCTATCTGCCAGTTTGAGATTTGAGGAATGTAGTTCTTACCCCTTTTGAAAAAATTTCTTGAATTATTTTGAGAAGGTGGAAGTCAAGCGCCGGTAGCGGGATAAAATTGGCTAAACTGTAAACAGAGGAAGTGTTTTGGGATTTGAAGACCACTTTTATATGGCGCTTCGTGAGGGCGACGCAGTTGCCCGAGAAGAAGCCTTCTCAAAGTTGCGTCCTCAACTTTTGCGCGGCATTGCTCCAAAACTCAAAGCTATGTTTAAAGTAGACGATTCTTTTATAGAAGACGTTGTCCAAGAAACTTTGATCATTGTTATGCGAAAACTTAGCTCGTTTCGTGGAGAAAGTGCCTTTTACACATGGGTGTGTGCCATTGCTGTACGTGTGGCAATGGCAGAAATTCGGCGAAAGCGATGGAGCGATTATTCTCTTGATTCTCTAAACTCAGACGAAATTTTTGAAGGTCCAACAGCGCCAGGCGATTTTACAGAACGTGTGGTGGCCAAGGAAGTTTTGGATGCGGTTAGACAGTCAATTAACACAGCGCTAACTAACAAACAGCGCACGGCACTACTTGCAGAAATTGAGGGGATGACGGCTGACGAAATTGCTCGTAGATATGACACTACATGCGGAGCTGTGTATAAGTTGACCCATGATGCGAGGCGGGCACTAATCAAAGATTTACACAAAAAAGGCTTCGATCTGGAGGCAGCTCTTGCAAAAACAACCTGAAAAATTGACCGAATTGCTCGCTCTCTTGCGAAAAACGAAGGAGTCAGAAATTGACTGTGATGAATTCTGGGAAAAGGGTCCTAGTATTGCCGAAGGCACAGCTACTTTAAATGCTGATGTATTAGCCAGCTTTTTGCATCATCTGGAAATGTGTCCAGGCTGTCTAGAAAATTTCGAAATCCTCAAAAGTATTTTGAAAGACTCTAAAGATTAGCAATATCTACAGCCGGTCACTCAAAAAAAAGAAACCACTATCAGCCGATGATGCAGTTTCCACAGCTATTATGCGGATTGCCAACGGCAACCTCAGAGCCCTTCATCGAATCTTCTCTGAGATAAAACGACTTCAGAAGCTAAATTGTCTACCAATCGTTACTCCAGATCTCATTGAAGCGGCTCGGCAAGGGCTTCTTCTTGGCGCTACCTGAAAAATTGCAAAATAATTCGCCACGATTTGCAATCTAATTCGCCAAGTCACACCGACTGATGATCATGCCTCGCGCTGGCTCTGCACCGATTTTGCCCACTTCACAACCCTCTGGCATAATCAAGCGCCCGAAACTCAGGTTGAAGGACCGGTACACATATTACCAACATGGCGTCGTGCCGATGATTACCTTGCATTTCTCGATGCCTCATAGATGCTAAACACTTGCATTCACGGCTTGAGCACGAAGATATGCCACAAGTCCAGGTCGAGTTGTTTCGCCCAAAACTTGAAACCACGAGAGCTCCAGATGTCATATAATGGCTGAGGCTCCCAGCGATGTTTGATGCCAGTAATGTCGCCAGACTGGCACTTGTTAATGGCAACATTGATCGGTGGCATTGGATCGCCGAGCTGAGCATCGATCGGTGTAACGTCGACCCATTTGATTTTGGTTTCGTCAGCGGACTGGAGCCAATCAGGTGGCTCTTCCGCTCTCTTCGGTAACGGCTTGGGCATGCTAAGCTCTGCGGGTTCAGCGGCTATACCAGCAAGATCATTGATCTTCGCTACGAAGTCAGCCTCTGGAATGCCTACCATGGCAGCTAGCCGCCGAAGCGTTATGCGTGGTGGCATCACTTTGTTCAAGACCGGATTGCGCAGTCGCTCGAAATCATGCGGATTCAGGCTGATGACGTAATCGAGGATTGCCGGGCTGGCCTTGAGAGCTTCCGATAATCGTGTGTCGCCGTTCATTGATCAGCACCTCCGTGTGTCGATGGATAACCCCAGGGTTGTCATCCTGTTCGTAAATTTAGCTGGTGTGTCCGTCGACGAAGGTCTGTAGATCTTTCATCAGAGCGTCAAGATCGTCGATGTGGCACATGCTGTCACAGATAGCAAGTTCTGTATCGAGAATGCTTTCATCGCATTCAAGCGGTACGTCAACGCCATGATCTTCAAATACCTTCACAGCATCAGGATATTTGTCAAGAATTGATTTAACTGTTGTTTCCGTAGTGATAAACATGATCGTTCTCCTTGTTTGTTTTAGCCACGGGCACAGCCGTGACTGTCGCAGTGATTTTCGTAGAGCGGAATCGATGGGGTAGGATTTGCAAGCAGCGCCGCTATAGTCGTTTCCGCGAACGCGTGTTCAATGCTCTCCATGGTGGCATCCAGGCGCTTGTGCAGAGCGCATAGAATCGTGCCATGCGACTGTAGCCCAAGCGGGCAAGTGCGTATACGTTGAAGGGGTTCTACTGCATTGAGCACTTCAAGCAGATTCAATTCGTGCGGTTGTTTTACGAGAGTGAAACCGCCACGCAAACCGGGCTGGGATTGGATGAGTCCAGCGCTAACCAATGACTTGAGCACTTTCGATAAGTAAGCTGATGGCACCTTTGTTTGGTTAGCTATCTGATGCCCGGTATAAGCGCTACCTGGATTCATTGCCAGGAACACGACTGCACGCAGTGCGTATTCCGCTGTCTTAGAAATCATTTTGTCCTCACTTTGCAGACTAAAAGCAGGCTGCTTGCCGCTCGGTCAAATGTGTAGCGCGGGTAATTTCGTAAATTGCCAGACTGGCGCACGAACAGGGCTGGAAGAATTCCTTATCGCCACCGCACTCTGGACAGTGCCAGTGCAATGGCAACTTATCAAAGGTTGTCGATTCTGCTATTCCTTGCCGGGGCTCGCCCTCGGCTTCGTTGTAAATGTAGTTGCACAATGTGCAAATGGTTCTGTGGTTTTTCATTGCTCTTTCCTTATTGTAGAGTCCTGGATCTATATATCTATAATACGACCAATGGACGCTTTGCAACTCGTCCCAAAGGATGATTTGCGATAGTCTCGTTTCGAATATTTCCCCAGTTCCTACATCTATATGATGTTTTGGCTGTATTCGTTGATAATTGCGACTGTCGAATTACTCCCAGCCGAAGCTACAACTGCTTGAGAAAGGACAGAAGTTGATCGTCAGGACGAAAAATCCCAGGTTTGCCACCGGGCATGCTCGTTTTTGAAAGCATCTCTTGCTTCAAGTTCAGGTTGGCATGTAGATAGACCTGTGTGGTTTCCACTGACTCATGGCCTAGCCAGAGAGCTATCATTGTTCGATCGACTCCAGCTATGAGCAGTTGCATTGCGCATGAATGCCGGAGCACATGAGGAGTCACTCTCTTTCCATTGAGGGAGAAACAACTCTTTTGAGCCGTTTTTAGGTGCTTAGCCAGTATATGCTGAACCCCATCGGCACTTAAGCGGCCGCCACGAGCATTGGGAAACAACATGTCGCTCTTTTCCGCCTCAAGTTCGTTGACCCATGCCTGCATCACCATTGCCGTCTGCCTCGTCAAAGGAGTGCAGCGTTCCTTCCGTCCTTTGCCAATGACCCTGACGTGTGCGCCGGTGCCTAACATTACATCGCTCCTGCGCAGACTGACTATTTCCGAGAGCCGGAGCCCTGTCTGCAATGCAAGAAGGAGTAATGCGTGGTCGCGTCTGCCTGACCAGGTTGTTTGGTTTGGTGCAGCAAGCAATGCTGCCATCTCGTCCTTGCTCAAAAATTGAACTACGGATTTTGTGTATCGCTTGGACGGAATCGCCAAGATCCGTTTGATCTGCGCTGAACACTCAGGAGCCTCGAACGCTGCGTATCGGAAGAATGAGCGGATGGCAGCTAAGCGAGCGTTGCGAGTGCGCGCAGAAATGTTCCGCGACTTTTCCAAGTCGTCGAGAAAATCCGCTATCAGCGATGCGTCGACATGCTCAAACTGAAGATCGGAAGGTTGCACCTTCGTCTGTTTGTGTGCGAATTCAAGTAGGAGGTGAAAAGTGTCTCTGTATGAGCTAATTGTATGCGGGCTTGCAAGAAGCTGTTTCATAAGCCTTTGGGTGAAAAAACGTTCTAACACAATTGCAAAACTTGTCTTCATTGATCAACCTCCCAGAATGACTCGAGACGCTGAACGGCAAATCCCATTAATTCGGGACAGGCACTCAGATACCAGTATGTGTGAGCGATATTTAGGTGTCCGAGATAAGTAGACAGAACCGGTAAGCCGCGCTCGATGTCTTGCTTGTCGCGATGCCAATGCAACAGCGTTTCGATTGCAAATCGGTGCCGCAAATCATGAAGCCTCGGACCGGCTTTCTTGATTTGGCGCGGTGAGCCAATTTCCTTCATTAGCGCGTAGAACACGCGTCGGACAGTATCGTGGTATAAGCGATCGCGCGTTTCAGAGACGAAGAAGTAACCTGATTGCCGATCTTTCAGGACCTCGTACCGTGCTCGGCTATACGAAGCAAGCACTGTGAGAGTGGAGTCGTGCAACGGGATCAGACGCGTCTTGCCAAATTTTGATCGCTCTACCGTTAGGACGCCCGTTTCAAGATCCACGTCATCCACTTTGAGATTAAGGACCTCACTGATTCTCATGCCTGATACACACAGTAACCCGAATAGACAGTAATATGTTTGCCGCTTGAAAGCGCTGGCATCGGGCAAGTTTCGAGCCTTTTCCAGTAGCGCTTCAATCTCGCTGTCTGCGAAAATGTAGGGGCGCTTCCGCTTGTGTCGATGGGGCAGAAGGCTCGCTGGCGGTATCTCAGTGCGAGCGTCAATTGTCCGGTAGTATTTGGCAAACTCGCGGACGACCATGAGTCTATTCGCCCAGGTCACAGGTTGGACCTTGACGGGTTGTTGAGCCCACTCCAATGCCAGCCGGCTTGTGATGACATGAGCATCGCGCTGCTCCATAAAGGAAGCGAAGTCGGATAGGTAATAGCGTGCGGCATGGAGTTTCCAGCCCAATGCGCGCCGCATCTCGATATAGTCTTCTGCAGCTTTTCGGAAAGCACTCATTGCACACCTCCCGGCCATGACAGCGCAAGCTTTTTCAACGACAAAAGATCCACCTTTGCATAAATCATTGTTGATTGAGCGCTGTGGTGGCGCAGCAGCTCTCCTACCTCTTCCAGAGATAATCCTTGCTGGAGCATTTCAGTTGCAAGGGTATGTCGAAGCTGATGTGCTCCCTTTCTGGGTGTATCGATTCCTGCTCTCGTTAAAAGGCGCGCGACGATATGTCCAACGGTCTCCTGTCTTTGAAGCGGCACAATCGGCGCTTTGACAGTAAAGAACAGAGAGCGGCTTATTGTTTGCGGCCTTCCATTTCGTATGTATTCAGAAATCGCTTCGCCAACATCTGTCGGCAACGGCAGCTTGGATGTCTGACCGCCTTTTCCGCATATTGAGATGCTGCCTTCTTGCCAATCAATGTCGTCGAGAGTCAAAGCTGCGACTTCACCTGCACGCAATCCGAGGCGCGAAAGCAGCAAGACTATGGCAAAGTCGCGTCTGCCCCGCGGGTTTCCGCGATCGCATACTTCCAGGATTTGCGCGACATGCTTGACCGGCAGCGCCTTGGGAACATCTGAGAGCGACCAGCCTATTACTCTTGGAACTGCGGGCGCCAGCTCGCTTTCTAGAGCTCCCTTGTAGTGTGCAAACCGCAAAAATGAACGAAGCGCGCTGGTCATGAGTTTAGCCCGCTTGTGACCAAGGCTTTTGGATTGCGTTCGCACAAAATCGACTACGTCTCTCTGAGCCAGCTCCGAGAGCGCAACACGTCCATCACCAAAACGTGCAGTCAAAAAGCGATTTACAAACTGCCCGTAATGAAAAACGGTTGATCGAGTTAGTCCACGCTCCTTTAGTAGATATTCGCCGAACTCGCTTGCGACACGCTCTGCGGAGTTCGGCTCCGTTGTCATCGGCTCTACCGGAATCACTCGCTCCTGCAGCAAGATTGAGAGAAGTCGCTTCATCGCGGCTGGATCGGTGGATTTCAATGGACGTTTGCGTCGGACGTACGAAAGAAACTTCTCCGTCTGAATCTCGCTTATCTGCTCGACTTGTATTCGATTTTTCTTCAGCCACCAACTGAATTCCCCTATTAATCGGAGCTGCCGACGTCCGGCTTCCCCGCCGTAACCCTCAGCGCTCAGTTGAGACGCAAATATGTCTAGATAATGTGCCAACGGTCCCTGTCGCAATTCGCCCAAGACCATTGGGTTTTTGAAGAACGGATTCATACGAGCCCTCCTATCTAAGTCAACCTAAGAAAGGAGTTCCCGGTGGAGTGTACGCGATTATGCCGAGTCCAGAAATATAAAGTAGCGGCTATCTGCACAATTGCCGAATCAAGTCGGAATAATCCGGTAGCCGGAATAACTTACAAATAACAGTAAAGTAGGCTGGGCATTCAGTCTTCCGCGCGGAAAAACATGTATCAATGCCACGGAAATCTGCAAAAAACTATGCTACGGCAACGGAATTCGCTATCAGTCTTCCGGGCAAAAAGCTAAGAGGGAGCGCAATTTCCGCACCGTGGAATTCTTGCTCAGTGAAGGCGGTCCTGAGCTGCTTTGTCAAAACTTGTGCTCAATGGTTGAACAAGCTCGACCTCGTGATTGGCTCACAGCGCAGATTACAGAAAAACAGACTGTCATCCCCTGGACCTTGCGCATTCATGATGTTGGCGATTTTTACTCTGTAGACTATGTCCGCGCCTGGTTCTTGACTGTTCAAAAGTATGCTGGTTGCAATTTCTGGTTCTACACTCGCAGCTTTGCTGAACCTGAGTTGTTTGAGTCTCTGACCCGTTTGGCTGCGTTGTCGAATTGTCAGGGCTTGCTATCGATCGATTCGGATAACTTCGAGCAGGCGATTTTAGCGAAATGTATGTCGACAGCAGGAGTCTGGAATATGGCGCTTTTGCAGGATTCTGACCTGAATTCCGAGCTTGTGCCAGCGCTCTCGGCAATTGAGGATAACGTAAACATCGTCAACTTTCCGTATCACCGCAATGGCAGGCACGTACTTCCAGTCCGCAGTAATCTCCTCACTAATTGTCCTGCAGTCGTTGGTGGTTTGGAACTCAAAGCGAGCAAGGATGTTGTCCGCCCGTGCCAGTTATGCAGCTTTTGTCTGCCATAGCTTGTTTTGTTGCAACTTCTTGCATTTGACTTAAGAACCTGTTCGCAACGCGTCTTGCCTAGTTTCTCATTAGGCAAGAAAGACTGTTTGATTTTCTGGCGCGTTGATTAAGCCATGCCTTACCGATTTTTGTTCGAGCTCACAGGACTCAATTGCAAAGGAAGCTCAATGTTCGTACGGCAATTGAGTTTGACTGAGCGGAATACTGGCACAGAGAGGGCTCTGCGATTCTTCAACCAGCTCGCTCAATCTTGACTGCGCAAAGGCTGCTTCTACGGTTGCGGTTGCTTGGGCGAGTCGCTTGTGCAGTGGGCACAGGTTGAAACCATGTGAATCAATGCCAAGCGGGCAAGACGTAAGTCGCTCTATTGGATCTACAGCGTTAACTACATCCAGAATTGATATCTCACTTGGCGGCTTGGCTAGTACAAAGCCACCCCCAATACCTCTTTGAGAGTGAACCAATCTGCCTTTAACTAATTGCTGCATGATCTTGCTGAGGTAGCCCGGCGGTACTTTTGTTGTTTCAGCGATTTCTTGCCCTGTGGCTGCTGAGCTGCGCATGGCTAGAAAAACCATCGCTCGTAATGCGTATTCTGCGGTTTGCGATATCATTGTGGACCTTTGTAAACAAATGTACCTTTATATACACAATACCATAAAACGGACCGTTCCGGCGTTGACGAGGCTGGTTGGAGTGCTATTATGGACATATAGGTACATTTGTTGATAATAGCGGGGATAGGACCATGAAATTCATATGCACGCTCTGTAATTACATCCTTGAAGAAGAAAAAGGATTGCCTGAAGCTGGAATAAAACCTGGCGCCAAATTTGAGCAATTAAGCGAAGATTGGCACTGCCCCAATTGCGCTGCAGCAAAAGAATTTTTTCAAAGCTGCTCTTGTGTGTCGCTGCCGATATTTGAAGCAAGCAAAGTCACGCCAGTAGAACCTCAACGACAGGCTGTCTAAGCCTAGGTTCAGGAGGGATTAATCATGCAAAATTTCAAACGAGAATCAGTCGGCATGATCGTTGCCGAGCAGCCGCTTCGCGCTGCTGTTTTTGACCGTTTTGGCATCGACTTTTGTTGTGGCGGAAAACAAACTCTGGAAGAAGCCTGTGCAAAGATTGCCGCAAGTCCAGAGTCCGTTATCGCCGAGCTTTGCAAGAACGATGAAATGTCAGTTGCCGGCGGCAACTCTTCGGAAAACTGGCTAAATGCCAGCATGACTGTTTTAGCCGATCATATCGAGCAAACACATCATGCTTATTTGAAGGAAGAATTGCCACGACTGAAAGTACTGGCCGACAAAGTTGCGCGTGTCCATGGACTTAAGGAACCGCGACTGACCAAGGTTGCATCAGTATTTTCGCAAATGAAAGATGAGCTTTTAGCGCACGCCCAAAAAGAGGAGGTCATTCTCTTTCCGTTTATTCGCAGGCTCGATCAAGGTTCCACAAAGGGCAGACCGCCATTTGGGACCGTCGATAACCCTGTTAGGTGTTTGGAATCCGAGCACAAAGATGCAGGGGATGCCCTTCTTGAGCTTCGAAAATTAACTGATAACTACACCCCGGCAGAGAACGCTTGCGCAAGTTGGGTGGCATTGTTAGCCGGGCTTGCGCATCTGGACCAGGATCTCAGGACACATATACACAAGGAAAGCACCATTCTATTTCCAAAGGCAATAGAAACGGAGCGCCATCTTGCCACTACAAGTTAAACACAATAAGCACAACAGCCAATTTTTTGATTGCTAACTAATGGGAAAAGAGGAGTTCGATCATGTCGTTAAATACTGCACTATTGAGAGAAACTTTTGAGCGTGCCAAAGCCGAAAACGGTGGAATAGAGTCGCTTGGAATGAGCTTTTATAAGAGGTTGTTTGAAAAATATCCATCTGTAAAACCTCTCTTTCATACACCGCCTGAAGAACAGCATAAAAAGCTGATGGCGTCGCTGGGCTCTATTGTCGCCGGAGTAGAGCGTCCAGAGCGGCTTTTGCCGTATTTGCATGCTATGGGAATTAGGCACCTTAAATACAGAACCGAGAATGCTCATTACGGCGCCGTTGGCGAGAACCTGATGGCTGTTTTGGCAGACCACTTGAGTAAGGAAGGTGAGTGGACTCAAGCAATGGCTGATACTTGGCAGGCTGCTATCGGCGTGGTGGCAAAAACAATGATTGAGGCATCGGATAACCCGGAAGCTTTCAAGGATGAATTGATCGAACACGGTTACGAGCTGGACGGATTCAAAAGAGGTGACCCAGCCCCATGGATTGAAAGAACGACGATGTCGAACTAACTGACAACAAAGGCGTGACCGATATCAATAAACCCTTGTTAATATAGTGCGAGCCCAACTGGCGCCCGTTATGAGGTGAATATGTCCTGGAGATGGAAACTGTCTGTACTTTTGGTCTTGATTGCTGGATTTTCTACGCTTATTTTTATGGGCCACGAGACTAGCAATCAAGCACCTCCCATACCGGAACGCGTAGTTGATTCGAGCGGAAAAGTCTTGTTTCTCAGCAACGACATCATGGCTGGCCAGGGCGTCTTTCAAAAATACGGGCTCATGGATGTCGGTTCCTTCTTCGGCCACGGCGCCTACAATGGCGTCGACTTTTCTGCCGACTATCTGCATCGAGAGGCTGTCATAGCCCTCGATTACTTGGCGCAGAGCAAATTCAAAAAGAATTTCGACCAACTCGATGCCAGTGCCCAGGGCCAACTACTGGCGCGAGTTTACAAAGACTTTAAGGAGAACAGGTACAACCCAGAGACAAAAACACTGACTCTGACAGAAGAGCAAGCAGTTTCTTATCAGAAATTGATACCGCATTATGACACCGAGTTTGGTGCTGGAAATAAATTGCCTTTGCCACCGGACTATATCAAAGACAAAACTGAACGCTTGCAACTGACTCGCTTCTTTGCTTGGGGCGCCTGGGTATGCTCTACACAGCGCCCCGGAAAAGACTATACGTATACAAATAACTGGCCTCCTGATGCCGCTGCCGGAAACGCTCCTAATTGGCAAATCTTCTTTTGGAGCGCCATGAGTTTGATCATGCTGGTTGGCGGGATAGGCTTGACACAATTTCTTTTGAGCGCCTTCCCTGGCCTGGGTTGGGCTCCTGACGGCTCTGGCGAAATGGTCGACGCTGTAAAAACATACAGACCGTTTCGGTCGCAAACGTCTCTCTATCCGTACTTCGTTGTCGTTGTTTTGCTCTTCTTGTTTCAAACTGCATTTGGCGTAGTAACAGCTCACTACATTGTCGAGCAAGGTTTTTACGGTTTTGATATACGCAGCATCTTTCCATACAGCATTACCAGGAGCTGGCATCTTCAACTTTCAATCTTCTGGATAGCGACTGCCTGGTTGGCTGCGGGAATGTTCATGGCACCGATGCTTTCAAAGCATGAACCCAAGGGACAACATTGGTTGGTGAAGATCCTCTTTGTTGCAATTTTAATCGTTGCCGTAGGCAGTATCTGCGGTGAATGGCTCGGCGTAAAGAATATGCTTGGCAGTTTGTGGTTTTGGTTTGGCCACCAGGGCTGGGAATACCTGGAACTGGGGCGGTTCTGGCAGGCGCTGCTTACCCTAGGTATGCTTATCTGGGCGGTCATTGTATTTCGCAGTATCGCTCCGCTCCTCAAAGGAAAAGATCACGGAAGCCTTCCTTACATGCTGCTTTACGGTGTTCTGGCTATTCCATTGTTTTTCAGTTTCGGCATGATGTATCACCCTGGCACGAATTTTGCAGTCGCGGATTTCTGGCGCTGGTGGGTTGTCCACCTCTGGGTGGAAGGTATTTTTGAACTGTACACAACAATTATTGTTGCGTATTTCTTTTGCAGTCTCGGCATGGTATCCGAGAAATCGGCTCTATCTGTGATTTATGTCGATATTATCTTGTATCTGGGCAGCGGAATTGTCGGCATTGGCCACCACTATTACTGGACCGCGCAGCCTGCTATCAACATGGCTCTTGGCTCAATGATATCGGCCCTGGAAGTGGTGCCATTAACTTTGCTCACTATGGATGCCTGGAAATTCGTGCATCTGGCCAAGGTTGAAGGCTCCATCAAGAATTTTTCTCACTATTGGGCGATGATGTTTCTCATTGCCGTTGGATTCTGGAACTTTTTGGGCGCCGGCGTTTTCGGCTTCCTCATCAATACACCGATCGTCAGCTATTATGAGCACGCTACTTATCTAACTTCAAATCATGGACACGCTGCTTTGATGGGCGTCTATGGCATGCTTTCGGTGGCGGCGATTCTTTTTAGCACAAGGTACTTGATGGAAGACAGCGCCTGGAACAACAAACTGGCAGCTATTTCATTCTGGGGTCTCAATATTGGCCTCATGCTGATGCTTGTGCTGAATATTTTCCCCGCAGGTATTATTCAGATGATCGCCAGCTACCAGCATGGATTTTGGTTCGCAAGGAGCCCTGAATTCGTGCATTCGAACCTGTTCCAGGTATTCACCTGGCTGCGTGTAGCTGGAGATCTCATATTTGTTTTGGCCGGCGTTTTTCCTTTGGTATATCTGGTGCTCAAAGGAATGTTCCACCTACGTAAAGCCGCTGACACAGCAAAGGGCGAAGTTTAAGAATAGAGGTAGGCTCAATGTCAAAGCTAAATAACCGTCCAGAAATTCCAACCGGACCCATTGTTAGCCTGGTTTACCGGGTTGTCCCAGCCCAGCGTGCGGAATTGATCTCATTTCTGCAAGAAGCACTGCCGTTTTACGAGCAGCCCGGAGGTATACGGATTGGACTTTATGAAGCCGCAGATGAGCCCGGCTTTTTTCAGGAATTAGTTGCATACGATACCGAGGCATCGTATGAGGCAGATCAACAGCGAGTTGAGGAAGATCCGGAGATGAAAAAAGTACTTGAAAAATGGCATTCATTCATTGACGGCCCTCTTGAAGTGCGATGCATGAAGCCGGTAGTGTTGGAACGAAAACAGAAGTAAGCGTGCACCCGTAGCTGATTTTACCGGATCATTTGGCGTGAAATTCAAGGAAGCCACATCCCGTGCAACGATACGTTGTTATCTTTTTTGATTCATTTATTTTCGCCCCGGACCAAAAACTACCTTCTGGCGGTCCTTTAGACCAATGGCTCACATTGTCTTTAGCGCCATGATTTACAGTAAATCCAATCTCCATAGATTCTTTGCACTTTGGACAACTTGATGGAACTTGCGAATGGTAATCAACAGTCAATTTCCTGCTTCTCCAGAAATAGACAAAATTGTAGAGGATAGTTCAGTAGCTTTCCAGATGACTTCCCGGCAGTTAAACATTGGCCGATTCTGGAATTTAGAAATGCGAACAATCTTTTGAAGCCGAACACAAGCCTATCTTAGCCACTTAGAAAGTATGTCTTGCACTTCTACTCCTGAGCAATCTTTGTTCAAATAATCATCTAAGTTCGCTGCTAAGCATGCCGCGTTCATCTCCTCATCATCGTTACTGGCAGACATGCAAATGATGGGAATTCGAATTTTTGCATCCTTCTCGAGCTCGCGGATTACTGCAGTGCATTCAAAGCCGTTCATTTCAGGCATGTTGTAATCCATGATGATTGCTGCATAATGACCAGTTTTATATAACTCAATAGCTTCGACGCCGCTTGCTGCCTCATCAACTTTATAACCCAAAGATTCAAGCAAAAGCGTGGTTCCCGACCGTACGATCGGCATATCGTCTACTACTAGAATTTTCAGTTCGTTCAATGAAGTAATGAAGTTAAGTTAGATGAGGGGATGCAAAGGATAATTGTAGACGGTGTTTTTCAAGAAAGCGTGCTTTGTTTGTCGATATTCTGAAAATATCAATATAGTCATGAGATGCGCAGTCTCAAAAACTGCGATATGAGCTGAAATCCGAAATCTTGCAAGCTCTTTGGGCCATTGAGTATGACGTAAACATCGTCAATTTTCCCTATAACCATGTGGCTCCAGTGCGTAGTAGTCTTCTCACTAATTGTCCTGCAGTCGTCGGTGGTTTGGAACTGAAAGCGAGTAAGGATGTTGTCCGCTCATGCCAGTCTTGCAGCTTTTGTCTGCCCTAATTTGTCTAATTGCATCTTTTGCACTTGGCTTTAGTGCTGGTTGCATTATGTTTTGTCCGGCTTCTGATTCTGGTTGTGCTTATTCTTTGTTGTGCTTTGTTCTGTTTGTGCGCTTTGATTTCACTTCGCTTCGTGGATTAGCGATGTCGATTTCTTTGGTTGCCTTGGTCGCTGTTCTTCCTGGGCTTGGATTGACTATCGGTCGATGTTTGCCCGCTTTTAAGTGCTTCTGTTTCTGTCCGCCGGCGCCGGCGAGCTCGGAGCTACGACACGCACCATATTTGGTGTTTTTTTTGTTTTGTCCGATTTCTCCTCCAGGGCTGTGTAAAACAAGTGCGAATGCTGGCACAACTTGAATCTCGCGCAATGGCAAACCTCTTCGAGGCGCTGCGCGACCATGCACGAGATTCAAGCCGCGCTTTTGGGGCTGCACTTAAACACAGCACTGGAGGTGCATCTCATGAACAATCAAATCACCCTTGTGGGCAAAGTCGGCGCAGAACCAACCTCTGTAACCTTCGACGATTCCGATACCAAGCTGGCGAAGTTCTCGATTGCGGTTGCCGAATACTCCTCTAAGCAAGACAATCCCGACCCTATGTGGATCGATGTCGATGCCTGGGGCAACCTGGCTGAACGTGTTCTCGATTACATCACCAAAGGACGCGAACTCATCATCAGCGGACGTCTCACCATCGTCAAATACAACAAGGAAATCAACGGCGTAACCGTCAAGATGACGAAGCCGGTTGTCAAATTGTCTGGTTTCCACCTTTGTGGTCCCAAGCCAAAAACTGAAGAGGAGTCTACTTCCCAACGTTCCTCGGGCAGAAAGCGAAAAGCTGCCTAACCTTATTGGGCGGGGCTTTTGCCCCGCCCTTTCCGGGCTTTGAATCTTACAGTTTGGGAGAATCACTATGAAAACTAAAAATCTACTGGCGCCGGAAGCCGAGGAAACACTGACTCTGACTCGTGAAGAGTGGGAAATTCTTGATATGGTTTTGTGCGGCTATATTGCTCTTTGCTCTCTGAAAGCCGCTCCACCAAAGAAGGAGAACGTTCAGTCGATTCTGCGCCGCATAAGAAGTCTTTGGTTTGAGGACCGTCATGAGCGCCGTGTGACTGGTTATTGTCGCGTCTGCGGATGCTATGGCTCGGATTGCACTGGTCGCCAGAGACCACGAAAGTGATTTCCTCTCGGGCTGGTTTATTCCAGCCCTTGTTTTTATGACTGTGGGATTACACATACCGTTTGCTCGATTCCACCGTTACTTTTGTTAGTGGTGCGTTGGAGATGGCGATCTATGGCTTCGGACGATGAATTTATAAACCCGGTTGAGTCAGCTCTTTTGAGTGACCTGGTCGACCTCTATATCTGTGATTTAGCAAGGCATGGACATTTGCCTGGGCATTCAGGATGTATTGCTTGTTTCAAGGAAGAAATAGTAACTGCTATTTTGCGGTACAGAAACCTGGACGCGCTTACGCGCGTGGCTTGGCCAAGGCAATCTTCTACTTCGGCTTCTTGTGAATCTTTGAAGCCTCTTTTTGATTCTTCCGGTTCTTCCGAGTAGCAAGCTTTATTAACTTCAGGCTTCGTCGCCACTGTCTATTTCCGTCCGGCAAAACCTGCCCCGCACCGCAATTCGATGGTGACGGGCTGCTTGCTCCCTTCCCATGCCCGGCACATAAGCCTACACGCCGCCACCCGAGTTCAAGCCCGAGCCCTCCGGGTCGCTTCGCGAGGCTTGAACTCAGGTCCCATGGCTGGCGTGTTTCAGGCATGTGCTGCATGGGGTGCGCGCGCATCCCTGAATTGCCGAAAGGCGAAGGACAGGAGGATATGCCGATGAATACAGTAACTAGCTTGAGTATGGGAGCCGGGGCGGTGGCGGGTGCTGGCGTTCAGGAGAAGAGCGCGAAAACGGCGGCAAAACCGAAAGCGCGGAGCGCTCGATCGCTCAAGAAGCAATTTAAATATCTTGTGCCGCAGTACAGGCTAATTCTGGTGAAAGAGCCGGGAGTGAAGCCCGCGCAAATTTCAGATCCGATCTCGTTTCATCACTTCGTGCAACCGCTTGCCCACTACTCAGAAGAGCATTTCATAGCTTTTCACCTTGACGCAAAATTTCAAGTAATCGGCTACCACGAAGTATCAAAAGGCACTTTGTCAGCCAGTCTTGTACATCCGCGCGAAGTCTTCAAAGCTGCTCTTTTGTCAAATGCTCACGCCATTATTGTGGCGCACAATCACCCGAGCGGCTCAACGGAGCCCAGCCGCGAAGACATCGAGACGACAAAGCAACTTATAAAAGCCGGCAAAATTATGGGCGTCGAAGTAGTCGATCACTGCATTGTCAGCTCGGAAGGCATGAACAGCCTGAGAGAAAACGAGCCGCATCTATGGCTCACGTGATCCGCTAACTACTTTTTGCAAGTCCCAAGCCGCCGCACCTGGCGGCTTTTTGCTGCTCGTGCGTCCTGGACGCTGACAAAAAGACTGCGCGGGCTGTGCCCGCTGAGGCTACCCACCCGCCGCCCATCTATTTAGCCGCCTTCGGCAGTCGGTGCGCAGGCTGCCAGCCCGCTGGGGACGCCCACCCGCCACCCAGGGAAAAATTTGTGCGCACAAATAGTGGTAAATTTGACAAACCCAAAGCGGTTTGGGTTATACTATTTGAAGGTCGGATTCAAAATCGCCGTATCTAGGAGTATTACAGCATGAATGACGACAAAAGGGAACTTAAATTAGATGAGCCTGAGGCATCCCTGGCCCTTCATGCGTTGCGTTTTTACATGAACGCAAAAGGTAATGAGGTAAGCGGAAATACAGAGCGCCTGGAGGCAAAGCTTGATAAGTATTTGTCTGGAACAAGCTTTGAAGTAACGCAGGTAGAGAGTGTTGCGTCAATTCTTGGATCTCGGGGAGGCACCAAAGGCGGTGCTTCGACTTCGGATGCAAAGAAAGCTGCGGCAGCAGCAAACGGCGCTAAAGGTGGGCGCCCTCGCAATCCAAACCTGTTTATCAAATTTGCAAAAGCCGTCTGGTACGAGCCAGACCCGGTGCTCTTGAATGAGCTGTATGTTGCCGTCGGGACCAACAGCTGGCTGCCGGACGAGCAGGGCGGTGAGAAGTCCGGCCCTTATGTGCGCGTGTACGTACCGGAAATAACCAAAAAACTTCAGAAGCAATTGAGCAATTCAATGAACGTCTATGAATGGGATGAGAAGCCATTTTACAGGCAGTGTGACGAGCACAAAAACGAGGGAGCGAAAGCAATTACCGCCGCTGAAAAGGAGAGTGTAAGCTCTTGCACGACGTGCGGAGCTGAGGCGAAGTGGATCTATTGAGCCGATGAAGTACACCAGACAAAACCTTATCGACCAGATTGACCAGGGGCAAGAGTTCGATTATCTCTTGTTCTACGGGCATAAAGCGAGTGCTGATGGCTCCGTTTCGGCCAGTTGTCTCAGTCAGTGGTTTCCGGCGGAGTTTGAGATTGACGGCATCAAATACCGAACAGCCGAGCATTTTATGATGGCTGAAAAGGCGCGCCTGTTTAATGATTCAGAGATGCTTGAGAGCATTCTGGCGTGCAAAACGCCGAAAGAAGCAAAGGCTTTCGGGCGAAAGGTGCAAAATTTCGAAGGTCAAATCTGGCAAAAACACTGTTCTGAAATCGTCGTTAAGGCGAACCTGGCTAAGTTTTCGAACAATCGCGCGATGGCTGATTGGTTGCTTCTGACGGCGCCTAAAGTACTCGTTGAAGCGAGTATGTGGGACAAAATCTGGGGAATCGGAGTGACTGCATCTGCGCCTGGCGCACGCGATCCAAAATTGTGGAAAGGGCAAAATCTGCTCGGTTTTGCACTTATGGAAGCACGCGATCGGTTGTTGAAAAGTTAGAATCGTGCAAATAAGCCGGTGATAGAATTTGCGTTCACCATATGAGAGCGGGAAGTTTCAGAAATTGGACTTCCCGCTCTTATTTGTGGTGCTTAAAAACTGTTTTTTTCGACTTAGCGCAGCTAACTGGATTTTGCACAGTTTTTCCACTATTTGTATGGGCGCACCATACGAAACGTGTGAGCCTGTCCACTTCGCGCGAGTTGGCCAGGCTAAGTTGTTGAACCGAAAATAAAGGCATTGTTGAGAAGTCTGGCTTTTGAAGAATGTTTCGCGATGTTGTTACACATCACTGGCTGTTTTCCCTTGAGAAAGATGGGCTATGTGAGCCATGTTTCATGGTGACTTTCATTTTCATCTCAAGCAGGCGGACTCTCAAAACAACCAGACGGCGCAGACCGAAGAGAACATTGTCTAAGCGATTCCATCGCTCGGGTTTTGCCACCTGTTTATAGATGCTGATGAATAGTCATTCCATCAATCAAGCCTTGAAAAAGGAAAACCTATGAAACAAAGAAAACGATGGCTAGGTCTAGCCTTCGCACCCTTCGCGCTAGCAATGTTTGCTTTGGCGCAACCCGCCCACGCGGCGGACTACACCGGCAATTGCGCTCTTATGCCCAATCACGTGACAGGTGATGCCAATGTTAACGACAGCGCCTGCATTATTAGCTCGGATCTAACAGTTGACGGCTCTCTCACTATCAACGCGACTTCTGTAGATGCGAAGAATATCAATGCCGGTGGCAACATCACAATCAACACCTCAAGCGGAAACATCAAAACTTTCCAGCTTATCAATGCCGCAGGTGACATTAAGGTTGCTTCCGGCACAGGAGACGTTGAAACACGAAAGATCTCCGCTGGTACTTCTGTCCAGGTAACGGCAGGACTGGCAGGTGGTGTCACAAGCAAAATTGTTGTGACCCAACCAATTGTTATCAACAAGACTCAAGACACTGAGGGACACGGTAACGTCATTCTTCGTGCGCGAGGCAATATCAGCACCTCCACCATTCGCACAGACGGAGAACTAGGGGCGGCGAGCCTCAAAGCTGGAGCCATCCAGATTGACTCCAATCTCGCCGGTGGAAGCACCGAATTTGTTATCGGTGGCTCCGGTGCTGCTAATGGCGTGAACGGCTCTATTATCACCCGCACCACCGTAGGCGGGGGTACTGACACCATTTACACATTCCATGGAGTACGAATCACTAACGGAGGATTCAACTCCACCGGCGGTATCACCGTAACAAGCATGGCAAACATTCAGGTAACGGCAACTCAGTCGAGAGCTGGATGGATTGAGCTTAATGCTCAAAATGGCATTCTAAAATTGCCATCCGGCAAATTGAACGCTGAAGGCGCAAATCCTTTGGGTACAGATCCAGGCCCCTCTTATACTGGCGGCGCCATTTATCTGTTAGCCAAAGAAATTCAAACTGAATCCGGCACCATCATCTCTGCGCGACAAGCTCCTGGAGCTACTCCGACATTGCATCAGATCGCTTTGGCAACGGAAACGGTCACGCTCAAGGGTGAGAATGGTCTCCGCATTCTGAACGATGGTGACGGGGTGCCAGAATCATTTGGCACAATTATGGTGCCACAGTTCGGCTTGACACCCACCAGTAATAACAACCTAAACGATCTCAAGTGGGGTTTCCTTGGCGATCTGAGTCTTTCTACTCACAAGACACTTCTGGTGAATGGCATCTCTGATCGATCGCCTTTCCGCTTAAGTTCTGATGGAAGCAACCAGGGAGTAGCGATTTCTGGATATCCTCTAGCCTTCAAGACGGGCGTCTTGGATATCTCCGCAAGGGGATCTGAGAATCACAAAATCAAATTGGGCTACTTCGGTGTTCCAGATGGCGGAAGTCTCGGAGTTCAAATTGACACCACTCTAACAGCGACTATCGACGCATCGGGCAAAGATGGCAACGGTGGTGTACTGGATATCGCCGGTGACGGGTTCGATATCTTGCATACTCCATTGCTTAGACTGCTGGCTACAGGACCATCGAGCGGTGATGGAGACGGTGGTCAAGTCAAGATTAAGGTCAACGATATCACGCTCTCTTCGACCCCTGAAACCAAGGTTCAGATTGATGGCAGTGCAGCAACCGCTGGAAGCGGTAATGCAATTGTTTCTGAACTTTCTAGCGATGACCCGCAAGCCATTAAGATTGAAACTGCGGCTAATACAAGTTTGATTTTTGGTTCAGCCAAAGGGATGTTTTCACTACAGGCTAATGGTGGATTTGTAGGTGGAAACGCTGGTGGCATCAAGGTAATGCTGGGTGGTGACAATAGCAAAATCTCTATTCGCAATCACGAGCGAATTGTTCAGGCGGCTGCTCTGAACGCAGATGGTAATGCAGGAAAAATCCTTATCAGTGCAAACGATGTGCCTATGCAGGCGCAGATAGGAACCAATAACACTGTACCTACTATCGTTGCGACCGGCGGAAGCAATTCCGGCGAGGGCGGTACAGTCGAAATACCGCACCTCCGGGCGGTTAATAACACTGCTCCAGATTCTGAAGAGATACTCGTAAATGTGGCTACGGCAATTAAGGTCGACGGCGCCCCGTCTCGTGATCCTAATATTTTTGATGGTCAAATCTCCATCAATGGCGTCGTTTGTCGTCAGCGGCATACACCTGACACCTATTGGTTCACATCAGCCTGGAACTGCGTTAATCCAGACTCGCCGACTTCTGAGGACTACTCAATCTATGATGGGGCCCAGTTGTTGAATGGGACTATGGCTACTCAATTGTCAAACACTCTTTCTGTGGACAACAAGAGAGTCCAGATTTACCTGATGCTCGATTCGAATGCCTTCCTCCGGTTTGTCGGAGGCAAGCAGCAGGAGTCTGCCTATGCCGCTGGCTATTCGCAAGTTCAGTCGCGCATGAGTGCCGTTTTTGTTCGGACAAGAGTGCCACAGTTTGACCCTACTAAGAGTGTCTTTCAGGCGCCAACGTATGGGATTCTCTCCGTTGAAGATGCGTACAATTCACCCACTATCAGAAAGGCAGCCATTATTCATGAATTGTCTCACCAGCTCGATTTCATTTGGGGACACCCAAGTGAAGGATTGTTTGCGTCGAAAAGACCGGACGCTTTCGCGCAATTGGATGCTGCGGATAGAACTACCATATGGTCTCCGCAAAGACTGAGTGATAACCCTAGTTCTTCGAACACGGGTATTATGCAAGGATTTGACACACACATTGCCGATACGATAGACAATCGGATCGGCCCTAACGCTATACCCAACCAGGTCAAGCATCTTGAGATGTTCGCACGAATTTTCACGCACCATTATCGCATCACGGATGGTATTACTTTCCAGCCTGAGCTTGATAATGCATATGACACTATGCAGGTTTTGAAAGATATCGTAGACCCGTTAATCGCTACTCCGCCGGCTCCAGTTAACTAGAGTTGGGAGTTCGGAGGGAGAGGAGTATTACCCCTCTCCCTCTTTCTTATTTGACGGATACCCATTTTGCCTCATGATTCCCGAGTCCACTGACTTTTATTTTGGAAGCGAAGCCTTTATCGAACTCAATCTCGATCTGACTTTTCTTCTCGCGATCGTTTAAATCCACAAACTCATACGTTCTAGTATTTTCTGATTTAGCAACGGGCCTGCCGTAAAACGAGTCGCAAAACGACGTTTTCATCTCTGTAACTTTTGGAATGCCTGTGTACTCACAATGTCTTCGGTCTGTTGCCATTGCAGGGTTTAAAACTGCTGCATCGTTTTCCCCAAAAGAAACTACAGCGACTATTCTCCTCGTTTTATCCCGAGGGCTGCCAAGGAAATAAACGCTGCCCTTCAACAGATTTTGTTCGAATTGTTCACCGCCTAACTTATTAACTAGTAAGGTGTTGGGATCTTGCTTAATTGGTTCATTCAGCACATATTCGATGCTTCTTGTTTCTTTCGCCGCATGACTCGCAGGCGAAAAACTGCACACAACTGTCATAGCCAAAAGAAATGACAGTTGTAATTTCCTTTCAAAGCCCATTTTGAGAACAACTATTTTCAATCCAGTACTCCTGGCTAACTCTCTACTTCCACTATAGCTGCAAAGACTGCAAAGCCTATGCTGGCTTGAAAAAACTGGTTTTTTTTAATTCTTGTGTAAGCAGTTCTCGCGAAAAAGTTTTTGCGCTGGTGTACGACAACACTTAGTATATTTGGAGTTCGGGATTTGCCAGTATTGGCGTTTTTACCGGCATATGGCGTCCCGAAGTGGGCTCTTATGCTCAGCAGCTAGTTGCAACGTGAGCAGCTATTGTTGCGTCACTAACTAGTTTTCAGATTCTCTCAAGCAAGCTGGAGAATGCAGAAGTAGTATTGAGTTATGGATATGGTCTGGTCTCTAGCTTTACTCGTCGGCATATTACTCGCCTTGAATTACATGGCAGGGGGGCGGGCATCGACTATTTTGCGACCGACGACCCGACTGGTCGAGAACCTGCTCTCTTTTGCAGTTAAAGCGGTTTTGAGTTTGGCAGGGTCAATCTTGCGCCTCTGTGGGGGATCGGTGAAGCTGCCAAAATTTAAAGGCGAGAAAGACAATGGACCAGCAGGGCCGCCGCCGCCCAGATGGAAGGATGATTGAATTGATTAGACACTGTTTGTGAGTCAATCTTTGTTGATTTTTCGCCCAGTAGTCCTTAGTTTTGTGAGATTTGTAATTTCATTCGTTCGTCATAGAGCTTTTTGTTAGCGTGCAATCTTTCGAATTCCAGCGGAATAGTAGCCGGATCTACTCTTTCTGTTGGAACTCGAAGAAATTCCGAAACCGCCTGCGGCGTAGGTGCAAAAGGCGCAGGGTCTTCTAGTCGGGCTTTTGCATCCAATGGTTTTGCTATGTCGCCACCGGCGAACTTCAACAAGACTGCTTTCTTCTCTCCATGAAAGACTTTATCGTTTGTCACGAAGAGTCCGCTTCCTGCTTGAACATGCGCCATGTATGCAAGCGTGTCACATTTTGGATTAAGCCATTTCCATTTCCAATTTCCCTTGGACTTGTCTGCTCCGACTTCAAACAGATGAAATTGAAAAGGTAGATTTGGCCACAGTACATTGTGAATCTCGGCTTCCAAAATTGTCCCGTTTTGCGTTGCGAAATAGCAATTGTCCAGATACGTTATGTCTAGATACGCGGGCGGCATAAGGATTACCGCGTTTCCTAACCCAAGCCGCTTGAGCCGTTCTTTGAAAAGACTAAAGTTGGGAGCCATCATTCCGTTTGGCTGTTTCTCGGACGCGCTGATTCCAACAACCTGAAGGACTATCTGGCCTGCCTCGTGCATGGCAATCAGCTCACGAATCCCTTGAGCGTAGTCGCGCTCTTCGTCCAGCCCGATTATGCAGTTGGTGTCTATTGTGCAGTTTGGTTTTGGTGATAACGGCATACTACCTACTTTTGCAGACTCAGACATCGAAATCGGCGATTTTTACATCACCGTGTTTGTCCAATGTCACGAGCGTCTCACCATCCCCTCTTTCGGCGCCGATTACCTTGCCCACAAATGAGTAGGTTCGCACTTTTGGCTGCGTCCATGTCTTGAGCTGCACTGCAATAGTAGAAAGCACCACATCTTTCCACTGCCCTTCATTTCTCAAGGCATCAAGTTCTTCGAAAGAATGATGTTCTGCTGGGATTGGTATTTTGAAACGGGTGTCATTGACAAAATTGACATTGAATGTTTTCAGCCCACCTAATTTCAGTGGCCCTGTTGGCTCCGGCTTAAAATCCGATGGCATCTGGTCCTTTGCTTCCAAGCTTTGTTCGTCCTTAATGATTTCAGTCACCGCTAGCCCTACCTCCGCTAGCTCTTTCTCGATTGTGCTTACTCGTTTAAAGACAGTTCTGGGTGTCTTAGGTAGGGCGAGAAATCCGTACTGTAGATAGAAACCCATCGGATCTCGTGCTCCAGCCGCTATTTCATCCGCATTTGGTTGCTCGACATCAATAAGCATCACGGCTGAGGCTACGGTTGATGAGCCTTTGAGGCAGTTCTTCTGTGCATCAACTAATAGCAATTCACCAAGCCTGGGTTTCTCGCCCCTTTTAGAAAGTTCGTCCCGGTAGCGTTCATCTACCCCTAGCCTACCTAGCAGAGTTGCGCCTATTAACGGGTAGCGAGGCACTTTTCTTTGAACGTTCTTCGGCAAGTCTTCAAATTTGACACTCATGGAAGAAAGTGTGTAGTAGCCTCGAATTTTCTTGTCGCCTTTTTCAGTCAGCACAAATACCATTGATGTCTTGCTGGACATGGCTCGGGCTGCCTGCTCTTTTATAAACCGTTGGATGCTCGGCAGGCTTGATGTGAATTCTGTTGAGTCATGCTCAGGTGCCCACGGTTGAATGTCAAATTCGATTGTCAAGGCTATCCCAGTTTCTCCCTGTACCGGCGAGCCGCTTCAATTGCCTTCTTATTAGGCGCGGGTTCATTTATGAATGACTCAGCAAGGGCCATGCTGTCTTCAAGGCAAAGCTTTAAGACCATCTGTTGCTCGATTACCTGTGAAGCCTGGCTAAGAGCTGCTGCCACGACGAAATCAGATACCGTGCGACCTTGCAGCTCGGCAGCTTTTTCTATCTGCGATTTTGCTGCTGGTGGCAAACGCAGATCTAGGCGCTCTTTTTTTAACTCGGCAGACATAATCGTGATCCTCTTGGCTTGTTTTCATTGTACGGTAAAAATCCGTACATGGCAATAACCACATAACTCAGCTCTGCGTTTCGGTTAATTTGAGCCTCTTCGCCCTGCTATCTGCGCCTTTCACTTAGGACTAGCTGTCAGCAGGTCCCCGAATTCTTCAGTTCTGACAGCCTTTTCGTTCTTGAAATAAAGCACTTGAGCATTTGGGCGGACCAACACTTTCAACGCATCCGCATAGTTTTCCCAGGTGAACACAAAGTCGCCATCAATGGTCACGCCTATATTTGGGGCGCTTGCGTGACTGTAAGTCTGGAGTACTTCCGTTCCTTTGGCTAATGCTTCCGTCGTTGGCAATACGTCATCTTCATCGGCAAGTTCTGTAGCTTCTTTCAAGAGCGTAGCCAGGTGTTTGATTGCATCATCCACCCAATGCGTATTCTTCTCGACTTTATTACTCGCCATGCCTGGAATTCTCTCTAGGCTTGCATTTTACCCAAAAGTGCCCAAAACGGGGGAAATCCCTGTTCTGCAATACTTCGACTTCTTGCTCTCGGGTGCTGGAAGTCCGAGCGTTTGAGAGACCAAAAAGAGAATCTCCCAAGTTCTCACAGGCATGGACCAAGTCTACGGGGTGCCTGCCGGCACTTTCTAACATGGCACCTCCGGTGCTCGCTCGTTCCCTCGCTCTGGAGGTCTGGGTGTTATTTCGCTCGTCGTTAAATGAGCGCTGAGGATGCAGCGCGCGGAGTCGGAAACGACGCGCAACAACACCCCCGCACACGAAGGGAGGCACGACCGTACGGTAAGGCAAGATACAATGCGCGGGCACGCACATGAGAAATGCCAACTAATGACCGTTTAGCCATCGGCACGTGTCTGGGATTAACCCTATGGCGCAAGGCGCATCTCTCGTACTATCCTATTTATAGTAGCGGAGGTAGCGGCACAATGGAAGAACCAAGAAAACGGGTCTATACCCCGAAGGTGGAAACGAGGCTCGCCCGAGCCGACATTAATCGGCTGGACGAGGCAGCAAAAATGGCCGGCAAAAGTCGATCCGACTTCGTCAGATTTGCCTTGCTTTGGTATTTGGACAATCTGGAAAAACTCGAGCACGACGAACGAGAAACAGAAGTATCGAAGGCTATTAAGTACGCGACCGACCAGCACGTCAAAGCGATAAATGCCGGGACCGACCGAATTTGCAAAATGCTTGCCCGTCAGGGGGCAGCCGTCGGCACACTTTATGAATTGTCCTGGATGGCTTTGCCAGACGACGAAAATGCCAGAAAGGCGTTTGAAGCAGCCAATACAACTGCGAAGCAGAAGATGCGCAAGCATGTGGAGCGGGACGAGAACGAGCTAGCTGAGGCATACAAGAGAGTGGTCACTAGTCCTTGAACATCGTCAAACACCAGTATTTCTCAAGGAGGGACCGGCAAAGTCGGGGGCATGCGAAGGCGCCCAAGCTGGTGGCAGTCGAGCGGGCGCTCGCCCACGTCAAATACATCCAGCATCGACCAGGCGAAGACCGGGGCGATGAAGGACGGGAAATGTTCAATGACACCGAGGATGAAGTTGACAGCAAAGAATTCCGGCAGAAATTGCGCCAGCAAGAAAACAACAAAGTCGTCGCACACAAGCTGACCCTATCGCCAGAGATTGCCCCTGCCGATAAGAAGGCTTATACGCGAGAGATCATGGAGCAGCTCGGCAAGGAAAAGGGGCTAGACCTTGAATGGGTCGGGGTAGCCCACGAAAATACCGACCACCATCACATCCACGTTGTTGTCCTGGGCAAGGACCGAAACGGGCGGGCCGTTCGAATCGAGAAAGACGAATACTCAAAGATGAGGGAGTACGGCGACCGCTTCATGGAGCGCGAGCATCCGCTGGAATATGAGCGACTGGAAGAAAAGAAGCGGGCACTTGCACGGCAGCGTGAGCTAACGAAAGAGGAACGCATTAGAGAGGGATTGGAGCTTCCCTGGTTGCGCAAAAAGATAATCCGGGAGCAATTAGAGCCTTACGAAGAATGGAGAAAAAACAGAGGGTCTAAAGAGCCTCTGGAGAAATCTCGCGAAAATGATAAGTCTTACCCCGAGGACAAAATTGAGGCAGCCGGAAAAGACTGGACGCGAGAAAGCAGCGCGAAAGAACTCCGAGAATTGACCGAATATCTCTGGGATAACCCGGAGGAGCGGATAAGCAAGCCAGAATTTGCCAAGCTTCAAGGCTGGATTCAGGAGAAAGAGCGGTCAGGCGAGCGCGGCGAAGCCGACTCAAAAGAGCCCAAAGCGCTCGAAAAGGAGAAGGAGCATCTTGAATTCAATGGGCAGAAGTATGACGAGTCCAGCTCTTACGAGAAGTTGGCAGCGCTGAGTGCCAAGCTTCGTGAGGACAAGAAGAACCGCCTGCCGATCGACGAGTACAACATGCTTCGGGGCTGGCTCGAAAATGCCGACCGGGCAAGGTGGGCTGGTGTCCTCGCGAAACAACTGGAGCTTACCCATCACAAGATCGAGCGCAGCAAGACCTCCAATGACCTCAAGTCTGCCGAGGGCGGACGTGTGATCGACCCGTTGCAAGAACAAGTTATGGGCAACCCTGTTGTGGGCTTGTTCATGAAAGGGGCTGCCTTGGTGAATGAGTTAGTCAAGTGGGTTGACCTGACTGACCAGCGTGACCGGCTCAAAGAGGGTCGAGATGCCCTGGAGTCCGCCAAGCTGGACAAGGTCCAGGAGCACAATCAAGCTGGACGCTCGGAAGAGCGAAAAGCCGATGATCGCGAGACAATAGAGAAGTTAGACAAGGCTATCGACCAGAACCAGGCCGCTCGCGACGAGAGCAATGAAGAGAAAAAGCGGAAAAAATGGGAGCGCGAAGACGAGGAAGCCTGGGACAAATATGACCCTTGGGGACGGTACTAAATGGCAGTGCAAATCAAAGACTCGGGCATTGTTGAGACAAATGCCAAAGACTTCCCAATACTTGCCGTAAACGTATTGGACCGGCTCGGCTACAAGGTTGACCGCGCCAGCAAACAGCTCGACCAGATATTAGCTACAGAGAGACTGGACGAACAGATCGGCCAGGACTGGTGGCGGCATGAATACCGGGTGGTTCTGCGATGGCGCGTTGCTTCGAAGGGCGGAATGCTCGTCAACATCGAGATGGAAGAGCGCAAAGGCGGCGCTACTGAAAATGAGTGCCAGCGCCGTTGCGACCGAATTATGCTTGAACTTCAAAAGGACGCGGAGCGAGTAGAAGAGGCGAAAACGCATAAGGAAAAGAGCACGGTATATGGCTCAGCAAGCTGGGGCACAGAACAAGACTTGCGAACAAAGGGCTATTTCCAAAAACAAGCCGACCCTAAACGCCTCATCATAGGCAGGAATGCAAACAATGAGTACATCCAGGTGCCTGAGTTCTGGACTCATGCTCACGCGATTATTTGCGGACGAACAGGTGTTGGAAAGTCTCGTGGTTTCTTCTTTCCGCAGCTCATTGAGCGTATTGCAACAAGTATGGTCGTTACTGAAGCCACTCCGGGCTATGAAGACGGCGAGCTGTACAAGCTGACCTCTGGCTGGCGGCAAATGGCCGGGCACAAAATTTACTGCTTCAATCCAGCTGACATGAGCAGTAATCGAATCAACCCGATCGATCGCATTCGACATGCTCGCGAAGAAGAGAAAGCCGGGATAGCTGAAAAACTTGCCGATCTTGTAATCATGAATGGCGAAAGCTCGGAAGGACGGGGCGACCAGACCTGGAATAGGTCTGAAAAGCTCCTGCTGATTCCACTGCTTTTGCATGCCGCCGCTGGCGATCCAAAACGTGGACATTTTGGCGCTCTGCGTTGGCTACTTGCCGAAGGTCCAGATGGTTTGGCGAAGGTCTTGAAGGAGAGTCCGTCGCGAGTTGCGCGCATGGAGTTCCAAGGCTGGATGCGACTTGCTGGCGAAACGAATTTCAAATACGGCGTTTTCTCCGGACTAATAACGAAGCTGAATCCGTGGATGACAGACCAGATGATTACGCTCACGGAGACGACGGACATAGACTTGGATGCAATGGCGAAGCAGCTTTTCACTTTCTATCTTGCCGTGCCTAGCAGGTCGAAAGACAGCAAATTAATTGGTTCTTTGATGATGAATTTTCTTCTGGACCACATTCTTGAAATTCGCGAACGGATGAAATATCCGCTTACCATGCTGCTCGACGAGTTTACTAACTTCGGCAAAATCTCAGGTATCGGCGACACACTGTCCATCATTCGAAAGAACAAGATTGGCTTGATTCTTGGGTTTCAGAACTACGCGCAATTAGAGCAAGTCTACAGTAAACGCGAAGCGCAAATCATTATCGACATGCCTGCGACCCAGGTCTACTTCAAGCAGAAGAACTTCCAAGAAGCTCGCGACTTGAGCGAAGCTATCGGGAGAACAACGGTAGAAGAGGCAACTGTCGGTGACAGCGGTAGAGTGCAAGAGAGCATTCAAGGTCGGCACCTGATTACACCGGACGAATTGATTAGCCTCGATCGGCAAGTGATAGTTTTTACAGCAGATACAAAACCGCTCAAATTGTCGCTAACCGACCCACTCGCTTACGAACATGCTTTGTCCTACGATGCTCCTAAGCGTGACAAACACAAGGTTTCTGACTTCGTTATGAATCGCGGGCAGGTTGATGATCCGCCGGCGAAACGTAAAACGGAGCCAGCAAACCCTGAGCCCGTCAAGGAGGCAAAGACGCCAGAGCCAGCTCCAAAGCCCAAGGTCGAGGAGCCTAAAACTGAACAGCAAAAGGAAACCAAGCCCGCGACGATAAACGAACAGCCTGACAAAGGAGCACGGGCGCCTGAAGTAAGCGAAACTGAGGATGATGGAAGAAGACCAACTCCAAAGCGTTCAAACGAGGCTCCTGACTATGACCTGTAATATCACCACTGCAAGAGCAGCAAACATGGAGGCGCGAATCTGATGGGATTGGGCATCGTTGCCGCCATTGTGGCGTTTTTAGTCGTAGGTGCGTTTACCGGTGAGGTTGTCGTTCACGCCAAGGAAGCGGGACTTTTCCCGGGACTGGTCGCTGCGGCGTGGTGTATATGGCCGGCTATGCATGTGGGCGGGGCTAACCGATACTACTTTCTGCATCCCGTTCCGAGGCGTTATAGTCAGCCTCTTAAGCAGGCTTTCGCGAAAGTCCGTCAAATTTTGAGCGACAAGACTTACAATTTCGGCGACAAGTGGCACGTCACTTCAGCCGATACGATGCAGCATAGAATCACTGCCACACTTCGATTTACAGATGAAGAATCTCACGTTGAGGGTTCTAATCTCTCCAATATTCATACGAGAAAGGAGCGTGTACAGCGGCTCCTAGAGCTGGATGTCCAGTTCAAAGAAGAGGGTGATAAAACTGTCGTGCAGCTCGACTTTCGTCCAAGAGTCGAAGGCGTTGCCTGGTATGCCTGCGATTCAATTGTCTCCGGATTGGTTTCGGAAATCGAGGCTTCGATGGGAGAAGGAACCGACGCTGGCGACGCTGCTTCAACCACCTTGCCTGCTCCTCCCTGGTGGCTTCTGGGGCTCACCGCATTCATGCTGCTCAACCTCCTGGGCAACATCAACAAGTCGCTGTTTGGTGCATCATGACAGAACAAGAAATACTACAAAAGGCTTATGTTACCTTCGGCTTGGAGTATGGCTCTTCATTTGAAGCAATCAAACGTCGGTACAAACGTCTGATTATGGTCTGGCATCCGGACCGATTTCCGAATGCGGACGGAAAGCAAGATGCAGAAGACGAACTAAAACGAATCAATGACGCGAAAGACAAACTGTTTGCGCACTTTGAAAAGAACCACAAGGAGTCTGGATCTTGCAGCTGTCGTGAGCAGCCTAAACCTTCCGCCGGAAGCGACACCAATTCTAGCCGTACTTCGCAAGCTGGCGGCACCGGACCAGGACCAGGCAAGCGTCGAACTACCCAGGAGAATGACCGCGAAGAGGCTGAAGCGAGAAAGCGCAATGAAGAGCGAGCGCGAAGAGCTGCTGCCGAAACAGCAGAGAAGGAAAGGCAGGCGCGGGAAGCAGCCACCGCTGCATCCGCGCACAAATACACGTTTGAAGACGCGCTGACACAACAAAAACGACTTCAAGAAGAGCGCCTTCGCTGGAAATTAGCCATGGGATTGTGTGCGGCCTGGATTGGTCTGAGCATTTATGGTTCGGCTGGCGCTGGCATCAAAGATTGGTGGCATGACGTGACCTGGAAGTGGGAGCGCGACCATCAGCCCGTTCAACCGCAGGTCAACAACACTGCGCCGGAGAAAACTCCGTACATAGAGCCGTTCAACAAATTTCCTGATGGCAATCAAGCGACCTGGCAGCAACAACAGGAGGCTGACCAGCGGCGTAGAAATGAAGAAGCCGAGAGGAAGAAGAAGCAGGACATTTACGACACAAGATCAGCACTTGACCGCTATCAAAAAACAATTGCACACTGCAATGCTGAAATCGCAAAGATCGATGCGCAATTAGCCGACCCGTCAGTAAGCGATTACGAGAAGAACAAATCGATAAGCTATCAAAACGCGCAGCGTGGCTATCTTGCTGAAGCACAAGCCAACTTGGCAGAAGCGCAAAGGCGATTTACAGAGCTGACCGGAAGACCAGCGTCAGAGGCTAATCTAACCGAGTGGGGATCGAATTCGTCTCCGACTATAACGCCTTCAGGTTCTAATTCAAATGGTCTTCTGAATAGTCCAATTTTCAAAGAGCCAGCACCACCGCCAGCAAATAACTCAGCCACGGTTCAACCGTGGCGTCCAGCATATTCGCCTGAATCTGCTCCAGGACTTGCTCCTTTGAAGCCGACAACGACACCGCTTTCTGTTTCAGAATTCAATAAAGTTCCGAATATTGATCCAGACAAAACAACTAATAAACTTTTCTCAAAACCGAATTATTTTCTCAGAAGAACCACTGATCTAGAGACACTAGAGCATAAGTGAGTTCCATGGACCGCAATTCGTAACTTGTAAAGTTAGATTCTATGGCACCAAATATAATACCGTAGTTTCACAGTTAACTGTCCGCGTATTTCCTTGCCAAGAAACAGGTTATTCGGTTGAGCTGGAATGATGAAATTGCTGAACACTTGAGCAACTCTTACAATGCGCTTTTAAAAAAGAACATGCAAATTTGTTTTTGGAAGAAGCTTCCTTAGCTTTTAGATTGAATTAAATCTGGATGCTGCTTCAATTCACTCCGTCTCATCAACTCTTGCGGATTCAATAGTCTGCCAATCGGCCGCCGACATTTTTACTATGCCAGTTTTGAAATAAACGGGCCAGTATTCTGGTTTGGTGATAAAGCTCAGTTTATCGAGCACGTCTACGAAGGAAATCTCGGGGTTCAAGTTCTCAGCGCGAAAATTAAACCTGTCTATAAATGAGCCTGGTTTTTTAAACACGTCTTTGTCGTCGGCATAATAGTCTGAAGTCGCTTCACCCAGGCCAATAACTTTCCAGCCCGACTTTTCTTTTGTTATCACGCAAGCAACCTTATCCCCCTCTTTTACATTGCTGATGGTCTGCCGTCGTCCAAGTCCGAAAATGCCAATAGATATGCAGTGAGTCATATCTTCTCTTGGAAGACAGATAAGCCAGTAATTCAAGAGAGTAACCTCCATGCGACCTTTTGATCAATTTTAAACTCATTTCCGAAATGCTTATATAGGGTAAACTGACGAGCAGTGCGTTTTCTCTAAAGCGCTCTGTTGTATACGTTGCGCATCCAAAGTATATATCTGGACTCCTTGTTCTTGGGGGAATCGTTTTGTCATCAAAACCGAAAAATATGCTCGGATTAACGGCAGAACAGCGAGCAGAACTTTTGCGAATCATTGACCAGGGTGATGAGCTGTCCACGGAATGGGCAAAAATTCTTTTTCCACCCGACCGCCGGGAACACGAACTTGTTTACCATGGGAAAGAACGACGTGAAGACGTAATTGCTAATACGCTCTCGGTTCCGTTGCAGCCAATGCGGTCATTTGCGAATGGTCAACCTAATGGTGCCTGGCATAACATGCTGATATTTGGTGACAATCTACAGGTTATGAAGACTCTTCTAAAAATGAAAGAGTCCGGAAAACTCAGAAATGAAGATGGTTCCGATGGCATCCGCATGATTTACATCGATCCGCCCTTCGCGACCAAACGTGATTTTTCCGGGAGTCGCGAACAAAAAGCATATCAAGACAAAATTGCTGGCGCCTCTTTTATCGAATTTCTGCGCAAACGGCTAGTACTTATAAGGGAGCTTCTTGCCGATAATGGAAGCGTGTTCGTTCATCTTGACCAGCGTAAAGTCCATTACATAAAGGTTGTGATGGATGAAATTTTTGGCGAACAGAACTTCAGAAACGAAATCATTTGGCGCTCAACGAATACCCATAATTCAAAAACCAGTATTGGTCAGATTCACCAAACAATTTTGTATTACACAAAGAGCGATAACTATCAATTTTACGCTCAAAGAAGGCCCTTTTTTAAGGAGCATGTGGAGGCAAATTATCGGCATCAAGACGAACGCGGTTACCACAGTCGTCCAGATATCACTGGACCCGGAATTCGATCAGGAGATTCTGGCAAACCTTGGCACGGCTACGACCCAACAGACTCTGGCAGGCACTGGGCGATTTCCAGCAGTTTGTACGAACAGATAACGGAAGATATTTCTGAATTTAGCGTACAAGAAAAACTTGATTTCTTTTACAGAAAGGGCTTGATTTACATGCCTGCAAAAGAAGGCGGACAGCCAAGAGGCAAGCAATATTTGAATCCTGAGGCCGGTAACCTACTGCAGGACATCTGGGCATATCAACCCTACACCTCAGGCGTTTATCAGGATTCCAATGACTGTATAGATCAAGACGTGCAATGGCTCCAGAATCCAGAAGGTGGAAGCGAGTACCCTACTCAAAAGCCAGAAGGAGTATTAGCTAGGCTTATTCGGTTAACCACCAAGCAAGGTGATCTTGTTTTAGATGCTTTTGCCGGATCCGGCACTACCTGCGCTGCTGCTGAAAAGCTCGGACGTCGCTGGGTTGCGGTCGACTGCGGAAAATTGGCGATTTATACAATTCAAAAACGGATGCTTACTCTAACTGATCAACTTGGGCAAGGTGGTCAACGAAAGACGCCCAAGCCCTTTACCCTCTATAACGCCGGACTTTATGACTTTTCCACACTTCGACAATTGCCGTGGGAAGACTGGCGTTTTTTTGCCTTGCAGCTTTTTCAATGTCGCGACGATGTTCATAAAATCGGCGGAGTTCATCTTGACGGTTTCCTGCGCGGATCCAGTGTCTTAGTCTTTAATCACATGAAAGAAAAGGGTGTGAGAATTGACGAAGAGACTATTGAAAGTCTGCACCATGCGCTCGGTTCAAAAGTTGGCAGCCGTATGTTTATCATCGCGCCAGCCCTTACCTTCGACTTTCAACAGGATTACTTAGATGTCGATGGCGTCAGGTATTACGCGCTTCGAATTCCCTATTCAATCATTCACGAATTGCACCAGCGCGAATTCACTGCGTTGAAACAACCTTCCGATGAATTAGAGGTGAACGACACGGTTGAGGCTGTTGGTTTCGATTTCATTCGCACACCAGATCTGAAATTCGAATCCGGATTGGTTCCAGCTAAGGGGAAAATGACAGCCCTTGCATATTTACGCATTCTTCAGTTTAAGAGCGAGGCGGCGGTGAAACAGCCCCTCCGAATAAAAACGGACATGGACACATTGTCAATGGTGATGATTGACTATGATTTTGATTCCGATCAACAAGTATTTGAACTTGATGACATTGTTTATGCTGAGACTATGCGAGCGCAAAAGTGGGAATTTCGTTTTCCCGCAAACCTTCTTGGGGAGCGAATGATGGCTGTTTTTATTGATATTTACGGTAATGAAGCACGCATCGTTTTGGATAAGAATGCCTTTGGTAAAGATGCCCATGTCAGCGATCGTCAAGCCGTAAGTCCACAGAAGTCTTTGAAAAAAGATAGGGAGGCAGACAGTTCTTCTTCAAAAGGAAGTAACTCGACGATATCTGCGAAGGAGAAACTACCCACAATTAAAAGCACTAATACCATTCTAAAATCAGCTGATAAGGCATCGTCGTTAAAGCCTAAACCAAAACCTACGGCGAAATCAATTTCAAAGGTTAATCCGAAAACGAAGAAACCGGAACCTATGCTGAAACTATCATCGTCAAAAATCGCTAAAACAAGCAAATCTAAAGTGTCGAAGACTGACTCAAAGAAAAGCAACCAATCTGAAGATGTTAGAAAAACACGCTCAGCGGCCAGCCTAAAAAAGAAAGCACAACAGTCGCGAAGTGCCATGACATCTAAAACTGGAACAAAAACGGGTCAGAAGGTTTCACAGGTTCCGAAGACAAACAACTCCAAGTCACGAGTTCAAAAAAAAACGGTCACCAAATCTAAGAAAGGATCGTAATTCATGACGCCACGTCAACAAGATCGCCAGACTTTTCGAAACGAAGACTTAGTTCTGCAAGTTTCTACAGATGTTGATCCGCGGGTTTGGGATGAAACAAAATACGGTAATTTTTTAGACGTGCTATGTGCAGACCGAGAGTTTCAAAAACAGGCAGTGAATACAACACTGCGATATCTGTGTGGCGCCAAGTACCAAGATCTCACAGAACTCGCTAAAAAGAATTTTGATAGCAACGAAGAAATTCAGCTGCGCTACGGCACTTGGCAAGCGATGCAGCGGCATCTGCAGTTTCCGGAGCAGTTAGCATGCTCTATCGATTTGGCTACCGGCACCGGAAAGAGTTACGTCTTGTATGCCCTCGCCGCAATATTACTTGCTGAAGGAGTTGTCGATCGCGTTTTGATTTTGTGTCCCTCCAATACCATTGAGTCAGGTTTGCTTGAGAAATTTAAAGACCTCGCTTCGCGCTCTGATCTTCGCGATGTTTTGCCTGTAGACAGTAAAATTGCCAATCCAACAATCGTGAATGCATCTGAGAGCTTGGTAGAAGGTGCAATCTGCGTTGAGAACTATCACGCTGTCCTGGAACACGTGGGTTCATCGATTAGGGATAGTTTGGCGGGCAAAGGTTCCAGAGTCGCTGTTTTCAGCGATGAGGCGCATCACGTCGCTACCGAATCAGCGGCCACGATAAAAAAATGGAAGGAGTTTTTGCTTTCTCCTGACTTTGGGTTTCGATATATTGTCGGCGTATCAGGAACTTGCTATGTGGCAGACGAATATTTTGCTGATGTTGTTTTTCGCTATTCGCTCAGGCAAGCAATCGAAGATCGAATCGTGAAAAAAGTCGAATATGTTGCCGAAATGCCTGCCACCGATAGTGCAGAGGAAAAGTGGCAACTAATCTTTAAGCGCCACCAAGACTGGAAGAAGAAACTGAAGCCGCGCGCTATTCGTCCTTTAACAATTGTCGTTACTAAAGCTATTTCCGATTGTCAACGCGTCGCTGAAGAAGTTCAGGCTATGCTTCAAGAACTGGAAAACTTGAAGCCAGAGGAAGCTTCTGAGCGCGTTTTAGTCGTTACCTCCGCTTCAAAACATCAACCAAATATTGCAAAGTTGAAAATTGTAGATAGTCCTTTTAGTCCAGTTGAATGGATCGTTTCTGTCTCCATGCTCAGTGAAGGTTGGGATGTGAAAAATGTTTTTCAGATTGTTCCCCATGAGGAAAGAGCTTTCAATAGCAAACTGCTAATTGCGCAAGTCTTGGGACGTGGCCTTCGCTATCCATTCAATTGGCAAGGTCCGCAGCCGACAGTGACAGTCTTTAATCACGATGCATGGTCAGGTCGAATTCGGCACTTAGTCAGCGAAATTCTTGAGATTGAACGCAGAATCTCATCGTTTCCCACAGAGGGTTCTGAATTTAACTTTGACCTTTACACTCTCGACTACACGCGAAACGAGGATACGACTGAGTTTGCGAAAAAGGGGCAATATGAGCTTTTTCAAGCCGGGTATATAGACCTTCCGACTCAATTGATTCAAGAGCAAGTTTCCATCGAGTTCGAGACAGCTCTAACCGGAGAAAGAAAAACGTTCAAAACTCAACTTGACCGCAAAACCTATTCTGTAGAAGAAGTTGCTGAGCAAATGTTCTATCGACTGCAATCGATCGATGATGAATCAAAAGACGCCGAAGATCCTGAGGAAAGAACTACTTATGCCCAGAAATATCCACGGTCATTGTGCGAACAAGTGGTTAGAGAATCGCTTACGCACGCTCAAATACCCGGCGATTTGATTACCGAAGATAATCGTCAAAAGCTTCTTCAATCACTCGGGACCTTGCGACGAAAGGCTGCGAAGCGCGTTCTTTACAGACTCACACCTAATGCTCTCAAGCTAATCAATACTAGAGAGCGTCACACCGAAAGCTCCAGCAGTGCTGATCTTCGCAGGGGCGACAAAACAATATTCTTTGATCCTCAGTCTGAAGGTTCTCTTCCCGATGAACAATTGGAATTTTTCAAAGAATTGCTAGATCAGGATGGCGAATATATTCGCGGTAGACAGGAAGTGCCGAATTCCTTTGATTTTAGGACACCTCTTAACATAGCGATTGCGGACGGCACGCCTGAACGCAAGTTTGTGAGGCTACTCTGCGAACGAGATAATGCGCAAACAATTGACGCTTGGATCAAGAACACACCTCAACGGTTTTACACAATCGAGTACGCTTTCCGCCGCCGGGACCATACCAAGCGAGGTGAATTCAGTCCGGATTTTTTCATCAAACAGAAAGATTGGATTTTTGTTGTCGAAATTAAAGAGGATGAAGAATGCCGCGATCCTTCTCCCGAAAACAGCAAGAAATTCGAGTACGCAACCTCGCATTTTCGAGTTTTGAATGAGTGGCTAACTGAAGCAAAGCTGCCAGTTCGCTATCAGTTTAACTTTCTCACGCCAAAGGATTACAACAAATTTTTTCAAAAAATGAGAGAAGAAAAGCTTGTTAGTTTTACATCTGCTCTCGACGTCGCGTTAAAAACCGCTGCTGAAGCCTAATCTCACAGATGTTGAATCATTCCGCAGCTTTTGGATAATTAAAACGCTTTTCCAGGTCTGCGGCCGCTGCTCGTCTATAAATGGCGCCTTCTTCTTTCAATTTTGCTATGCAATCGTGAACCGAGCCTATCTCACCTTTCCAGCCTGGAGGAGGAGTTCCGTCCTCTCTCAAAACTCGATAGATATTTTCAGGTACGTTTTGTGCCCTGGAAAGACCGCCAGCAATAGCCATAGCTGCGCTTCGCTTCATTCCGGCTGCCTCACAAACATCACCGTAGCTCATCCAGTACCCACTAGGAATTGAACGGATGACGGAAAAAACTCTTTCCCAATCGGTAGGCTGCGTTTTAATTGGCACCACTTAAACTCATCGATTTGGATAACAGCTGAAGACAGTTTATCGAACTTTGACCGCCTGCTGGATGGTTTCTACGCCCCATTCTAATCTTTCCTGTTTTTGTTGGTGTAGTTGACATCCAGAAACTAATAGCAAATACACTCATGCTTATGCCTGATACTGCCCAGTATCGGGCATTGTCGTTCTAAATATGCCTGATATTGGGAATTCTGAGAGCGGCTAGACCGGTTAAAATATGCCTGATATTAGGAGAGGGGTCTGACCGTGGTCAAAAGTGAAGCGCCGTTGCCGGTGCATGATGAAATTTCAGTGCCGGCGATCTCAAACCCTGCCGCTTTGTTGAAAGTGCTCAAGAAGTTTGAGGACTATCAGAAGGCGTTAGAAAAGCTGCCACTATCTCCTCATACCAGGCGAGCCTATGAAACGCGTCTACAGCACTTTCTGGGCTTCCTGGGAAGCCGATTGGAAAAGTATCCTACCGCTCTCACCGACGGTCATTCTCGCGATTATGTGACCAGAGACTACAAGCAATATCTGAAAGTCACAATCAAAAGCAGTCCTCAAACGGTGAATGCTTACCTGACGGCCATTGACTCTTTCTTCGTTTTCCTCGGGCTCGGAAAAGCCAAGACGGTCCGTGAAACCCTGCCACAGCTGGCGCCCCAGGCTCTGATGCCTCAAGAGCAGAAAGAGTTTTTCCGCGCTATCGAGCGCAGCAAAAGACCGCGCGACCGAGCCTTGGCAACTTTGCTTCTCAATACCGGCATTAGAATCAGCGAGTGCAGAGACCTGAATCTCGACGATGTTCTCTTGACGGAGAGAAAAGGGCTTTTGAAAATCCGAGATGGCAAGGGCGGAAATTATAGGGAAATTCCGCTAAATACCGCCTGTCGATTAGCCCTGAGAGAATGGCTTAATGAGCGTCGGCAAAAATTTCCGGGCTCTGGCGACGAAGCCTTTTTTCTTTCCAATCGCTGCAGTCGTTTGTCGGTGGATTCAATCGATCACGCCATACGATCGCTTGCCCAAAGCGCGAACATAGAGGGCGTTTCCGCGCACACTCTAAGACATACCTGCCTAACAAACTTGGTTCGCAACGGCGTCGATGTCGTTTTGGTTGCACAAGTCGGCGGTCACAAGAAGCTCGAAACGACTATGCGTTACAGCCTCCCAACCCATGCCGACCAAGTAGAAGCTTTGGAAAAACTTCCGGTCGATAATTGATTCTGCTGGGCGAATTATTCTTCTGCTGGCGGTGCACTAAAGAGCTTCTGCCACCAAGGTTTTTTCAAGTCTTGAACAGTTTGCGATAACGACGCCAGTTGCTCTTCGACTGCTTTCAACTGTGCATCTTTCTCGGCTGTAAGAGCCTCGATTTCCGCGTTTTTGGCCCGTTCCTTTTCTTCAAGAGTTTGCTCTAGTGCAGCGACCTGCTCTTTGACTTTGTCGGATTCTTCCTTCTCAGCTTTGAGCGCAACAATCTGTTTCTCAAGCGCAGCTGCTTCAACCGCTTTTAGATGCGCAGCCTTACGCTCGTCCTCTGCTTGCTTTTGATAATCCGGCAATAGTTTCAGCTGCCTGCTTTGCTCCTGAATCTGCTTTTCCTGAGCAAGGCATGTATCGACAAGCGGTTTCATCATTTCCTCGGCTAGAAGCCGGAGACGACTGCGTTCTTCTTCTACCCAGGTTTGGTGCTGCGACTCCTGAACTTCTTCAAAGATTGTCTCAGCGTCTACTGTTTCTTCCAGTGGCGGAAAGTCGTTCTCCGCTACATCCGAATCGAGGTCTAGCTTCAGTTTCGAGGCTATTTCCTTGGTTGGGTAGATTCGCCATTCTTTGACACCGTAGGCGTTCGTCTTCTGCGTACCCTTGAGGTCACCTTTGGCCAGTCTTGAAGTGATCGCCCTGGTGGTCAGACCCAGCGCATCAGCAGCTTCTTTGACAGTAACCGTTCTCATATAGCAGCTCCATATCTAGTGGTATTCGATTGTATATACCGATTGAAAAAGGGCAGCTTTATTATAATCAAAAGAGATCTTTTCAACGCAGAAATCCTCAGAAGTTTTTCTGTGGTGGCACTTCCGAGCTTTTCAAAACACTAACTCTGTGGCTGTTTTGGAGTTTCTTCGCTTCTTCGATTTCGTTGCCTCGATTTGCCGAGCTTTGCCGTGGTGGCATATACGGTAGCAATATTTATCAGCCCTTCCCGGCTTATCCTCTTTTTTGTCGCTCGATTTCACCTCTGGGCTGGCGATTTGCCCGGAAGTGGGCTTCGGGCATGTGCGGAAATTGATTATCGGCAGCGAGGAAATGCTTCCGGGCATTTCTCTGGTGCCAAGAACCCCCTTTCTTCGCCTGCGATGCTTCGTTTCCAGAGACGCCCATTATTGGCTAGCTTGCGAGCCTTCCGCGCTTGAAAATTCTTGGTCTAGATTTCCGCATTTGGAAAAACCAGCGAGGAAATTTCTCAAAAGTGGTTGCTAAAACATATTATTCTGATATCGTTAGTGGTGCCTCTCGTTACTAAGCTAGAAAGTCTAAAAGTTGCTACCAGATAGCCACACCGGTATTTTCAAAACCGCTCGTGCCATTTCCGCAGTTGATCTTACTTCTCTATCCTATATATTGCCGGGCTCCAAATTCGTTTCCGAACCCCGGAAGTCTGATAGATCAAAAATTGATCAATCTATATCCAAAAGGCTAACGGGCGCCTCAATATCCCACCATTGCCCGAACGCAGAAATTTCCTCACCCGCAGAAATGCCGCTAGACATCGGCCTCCAGGATCTAAAGTGTTGATCCTTTAGAAGGCACCATTTATAGTGGCAGCGATCCACTTCTTGGCAATATGTCCAATAGTATGTCGATCAAATATCAGAGCCCGATTCCGACGTTCACCGAAGTATCCGATAAATCTCCCTAGAAAGAGAGCCCGAAAATTAGCACTTCAGTAGAAGGTGTCCAAGCCAATTTCATGGCGCCAGAACAATTAGATATCGCCTTGCTTCCTAAGCGTTTCTTGGCTCTATTTCCCCAGCGTTTCGGCTCCACTCTCCGCGCTTTGGGTGGTACAGCCTGGCGTGCGATGAGCCAATTTCACTACTTGGAAGATGATTCGATTCTTGGGTCACTGGGCGGCTCTTCAAAGAATATCCGGGCATGTTTGCTAGACAAAAAGACGAGCTATCTCGCGTTGTCTTGTGAAACTGGCGATGAAGGCATCGATTTTGATGTTGCCCGAGTAGTCGTTAAGCAACTTCGTGACGCTGGCTTGAAACCCAACCTGTATAAGGAATCTGGCTCAAACGCTATACAGATTTTCCTCGCCTTTTCCGAGCCTGTTGAAACTGACAATGCCGTGCAGACGGTCGCTTCATTATTGAAAAACGAAACAGTAGTCATTCACGATACCGAAACGCCATTTGTTTTGCCACTCCAGCAAGGCTTTGCCTGGCTCAACGACGATTTCTCAATCAAAGTTGAGTGCGACCAGATAGCCATAGAACCTGCAATTGCTATGTTTTTGCACGACTTGCATTCCAACTCGGTGTCGTCCGATATAATCGAAAGGCTTGGTATTACAGAAGAAACGCTTTGCACAACTGCGACGCCGGTTGTCGAAACTATCGAGCTTACTGAATTTAAAGTTCCGCAACCTATCGCAGACGAGACGCTTACAGCACAGGAAGAAGCAGCTCTCGATACCCATATTCAAGAATCGGCGCACATAAATCCTTCGCTGGCAGAATTACCTGGCGTTGCTACGCAAGTGCAAGTGCCTGGTGGCCGGCAACTCTTACTCTTTCCAGTCGACTCTCAAGTTGTTCAATTTGAGGTGCCGAAAGAAAGACCAAAACGGAAGAAGCGAGCCCGTTCTGATTTGCCCGCCGATGCTCAACCTGAAATTTCTTTTCCCAGCCTTTTCTCAGTTTTTCCAACCGACGCCCAGGGCGTCATGCAACCTTCAAAGGAGGCTCACGACAACTAGCCAATAACAAAAAACACCGCTTGCAGGCGGTGCTTTTGAAGATCACTTAACGGATCGGTTATGCGATTTGATTCAGGAGTTTGGATGACGCCCTGAGATAGCGCAAGCATAATGCACCGATCCGGCTAGGTCAACTCGTCTTTAATTAGAAAGAGGAACGCTTACGACCGGACTAAAGCCTCTGGCAGCCCAAATAGGCCAGCCAGCTAGATTCTCACGCGCAAAATATTTTTCGGCTCGTACCGAAGAAGCAGTCTCAACTTTTCTCAAGTTGTTTCATAGATATGCGTACATACTCCGCCCTATAGCGGGCGGTCCGTGGTTTTCGGCGCAAGAGAACTGGAGTCTTTCAGACACCGAGATCCTCAAAGCCGCAGCGTGTGTTCATCCAAACTATTACGTCGGTACTCGCAGCGGAAAAGCCAGCATGTATGCTGTCCTTGATATAGACAGCGGCAGCCCGTATCACAATGAAGTGGGCTTTTCAAAGATTTCCGCGCTCCTGCAAAAAGCCGGAATCGAAGGCTTCAACTTATATCGTTCATCCGATTCTGGTGGCTGGCATATCTACATTTTCTTCGACGCGCCGGTCAGCAGCCGCGACTTGTACCGACAGCTGCACAAACTTTTCAGCCTGCACGACTTTGAAGTAGCAAAAGGAAAACTCGAGCTTTTTCCGAATCCCGGAGATAAGTCGCTTGGACAGGGTCTTCGACTTCCGCTACAGCCAGGCTTTGCATGGCTTAACGAGCATAATCAGCAGGTCCGCGAAGAGCGTGACGAGATAAGCCCGGACGAGGCCATCCTTCAATTTGTAAGAGACATCGAGTGCTCAGTGAATCCGTATCATCTCTTTCACAAGATGCGTGCCTTTGTGGAAAGAACCGAAGCAATAAAGGCTGAAATAATCGTTCAGGCTAATTCGAAATTTCCGCGCTCGGAAGTCGTGCCTTTGAGACCGGAAATGGTGCCTAATGGAGGTGAAGAAGCGCAGAAATCGGTCAAACAGATTTTCCATAAGATGCCACCTGGAATAAATTGCGACTCCTATCTTCGAGGACGGCACTACTACGAACACGGACTGACTGCCGCTGGTCAGCGCGCTGACGCAGTCTTTGCCATGGGACATTATCTATTCTATGGTGATCCGGAGCGAATGATCTCGCCTCGTGGATACGGCTTCGAAGAAGAGCGGAAATGGCTCATCGAGGAAATATTCAAAGCCAAGCACCATGGCATGAGCAAGGACATCACTTCCGGGCGCGCGGAAGCGCAGAAACATATAGAGCGAGCTACTCACTGGCAGCCGCCACACCGGCGCGGAAAAGAAGCCCAGAAGTATGAGCCAGTCGTTCCTATTTCCTGGGTCAGGAACAATGCCAATCGAGCAACGACAGCGCAGAAGAAAATCATTGCTGCGGTCGCGGATTTTAAAGAAGCTGGCATTCAGTTCAGCACTCGCGACATCACTCTCAAGTGCGGAGTGAGCAGCCGCACGATCGACAAATACCCGGAACTCTGGAAACCAGCAATGGAGGAGCTTCGCGGTGGATGCTTGAAAACTGCTTTACACGAATATAACGCTGTGGAGGGGGCTGCTTCACAAGAAAGCATGCCCTCTTCCTCAGTACAAGAAAAAATTATGCCGCCGGGTCGTTTGGCAGCTCGTCGAATTCTTTATGAACTCAAAATGAGAGATGAGAGAGAGAAACGGAAAAAATTTGATGCCGCTCAGCGGTCCGAGAAGGCTGCTTCTGACAAGTGGCGGGATAGAGTCAATGCTCTCTTGAAGCGAGAGCCTCAAAACGTCTCAGAGGGCACTCTCATGAATTTGATTACTTCTTTGGCAAGAGAGCTTCTGATTGCACCTTCTGAAGAGGACTGTAATTGGCTTCTGGCGTATATATCAGAGTTGAGGGAACGAGCTGTTTATCTGGGACAAGTCGTTCAGCTAACTATTGACTCAGTTGCTTCAGCTTGATGAGAGAGACTAGAATTTCTCATGCTATTATGGTGACATCAAATGCGGTGTTGAGTGTTTCTTGATTTACGCGTTTTGCGGACACTGATCAATTATGTGAAGAATATGATGATGAGCTGCTTAAGCCTTGCGCCGCTGAACAATTTTTGATTAGATCTCACCGCTAATAATTGTATTTTCTTGATAACTGTATTTTGAGCGGGTTGAAGAAGAGTTTATTTTCGGAGATGAGCTGGCACTGTTCATCTCCATCTGGCTATAACGACATTGATGTAAGCTCATTTAGCCAATCCCGCCTTCCCACACTCGAAAATCTCGCTTATACGGCAGAGGGAACTGTTCAAGCACCTTTACCACTCGCTCCGAAATTACTAAATCCATTGAACGATAGTCTTGTCCAAAGTCTTTCGCGCCCGGCTTACCAGTTATCTTGAACCAATACCACTTACCCAAAGCGGAGTCCGGCCGCCCTTGCCGCCAGACTCTATTAAACTCCTGGTCGTCTCCTGTTACCTCCACTGATTCAAAGTCAACACCAGTGATAGGCGGCGATAGCTTGTCTAGCTCCTGTTTTAGACGCTCCGTTCCAATAAAACAATACTGGCAACATTGCAGATCGTCTTGCGGCCACCTCCGAAATTCAATATGCAATTTTTCAACGTCAATATACTCGGAGTCAGCATATACAGTCTTTGCACCGTAGTCCTCTGCCGCTACCTGCGGTTCGTAAAAATAGAATTTCATTGTTATCCCTTCACTTCATGGGCGGCACAAAATATTGCCCAAACTCTTTATCTATCGCCCTTAACTCATCCAGCACTTGCTGCCTGGTTACCTTTCGTCCGTGAGGCAAGAAAGTGCGCCATCTGGCTGTAATGATGTCGTGTACCCATTTACCATCTTGCATCGCATCAAGGGGAACGCCTCGTAAATACTCAATTGAATTTACTTCTCTAGCCTTAAACAGCCCAGAATAGCCAGTACGCTTATCCAAGAGCATCTGAGGCAACGCATGATGAACCACAACGCCGGTATCTTTTAGATGTGGGTATTTGCTAAAAAACAGCCTGTCATATGACTTCTGAATGCTTTCCAGACCGTGCGCTTCTAGTTCGCTCTCGGTCATGCGCCTCAAATCTTGCTTACTTACTTTGGCTTTCTCTGCCGCTTTCTCTGCTGATATTGGTGACTTGTTGCCGTCCTCAAAGTACCGCACCATCTCCATGATGTGATCCTTGAAGCCCTTCTCCTGCGCTTCTTGGACCGTATCAGTTAGCCTAATCCCGCTGCCCTCTGCCACCGGCTGCGCTACCAGTCCTCTAGGCTGCAAAACATCATCGATAAAGTTTGCCATGGCGCGCTTCGCCTTATCTCGTCCAGGCGCTGTAAGTTCTTTTAGATGCTCCGCTATCTCCTCCAGGGCGTCGATCAGCTTGCCAGATTTCGCCAGCTTGTGCCAGGCTCCGATGAGCGCCCCTACGCCCATCTCTGCTACTAACTCGCTGCCTTTTTCTGTCTGCTGCTCCAGCGGCATGGCTTGCCACCGCTCATTAGCCGTCTCGACTACAAACCCTATTGCCCTTATCGCCGGGCTGTAATCGCCGGTCTTTGCCATGTCTTGGGCTTGCCCGGCTGCAAACTTCGATAGATCTACGCCGCTTGTTATTGCCTGCGATAGATGTTCTGCCAGTTCCTTTGTGGCTTTCGGTACTTTATCCGGCTCTTTGACCGATTCAAGTACAAACGTAGCGGCGGCTACTCCTATGTCTAAAAGCCCTTTTCCAACATTGTAGAATCCTTTTGGGATTGACTCTGATACAGCCTCTATCTGCTCTTCATAAGCGTTTTGACCAACAGCACCAGCGGCTTCGAATGCTTTGACTATGTCTCTTTGCTGATCCGGACTAAGGTTATTGAACGCCTGCCAGGGATTCTCCTTGTGCTCTACATGACCTTGGAGCACTAGCTGGTCTGGTCTTATCGCCTCATGTACGCCGCCTTCTTCTAACCCTGCCACATCTATTTTGCGTCTCACCGTCGCCAGATGTTCCATTCGAGCTTGCATCTCAGGTGAAAGATCGGCTGCTTGCTGCCGCACCTCTTGCCTGAAAGCTTGCTTCTGTGGACTTTCTAGCTGCTTTTCCACCCACTCTTTTAAGAGCTTTACAGGCTCTGCCGCTGGATTTGTCTGAGACTCTACTGCTAGCATTGTGCCGGTATCCATCAGGTTTGGGTCGTTTCCCGCCTTATGGGTTGCACCTTTCGGGCGGTACACCGCCTCAGCTTCTTTCAAGATCTTGGCTAAATACCCGTCTCTATAAGGCGCTGGTAATTTCTCCGCTTTCTCAATTTGGTCTACAAACTTCTGAGCCCAGATATCAGGCTGCTTTGCTCGCTCTCTTAGAAAGTCGGTCGTTATCGCTGGCTCTTTCTTTGCCTCTTTGGGCCGCTCCGCTACTACCTTTTGCTTGCCCCTTTCGTCCAGGGCGATTATCTGGATGCTTTCTAACTGGTCGCCCCCGGCGCTTCCGGAGTGTGCGTCTTGATTTAGTGCCAGCACTGCTTTGACATCCGAGGCTGCCGCGTTTCTCGCTCCCTGCGCGTCAGCGGTCTGGATGGCTTGCTTTTCGGGCGGCGCGTTTGCTGTTTGGTCGCCCTGCTCTTGCTTTTCAATTGTCATCGGAGAGCGGTTCCTGGTTTTTGATTTTCGTTATATTCCCCTTTTTCTCCGGCGAAAATCGCCTTAAGTTCCGGGAATTGCTTGCTAGGTACTTGGGTTAGTTGAGTGCGCGCTATTCGCCCATTTTGCCGCCTTGGCGCCACCGCCGTGCTCTGAGATTTTTTGTCTTTCCGAACTCTTTCCGTGTTTTTCCGCACCGCGGAGCCAAGTCGGCGGGGCGTTTTTGCAGCGCGAGCTGCTTGAACCCCAGCAAAGAGGACGCGGAAATGGCAGAACATGATTATGGACTTGACTTGACTTTATGCCGAGCTCGGCATAAAGTTAGTTATTCCGGCTACCGGATTATTCCGAGTATGTACGCGAATCGCCGGGCCGGGAGG
>CAZSHS010000032.1:0-50062 GCA_964606665.1 uncultured Candidatus Obscuribacterales bacterium | reverse complement strand
AAAAAAATGCCCTCGGAGGGAGTCGAACCCTCAATCCCTTACGGGCACCGCATTTTAAGTGCGGCTCGTATACCAGTTCCGACACAAGGGCAGCCAGGCTATTATTGTACTTAATTAGTGGGCTTGCGATATTGTCAGTGTGAACTTCCCTTACTTAAAAGAATCATTTCAATTTAAGAAGGGTTGAACATTAGTCAATTTGTCAATTAGACCATACGCACTATCGAATTTTTGTATCTATTTATTGTCGTATTGTTGAATTATCTAATTGTTGTCTTTACTACAATATTTAATTGGTATGATATTCTTCCTTCAGTCTAATAAAGAAGATTGCGATGAATAATTTAACTGCACTGCTTGGACTGACTGATTCAGCTTCAAGCGATGAAATCAAAATGAAATTTGAAAAGCTCAAACATAAGCTTGAGAACGCCTCATCATCAAGCTCTTCTTCTGTTGCTTCTCAAGTACTTCTTAGAATTACTGATGCCATGCGAAGCCTTCCAAGCTTTCAGCAAAATGTAGATAGTCAAAACGAAACTTTCAGAATAATAAAACCTAGACTCGGACAGCTTTGTGTCATGACTCATATGATCTCTATAGACCAGCTCAGCGAAGCAGTCGACGCTCAAAGAGAAACTGGCGAGCCACTTGGCGAGATATTAGAGGATAAGAACTTCATTTCTCATAGCCAGCTCGAAGGGCTTTTAATGGGTCAAAACTTATATGACCTGGATGATTACACAAGAGACCCTTTTTACAGACAACTTGTAGCCCTGGATTTAATAACCGAGGACATGGCTTTTATCGCTCAAATAGACGAAAAAGTGAGCGGTCAGGCCAAAGGCCAATGCCTTATTTCACGCGGTTGGCTAGACCCTGAAATAATGAGGCTTTTCGAGACCGGGCATGAAACATAATATACATTATCGGACCATTCGCCTTTCTATCGCTCTAGCGCCGCGGAGATAGTCAGATGGATGATTCCCTTCGAATAAAATTTCACAGCCCATAGAAGCCTTTTGATTGACCGCAATATTTTCCCTGCTTAGGCATTGCTGGTTGGTAGTCAATTCGGTTGATTTTCTACTCATTCTAAAAAACTCTCTTGAGAGATTTTTTGTAGAGAAGATTTTTTTGAAGAATCTAAAATAGGACTAGTTGTAGCTTTTAAGAACTCACTTGCAAGATTTTCAACAAAATTTCTTGAGGAGGGCTGAGTCTTATTTCAATATCAAGAAAGCGATGAGTGTTCAAATTGATTTCAAAACTTTTTGTCTTTCAAGATGTCGATAAGGGTTCACATACTAAATTCACATCTTCGTATTGTCGACAACTCAGAAGATGACCCAAACTTTTAACTCGTCGAATATTTCAATAGTCGTATTGTTGAATTGTAGAATTATTTACTTATTTAATTTTCTAATTATTGAAATGTAGTATTTTCAAATTGATGTAAATACAAACATCTAATAGAACTTAAATACTTATATGTATTAGCGTTTTATATTCTCGAAACTGTGTAAATAGAATTTAGAAGAAAAAGCCATAAATAGGGAATCTTAAGGCGTTTTGGTTCATGGGCTCCATAAGTTCGCGGATTGCGCAGAAAACACTGTTGCAGTCTCGAAAACGGCAACAGTAATAGAGAATGTTTAGTTCGCAACACAACCTACCTAAACATCACATCCGTATAAACGCGCGCCCTGATTCAGAAGAAATCCAGTCTATTTTTGCAAAAGCGCAAAAATCTCCCGGGGTGAAAAATTGTTTCACTTGGACAGAAGAACAAACTAAACAGCCTTATACAATTAGTATTCATTGCCCTGACAAGCCCGGACTGGAACCTGAGTGGTGGATGCACGCGGGGCCAAATGGCACAGAATCTATGCTTTGGTATTACCGAACAAACGATTTTGCCGTTGTTTTCAAACAAATGAATCAGACCCTTGGAGTTTCGAACGATCCTAACGACCCTACAGGAAAACTGTTCGGACAAGCACTTTCTGATCACCTAAAACCAGTGTCGTCTGGCTATATATCTCCAGGCAGCACTCAACAAAAGCCGACTGACGATGGACTGGGTGGACGACCACCGCTGGTCAAATTGCTTAGTGGCAGCCTTGCCATTCGTCCTCTTTCCTCGCATCTACAATTAGCCTCGCAAGAAGCAGCCACTGGAAAGCTGGCGATCGAATCAATGTTTGGCAATGGCGCAGTTTTCTTCAGCCAAGGAGTTCCGATACATGCTACTACCGATTTGCAACAAGGACTGGAAGCTCTTCTTCATATGTTCACGTGGCTTGATGGTAAAGTCAGTTTTACGCCATCAACAAAAGCAGAAGTAAATTCAATTAGCATGCCTGTGCAGCAAATTCTGTACAGAGGCGCTGAATTGATAGAGAGCATAGGCTTTTTACAGGACTATGAAATCACCGAACAATCTATTTTGAGACGATCTAATAATAGCCTGAGCGAAAAAGAATTCGAGCGCATAATTCTTGAAGGACCACCACTTGGAATAGATTTACAGAAACGCTTCTATCAATTTGTAGACGGAAGCAAAAACGTTCGCGACATTGCAGCATCTCTAGCTATAACTGATACTCAGTGGATTTCGGTCGTTTGCAACATGATTAAGTTAGGTCTTATTCAGTCACCAAATGGAAAGACTTTCGTAGCGCCCCAATTTGTGCCACCAAATACAAATCAAGTTAACACTGGCAACTTGGCACTTCCCAATATGAATAGAGCCATGCAAAGTCAAACACAAGATAATTTGAAATACGCTATCCCTCCTCATATGATGGACACTGCATCTATGAATAAGACAGCGGATCATACTGCCGATATACCAAGAAGCGGTGTAACTTTTCCTTCTAGTAGCAATATTCCAACCAATACTTTTGGTAGCACCACACCTGGTACTAGTAGCATATTTGGTACCACATTTCAATCTGGCGGTCATTCACCAGCAGTGGAAGCATTCATGAGCTCAAGCACTTCCAGCCATCAAAAACTTTCAGCCCTGCATGTTGGAATCCAAAATAACGAAGTTAAATTCGAACAGAATAAATCCCAAGCTGTTCTTTCTACTTTACTCGATCCACAATCGCGAATACTGAGTCAAGCAGCATTTCTTTTCTTCCTTGAAAAAGAGTTTCAGCGCGCTTTTCATTTTGGTCAAATCGTTTCACTGGTAGTATTTTCAATCAAAACGCCACCTCAAAGTGAAGGTGCTTCTCAGACAATGAAAGCAGTCAATATGACTATTGGTGCTATCGGGCGAATCAAAAGTGAAGTGGACATCTTTGGACACTTCGGCGAGAAAGGATACGCAATCATCATGCCTAATTCGGACAGTCAGGCAGCAGCTGTGCTTGTAGACAAGATAGTTACAAATCTGTTTAAGTTTTCACCTGAATTATCTCAATACAGACCGGTTTTGCACTTTGGTACTGCATCTGTTCCAAAAGATTCCAAAACAATTCAAGGTCTTATGACTTGCGCTCAGCAAGCCATGATCGAAGCTTCCAAACGCGGCATCACGCGTTTAACTTATGGCGAATAAGTAGAATAAAACGCACTTTTATTTTTTCAATTTAGCATTTATCACTTCAAGCAATTTGTTTTGACCTTGCTCTGTCAAATTGATATGAGCTGGCTTCCACATTTCAGCAATGTACTGACCATCTTTCATTAGCGCGCTGCGAGCGTCGACAAAAACGGTATTTGGTTTATCTTTCAATTGCTCTTGAACTTTGCGATTGATTTCCTGAATCTGAGTATTGGCAGTCGGATCATCACCCTTAGGCAGCACACCTACAACAACTATGTTGGAATTAGGTAATCGGGTACGCAACTCTTTGTGATTTTCCATGATACCGCGGACGATATCATCGGTACTTGCACGCCCAATGTTATTTGTGCCGATCATCATCACTGCATTCTTAGGAGGGTTATCTTTGTTAAAAGTGCCCTCGCCATTTCTCAAACGCCACAAAAGGTTCTCTGTACGGTCATGTCGAATGCCATATTCCTGCCAACCTAGTGTTTTGAAATTGGGATTTTCTGACAGTGATTTGACATTACCATCACCATAAATTACTGTTTCACCACGATTATTTCTTGCACGCTCAACTAGTGCACCGTGCTCTTCAGACCAATTATCTTTTCCAGTTCTGGATTTAGCAGTAAAGGGCTCGCTTCGCTCAGTGTCTGCTGCGACTTTGACATCTTTTGGTTTATTTATTTGAGGATCACCTGGTCTGGCTTCAACCTCGGCAGCTCTCTGATCACGCTTGTGCTGCTTGCCAATTTGATCTAATGCAACACCTGCGATGAACAAGCCACCAAGCGTGCCTACAATGTCCATAACATCAGGACCAGAGCGGCGCCTTTGATGCGGGAAAGTGTTCCATTGATTGCCGTAGGGGGTGTGACAATTAGAACCAAAATTATTGAATTGGTTCTGATTGCATGCCGGACGATAATTTACAGGTGTAGAGAAATTATTGAATTGTCCGAAATTTTGAAATTGTTGCCTCTGTTGCCATTGCGGCTGTTGCCACTGTTGCTGTTGTTGACGTCTCAAGAAGGTCGGATTTTGAGTAAAATTATTGGGTGGAATGAATTGCTGCTGTTGCTGACGACGTCTCATTTGTTCAGCAAGAATGCGCTGTTGGTAAATCTGATTCTGTTGATTTTGATTCGGGTCCATGGTGCGTCTAAAACGCATATCTTGCTGCTGAAATTGCGGACGCTGTGGATGTGGATGTCCATCATCTCTGTGATGGTGTCCTGGTCTTTGCTCTCTTCGATCTCTTCTTTCGCGAGGGTCGCGAGCATCAGCCAGAAGTGTTTCACTTACTGGTGGACTGAAGTCTGCCGCGGTATTAGTTTGATTAGTAATGTCCAGACTAGCGACAGTCAATGGCTTGGTCGCATCGTTGATTGGGGCAGCGGCGACATCGGTTTGCTTAGAATCTGGGGGAATTTCTGCGTTCATACACCCAATTTACAAAATGCCAATCAGGTTTGGAATGGGGAAATCACGCAGAAGCAAAAAATTTTAAAAAAAACCGGGAGCGCTTTGGCACTCCCGATTTCACAGTTCGAACTTTGATTCAGCTATCAGCCAAATTACATGTTTTCGCAGATGAATTTAGCAAATTCGCTGGTTTTTACTTTGGTAGCTCCGCTCATTAAACGTTCCATGTCGTATGTAACTTTCTTTTGTTGGATTGTTTTAGCCAAAGCACTATAAATTAGGTCTGCAGCTTCGGTCCAACCAAGGAATTCGAACATCAAAGCGCCGGACAAAATAACTGAGCCTGGGTTGATGACGTCTTTGTCAGCGTACTTAGGAGCTGTTCCGTGGGTTGCTTCAAAGATTGCGCATTCGTCGCCGATATTGGCTCCTGGTGCGATCCCCAAACCGCCTACTTGAGCTGCGCAAGCATCTGATAGATAGTCGCCGTTCAAGTTGGTGGTGGCAAGTACAGAGTACTCATCGGGTCTAAGCAACACTTGCTGGAACATGGAGTCAGCAATTCTGTCTTTGATAACAATTTTGCCAGCTGGTACTTTACCGTCGAATTCAGCCCAGAGTTTTTCTTCGCTGATTGTTTTGTCCCCGAATTCAGCTTCAGCCAACTGGTAACCCCAGTCTCTAAAAGCGCCCTCGGTATATTTCATGATATTGCCTTTGTGCACAAGTGTGACTGAAGGCTTGTTGTGTTTGATAGCGTACTCAATTGCGCGACGAACCAAACGTTGCGAACCGGTTTTGGAGATTGGCTTGATGCCGATTCCTGAGTCGGGACGGATTTCTTTTTTAGCGTCGATACCCTTGATAGTTTCGATAATTTTCTTTGCTTCAGGTGAGCCAGATTCAAATTCGATACCTGAGTAAACGTCTTCTGTGTTTTCACGGAAGATGACTACATCTAGCTTCTCGGGGCTAGTCACTGGCGAAGGAACGCCTGTGAACCAACGTACAGGACGAACGCAGCAGTAAAGATCAAAGATTTGTCTGAGCGAAACGTTCAAGCTTCTTATACCGCCGCCAACTGGGGTGGTCAAAGGTCCTTTGATACCAACACCAAATTCTTTAAGGGCGTCTAAAGTATCTTTAGGAAGCCATTCTTTGGTCTGGTCGTTTGCTTTCTCGCCAGCCAATACTTCAAACCAAGCTACTTCGCGCTCGCCTTTGTAGGCTTTTTTCACAGCAGCGTCGAATACGACTTTGGAAGCTTTCCAAATGTCGCGTCCGGTACCATCGCCTTCAATGAAGGGAATAATTGGCTTGTTTGGTGTAACAGGTTTGCCGTCCTTGAAGGTAATCTTTTCACCTTGAGGAACTTTTATTCCATTGTAAGTCTTGTCCATCACCTGACTCATCTTTTAAATAACTCCAAATAGTATGCAGAAATCCCAATAGCTTGTGACAACTAAGCGTGCCAGTGGCGCTTCATTAGACTGTGCTTATTATGCTACTTAATCTAATTCGCCCTAGGATAGCAGTATTATTTATAAGTTCTCCTGGCCGTAAGACCTTCTTAAGGATGTTATGAACCTCAATCTTAGCCTTGAGCGCGCCGCATCGCTCTACGCCGACCATATAGCGATTGTAGATGGCAAGAAAGCTATTACCTACAAAGACTTGCACGAATTAGTCTCGGCACTTGCGGCAGGGTTGCGCGAAAAGGGAATAACCCGCGGCGACGTGGTTGCTTGCTTGGCACCCAATTGTCACGAGTATCTGATTCTATATTATGCATGCTCAATGCTTGGCGCCATTTTGAACCCGCTCAACTTCAGGTTGAGTGCCAAAGAGGTTCTCGACATCACTAAACATTCAAACACAAGCATTCTTGTAGCCCATCCAGATTTTGCAAGCACTGTGGCTGAACTGGTAAATCTAGGCTTCAAACCAGATTTCACTATCTGGCTTGGCAGACCCACGGCCCCAACATTAGCTCTTCTTCCAAGCTCGAAGTACGAACAATTCTTAGTTCAGTTTCTGGGTCAATCAGTCGAATCGCCTTTCATGGCCCCAACCGATTTAGCGCAACTATATTATACAAGTGGTACCACCGGCGAAGCCAAAGGTGTGATGCTCACTCATGAAAATGTCACTCATAACGCCATGGGAGCGGTAGCAGAGCTAAAACTCACCGACATTGACACATGGCTGCACGTAGCACCCATGTTCCATTTAGTCGATGCCTGGGCAATCTGGGCAATCACAATGGTCGGCGGAAGGCATGTATTCTTGCCTTATTTCAAAGACAAACAAGTTTTAGCTATTCTGGCAAAAGAAAACATCACAATTACAGCACTAGTTCCAACTATGCTTGCATCGCTACTGAAAGCGCCAGAACTGAAGAATCATCAGTATCCCAACTTAAGAATGATTATGACAGCAGGTTCACCTGTAGCACCAGAGTTGGTGCGTCAAACTATGGATCAATTTGGCTGCGATTATGTTCAGTTCTATGGAATGACAGAGACAAGCCCGTTTCTAACAGTCTCAATTCCGCTTGAATCGCAAAAGAATTGGCCTCAAGAAAAACTTTTGGCAATCAAAGCAAGTACTGGTCGTCCATTTTTAGGAGCGATTGTAAAAGTAGTGCGCGAAGATTTGAGCGAAGTAACACCTAATGGAAAAGAAGTGGGGGAGGTCATTGCAACTGGTCCCAACATCACTCGCGGTTACTGGAAAAACCCTGAAACTACAGCAAACACAATTAAAAATGGCTGGATTTTCACCGGCGATTTAGCCGTAGTAGACAAACATGGATTTATAAATGTTGTCGATAGAAAAAAAGACATGATCATCACTGGTGGCGAAAATGTCTATTCGACCGAAGTCGAATATGTCATCTACGAGCATCCAGGCGTGCTTGAATGCGCAGTAATCGGCGTGCCTGACAGTTATTGGGGCGAAATAGTCAAAGCCGTGATTGTGACCAAACCAGGATTTAAAATAAGCGAAGAAGAAATTACCGAACTAGTTCGAAGCAGACTTGCCGGATATAAAATGCCCCGCTTGATTGAGTTTGTGGCTGAACTGCCCAAAACAGGCTCAGGCAAAATCGCAAAACGCATGCTCAAAGCAACTCAAGTAAAGGCCGCTAAGGCTCGCAGATAAGCTTTTTTGCTTTATCTAAATAAGCACGAATGCTCATTTCAAATGACGGTGCTATGAGTTCTTTTTCTTTGGTATTCTCATTGACTCTATAAACTTGAAATTTGTGACCAAGTTCAAGCGCAAGGAACTGTCCATCACTCTCATCTAAAAATCGCAGCCACGGACAGTCTTTTGGTCCAACAAGGGTGATAAGGGCGTCTGAATAATTTTGCGCTTCTTCAATTTCGGAATCGAGCTTGCAATACTCAAAAGTAATTTTTTCAAGATCCGCAAGTGCTTTGACTCTCCACAATATTTTTTCATCATACCGACAAATCAATCCATCGCACTGTTTGTAGAAGGTAAAAAAATCACCTGGAATCTGAAGATGTTCTCGTCTTTGTGTTTGCCAGGGACCCAAGAGATTTTCGACAAACTCTTGCATGTCTGCCATAGATTTAGGCGGCACTTTTTCGACAATGTTTGGTAAATCAAAAAGATAACTTTCGCTAGATGCAGATTTTCTCACTGCCCAGCCAAGCATAGGTCTTAAGGCAAAATTTTCTTTATCCTGCTCACCACCTAAAAATCCAGACAAGAATTGCATAGGCTTCGTTTCATTGGTTAGAATCATTTTTATAATGAAGGGAACTTTGGAAATTCCCGAGGGCAACTGATCTGTCCTAATGCCCTCAATGCTTTCATGCCACAACACCGAATCTTCACTTATCATCGGATTTTTCAGAACACAATCGCCAGTACCACCAGAGCGGACATAAGGAATTAGTTTTACAATCCATCCATTTATCGTGGTCGCGCCGTAAGTATTCATTTGCTTATAAATGTCTTGCCAGTGGGTTTTATCAACATCACCGATTGCTGCTCGATAAAAGTGATCTGTAATTTCTCTGAGATGACCAATCCAAAAATCGAGTTTGTAAGGCTCTAAAAGCTCGACTTTGTTTCTGAGTTTTTTCCAGTCATCCACGCTACCTTCAAGTGTGATATACGGAATTCCACAGCCAGCGTACATGATGTATTCAAAATAGGACTGAAAAACATCGAGCACCGCAACTTCGCTCACCACGCGCTCCAAAGGTCCTGTGGTGGAGAAATCACTTATAAGATTGCTATAACTCTCGGGCACATTTTCACTCAAAACCTTTGCAAAATCGTGAATAACACCTTGCCAATCGTATTCGGGAGATTCTACAAAAGTCTCTTCTCTAAAGACCATCAAGTCTTTTTTGCCTGTATGGCTTACAAGTAGCGCTCGTAGCTTTTCTGTATTGTTTTTTACGTGCTGAGCAAATCCCTGCAGAATTGTGATCCAGATCATATCTGGCGATAGTATAAGTGGACGGTGTTCACTGAATGCTTGATGTATTGTCGAAAAAAGTGCGTGATATTGACTTGTGTCGACTAGACTTTCTGAATTGTATCCAGAAAGGCAGAGGGGCTCGGGAGTATCGTAAGAGTCGAAATCGCGCAAGAGAAATCGCATTAGTTCTCTCGTTTTCTTGGTGGGAAGCTCTGTTAGGACCGCTTCTACATCATGAACCGGAAATGTGATTCCTTTCGATTTTGTTTGAATAAGCATAGGCAACCCCCCGTGCGCCGCAACGCACAAAACAAAAGACAAAGAAAAATCCGTAATTACCCATATAATAGCACATTTGGGGATTTTTATCAATCATATGTGATACCATCTTCAGTGCGAAAATGATATTAAATCAGGTGGCAAATTCGAGACTATTTTTTTCTGAAAATTCCGAAAATTCCAGATCCCTTTTCTTCAGGCTGTTGTTTGCCGCGCGAATCATGCGAATGATCTTCTGCGTCTGGTGATACAGTCTTCAAAGCGGTAGCAAACTCCACTTTAGTATCACGAACGGCACGTAAAACTTTGACTAGATGAGACTCTGTAATCAGATCGTCTTCAATTAATTTTTGTCCTTGGAAAACGGCATCAAGAAGTTTGCGTGGCAAAAGGTCTCTTGAATAAATAACCTCACCATAGGTTACATTCATTTGATTAGCCATTATTTCAACTTTCTTCCAATCATCGCGACCAAGCAGCTCTGCTTTGCGCACGAGATAAATGACTTTGTTTACTTTGTTCACTTCATCTTTGGAATTCGATTTTTCTTGAATAACCGCTTCCATTGGAACGTTTCTGGCATTGGCCTGGCTCAAAATGGCAGCAGCTTGGAGTGTGCTCATCTGTCCGTTGTTTACCATTTCCTGCAATTTCAAACTTTCATCTAGCACCGAGGGTGATATCATGCCCGACTGAACGAATACCTCGCCTACAGGCATGCCATCAGACAGTCCTCGCTCAACAGCAGTGGCTTTATCCGCTTCACTTACAATGCCTGCTTGAGCAAGCAAATCACCTACTTTCACCTTGCCTTTATCAGATGCGTACGCACCGGATTCTTGCAAACTATCTTCGATAGGTTGTGCTTTTTTGGCTGAAGCACGAAGTCCATTTATGGCCTGGTCATAACTAATCTTGCCGTCTCTAAAAAGCACCTGAGCGGTAAGTGCAGAGGCCAAAAAATTTGCAGTAATCACACGCGACAAAACCAAACAACGACCAAGCGGTAAATCATTTTCAATACTCTGTCTGAGGCCTTGTTCTAAAACCGACTCTGTTATAACGCCACAGTCTAGTAATAGGCGTCCAAGCTCATTGGAGGTATTTGTTGTGCGCTCGGCTGGTGGAGTCCATCCAAGGCGTCTAAAAGTCTCTTCTAAAGGCACCTGAGTGCGTGCGCATTGATTGAGTGCACGAATACCAAACTCGGGCGAAATGAGCTGGTCGCGGACCATAGATTGAACTTCAATTGCAACTTGCAGATTGCGCTCAGACAATTCGCCGATAGTCATGAGCACGCGGCCTACAGGCGTGCTGGATTTCTTTGCTATTTGCAAGGCTTCCATCAAAACTTCCTGACGAATGATACCAGCGGCTACAAGTAGCTCGCCAATTCGCTTAGGACCGCCTCGCCGTTCTTTTTGAATCTCCATCGGACCAGTTCAAAAGAAGCTCAATGAGAGCTTACCGCTAACTCCACTACCCCTAATTACCCGTTTGCACTGGCTCAATAACCTATTTTATAGAAATGCCTGAGCGAGATTGATCATTCGTCAACCTCGCTCAGATAGAGCCATTATTCAAGACCCGAAAGTGGGGACTATCTGGTCTTAGTAGTTGTCGTCGTAAGGTACAACGAACCCTTTGCCCTGGAAGATCATGCTGTGGCTTCCTGAGTGGGGGCTTGGATATCCGATGAAACCATGATGGATACCATAAGCAGTTCCGTGCAGTGAACCATAAAGCCCACCAGCTACCAGTCCTACAGGTCCACCGACTAAAGCGCCGGCAACTCTTTCGTATGCTCCATCCTCTTTACCGAGGTTACGAGCAACCATCTTGGTACCACCGATAGCACCTTTGACACCGTCAGTGAATACACCAGTAGGTGCATCCCATGCTGTAGTGACAAGCATGCTAACTACGCGGCACGGAAAGTACCACATTTCGTACTGAACACGAGCTGATTCTGGGCGCTCAGGATAAGCGAAACCAGGGACAGCGCTGACTAGCGATGAAGCGAGCATTGCCGCTGCAGCTACTAGTTTGAGACCTTTCTTTTGCATTTTCTTCACCAATTTCTATGAAAAATGTTGTGTAAACAAATTCGCCTTATTGCTCTTCCATCGTGATCAAGGACCAACGGCTGAAAGGTTTTTCCCAACCTTTTTTCCAACCGTGGAAGAATCCACGATAGACGCCATGTGCGCTACCAAGGACGAGACCTGTCGATCCGCCGATTGGCACAGCAGCTACGATTTGACCAGTACCTTTTTCATCGCCGAATTTTCCGGCAACGTGTTCTGTACCTTTCAAAGACCAGTGGTAACCGTCATCGATCGGACCACTGATACCACCAGAAACAAGGGCGCCAGTAGCGGCTCCAAGTGTTCTGAATGGCGCTTGCAAACACCACATAATAGGTTTAGCTTCGTAATCCAGGGCGAATGCAGGAGCGGCAATGCCGGCTGCGAACGCAAGGGATACGATTAAGCTGCCTAGATTTTTTGATTTCATGTTTTCCCCACTTTCCAAATATCAGGCTTGGCTAAAAAGCCAACTTTGTAGATTTAGATGATACTACTAGATTGAGTATCGTCAAAACCCTTATCTACTGTTCAACAACAATATAGGACTCTGTGCTGAATGGTTTTTCCCATCCAGTACCGATACCATGTTTGGCACCAGCGATGGCACCATAAGGAATGCCCCAAAGTATCCCTGTTGGAACGCCTAGAACTGCGCCAACCACGTTTTGACCAGCACCATTTTCGTCACCGAAGGATTCGGCTAGATATTGGCTAGTTTTGAGTGGGCAGTTGTAAAGCGAGTGGTAAAGGATACCTTCAGGTACATCAACGATAAAAGCAGTAACTGATCCTAGCCAAGAAGTGACTGATCCTAGAGGACCGTCGCCAGCTCTTGCAGGACCGGCTACACCAACGGCGATTAAGCCAGCGGCCATTAACGAGAAAAGCTTATTGTTCATATTTACTCCGTAAGGTCTTGGGGGTAGTGCCTCTTTGTTTAGCATGAAGGCAGGCACTACCCTCAACATCGAACCCATTTTCTAATGCTTGTATTTCAAATTACTCGTCTTTGAAAGTGAAAGCATCTTTGCTGAATGGTTGTTCGTAACCAGTTTTCATGCCGTGCCAGCCGCCATCGAAGGCACCATAAGCACTACCACCAACTAATCCGAACGGTCCACCAAGTACGCCACCGACCATTTGGTGATACATTCCATTTTCATCACCAAGTTTGTCGGCTACCCATTTGGTTGCCATAATTGAACCTTTTGTACCATCTTTGACCATACCAAGGGGTACGCCAGCGACGGTTCCCACTCCCATACCAACAACTCTGACAGGGAAGAACACTATGTTCCTAAATGTATCGTCATCGGCAAACGAAGGAGCAGCCATCGAGCCTACCAGGGCGGTGGCGACGAGGAAAGAGGACGCTATCTTCTTAAGCATGCATTACTCCATCTACTAAATGTCAGTTGACCAACTGTCCTGGACCACCTGGCCCGAGACCAAACCAATTGTACCTATTTTCTTGTTTTGGTCCACAAAATAATCTCACAAATTTGGCATCCCCCACTTCGCCGAGTTGTCAGCCACTCGAAAAGCCGCTGTTCACTGGGTTTTATGAGTTCCGTCTTCCTTGTAAAAATTATGTTGGTTTGTGATCTCTTATCAACCGGGATGTCCAGTATATTCTGGTGGCACATACTTTAGTGGTAGAAACGAAATAAAAGGCACCATAAACGCCACCACTAGTACCTTGCCCAAAAGAAGCCAAGATGACCTTCGGAGCCGTTATCAGCCACTTTAAAATTATGTAGTGGGATTGGAATGACTTCCAGCGTGCTCAGTGCGATGCCAAGTTGAATGATTTTTAGCAAAAAGAATCTGACAAAAGGACATGAGGATGACCGGCACCCAATGCCCATATATGTAGATATCGACTACCCAACTTTTCCACAGAGCTGTCAAGATAGGAGTTTTTCTGTACATGCGCAGAGCAATAAAAATATCTATCTGCGTTACCCACAAAACCAGAAATGACAAGAGGGCAAGAAAGCGTCCGTAAGTAGGAACTCCAGTAGCTAGATGAATAACTTCGTAGATTGCATCTAGCACCACCAGTGCTGGCACTACAAAATAGACTGTAAATACAAGTGTGTCTATGCGCTCCATTATTGACAAGCGCGAAGGCGAGTTAAGCGGGAAAATATAGTCAAGATATCGGCGAATACTTCCTTCTGCCCAACGACGTCTTTGGCGCAACAACGCTTTGATTGTGGGAACACCTTCTTCGAATACCCATACGTCTGGACAGAACTTGACGTCCCAATTGGAAACCAAAAGACGCATACTCAAATCGAGATCATCTGTAAGAGTTTTGTTATTCCATCCACCGACGTCTATTAGCGCTTCGCGCTTAATTAGCTGTCCATTACCACGCAACTCTACTGCGCCGCCAATGATATCGCGACCGACTTGGAAGTAAGAGTCCAAGGCATATTCGGATGCCTGACAATCTACTAGAAGTCCTTTTTGAGATTCAAAAATTCTCTTTTGAACTTGTACCGCACCTACACGCTCACCCATTAGAAAGGGCAAGGCCGAATTCAAGAAGTCGGGTTTGACATAAGCATCCGCGTCAAAAACAACTACTACTTCGCCTTCAGACTTTGCAAGCGCCTCATTTAAGGCAGCCGATTTCCCGGGAAAGGAAGAAGGAGCACGATTAATCACTCTTAAGTTGGGATACTCGGATTTAAGTCCTTCAAGAATTTGAGGCATAGAATCGGTCGAAATGTCGTCGATTATCCAGACCAGATATTTGTCATAGTCAAGTTTGAACAAATTGCGCACAGTGTTTTCAATTGAGCGCGATTCATTTTTAGCCGAGACAAAGATATCAACACTAGGATGCCAGTCCGAAAACGTAAGATTCTCAACCGGCGCTTTACCACGTATGCCAAGCACCCGTTTGTACTGTCCAAGTTTTTTGAGGTTCTGAGAACCAGAAACTCTCATGGCAACTGGAATTTTCTTTTTGAGAAAAATGCGAGCTTTATGATGCCAGCGACTTTGAGCCAGATAAAGCCAGGTCGAGTGAACGGTCATGCCGACCAGTGCCATTCCTAGCAAAAACAGACATTCCGGGCCAGTGACAAAACTGTCGATCGCTTTTAAAAATATCCAAATTCCAACAGTTATGGAAAGTAGGATTATCCGGTTTCGCATCTTTTCCCGATTCTTTCGCGTATACGCGCGTTTTTTGTGAGTTTTGGGCAAGAACAATGTCAAGCTTATACTACCGTCATATCATATCCTTTATATGGTGGTTTCAAGCAATGCACACTTTAACTACTGAGCTTAATTTTTCTTCTCCAAATATTCGCCCGATTCTTCGCTTTTAAGTAATTTGAGCTCTTCTTGAAGGTAAAAGAACCCAAGGGCTAGGGTCGGAAGCCCAATAAGAAATAATGTGGTCGACACGCCTCCAGGCAGGTTGTCAGCAGCAACTCCAGCTAAAACTACCGGAATTGTAGAAGCCGCAGACATTGCCGTGTTTTGGGCACCGAAAACCTTGCCCCGCAATTGCTCGGGCACAGCACCCTGCAATGCCGAATAGGTCGGAACAGCCACCATGGCACACGAAGCGCCAATCAAAACGCTAATGGTCAAAGGAATTAGTATCAATAATCCTTGATATGTAAAGGTGTGCAGACCCAGTTCAACGGCATGATCTTTTATAAAGCCCAAACTACCAAGCACACTCATGAAAAAACCAAGACAGCAAAAGCCGCGATAGGCAAGGATAGGTGCGTGCATTTTGGCGCCAAAAATTCCGACGAAGAAATTACCTATCCCCATTCCAAGCCCAGCACCAGCTACTATGTAGCCAAACTGATGAGGTTGCAAATCCAATACTTGCTCAGATAGAGCCACCGCAATGATGTTGAGAGTGATTATAGTGCTGAACAAAATAGTTATTTTTACAATGGCACGAAAAACATAACGGCTACTAACTATGTAAGCAATACCAAATCGCAATTCCTCCCACCATGGCTCGTGCTCTTTCTTTTGCGGCTTAGTGTCTTTTATTCCAAGTAAGCAAAGTGCCGATATGAAAAATCCAATCGCCACTGCATACGGTGCTTTACCAAGCCCCGTCGATTCTATAATTGGATCGCCTATCGCGAATCCAAAACCAAGAGCAATCATCATTGTGGTAAAGAAAAGCGAATTGGCAGCAAGTAAATCGTCTTTCTTAACCAGCCTTGGAATGGAAGCAGTTTCAGCCGGTGCGAAAAATTGAGATCCAATTGAAATTAGAAAAGCCAGTGACAAAGCGATGCTTGGCGCCTGCTTTACAAGTGGAGTGGCAATTAGACAAACAGTGGCCGCTCGAAAAAGACTGGATAGTACTAGCACTAATTTATTTGAAAAACGGTCTACATAAACTCCTGCTATTGGACTCAAAATTATGGCTGGAATAGTGAAGGCTACATAAAGCAAGCTCGTCATCTGAGCAGCGCCTACAAATTTGCCAGCGATGGTCGAGTGCTGAAGAGTGGTTAAGACAGCTACGAATAGAACGAAAACAGCTCGGTCTGCGAATTGCGAAAAAATTTGAGCAATCCAGAGACACATGAATTGCGGATTGCGCAATACAGACGCGTAACCAGATACATCTGAAGACTTGGTATCTTCCTTTGATTCAGGAAGATCCACATTGCGATTTTCTACCGACACTAATTACGGTTCCTAGAAGTCACCTACACCAGCTTCAGCCAGAGGTTTTTCCTCGCTTACTGCTTCGTCTCTGATTTCATCATACGATGTCATTGCGATACATACACCCCTTCTGCTCGTACGATAAAAATTTACGATTTCTTGTACTTCGGCATAATGACCCAATTCAGCTTCAACTCGCTCAAGAGCCACTTTTTGATTCATCCCTTCGCGATAAATCATTCGATAAGCATCTTTGACCGCTTTGCGAATTTCAGGACCGAATTTATTGCGCTTCATTCCGACCAGATTGATACCGCAGACCTTGGCTGGTCTGCCATCCATCATGGCGAATGGAGGCATGTCTTTGCGTGTACCAGTTATTCCGCCCATCATAACTAAACGACCGATTTTAACGTTTTGGTGTACAGCCACAGTGCCGCCAAAAACGACATTATCACCTACTTCAACATAACCACCTAGAGTAGCGTTGTTTGCCATTATAACGCCGTTTCCAACTTTGCAGTTATGAGCAATATGCGAATAATTCATCAAGAAACAATCGTTGCCCAAAGTAGTGTAACCTTCTTTGGTGGCTCTGTGAATGGTGACGAATTCTCTAAGTGTTGTGCGATCGCCAATTTTTACACCGGTGAATTCGCCTTTATAGCCTAAGTCTTGAGGATCCAGACCGATAGCTACCGATGCGTAGATTTTGCAGTCTGCACCGATAGTAGTATCACCATCAATGACACAGTGCGGACCAACTACAGTTCGCTCACCGATAGTTACACCTTTTCCAATTACTACATAAGGACCGATCTCGGCACTGTCTGCGATTTTAGCGCCTTCTGCAATTATTGCTGTTGAATGAATTGACATTTTATTTCGAAGTTCCCATGAATTTTTCTTTGTCGATCATAGAGAATGAAAATTCTCCTTCGCAAGCAAGTTTGTCACCTACTTTTGCTACACCGCGACAACGACCCAGCGGTCCTTTGATTTTTAAAAGTTCTACTTCCATATCTAAGCGATCACCTGGTTCTACCATAGAACGGAATTTAAAGCCGTCGATTCCAGTGAATACACCTAGATTGTGCTTGTACTCTTCTTTAGTGAGCAAAGTTATGCAAGCCAATTGGGCCAAAGCTTCCACCATGAGAACTCCAGGCATAATTGGACCGAATGGAAAATGTCCTTCGAAAAATTGTTCGTTAGCGGTCATATTTTTATAACCGACACCACGCACACCGGGCTCCACCGAAGTGACACGGTCAAGTAGAAGAAAAGGGTAACGATGAGGCAAGATTTCTTTTATCTGCCGAATATTCAAGGTTAGATTTTCTTTTGTGCTGCTAGCTTCGTCTTTGACGCCACTCGTCATTTGCAAAAACCTCACTTAATCTTCAAAATTGTGCCAAACTTTAGTCAGGCCACACAGTATACAAATATCTATCTAATGACATGATGAGTATTTTCTACTGAGTTATACGCAGACTGACAAAGGCAACCATTATCAAAAGACGCGACTTCTTACTATCACTTATTAGCGTAAGCCTTCTTGGAATTTCTTATGAAAACAAGGCACATGCTTCACTGGCGCCTGTAAAGCCATTTTCATTTGCCTATGTTACAGATGTGCATTTGACAACCAATATGCAGGATACTCATGAACTTTTTCATGAGAGTCAACTGATATTGCAATCGGTAATCAAGAAAATAAACGCTCTGCAGGTAGACTTCGTAGTTTTTGGAGGCGATCAGGTAGAAGGTCTTGGAAAAAATGAATCCAATTGGAATTTATTTCTCGATGTCGTTCAAGGTCTAAATTGCCCATGGCACTTTGTTCTTGGTGATAAAGACGTAACTTCAGTTGTCGATAAGATGGCAGTTTTTGGTCCCGACTGGAAAGGAAAAGGAATAGAAAGCAACACCTCTTACTGGTCGAGCGACTTTGCCTCAAACGTCCATTTAGTAGGTCTTGACACGTCACGCACCGAAAGTCGGGAAGGTCTATTGTCAAGCCGTCAAATCAACTGGCTCAAAAAAGATCTGGAAAAAAATTCGAGCAAATTTACCATCGTTTTTAGTCATCATCCACTTTTAGCACCACCTCCTTATGACACGGGAAACACTCCCTGGACATCTTATATTCTGGCTAACGCAGCATCTGGACGCGAAGTACTCGGGGCTTCACCTTACGTGCGCCTAGCCTTGAGCGGTCATATAGGCATGAACAAAGTGCAGAAGGAAGGAAATATTTACTACGTTTCAAATGCAGCACTTGCAAGCTATCCGTGCAGTTTTAAGGTCTTCAAAGTCGACCAGGACAAAATCGAGATGGAATCTTATCAAATAGAATACAAAGCGTTTGTAGATAAAGCTCGCAAAAATCTGACAGAATCGACCCTGGCATATTACTACGACAAAGGCAAACCAAAAGAGTATGCAAAAGCTTGTGAGGGAAACAGTTTAGACCAAAATGCATTATTGCCACTTTATGGTGGCATGATCCCAACCAAACTTGAAAGAGAATCTAGCGGCGGCGGCTTTGGGCTTGGACTGGGACTTTTCAAAGGCAAGAAAAAAGAAGACGTAAAAAAAGATCAAAAGGAGAAGAAATAAACAATGTCTGGATACGGTGAGGGAAAAGGTGTTTCGTACAACTCCTATCTGAAAGTGAGAGAGTTGAAAGAGCTTCAGCTCTGTCTGTCAGATCCGGCTCACCACGACGAGCCCTTATTCATCATCATTCACCAAACATACGAACTGTGGTTCAAATTAATTTTGCACGAGCTCGACACAGTGGTGAAAATTCTGCAAGACACAAAATTAGATGAGGCCAAAATTTGGCAAGCCAATTTCTATCTCAAAAGAGTGGTAGCGATTCAAAGGCATTTGGTAAATCAAATTCATATTTTAGAGACAATGGCACCAAAAGATTTTTTGGGATTTAGAAATCATTTAAATCCAGCCAGTGGCTTCCAATCCAGTCAATTTCGCGAAATAGAATTTCTGGGCGGAATGAAAGACACCAATATGCTCAAATATTTCAGTCATGAGCATGCAGCAGTAGTTGATTTACAAAAGAGATTCGATTCTGAATCACTTCACGACCTTTTCTTCAAAGTAATGGCTTGGGCCGGTTTTAAGCCCAATATGGATAATGATACTGATAGTCAAGAACAAAAGAAGGATAAATTAGAGCAGAGGGTACAAGAAATAAAGAAACTGTATGACCAGGCTGCCAAATATCCTCAAATCTATGACATCGCCGAGCTTTTGCTCGACTTTGACGAGGGCATTCTTCTCTGGCGCAAACATCATGCCACCGTGGTGGAGCGCATTATCGGATTCAAGCATGGTACTGGCGGAAGCGAGGGTGTCGCATATCTCAAGTCTACCTGGACGAAAAAGTGTTTCCCCGAGCTTTGGCAGGTCAGAACTTATCTGGAGATTTAAACGAGTCTAAATGTCTCAACTTTCCAGAAAATTTGAAAAGCCCTTTTTAATTTTTCTCCTGCTGGGAGCATTATTAATCTTTGCCCTGGTCGACTTACCGCCCTATATCAGGGGCATAAATGCCTTGCAATGGTCAGAAATCACAGGCAAAATTGATAGTTTCGACGCTCAATTCGTGATGCTAGGCAGAGACACCGCCTGGACTCCCAAATTACAGTACCATTACACGGTTAATGGCGTTGATTACACCTCAGAGCGATTATCGTTTCAGCCTCCAATAGGATTGCCTGGTTTTGAAAGTGGACAACTTCGAGAAAAATACAATGTAGGCAAAGAGGTAAAAGTCTTTTACGACCCCAAAAATCCAAGGCAGTCGACTTTAGAAAATGCTCCTTCGCTTACAATTGGAATCGCCCACCTGTTTGCCTATTTAATCTTCGTTTTTATTTTGTACTTTTCAATTTATCCTAAAATTGCCGACGAAAAAGAGAGTCTTTTAGAAGCCACAAAACTTTCGAAGATAGAACCAGAACCTCAAACCAGATAGAGCAAAAAACAGTGACCTCAAACACAGAAATGTCCGATCAAGGAGAAAAAGGCGTCGAGCTGACCAAAAAGTGTCCGGCTTGTCAGTCCACCTATCCTGATAATTTCATAGTTTGTGCCAATGACAAAGTCATTCTTGTCAAAATCAAAAAAGACAAACTACTTGGTCAAATTCTGAACGAACGCTACAAAGTGGTTGAAGAAATAGGCCGCGGCGGTATGAGTATCGTCTACAAAGGTGTCCATGAGCTAATGGACCGCCTGGTGGCAATCAAAGTATTGCTACCTCAACTGGTTAGCGATCAGACTAGTATTAAACGATTTCAGGTTGAAGCCCAGGCCGCATCATGTCTTTCGCATCCAAACGTGATCACCATATATGACTATGGGGTAGTGGATGATGAGCAGCCTTTTCTAGTAATGGACTTTTTAGAAGGCGAAAGTCTGTCGGACATAATTAAACGCGACGACCATGTCGAAATGAAGCGGACTATTCCGATATTTATGCAAGCTGCCGAAGCACTTGAGCACGCTCACCAGAAAGGCGTCATTCACCGAGATTTAAAGTCGAGCAATATCATGCTCATAAACTTTGAAGGCAAAGACGATTTTGTAAAAGTGGTGGATTTTGGAATTGCCAAATTAATGCCATCGTCAGGGAAACAGGCTCAGCACCTGACTGCAACTGGCGAAATTTTTGGTAGTCCTATTTATATGAGTCCCGAGCAATGCACAGGTTCGACCTTAGATGCTCGCTCGGACATTTATTCAATGGGCGCCATGATGTATGAAGCGCTCACTGGACAGCCGCCTATCATGGGACGCTCAGTAGTCGAAACCATGGAAATGCATCTGACCACCCCGCCTCCGCCACTGAAAGAGACCCGTCCAGATCTTGATATCAATGAGTCATTAGAGCGAGTAGTAATGAAGGCTTTGTCCAAGAAGCCTGAAGCACGCTTTCAAAAGATGCAGGAATTGCGCGATGCACTCGAAGGCGTCTCCAAGCTTTTAGAACAAGAGAAATTATTCGGGCCTACAACTGGTTTGCGCTCTACCTCAGCTAAAACAAAGGCCGTACCAAGCAAACAAGAGAATACTCAAAAAAGCGCTCAAGGCAAAACGTCTGGTGTAAAAACTAAAGCACAAGAAACCTCGCGCCTGGAACCAGCTCGTGAAGATGCAAACCAAAATGATGCCACTTCCAAACTAAATAAATTGAAAGAGCTGGTGCCTGGTCACAAGCCCTCATTTGTCATAATTGCAATTGGCGCTCTTTTGCTTGCTGGAGTCGCGACAGCGGCAGGATTTTTCTTGTCCAACACCAATGTTGGATCGCTTTTGTCATTTCAAAACAAAGACGAGGGGCTAATTTACTACTATGCTCCAGCATCTGAAACTAATTCAAAAACAGGCGAAGTAATTTTATGGGTCAAGCCCAGTGCAGGCTCAAGCGAATCTGCTCATGCTCTAAAACTGAGTACAGGCGCCTACAACATGGACGACCGCTCAGCATACGCTGAGGGAGCTTCAATAGGCGACTACTGGAAAATTTCATACAAGCACGTGGGTAGCGAAAATGTGCTTGATGAAGGTAACATGATCGACCAAAAATCGAGTGAAGATTTGCGTCAAATAGTAGGTCTTATTAGGAGTATGTTTGGCATTCTTTCCAAAGATGATGACACCATCAGCGGTGATGCGATGATGAATTTCTATACTGATGATTATGCAGCTAATGACTATCAGAAGCTCACAGAGACGTGGTCGAAAGAAACTCTGCAATTTCAAGCCATCGGAGATGTGAACTCTGCTCCTAAATCTGCTTTAAAAATCGAAAATTACGACAGTAAAAAAATGACTGCTTCGGTTTTGTGCAATACCAATTTTTGGATTCGCAAAGGACCTAGATATCTGCGTTTCATCGTTATCAAAGAAAACAAAAAGAAATGGCTCATACACAAAGTGGAAGAAATTTCACCCACAATTTGGCAGCAAGATATCGCTGAAGGAAGTCAGTTCGACAGCTCAGATTCAAAAGATAGTGGTTTGGATCTCAAAAAAGAATCGGAACATTCTATGGGCGATATCAAAAATATTTTGGATCAGGAAGATGGAAAATCTGGCTCAAGAAAAGACGAATTAGAATAATTATTTGAGCAGCGGCACTGCTGTGCTTGGAATTTGCTCAAAATCAAAATCGCTCTTAAGCATCTTTTCTTTATCGCCTATGCCCATCACTGAGATAGTCAGATCGTCATCGTCTTGATTATTTTCCATTTCCAAAACCAAATCGCCAATTTGTTGATTAGCTAATTTACTTTCTCCAGCAAAGACGTTGTACAAAGATGACGACTCACTCTTTAGTTCCGGCACTTTTAGATTCTCGCCAAAAATCACAATATCCCCATCGGACAAATCGCCTTGACCAAGCTTAAGAACCGTAATGGATGGCAGTTTATTCTCAAGTGCGCTTTTATTCTCGGGCTTAACATCTATCTGTGTTAGCTTTTGTCTGAAAAATATCTCGTTGATAAGGTCGCTTACCGCGTCTGAATCGCGCTCGGGAATTCCAGCTTGAATAAAGCTCTTAGCCACGTCACGTGCGAACATTCCTTGTCTTGAATCTTCGATACATCGACGGCGCAACTTCAAAACCATTCTTTTAATCCGTCCCTCTTTGGTAAGAGTCAGATTTAGATCCACACATTGTCGAAGAATACTTCCCCGCGGAGGTTTATAAGCAATGGACGTGAAACCGTCTTTGGTCACTGACATACCAACCATGCTAAATCGAAAAAAGCTGAAGAAGTCCTTTTTATAAGCCTCTGACAAAGGCTCGCCGTATATGCTCAAGGCTCCCGAATCGCAATGTGCCGGCAAAGGGAAAAGCAAGGCAAGCACCAGACACAGAGCCGTTAATCGTCCCTTTTTATTAGTTTGTTTTCGAATCGAACGGTCCATATAGTCAAGGGTCACTTACTAAAAAATGTCACACCTTTAAGATTACTACCCATTTATCTAAATTTCCCGTCCTATGGGCGATTGCTGGACTCAAGCCAAGTTGTAAAGAAAGATGCAAGGCTTGGTTCGCACTGCGCTAGGGAGTATATTAAAGAGGGCAGTCCATAGATTAATATCGGTTTGTCGCCAATACAAAAGGAAGGTAATGATATGGAGATGGATTCAGGCACAATTGGAATGATGATCGCCCTTGCTGGTGTGATCATTTTGCCTGTGCTCATTATCAAACTAGCTAAGAAAATGAAGAAAGTGTCGGACATGAAAGCCGGCAAGACTACCGAAGAAAAATAACTCTTCGTTCTTTAGTTAGCTTGCAAATACAAGTTTTGACTTTGCCTGTTGCCCGTTGTTGAGGAATACAGGCTATATTTCTGATGAATTAAATTCACCAGGTCCTCGCTCCAATAATAACTGGGCTTTTCCTTTTGATCATCGTGGCAGTTAACTATCACTGCAGCGAATTTTTGGTTGCTTACCATCTCTTTTAAATCCTCTAACCAAGTGTCCTTGCGCTCACCGCGCCAGACCTGAACGAAAGTAGAAACATCCACAAAGAGTGGTTTTGTATTTGATACCAAACTCAAATATGGGTCTTCTGTAAAAACCAAACTATTCGGTTTGATTTTCTTCAATTCCTCAAAATGCGCCATGCTTGCACTAAGCTGAGCGGGCCAGCCAAGCATCGAGGGCAAAAGCTGGAACATTAAAGCACAATTCAAAAGACAGGCAAGAACAAGACTTAGCGAATATACAGTTTCTTGCTTGCTATCCTTTCTTTGTTTGAACAGATTAGATACCTGCAAGAAAACAAAGCTCAAAACAAAATAGAACAAAATGGCATGATTAGTATTTGGATATTGGGTACCAAGCGTATAAAGCGTGAAAATTGCAGTAGATAGCAAGAAGGGCAAAGACAAAGCAAAAAAAGTTTTTTCGCTATTTTCAATTTGCATTCGTTTTCCAAAAACAATTAAAACAAAGCAAGAAGCGCATATAATCAAGATTTTCAACCAATCAAGTCCAATCCAACCAAGATGATCCATCATCATTGTCCAGTCGAATGGCATTCTAGAAGCAAATTTCATATGCTGCAAAAAGCCACCGCCGGTAATAACTTGCAAAATAATAGTAAGAGTAGCGCAGCCGGCTCCAAAAGCCAGACTAAAGACAAAAGACTCTCGCCAATTTTTTGACCAGAGTAGATAAACCAAAATAGAAAATGCCACCACTATAGACGATTGTTTGGTGAAAACAGCAGCTATACAAAGCAATGCTGGTACACAAAACGCTCTGAGCAAATGTCTGATAGAGCCTGATTCTTGCTTGTCCGATTCTAAACTCAAAAAGCGTTCGAGAGCAAAAAGACTGAGCGCTGTTGCAAGCATATCGACTCGACAATAGTTAGACCAGATCCATAAAGCAAAAAAATTCAAAAAGACAAAAAGCCCAAGAATAGAACGCACACGACCGATGTTACTCAAAACAAAAATGCGATAAGAAAAATAAGCAGTTGCAAACAAAGACAAAACACTTATTAAACGACATACTTTCAGACCCACTGCAAGATCGCACATTTTTTGAAATATGGCACCCAGAGCGTAATACAAAGGCATATAAATGGTGACCATGAAGGGCGCCTTATCAAGGGTGGCGCCATCATAAATATTTCCGCCTGAGGCAAGCAGCCTCACACCATAATAGGTTGGACCCTCATAGTCGATGGGCAGGTCCGAGCCCAGAGCAACGTAAAAACGCCCCAAATAGAGCCAAACTTCAGCAAGTATCAATATCGCTAACAACACAAGCAATACTTTACTGAGGATATTCTTCATCAAGCTAGTAAAATGGCTCCCGAGGTGGGATTCGAACCTACGACCAAGTGATTAACAGTCACCTGCGCTACCGCTGCGCTACTCGGGAATACAGCTTCAGTCTTTAAATTCTAAACCAGCCTAATGCACTATGCAATGCCCAGACTTGTCAAGCTAGCAAAACTGTCACAACCGGACAAAATCTACATTTAGACGGGTGTATACTTACTTAGGATAACGACAGATTATCGGCAAGATTATCGGAGATCTTTGAAATGGTACTGTTTGGAGCTGAAAAAGTAAGCCACGGCAGCGCTCCTGAAGCCATTCAGATGATTCGTCAATACTTCAGCCACAGGGGCTTAAATCCTGACAAGCATAAAGTTACAGATGCAGACGACTACGGTTACTGGCTCACTGAAGGCAGCGCAAAAATATATATTTTTGTGCAAGAAAGCTCACAGGACGCTGTTTTAAGAATAACTGCTCCACTTGTCTATTTGCCCGAAGACAACGCCAAATTAGAGCCGCTATACAGACATCTGCTTGATCTCAATAGCTCTATGAGTAACTGTGCTCTGGCTACACATCAAAATTTAGTTTTGATTGTGACGCAAAGACCAACTCGCGGTTTGACTCAAGAAGAATTAGATAACTTGGTCTGGCACATAGCCTATGTGGCCGACATGTTCGACAACCAGCTTGCCGAACAGTACAACTGCAAGCTCTACCGCGAATGAAGTTGAATTTGAACGATATTCTGGGCGAAGATAAAATTCAATCTGTCCTGGACCTTGCTTTAAACGCAGGTTACCTGGCCATGGAAATGCGCGAGGGTATTACGATAGAAGAAAAAACAGGACCAAGAGACTTGGTGACAAGTGCAGACATTGCTTTATCTGAGCTTATAGTTAAAACTCTCAAAAAAGAATTTCCGCAAACAAGCATAATTTCAGAAGAAGATCCCGAGATTAATTGTGACAACGAACTTGTCTGGGTCATAGATCCAATAGATGGAACCCAAAATTATATTTTGCAAGATGGCCAATATTCGGTAATGATTGGGCTTCTTCAAAACTTAAAACCAGTATTTGGTTGTGTTTTTGAACCAGAACACAGCAATCTTTACTATGGCGGTCCTTTCATGGATGCCTGGAAAATAAAAACAAACACCAACGAAAAAACTCAGCTTCAGGCACGTCTTGACTCGGATATTTTTGGCGAAGGCAACACGCTTTCCAAAACCAGGCTGATGATGGGACATAGAGATCGCAAAAAACATCCATGGGTGGAAGATCTCGACTATATCAACTTTGTCCAGTTTGGCAGTATTGGGTTAAAAGTGGCGCGCATACTAGAAAACAAAGCTGATTTGTTTGTGCATCTAGCTGGAAAATTAAAAGTGTGGGATACAGCCGCACCTGCAGCGATAGCATTGGCAGCAGGCTTAGAAGTGGGCACAATGAATGAAGATACCCTATTATTTTCCCTGCCCGAGGTTTATCACAAGCATCCAGTTATCATTGGCAGAAAAGGAAGCCTTGGCTGGTGCCGAAAGACGATATTAAATGAAACGGCAAAACTCTCCAAATCCGATGCTAACTGATTCCACTCCTACTCATCATTTTATTGAGAGCCAGGATGGGCTAAAGAAGCTGATTGATAAAATCAACAAACAAAAGTTGGCAGGCTTTGACCTTGAATTCATTCCGGAAAAGACTTATTTCCCAGAGTTATGTCTCATACAAGTTTGTGTTGCTGAAGAAATTTTTCTGGTTGACCCATATTCTTTTGACCAGCAAAGCTTAAATCTGATTTGGCAAACTATCTGCGATCCTGAAATTAAATGTCTGTTTCATTGTGCCGAGCAGGATTTAGAGATCATTGCTCGTTTGAGTAATGGCACACCAAAGAATATTTTTGACACTCAAATAGCGGCTGCTTTTGCTGGTCTTGGTTTTTCAATAGGCTTGAAAAAATTGGTAATGGAAATGCTCGGCGTTCAACTTACCAAAGCAGAATGTTTCAGCAATTGGAGTCAACGCCCGCTGAGTCCCGAACAAATACGCTATGCGATAGCTGATGTTGAACATTTACAATCGCTTTGTGACAAGCTCAATCAAAAATTGGAATCAATGGGTCGCATTGAATGGGCGAGCGAAGAGTTCGAGACATCCGCCAGTAAAGCTTCCAACACAGGATACAGACGCAATTTAGATATTTGCCGAGTGAAAGGCGCCAACAGATTAGATAGAAAAGAGTTAGCTATCCTGCAAGAACTTCTTTCCTGGCGCGATCATGAAGCACAACGTTTAAACAAACCGCTGCGTTCAATTTTATCGGACCAGGGCTTACTCGAAATTGCAACGCGTAGAGCATCCGATTCTAAGATGCTGAAAAATTTGCGTGGAATTAGAGACGACCAGTTGAAACGCCATGAATCGTCCATCCTTGAAGCCTGTCAAAAAGGTCTTGCTCTTCCAAGCTCACAGTGGCCAACCTGGCCTGAGGCACGTCCACCATCGAAGAAACAACTTTTGGTAGGCGATTTTTTGTATGTTATCTTGAAGCAAATGGCAGTTAGTATAAACTTGCCTGTGGAGTACATCGCCAACAGGGACGAAGTGCAGCATTTTATTCGCTGTTACCAGGAAGGAAATCTAGATAAGCCAACGGCTAAAAAACCTCGCCTGATGGAAGGCTGGAGGTTTGAACTGGCTGGAGAAAAACTCTTGAAAATTTTAGCAGGTGATAAATTGACAGCCGGAGTATCACCTGATCCAGAAGAGAAAAACGAACTTGTACTGACATTGCAAATGCTTGATCGGAGTTAGGAAACAAATATGACCAACAAAGACAACGAGAACAATAAAGAGCAGATGACTTTTGCAGAAACCGCTCTGCGCTTGAGCGGAAAAAGCGAAGACGAAGCAAAACGCACCGGTGCGGTCGATAGAATCGATGACGAAGTCGAAGCACTTTTCGAACAAAAATATAAAACCACAAGCAGTCCAGTGCACCAGGCAGTCTGGCAAAATAGAGTGCCCATCGAACTTTTTTCCACACCTGCTCAAACCCCTCTCAATAACGCTGCGATGACTAAATCTTTGGAAGTTGTAAAAAACTTCAGAGCTAAAGGAAAGCAGTACGATGAAAAAGGAAAAATAAGCAATGAGCTTATCGATGAGTTGAAAAAAACTGGTTTCTGGGGTTTGCTCATCGACAAAGAATTTGGCGGACAGGGTGTTACAACTCGTGAATTCATGAGCTTTCTCACCAAAGTTGCAACAATAGAACCTACTGTTTCAGGTCTTGCATCAGTACATGGTTGTATCGGCGCAGTCGATCCTGTTAGAGCTTTTGGATCAGAAGAACAAAAGAAAAAATTTCTTCCAAGATTAGCTACTGGCGAATGTCTTTCTGGTTTTGCTCTCACTGAGCCTAATGCTGGCTCTGATCTAACTAACTTAAAAACCGAAGCCAAATTAGACGCAGATGGAGAGAACTATGTGATTAACGGCGAAAAGCTCTTTATCACTAATGCCATACCTGGACGAACAGTAGGCATAGTCTGTCTTGTAAACGATGTGCCATCAGCAATTATCGCCGAGCTTCCCAAAGAAGAAAACGAAAACTTCCAAATAGTTCCCTATAAATTGCACGCACTCAGTCATGCTTTTAATAACGGACTGAAATTCAAAAATTTCAAAGTGCCTAAAGAAAACCTGCTCAAACCGGCTGCTGGCAATGGTTTAACCATCGCCTATCATGGTTTGAACATGGGGCGCCTGGCATTGTGCGCCACCGCCTCTGGTGTTATGCGTTTGATGCTAGCCAATATGTTGCCTTGGGCTCATTTCAGAGAAACATACGGTAAAGCGATTGAAACGCGCGAATTAGTCAAACGCCGAATAGCTCGGGCAATGGCTTTAATAGCCGGTTCTGATGCACTAGTAGCATGGGGCTCATGGCTTTTAGACCAGGGTTATCGCGGTGAGCTCGAATGTATTATCGCCAAAATTTTTGGTTCTGAAGCAGAAAAAGAATGTGCCATCGAACTCTTTATGAAGACACACGGCGGACGCTCTTTCGTACAAGGACATATATTTGGCGACAACGTACACGATTTTCTTGCTCCAAGTATTTACGAAGGCGAAGGTGAAATGCTTGGCATGGCATTTTTCAAATCGCTTGCAAAACATCATGGACAGCGCTACTTCGAACCAATTGGATTGGCGCTACAGAAACATAAAATCAAAAGCTTCCATCCAGAAAATCCGGCACATGCTTTTGCACTGCGCAATGAATTACTTAATTACAGCATGTGGTATCTGGGTCAGTTGTGCTCTGGCAAAGACAGCCGCAACATAGAAGGCATGGATCCGCGCTTGAACGAACATGTCAATTTTGCTTTAGCCGAATTGCATCAAAGTCCTATGGAATTATCGGGCAACATGGTCACACACCAACTCAAGCTTCCAGACAGACAGTGTCGAATTGCCGACATGTCCCAGCGTGTACAAGACATTATCACTATGCTTGTAACAGCCCTATGGGCCCACGAAGGAAGGGCTTTAAACCCGATTATGGTTGATGCGGCCGACATCTTATGTCAGGACATGACCCGCAAACTAAGCGGCACAAGACCCTCTGACGCTTATTTCAAAGCTTGCTCCAAACTTGCAGACAAAGTGCTTGCAGGCGAGTTCAAAGATTTGGAAGATATCGAGCGTGCAGATATCATTTTCCCCTACGCTAAAACAGAAGAGAAAGAGCTCGCCAAGTCTGTGGTCTAGAAACCAATTTTATGCGGCTTTAGGGACTTGCCAAGAGGCGAGGTAAGTGGTAACATTAAAACCCTCTTACTATTGCACCTAAGACAAGCAGAAAATGAGCAAACCGATTGAATTGCCTGATAGTGGCGGGGAAGACCGAAAGCCCCATAATGTGGATCCAAAAATTTGGAACACAGATGCACCTCAACATGTGCAGCCCTTGCTTTCTAAGGAGCAGAATTTAAGTGTAGTCAAAGGCAATGAGCTAGTTGTAGCTTCTGCCTTTGAACCTACTGATGGCTCAGTCAAACTAAGCAGTCCAGTTAAAATGAAACTTGAATCTGCAGTGGCAGATTTGCCTCCAGACTCAGGGCTCAAATCAGAGCTTAAATTCAAAGCACCAACCACTTTGAAGGCGGACCAAGCCATACCAAACGAAAGCTCACTTGTTGCGACTAAAGTTAGCACTATTGAACAATCACGAGCATCATTGGAAAGTTCCACTTATAAAGCTTCTCGATCTGTTCAACTAGAAAATCCCGCCCTTGGCTCTGATCTAGTTTCCAGACAATTGACCGTGTCAAAGTCAGACCGCCCAATTTTGCCAAGCGTAGATTTTGTCGAATCCCGCTCAAATGAACCGATACTATCCAAACAGCCGGTATTACAAGCAAGAGTCGAGCAAACAGTGGTGCCTTCTGTACAGCAGCATAACCAGCAGCCTAGAGAAGTCTTGCCACAAAGAGTTGAGGCAAGACCTATGCTTCAAACTACACAAGCTGAAATACAACAACCAGCACCTAGACTGCTTAATCGCATGACTGAGGCGGTGCAAAACACAATAAATCAGCCCGATTTGCAATTAGTCGAAAAAACGGCGCCCAAGTCCAATTTGAATATTGCATCCAACGCCATAGTCGAGCGTGGCGATGATAATTCACTGACAATACAAAATGCCAAAAGCGAAAGACCAGTATCTTTGCGCCTTGAGCAGGTTATTGCTCAGGCTGATACGGTTACTACTCCAATAAATCCCGAATCGCGTCTAGTTAAGTTAGCTACTGCACCTGAATCTGTACGATTTATTTCTACACCAGCAAACAATTTAATCGGATTTTCGCGCTATGTTGTAATGACGCAAGCTGCATCACTGCGACCACAGACGTCCTTCAATATACGCGGACAAGAAGTTGCAGCGCGCATGGAAAGTATCCAAACTGCGCTCACACAGGCGACTCAAATACAGCCTTTTGAGACTCCCAAAATACGCTCTGCGTTTGTTGCGGGCATAGTCAAATCTGTATTGACCTCATTGCAAACCGCTCAAAGTGCTGATGCGCAAATTCTGCAAACCGGACCCAAAGCCACTCTTGATGCTCACAGTATCATCAAAGCCAATCTCAGTCCACTACAACCAGGCACCACCGGTAATGCCGCTCTAGTTGGCCGTTCCGATTTCACAATCAGAGACTTCAGATTGCCCCAGATAAATGCAGGACTCACAGGTCAAGCTGGCGATATTCGCACAAATATTACTCCTCCTACAGACATACGCCCTGATGGTCGCAGCCCCATTGCGGGCGTAAACGGCTTAGAGCTTTCTTTTGGCAAACGCAAGAAAAAAGATTTTGTCGGTCCTACTTCTGCCAACACCCACGCCGAAAGTACTTTTGAAGATTCTCGCTACATCACCGGTCTAGAGCTTGGACTGATTATTGCCCTTGCTGGAATTGCCAAGTTCGATCCAAACGATAGAACTAACCGAAAAGTCTTTAACCCATCGGATAAACAGTCTAATTCAACTATTGAAGAATCCAAAATTGCCAATGCGATAGGCAAATCTATTGAAAACAAGAAAGTGTCAAAGCGCTTACCATCCTACAACTGGACTAACGAGTGGAAGTCGCCTGGCAAAATCAAAGTAAAAAATGTACTTGAAAAACTAAAGAAAGAACGCAAAGACTTAAATGCAAAAGATTTTGAAAAATTAGAGTCGAGTACTAATGCAGAAGAGCTTATGAGCAGACTTGGCAAATTGGCCACGAAAGACGAAAAATCACTCGACAAAAAACATATGTTGTCTAGCTTTAGCCAAAGCCTTCGCGAAAAACTCAAAATCAAGCAAAATGCCCAGGCATCGCAAACACAGACGGTATCTAATTACAGACCACTTTGGCTTGTTTGTGAGAATGATTCTTTGACCACTTTAGCTGAGCAAATCTATCAAGATCCCGATGTCGGCTGGCTCATTGCCGACATGAATTCAAGTAGAGTAAGAGAATCTTGGACAAATCAAAAACGTGTCATTCAAATGCAAAGCCGCCAACAGATTGAATTGCCCATACAAGAAGATATAGATTTGTTCAAACAAAGCAAAACCCAAGAGCATTGTGCTGAAAATTTGATTACAGTTGTGATTCAAAATCAGTTAGACAAAGATCACTTAAATAGTCAGTTACAAGCCTTGCAAATTCATCGCAAAGCACTTGGAACAACTTAAGCCACTTTGAACATTTCATCCAAAAATAAACGCTTTCTAGGAGTTGCCGCCTTTTTCGCGCTGGCTCTGGCACTTTTCATATTAAGTGACCGCCTAGAGTTCGACTTGAAAATCTGGCAAGATTTGCACAAGCCTCTTGCAGAAAATTTTTCGTTTTTGAAAGACAGCCTGCAAAAAAGCGAAGTAAAAGAGCCCATAACTGAGATGTTGGCACTTGGCATTGGCATGCTAGCCCTTGCCTTTGCTGGAATCAACGCAGGCTACACACAACCTCTTCAAGGACGAGTTGTAACCACGTTTCAACTCATATTACTCAGCATAGTCTATCAAGCGCTAATTTTTAGTTTGTTTGGCATTCAGCCTCGGTTGCTTTGCGTAAGCATTCTTCTTGTTGCTTCTATCTCCGCTGGAACTTTGCTAAAGCAACGCGAACGCGAAATTAAATATATAGAGACAGCCACAGCCAAAACTGATCTATTGAACAAAGATTTGCAAGAATCACGCCTTGTCATGGTCAAACAGGACGAAGAAGACAGACGACTTCTAGCAGCAGATTTGCATGATCAGGTTTTAAACGACATGCGCATAACATTGACTTGCTTTGAAAAATTTGCCAGTGACCCAAATCCAAATGAAGAGGCAAAAAATCAAATAATCGCCCAGATGAAAACTAGTATGAGCGACATTAGAGAAATTATGGATGACTTGTGTCCAGTCATACTAAATGAATTTGGATTATGCGCCGCAATTGAAGAGCGATTGGACAAGGCTGCCAAACAGTTCAACCTAAAAGTTCGATTTCAAAGTGAAGTTGATACAAGTGAGCTTGAAAAATTTTCAATTGTTGAGCAACAACTTATATATAGATTAGTGCAAGAGTCAATTACAAACGTTTGCAAGCACGCCAAAGCTAAAACGGTCAAAATAAATGTATCTAAGCAAGGGGCTGCATATATCTTTCGCACCACTGATGATGGCATCGGTTTTGATCCGTCCAAAATGTCCGATTTATCGCGCGGGACGATGTATATGCGTTTGCGTGCCTCATTGATAAGCGCTACGGTCTCTTTTGAAAAGCCTGACCCAGCAAGCCAGTTCGCCACAGGCACTTCTTTTGTTTTGAGCGTTCCTGAGCCTTTGTGATTTGCTAAAATTCAATCAATGCACAAGATTTTAGTAGTTGAAGATTTAGAGCCCTTAAGAACCCATTTGCGGGCGGTCTTGCAAAAGACCCTGGGTGAAGTGGAAATAATAGAAGCAGTCAATGGTACACAGGGACTGGTTGAATTCGAGCGCACAAAGCCAGACATGCTAATCCTGGACATTGTGATGCCTGAGATGACTGGAACCAAACTAGCCAAACTTATTTGGAGTAAGCATCCTAATACCAAAATTCTTTTCTGGTCGCAATTCCATCAAGAATCTTATGTAAGAGAAATTGGAAAAATGGTTCCCGATGAAGCCATTCACGGATATGCCTTGAAAACCGAGAGCGAAGAAAAATTGGCTCACGCCATCAAATCGGTTTTGATTCTGGACAATCCTTATATAGACCCTTTAGTGAGAACCATTCAACACTCAGTCAAACACAAAGACAGCCTGATTACGTCTGATGAATACTCGATTCTGGTCTTGCTCATTCTTGGTTTGACCGACAAAGCAATTGCTGATAGAGAACACATTTCTGTGCGCGGGGTGCAAAACAGAATTTCGTCCCTCTCTCAAAAACTGGTTAAAAATTTGGATTCACATAGCAAAGAATCGGCCGGTATGGAAGTACTAAATACACGAGCCCGAATTATTCTAGAAGCCTTCAGACAAAGATATATAGATGTAGACGAGATAGCCGAGCTTGAAGCAGAAATGATTGGCTGGATGTCTCGTCGCTACAATTTCGATTGGCCTGAATCTTAATAGTATTTTCCATATTTGCGTAAACCCGCAAGCGACGTGCGTACTCGCTTATAGTTTTGGTTTTGCTAAAAACTCATAATGAATTTGTTGCCAATTACGGAGATGAAAAAATGGTAGAGCAAGCAAATTCAAAATTGAAGTTGAAATTGGGTAATCTGCTCATTGCCTCTAAATTTTCATCAGTTGAAAAAATTGAGCATGCAGCTTCGTTTGCAAAGCTTGGCGGAATACCGCTTGGAAAAGCGCTCTCTTTTCTTGAATATGTAAGCGCACAAAAAATAGAAGATGTTCTTAATGCTCAACAGCTTGCACTTGAATCTTCAATCTCCCATGAAGAAGCCATTTTTGTTTTACAAACTGCCAATAGATTTGATCTCAGATTCGCTCAAGCACTGGAAATTTGTTTTATCAAACCTGAAGACAACTATTCAACAAAATTTGGTTCTCTGCTCAAAATGCAAGGAATTTCACCGTCCAAAATAAATATAGCTTTGAGAATAGCTAAGAGATCTGGTAAACAAATTGGTCAGGTGGCAATACAAATTGGAGCTATATCCAAAGAGCGCAACAACTATACACTCAAAATTCAAAAGACTCTTCGCTCATTAGATGCACCACTTCTGGAGCCTTCTTTAAATCAAAAGTCTTCTATTTGTCGTATTGGCGAATTGCTGACTAAAGCAGGTTGCATAAATGAGAAAATGCTCGATAAAGCGCTTGACGAGAAGGATTTTGCAGGACAACGATTGGGAACATATTTGCTCAATCAAAACTTGATCAATGATTCACTTTTGCACTTAGCTTTAAGCTTGCAAAATCTGGTAAGAAGCGGTCACTTGAATATCCAATCAGCCATACAATCGCTTTGCTGTTTTGCTCTTGATCAATCTCAAATGACTATTGGTCAGTTTCTTACCATATGCAACTACTATGATTTAAGCGACGAAGAAAAATTGATCTCGATGCTTGATCAAAATTCAAGTCTGTATAAAGAAATTTTGAAAGCTCTAACAAGTAGTGAAATGGCAGAATACTGCGATTCTGGGATGCTTTTAAAATTAGCTTGTCGCAATCTTGATGTAATGCGTCTATTGCTTCACTTATTAAGACCAGAAGAACAGAGTCTAATCGACTCAGCCATTGTTTTTTATTCTCTTGCCAAAGACAAAAAAATGACTATGAGTCAAGCATTGATTAATTGCATGGTACGCAAAAGTCAAGCTCCAAACAAAGATTCAATCGCTGCTTGACTTAAACAATTTCAAGAGAAGCTAAAACTGGAGCATGATCAGATGGCTTCTCGAGTTTTCGCATATATCTATCTATATGTGAGCCAACGCATCTTGCTTCAAGACTTTTAGATATCCAGATGTGATCTATTCGAAATCCCATTTTCTTTTGAAAAGCAAGCATTCGATAATCCCACCAACTATAGTGGCCACCATCTTTTTCAAACATACGAAATGCATCTGTTAGACCATGTCCCCACTTGCATACATTGTCGAGAGCCTGTCTTTCCGCCTCGCTTGTAAGCACTTGTCCCGCCATAGCTACAGGGTCGTATACATCTATATCGTACGGAGCGATATTGAAATCTCCCAGAATAATTACATTGTCGTCAGGAGAAAAATTCTCGTCTAAATAGGTACGTAAAGCGCGCAGCCAAGCTAACTTGTAATCATATTTAGTAGAGCCTACTTCTTGACCGTTAGGAACATATACATTGATGATATTGAGACCCATACTATTCACACGCAAAAAGCGTGCTTGATGATCTTCAATTCCTTGCGACACTTCAAGATGGGCGAATTTAGTGGCTCCCGTCTCGAAACTATCTACTTTTCGTTTCGTAAGAACGGCCACACCGTTATATGTTTTTTGACCAAAAAATACACATTCGTAACCTAAGTTTGCAAAACTTTCGACTGGAAAAGCAGAATCAACAGTTTTGGTTTCCTGAAGCGCCGCAAAATCAGGCTGGGCTTCTTGCAACCATGCAAGAACGTGATCATGCCTGGCTTTTATCGAATTCACATTCCAGGTTGCAATCGACAATGTGGACGAACTCATAACAATAATCCCTCAAAACGTACATGATGAACAAATCGTTAGTATCACTAATGGTATCACGCAAAGTCTCTTTGTTTTTGTATTGGCCAGCTATTATTTCATTGCCGCTTATCTCTCATTGCAAATTACATCAGCAAAGACCGCAAAGGCAAACCACTTTTAACTTTGTAGCATTTATCCGCGAGCTACGAAGAAGCGCGTAGAAAGCCACCTATCACAATTTCATGTAAATACAAGTATCGATTCAAAAAGATATATGTCCCTGGATATCCCATCGTGTATACAAAAGTCGTATTTGTAACTGGCATCAACTCAAGATCCCTACGCTATCTGCCTTTTGGATATTGGTAAAAATCATTTATCGAACTAGTTTCTAAAATGGGCATTTATGCGCCTTCCAGACCTTTACGATATTCATGGATGTGTGTAAAGTAAATAGCTGTTGAGGGTGGTTGATTTATTTGAATGCCACCAAGTCAGCGGTTAGTCTTTATTAAGAACCGTGAAATTTTCGGATCGCAATTTAAAAAGACGTTGTCTTCCTGCGTCCTCGGATCACTGCGCTTATTTTTCTTCCAAGGAGATGCCCATGCCCAAGAAAGTCCTTATTGCTCTTCCACCAGCAATGCTCGAACAAGTTGATTTCATCGCCAAATGCGAGCACAGAACACGTTCAGATTTGATAAGAGAAGCTCTTCGTCGCTATTTGGACAATTTCAGACGCGCTCAAGGCGCACAAATTTCGGTCTCGTCCATTGAAGTGCCTGAAAAAACTTACGTTCCCACAATCTCTTAAGCCAAAAGTTTTCCGGATTTTCCAGAACGACAAAAGAGAAAAGGTCTTCCCTCGGGAAGGCCTTTTCTTTTACTTACCTGTAAAATAGCCGCATGACAAAAGAGTTAGACAACAAAGATATTGACATTGAAATTGATATTGAAATCAAGCTTTGCGACTTAGTGTCGAGTTTGAGCAACAACCTTCTGGTCATTGCTCAAATTAATAAGAATCTTGCAAGTAAACGCACCACACTAGAGGAGAGAATGATCAGAAATTCTCTTCATCAACTTGGTTCGACAATAGGAATGTCCGTAACGTCCTTTCATCGCAATTGGCTCGATGACCCAAGTTTGAAAGCCATATCGGAATCGGTATCGGTTGAAGTTTTGAATTCTCTTATTCTAATAAGTCAAGAAATCGATTCTGTTTTGTCTGAATTTTTGAAAATGGCAAATTACAACTCAAATTTTCTTGAGCAATATTATGAATTTGACTTCAATGCAAAACTCATGTACGAGCACAAATTCAACGATCGTCTTTTAGAGCAGTTGAAACTTATTTCTCTTGAATTTTCCTAATTGCTTTTAGAGCTTTCAGTCTCAGTTGCGGATCCTTGCTCTGACAAAGCTTATCGAGCGCCTGCAGGGCGCAAGCATTGTTGCGGGCATTTTTAGCCGTGCGCAAAGTTAACTTGCCTAGAGCCTTCGCTAAGCCTCTCTGAACGTCTATATCATTGTCATCGGCCAATGCGGCTAATTTTTCGATCATCTCATCGTCTGCTTGGCGCAAAGTCTCCAAACAACAAATGGCTTCCAATCTCACAAACGGATCAGAGTCCTCAAGAGATCTATAAATAAGTTCGATATGAGGCTTAATTTTTCCAGGCGCTTCTTGAAACCATCTAAGCGCTGCCAAACGCACAAACACACTTTCATGCTTGAGACATTTAGAATAAGTTTTAGCGGGCAAATTGCGAGCCCATTCAGGCAAGCCTAACTTCAAAGCACGCGCCTCGAAACCAGGATAGTCGTGCTGCACTATCATGTCGTCGATTTTTTGAACTAACTCTTCTAAAAATTCAGTTTCCATTCATCCGTTTCATCAACTCATTGAAATCCAAACCGCCTGGCATTCCACCGTTCATCCCTGGCATACCTGGCATCTGTCCATTTTTGGGCATCATATTCGATGGCAATTTAGATGGATCAAAATTAGGCGAGGCACCACCAGCTCCAAACATATTTCTCAAAGCGGGGTTATTCATCATATCAGGCCCAAGTCCTGGGATCATTTTACTCATTGATGACATCGGGTTAGTTTCCATCACACGATTGTGATCAACAGTGCCATACATGATGAACTTGTTCAAATATTGACCTTTGTCTGAATAGTTTACAGACGCGGCTAAAACATAAAGCTGACCAACTGACAATTTCTTGAAACGAATAACACTTTCGCTGTAGCCAGTATTTTTTTTGTTTGTGCCTTTTACTATTGTTGTAAATTTGGACACTATCTGCTGCTCAACCACTCCAGGAGCTAGTTGACGCAATACGTTTTTTACTACTTGTCCGGCTGATTTGTTGCCAGACACGCCAGTCTCGGTTACGCCATCAGCCCGGTAGTTGTCGAAATGCACCGCTACACAAGGCGTTTCCATATTGCCCATTATTTGTTCAAACTGCCCAGCAAAGGCGCCCATGTTGCCGGGTCCGCCACCTTTCATCATTTGCGCATAAGTATTAGTGTCCTTCATCGGCACAGATAGAAGCACGGATGTTGGCTCAAGAGAAATCTTGCGAGTGCGATCTTCGCGAAAAACAAAATTGGTAACACCAGCGCGGTCGCGTTTCATTATTCTGACCATGCTTGCCGCTTCAGCCGGGTCTTGCTTCAAATAAAGGGGACTATAGGTATAAGTCCACACTTTGAGCGTACCGCCCCAGGTGCCCTTGAATTCATTGGGAAACTCTTTGGCAATTGTGCCTGAGTATTTAGACTCATCCACAGCGCCACTGACTCCACCCACAAGACCGCGAGGGTCGAGTTGGGGAGTGAGGGCTTTTAGCGGAGGCAGTTTTACATCGGCAGAGCCTGTCAATTGCTCGATACGCCCAAAGAGCTTCATGGGCTCTTTGCCTGCACCAGGCTTTTCGGGAATCGAAGACGTTTTAGAAGTCGGAGTGTGCAGTGTCGGAACTGAAAGCGAGGTCGAGGTTCGCTCAGGCGTTCGTAGCTCTTCTTCTATTTTCTTGTCTATTTTGGATTCATTATTAAAAACAGCTTCCGAAGCCGACTCGGTTTCTTTTCTTACCTCAGGTTTAATCTCAGGACCCGGAGCTTCACCTGATGTTGTGGGTACCTTGACTGTCGAGTCCGGTAATTGACCGGGCATCTTATCGTCTGCACCGGGCTTGAGAAGGGGTACACGTTCAAGTTTGCTTGGATCAGTCTGAGGATATTGAGTAGATTGAGGCGTCTGGGCGAGCGCCTGCCCCATCAAAAGGCTCAAAGCTAGAGTTTGGGTAGTCAGTAATTTGAGATTAGTTCTTTTCATAATTTTCATTCTACCCACTTGTGGATAAAGCGAAAATTAACGGACCAAGTTGGCGGATGCAAGAATCCCTTCGATTTTATCTAAAATTTCTTGACTTAATTTCACGCCGGAAGCTTTGACATTGTCATCAATTTGATAGATCTGGGTGGCACCACATATGACACTGGAAACTTCTTTCAAGCGCAAGCACCAGGCAAGGGCTAACTGAGCCGAACTTAAATTTAAATCTGAGGCAATAGATTTGAGTTCTCTTGCTTTTTGCAAGTTAGCATCACTGGTTAAATTATTTCCAAGCATAAAAACATTAGTGCGATCATCTGCACCACGACTGTCTTTTGGAAAATTTTTGCCTGATTCATATTTGCCTGTAAGCACACCTTGAGCCAGAGGCGAAAAGACAACTTGACCAAGACCGTGCTTCCAGGAGCTTGGAACCACCGATTCTTCAATTCTGCGAGTAAGCATGTTATAGCAAGGCTGATTCGATACAGGAGCTATAGCATTCATTGCTTTGGCGGTGTTTACTGCATCTTCAATCTGCTCAGCTTTCCATTCGCTCACGCCCCAGTACAAAATTTTGCCTTGTCTTGCAAGATCATCCATTGCTCGCACTAGCTCGTGCATTGGAGTATCAGGGTCATAACGATGACATTGATATAAATCAAGATAGGGTGTGTCAAGTCTCTTCAAACTTTGATGACACTGCTCAAACACATGTTTTCGTGACAATCCACGGTCGTTTGGACCATCTCCCATCGGAAAAAATACTTTACTTGCAAGAAATATAGAATCTCTGTCGAGCGACTTCAAAGCTTTACCTATCACGACTTCAGCATTGCCGTGAGCATAGACATTGGCTGTGTCGATGAAGTTAATGCCTAAATCTACAGCATGCAAAATTTGCTTTATTGACGAAGTTTCGTCCACCGACCCACCATAAGTAAGCCAGCTCCCCAGCGCGATTTCGCTAACTTTTACTCCAGAGGCACCAAGTCTACGATATTGCATTTTCGCCTTCTTCTTGTAGCGGTAAAAACGGGATAATAATTATACCTGGAATAGCAGCCCAAAAGCTGACAATAAAAAAGAGCTTGTAACCCAGATAATCGCATAGAAAACCACTCACAGCTTGAGGCAAATACAGTCCCAGCGCCATTATTGCTGTAGCCATAGCATAGTGTGCTGCTTTGAATTGACTTTTTACAGTACTCAAAATGAATACTAGAAACGCCGACATACCAATGCCATAAAAGAATTGTTCTAAACAGTTAACTGCCACAGTACAGGCGAATTTATTGTCCGATGGCAATGTCCATGCCAGCCAGCAGTATCCAAGCATAGCCAGAAGTTGAGCGATGGCGCAGGGCAACAAGCATTTTTTCAAACCTACTTTTGACACATACCAACTGCCCACAATTCCGCCTGCCACAAGAGTCATGACACCGACAGTTCCATAAATAATACCTACATTTTCTGTCGATATTGAAAGTCCGCCTTTGGCAGGCGTATCCAACAAAAACAAAGTCGCCATCTTGAGCATAAGTGCTTCGCCTATTCGAAACAGCAAAATGAATACAACACAAATTGCAATTTTTTCCTGCTTGAAATAAGACAGCGAGATTTGGAAAAACTCTTTGATATTAATCCTATCGACAGCTCTTGTGAGATTAACCGAATGAGGAATTGCATATGAGTGCAAAATAGTAAGCACAATAAAAATCAAAGAGCACAGGGCAAACACACAGGCAAAAGCCTGATCAAAAGTGTAATGTTGTTCTTTATTCAGATACCCGGCAAGATATACAAGACCTCCCTGACCAAATAACCAGGCTAACCGAAAAGCAGCGCTGCGCCAACCGACATAAAATGCTTGTTGGTCCGGTTTTAAAATTTCTAGATAATATCCGTCAAGCGATATATCAAACGTAGCTGAAGCAAGAGCGATTAGTAAAAAAGCACCAAGAGTAAAAGTAGGTGAAGGAAGCATTAGAGTAAAAGCAGCTAAAACCATAAGAGCCGCAGCAAGCACCATCTGCAATACCAATACCCATTTGCGCTTGTCTCCGTACAAGTCCACAAAAGGTGCCCACAAGAATTTCAACATCCAAGGCAGAGCGGCAAAAGTGGTTGCCGCACCGATGAACGAATTGTCGAAACCTATATCTTTATAGTATATAGAAGCGATAAGAGTGACGACCGCATTCGGCAAACCCTCGGCAAAGTATAAGGTGGGAATATATAATGACGGTTTGCGCAGAAAATTCATTTGTTTGTATTGTAGTTCATGCATTTACTCCCCGACGACATTTATCCTCATATACCTAACCTAAGAAAAGTTCATGACTGGCTCTTTCGTGGCGGACATATAAGCAAAGACAGCATAAACACCTTGCTTGCACTCAATATCAAAACGGTCATCTGCCTTCGCTCTACAAAAAAAGAAATCGCAGCCGAAAAGGTCCTTGTTGAGAATGCTGGAATTCAATTTATCTCTTTTCCCATGACATATTTGTGCTGGCCCAGTGAAGAAAGCATCAATGAGTTTTTTCAAATAATCGAAAACGAAGACAATAGACCCATCTATCTTCATTGTAAGCACGGCTGCGACCGCACCGGTATGCTCGTGGCGTTCTGGCGCATGGCAAAAGACAACTGGACATTTTCAAGTGCTTACGACGAAATGAAAGCTTGCGGCTATCATCGCTTCAAGATGCGCCATTTCAAATGGGCAGTTAAACGATTTAGCAAAAGAACAAACAATACTAAAAGCTAAAGAAAGCCTTTGGGCGCCATATTATTTAGTAGAATGTTAGACCTCAAGATAAACATGGCAAGAGGTCCACTATGACTAAATTTAGTAAAAAACAGTTCGAAGATTTTTATGCAAGTCGCCAAACTAAGTACAAAGAAGCGCGCAAACGCCTTAATAGACCGCTTACGCTTGCCGAAAAAATCCTAACCGCCCACCTGGACCATTGGCCCGAAGGCGAACTGGTCAGAGGTGACACCTATGCATTCTTGAGACCCGACCGCGTAGCGATGCAAGATGCTACCGCTCAAATGGCTTTACTTCAATTCATGCAAGCACGTATAGATAAGGTAGCGGTTCCTACAACCGTCCACTGCGACCACCTCATCCAGGCTAGGGTTGGTGTAGATACCGACATGAAACAAGCTTTAAACGACAACCAAGAAGTTTATGACTTCCTGCGCACCGCTTCAGCACGTCATGGAATTGGCTTCTGGAAGCCAAACTCAGGCATTATTCACCAAGTTGTTCTGGAGCAATACGCCTTTCCAGGCGGCATGATGATTGGAACCGACTCACACACACCTAACGCCGGCGGACTTTGTATGGTCGCAATTGGTGTGGGAGGAGCTGATGCTGTAGACGTGATGGTAGGCGAAGCCTGGGGCGTGCGCTGGCCAAAACTAATTGGTATTCATCTAAAAGGTAAGCTCAACGGCTGGGCATCACCAAAAGATATTATTTTGAAAGTAGCTGGCATACTCACCGTAGCTGGTGGCACAGGCGCTATCGTTGAATATTTTGGCGAAGGTACCAACTCTATTAGCGCCACAGGTAAAGCCACTATAACTAATATGGGTGCTGAACTTGGCGCCACAACTTCTATCTTTCCATACGACGATCGTTCAGCTAAATATCTTGCCGCCTCAGGTCGCAAAGACTTGGCTGAAATGGCAAATTCAGCCATCGAATACTTACGTCCTGATCCAGAAGTAATGCAGGAGCCAGAAAAATACTTCGATAAATTAATTGAAATAGATTTGAACGAGCTTGAGCCTTATGTAGTGGGTCCTCACTCACCAGACGTGGCACGCCCCATTTCGCAAATGGCAAATGACGTCAGAGAAAAAGACTATCCTGAAGAATTGAAATATGCCCTCATTGGCTCATGCACAAATTCTTCCTATGAAGACATGTCGCGTGCTGCATCGATAGCAAGACAAGCCAGTGCCCACGGTTTAAAATCAACATGCGGATTAATGGTAACACCAGGCTCTGAGCAGGTTTATGCCACCATCAAACGCGATGGTCAAATAGACGATTTAGAAAAAATTGGTGCTACCGTTCTTGCCAATGCTTGCGGACCTTGTATTGGTCAGTGGAAACGCGATGACATAAAAAGTGGCGATCGCAACTCGATTCTTACAAGCTTCAATCGCAACTTCCAAAAACGCAATGACGGTAACGCTGAAACACTAGCTTTCATAAGCAGTCCAGAACTAGTTATAGCAATGTCATTAAGCGGAAAATTGACTTTCAATCCACTGACAGACTCTATTGCGACCAAAGACGGCAAATCTGTAAAGCTAGCTCCACCTGAAGGTCTAGAGTTACCCGCCCAAGGTTTTGTCTCAGACCTCACTGGTTTCATTGAGCCTCCTGCAAATGGAAACGATATTGAAGTTGCAGTCTCTCCAGAAAGTAACCGTTTACAATTGCTTGACCCCTTTGCCCCCTGGGACGGCAAGGATATCGAGAACTTACCTGTACTGCTCAAAGCAAAAGGCAAGTGCACCACTGACCATATCTCCCCTGCTGGAGAATGGCTCAAATTCCGTGGTCACCTAGACAAAATAAGCAATAACATGTTTATCACCGCTCAAGACGATTTCTGTGAAGAGCCAGGCAAATGCTATGACGTACTCACTAAAGAGAAAGGCAATATTCCAGAAGTGGCACGTCACTATAAATTGGAAAATCAGCCTTGGGTAGTAATTGGTGATACTAACTATGGTGAAGGTTCAAGTCGCGAACACGCAGCAATGTCACCGCGCTTTCTTGGCTGTAAGGCAGTGATTGTGCGCAGTTTCGCTCGCATACACGAAACCAATTTGAAGAAACAAGGTATTCTTCCTTTTACATTCGCCAATCCTGCTGATTATGCAAAAATCAAACTTTATGACAAAATCAGCATCCCTGGTTTGCACAAATTAGAGCCCGAAACACCAGTCACCATGGTCGTCACGCATACAGACGGCAGCAAAGACGAAATCCAATTGAATCAAACCATGACCCAAGAACAAATTGAATGGTTTAAAGAAGGTAGCGCTCTAAACTTGATCAAGAAGCGTCGTCAGGAAGAACTGGCACACGCGTAGATCCTTCCAAATCAGCTTATGGTAGCAGTATCAATCTTCACACGAGCTTCTCTGGCTCTGGCAGTAGTGCTTGGAGCGATATGCTGATCGAATAGCTCTGCTCTTTTTTCCATTACTTCAGCCGCATGTGTAAATTTCATTTCGCGAAGTAATGCTCCATATTCCCGCAAAGTCACTCCCAGAACGGGGTGATCGTCTTGCATCATTTGGTTGCATCTGTTTAGAGTTTGCAGAAATTGTTCTTCCGCTTCCATGTAGCGATCTGTTTTGACCAGAACGCGAGCTAGATCTAATGAGCTTAATACCACTTCTCTTGCGGTTATTCCTTGCACTCGTGCTTCAATAGTCAAAATAAGTCGCAGTATTTTTTCGCATGCCACCAGGTCGTCGCGATCAAACCAATGCCTAGCTAATGTGTACAGACCTGGTATCAGGTGCTCAGCGGACGGTTTGCGGTCAAGCCGCAATGCTTCGCTAACCATAAATGTGCTCCTTGTGTCCCTATCAAGCAGGATTCATTCAACCCCATTCAAAACTTGTGCCCTAGTCTGATTTTGCCTAGTTTCAAGGAGAAGTAGCGCTAAGTTTGACTATATTCCGATAAGTGCAAGCCCTCATTTTTCGCTACAAAAGGGTCTAAAAATGCAATATCTCTTAAACTAAGCGGATTAAGCCTTTTAAAGCCTCGACATATTCATCAGGCTTTAAGGCGCAAATATCACTATGGGCACAATCAGCATAAGAGACAAATTGCTTCTTGTCGTGGCTTATAGCTTTGAACAATTCTTCGGCATGAGAAAAGGGAATTACCGCGTCGAGCTCGCCATGCACAATTAATACTGGTAACTTACTGCGCTTGAGCACAGAAAGACTATCAAGACCAGGCAAGGGATAAAGCCATTTGGGATAGAGACGCAAAATGGGATATTTGTGACCGGCAATTGCTTTGAGGCTTGAAAAGCCTGACTGCAAAATAAGAGCGGCGCATTTTCTCTGGTCGGACAAATGGCAAGAGACCGAAACACCTAACGATTCGCCATATACGACTATCTGTTCGGGTTCTAAGCCTTGCGTGCTCACCAGATAATCAAAGGCTGACACAGAGTCTTCGATAACGCCTTCTATCGTGGCAAAGCCATCGCTATATCCATAACCTTGATAGTCATATAGAAAGACTGAATATCCCGCCTTGAGCAGAAGGGTGCAAATGCTTACTCGGTTCTCAATGGTTCCAGCATTGCCATGGTTAAAGAGAATAGTGAACCGACTCTCAGATTGTTTGAAATACCAGCCGTTCAATCTACGGCCATTTTTAGAACTAAAATCTATGTTCTTCCCTTGAATTCCCTCAAGACAAGGCACCAATCCGGGCTCTAAAGTTCTTGTACCGGGGCGAAAAAGAAAATTAGTATAGAGCGGCTTGTTTAGCCTGGGAGCAAAGATCATGTAGATAAGAAAAATGAAAAAGGAAGAGAGGGACACTTTGTTATAATTTTGCACGCTCATTGCTCAATTCTACCCTGATGTAGGCATCCTAATGACAGAAGCACAAACAGAATCAAAAGCTCCCGGCTCAAGACCTTCGCATCCTGATATAACGCAAAGAAAAGATGCGTGGTGGGGCGAACCGGCAACCATTGCCACCGTTTTCATTTCATTCATTATTTACGCCACCTATAGAGTGTTCGAGAATAATTACTTCGAAAGCGGAAATTTTCTTTCTCCATTCTATTCTCCCAAGCTTGTTTTTGACTGGTGGAAATTCTCGCCAGCCATCTTAATCTTGTGGATACCGGCTGGTTTTAGAACCACTTGTTATTATTATCGCAAAGCGTACTATCGCTCTTTCTTTATGACCCCACCGGCTTGTGCAGTGGATCCATACGGTAAAGACGGATACACAGGCGAAACCAAATTTCCTTTTGTCTTTCAAAATCTGCACCGCTATTTCTTTTATTTAGCCGCACTGGTACTGATTTTCCTCTGGTATGACGCAGTGATCTCACTATTTAAACCAGAAGGCGGAATGCAACTGAGCGTTCTTTCAATAGTTATGTTCGCCAACTGCTTCTTCTTGAGTGGTTATACATTTGGATGCCACGCCTACAGACATCTCTGCGGCGGAAGCTTGGATTGTTTTTCTAGCTGCACTAAAGCCAAAACGCGCTTCAAAGTGTGGGAATTCGTAACCAAATTGAACGAGCACCACATGGGTTGGGCATGGTTCAGTTTGTTTTCAGTTGCACTGACAGACCTCTACATCAGGCAGGTTTGCACTGGTGCAGCTAATCCAATCGTTTTATTTCAGTTCTAAAGTTTCTAAAGGAAGCAAATAAAAATGACCTCCAATATAGATACCATCGAAACAGTCGAACACGACGTCATCGTGGTAGGAGCCGGCGGAGCCGGACTTAGAGCAGCAATTGAAGTATCGGCTCAAGGACTTTCAGTCGGTCTTGTGTGCAAGTCTCTTTTAGGAAAAGCTCACACGGTGATGGCAGAAGGCGGAGTGGCTGCGGCCCTTGCCAACGTCGACCAAGAAGATGGATGGGAAACACACTTTCGCGACACCATGAATGGTGGCAAGAAACTAAATAACTGGCGCATGGCTCAATTGCATGCTCAAGAAGCTCCGGACCGAGTAAAAGAACTCGAGCGCTGGGGAGCTGTGTTTGACAGAACTAAAGACGGAAAAATTTTGCAACGCGCTTTTGGTGGGCACAAATGGAAACGCTTGTGTCACGTCGGAGACCGCACCGGTCTTGAGATGATCCGCACCCTGCAAGATAGAGGCGTGCACCAGGGCATCAAAGTCTACATGGAATGCACCATTACTAAATTGCTCAAAGACGGTGACAAGATAGCCGGAGCGCTTGGATATTATCGCGAAGATGGTCGATTGATTTTGTTCAAAACAAAAGCAGTCGTACTTGCATCAGGCGGTGTGGGCAAGATTTATTCCATTACTTCAAACTCCTGGGAATACACTGCCGACGGTCAATCGCTTGCATACGAAGCTGGTGCAGAGCTTATAGACATGGAGTTTGTTCAGTTCCACCCCACAGGTATGGTCTGGCCACCCGGAGTTCGAGGTCTGCTTGTGACTGAGGGTGTACGCGGAGAAGGCGGGCTGCTCACCAATAACAAAGGCGAGCGCTTCATGTTTAATTACCTGCCCGACTCTACTCGTCACGAATTTGCTGCTGACGTGAAAGAAGCAAAAGAGTGGATCGACGCTGCTATTGCCGGTCAAAAAACAACCGCACGCAGACCCCCAGAATTATCTACTCGCGACAACGTTGCTCGCGCCATTTATACAGAAGTAAAAGAAGGGCGTGGTTCGCCGCATGGTGGCGTGTTCTTGGACATTTCGTATCAAGACTCAGATCGTGTACGCAAGAAATTGCCTTCTATGTATCACCAGTTCAAAGAACTTGCCGATGTTGATATCACAGCCGGTCCAATGGAAGTTGGTCCAACTTGCCACTACATCATGGGCGGTATCAAGGTCGACGCAGACACCGCTCAATCGAGAGTGCCAGGAGTGTTTGCTGCAGGCGAAGTGGCAGGCGGAATGCATGGTGCCAATAGACTTGGTGGCAACTCCCTTTCAGACTTAGTTGTGTTTGGTCGCAGAGCAGGACTTGGTGCTGCCGAATACGCCAAAGGTCTAAAAGAAATGCCCAAGTTCAAAGAAAGCGACGTCCAAGCTGCTATAGAAGAGCTTGAAGCGCCGCTCAATCGTACAGAAGGTCCCAATCCTTACGATTTGCACAAAAAAATGAACGAGATAATGAGTGCGCATGTAGGCATTTTCAGAGAAGCTTCTGAAATGAAAATAGGCGTCGAAAAGGTAGCCGAGCTGAAAAAAGAAATTGCCAAAGTGCGTGTTGGTGGCGGCAAAAGATTCAACCCCGGCTGGCATTTGTGCCGCGATTTGAAAAACTTGATTGTGGCAGCAGAAGCAGTTGCCATAAGTGCACTTTCACGCGAAGAAAGCCGTGGAGCTCACAGCCGCCTCGACTTCCCTAATTTGGAAGACGAAAAATGGGGACACGTCAACTCGACTCTGAGTAAAGACGGTGACAAGATGAAACTCGAGCACAAGCCATTGCCAGAAATGCCAGAAGACTTGAAAAAACTTTTCGAAACCAAATAGGAGCCATCTAATGACTGAATCCCACAATGGGCCAAAAGAAGCTACCTTGAAAGTCTACAGAGGCGACGGTACTCAGGGTCAATTCGAAACTTACAAAGTACCAATGGAAGCCGGCATGGTCGTTCTCGACGCCATTCATTACATTCAAGCCAATTATGCTCCCGAACTTGCTGTGCGCTGGAATTGCAAAGCCGCCAAATGCGGCTCGTGCAGTGCTGAAGTAAACGGTCATCCAAGTTTGATGTGTAAAACGCGTATGGACCATTTTGAAGAAGGCGAAGAAATTGTTGTTCAGCCAATCAAAACCTTCCCCCTCATAAAAGACCTTGTGACTGACGTCTCCTGGAATTACAGAGTGAATGAAAAAATCAAACCGTTCACTCCAGACGAATCAGACACCAAAGAATGGGTTATTTATCAAGAAGACATCGAGCGTGTCCAAGAATTCAGAAAATGTATCGAGTGCTTCTTATGTCAAAACGTTTGTCACGTACTTCGCGACCACGAGAAAAAAGATGGTGATGAACAATTCATGGGACCACGCTTTTTAGTTCGTGCAGCCGGTCTTGAGATGCACCCCAAAGACACTGCTGACAGACTAGATTATTTAAAAAATGAAGGTCACATCGGCTATTGCAATATCACCAAATGTTGTACAGAAGTCTGCCCCGAAGAAATTCACATCACAGACAACGCCATTATTCCGCTTAAAGAACGTGTCGTAGACGAGTACTACGACCCACTTGCCAAAATGTTCAAAGGCATTTTTGGCGGCGGCAAAAACAAAAAATAGCTAGTAGCCGCCCTTGGGCAACTTGATACCAATCATAATAAGAAAGGCGATGGCGCC